>CAXUHG010000020.1:55497-58062 GCA_964250805.1 uncultured Ktedonobacteraceae bacterium | reverse complement strand
GCTATTTCTATCCTGCTATCATAGTGTGGCTGCCGCATGTCTACGGCTGTGTTTGCATGTAGACGAAAACCCCTTGCGCCACAAGGCGAAGAACTGAATGCGTTCGTGCGTGTGCGTGTATGTTGAAAATGAACAATGTCACGCCAACGCGAAAGCGAGCGTTAAGACAAGCATCTGGGAAAATGGAACTGTGACGGATGGCTCTCCACCTATGCCACCCACGTATCCCCTGGAGCTATGCAGAAGAGGGGAGTGGGGCTGGAAAAAATAAGGAGAGAAACATGTTTGCGGTAATTAAAAGTGGTGGAAGACAATACAAGGTTTCTGTGGGCCAGACGCTCGAAGTCAATCGACTCGCGGTCGAAGACGGTGAGCAGGTTCTGTTCGACGAGGTGTTGCTAATCTCTGATGCGGACGGTGCGATGGTGGGAACGCCATTTGTTGCCAATGCGTCGGTTGTAGCGACTGCGGTCAAACAGGCTCGCGGCGAAAAGTTGATCGTTTTCCGATACAAACCAAAGAAACGTATTCGTCATCGCAAAGGTCATCGCCAGGAATTGACCGTGTTGAGCATTGACGATATTGTAGCGAACGGGAAGAGCCTGATAACGGGCGAAACTCCCAAAGAGAAGACGGTTGCCGAGGATGAGGGCGTCGCCACCAGCGCGAATGCCGACATCGTTGCACCCGTGGAAGAGACTCCCACAACCGAGACTGAGCAGAGGACGCGCCGTCGTCGCACCTCATCGGGTGAGGGTACTGAAAGCACAACAGAGGAATAAAACGTCATGGCACATAAAAAAGGTATGGGTAGCTCTCGTAATGGACGAGATAGCAACCCAAAGATGCTTGGTGTGAAGAAATATGATGGCGAACTTGTCTCCGCTGGCAGTATCATTGTGCGCCAACGTGGAACAAAGATCAAGCCTGGGGTGGCTATTGGCGTTGGACGCGACCATACGCTGTTCGCTTTGATCGACGGCTACGTCAAGTTCGGGCACAATTCGCGTCAGCGTCGCGATGTGAGCATCGTCACCGAGTTTCCAAATCGTCCCTCAATCGCGGAGATTCTTGCGAGCTTTGAGGCCGAAGAGCAAGGAGCCGTTGCGGGTCAATAACGATCCAACAAATTGGTAAGTGGTATCAGGGCGTGGCAGGAGTTATCCTGCCATGCCCGTTTTTAATTCTATTTATGGTATGGAGCATATATGTCGTCTCAATCTATTCATGAGGACATTATTCAGCGTACTGATGTCGGAGAAGCGGATGAAAGAGAACAATCTCCTTCGCACGTTCCCTTCTCGCAGGCTTTCAAAGGCGCATTGCTTAATTGGTACGATGCCCTCAAACAAATATTTTCTAGCTATCTTGCAGTTCATCTCGCTATTCTTGTGACCACTATTTATTCTCTTCTCTTTGTACTACCTGATTTCTCCGGTAAATCGGTACATATATATACGCTATGGCACGCTTGGCAACGCTATGATGCTAATTGGTTTGCTGAAATTGCGACCTCTGGCTATAAGGATACTACAACTACTGCGTTTTTTCCGCTCTATCCTTTATTGGAAAGAATCTTACTGCCCTTTGTTTCTTCTCCCTACATCGCGGGGCTGATCATTTCCAATGTCGCGGGCTTGATTATGCTCATGGTTCTCTACCGACTTGTGCGCGAAGACTTTGGGCATGAGCGAGCGTTACGCACCATACTCTATATCTCGGTATTTCCAACGGCCTTCTTTTTTGCCGCCGAGTATAACGAGTCGCTTTTCGTCTGTCTTTCGCTACTGAGCTTCTACAATATGCGGCATGGACGCTGGTGGGTAGCGGGACTCTTTGGTCTGCTAGCGAGCTTGACGCGCTCTGTAGGTATATTGCTGCTGGTGCCTTTCGCTTATGAGTATCTGTATCAGCATCAGTTTGATCTGAGAAAATTCCGCTTGAATGTGCTGAGCGGAGTACTCATCGTAGCAGGTATGGGACTCTTTGCGGCATACTGCTATCTCAAGTTTCATGACGCCCTTTCCTTTTCACATGCTCAAGCACATTGGGGGCGCAACTTTGCCTTCCCAGGCGTTGCTTACCTAGAGACGCTTCACTACCTCAGAGTGAACGGATTGTTTAGCTTTCAAGGATTGCGTAATAGCTTGGACCTGCTAACCGACCTCTTCGTGTTGGTCTTGATCGTGTTGAGTTTTGTTGGTCCGTGGCGTTTGCCGCGTCCCTTGCTTTCATACGGATTGTATGCGTTGGTTTTCTACGTCTTCTTGCAACTCTTTCCAGTCTCGAATCCATTTCCGCTTACCTCGGTACCGCGTTTTATGATTGAGATATTTCCAGCTTTCATCGTGCTGGCGGGTATCGGCAAGCATCGAGGTTTCAGCCTCAACTATCTATTCATCGCGGGTGCGTTGTTCTTTTTCTGGCTCACGCAGTATCTCTCAGGACACTGGATTACCTAGCGTATTCCAAATAAAAGTGCTGGTCGGGGAAGTTAGCCCCCCCAGGCCTTTTTTTTTGGATGCGGTTGCGTAGCAAGTTTCTGGGTTTTGTTGTTGTTGTGGG
>CAXUHG010000020.1:51504-55487 GCA_964250805.1 uncultured Ktedonobacteraceae bacterium | reverse complement strand
GCGCCTGCCGGGACCTGGTTATAGGAGAGCGTGCAAAAAAAAGGGGGGGGGGGGCAACGGCCCCCCCACCCGCACTTTTGTTTGGAATGCGTTTCCGTAGCACGTTACTGGTTTTTGATGTGCTTGTGGTCTTTTCCTTGCTGTGGGTCTACGGGTTGTGTTTGTCCATCAACCTGTTGCTTATTTTGAGCGTTTGCTGCCGGGCAGGTGATATTGACCTGATTAGTGTTCACATCCAGAGCCAACGCACATGTCTGACCATTGATAGTGGTCGTGCCGGTACAGCCAGCGACAACAGTTCCGTTGATGGAGCAGTTAACAGCTTTCGTAGCCGGTGTTGTGTTGACGCCGTTGATCATTGTTGCAATTGCGACGCCGTTGCCATCAGTTTTTACCGTAATTGGGCTTACCTTGCCCGTCAAAGTGTTGCAGGTCAAGTTTGTCCAGGTGGCCGCAAAACGCTGACCAAGGAAGTTGGCTAGGTTATTTGCAGCAGCCGCATCGGGAGATGCAGATTGGGACAGCAATGGCATGTCGAGTGCGAGACGGCTTGGCTCGACGTTCATCAAGTTGAGACAATATGCACGCGTATTAGCCTGCTGAGGATTTTGTACCTGTGGCTGGTCAACACCCGCACGATACGCATTCAGCTTATTGATGTCGCGTTGGTTGTTGACAAGAACCATCGGATCAAGGTTTGGCACCAGCGCAATGGGCTTTGCCTGTAATGCAGCAGCCTGTAACTCATTTAGTGGCAGTGATGGAATCACTTGACCTGGATCAGCGAGGTCGGCAACCTTCCAGGGTGTACATCCTAAAGTACCATCTACAGCGATATCCAGGAGGCGGTTATCACTCCCGTTTGTAAGTACTGTTCCATTAGGGAACTTTGTCATATTCACAGCGGTCAACTGTGCAATTTGATTGTTGCCGTTAACGAGATACGCGGTTGTCACGTTGTCGCTCTGATCCTGGTCAACAATAGAGAAGTCACGTACCGTTGGGCAGGTCTGTCCGTCTTTACCGATGCCGAGAGCAGGTGGCACAAGTTGCCCATTCGCAACTGCTCGTTTTGCATTCTTGAAAAACTCAGGAGCGTTACAGTAGGCGAACTGACCGAAAATAGAACCATTGACACCATTGACACATCTGCCTTTGGCTAGGCTGTTGTTGTCTGCTCCCTGCAATGTGAGATTATTGCCATTGAAACCGAACCAGAGGGCAACGACTGCACCTTGTGGAATCGTTGGTACAACTGGTGCAATGGCTGGCTGCGTGCCCTTGTCAATGACGAGAGGATTGTAGGCCGAAATTTGGCCCGTTTCCGTGTCGAAGACCGCACCCTGCACGAATGCAGTTTGATTTGTGTTAGACTCATTACATGGACCATTATTTGCGTCTGTTGCCACTAATTGATAAGGTGTTGCCAAACCCTTTGCGCTGAGTGGGTTTTTGGGTACGATGAGTGTGCAATCCATATTGACCGCTGCGCCCGCGGCATGAGAACCCGTCTTACGCTGTGAGACAAGAAAGGCTCCAGCACTTACTGCAATGACAATCGTGACGATGATGCCAACGAGCATCAAGGGGGAAAAGCGTCTGCCGCGTCGTGGTTTTGGTAGTTGACTACCAGGACGTGGAGCCGCTGGTTGCGGACGTGAAAGTGTTTGCATTTCTACGTTGTTCCTTCCAAATACTGTCGCCTATACAGGCTATGGTTCAAAAAATGGGCGCACGAGTCCACGCTCCCCTTATCGAAGCTGATCTATAGAATGCTTGCCTGTGGATGTGTACCCCACGATAGTTTTGACGCGCTACGTCCGTTATGCTACATGCTTATAACGGTACGCCTTGAGTCGCTCTACGATAAATGTTCGCAGGTGTGTTCCGCGAAGCGAGAGAACCTTTCTCAAATACATACGGATACTGTTCGCTGTTTCCCATACAACACATATATTTTATGTATCTATATGTGTCTATATGCTGCGATATTACCATACTTACACGGACATATTCGTGAAAACTCCTAGAAATTGGTACTTTCCTACCAGTTTACGGTTAAGAGTTCTCAACCTCGGCTGTAGGGGCCATAATTCATTACGCCCTCGTCCCCAGCGATTCCGTTTTCTATCATTGAATACGTCCCTCAATCCTTGCCACCATTGTTGACGGGGACGAGGGCGTAATGAATTATGGCCCCTACAGCCGAGGTTATTTCGTAAACGTTTATGATTGTGGATGTGATAAGATTGGTTCATGTGAAGAATTGTGATAAGAAGATTAAGATAAAGTATCACAGCGAATGATTAACCTGAAGGATTAGAACATGCGGGCACTTATAAGTGTTGACAATCGGGACGGTCTCCTCGAACTGGCACAAGAACTGAGGAGCCATGACGTGACTATTTTCGCAACGGGTGGAACGCTCAAGGCACTACAGGCGGGTGGCATCGAGGCACAATCGGTCAGTGCGTTGACGAATTTCCCAGAGATACTTGACGGGCGCGTCAAGACATTGCATCCAGCTATTCTTGGTGGTATTCTGGCGCGGCGCGACCTATCGTCTCATCAAGAAGAATTGCAGACGCACGGAATGGCACCCATTGATATTGTTGTGTCTAACCTGTATCCCTTTGCGAAGACGGTTGCACAGCCGGATGTGACGCTGATGGATGCGCTGGAAAAGATTGATATCGGAGGTGTAACGCTCACGCGTGCCGCCGCGAAAAACTTTCAATCGGTCCTCATTTTGACGCGCCCCGAAGACTACGCATCGGTTATGCATGAATGGCGTGAGCAGGGTGAGGTGAGCTTTGAGACGCGCCGCCGCCTTGCTGCCATCGCTTTGCAACAAACAGCGAGTTATGATACAACCATCGCTGAATATCTACGCTCCGTTGCCAGTGAGAATGAGACGTTTCCGCAAACGGTTACGCTCCCGTTGGAACGCGTGCAGCCGTTGCGCTATGGAGAAAATCCACATCAGGAGGCGGCGTTCTATCGCTGGTCAGGTATGCATGGCGGTGCTACAACGGCAACAGTGGCGGATGCAGAGGTGTTGCACGGCAAAGAATTATCGTTCAACAACCTGCTCGACCTTGATGGGGCATTGGCTGCTGTACAAAGCTTTACCGCGCCAACTATCGCAATTATCAAGCACACAAATCCATGTGGGCTAGCCTGCGATGAAAACTTAGTTGAGGCGTACAAAAAAGCGCATGCGGGCGATTCCGTCTCAGCTTTTGGTGGAATCGTCGGCAGTAATCGCAGCATTGACGAGGCGACTGCCCAGGAAATCAGCCAGTTGTTTTATGAGGCGGTCATCGCGCCAGAGTTTGAGCCGTCTGCGTTGAACATCCTGCAAAAAAAGAAAAACATTCGCTTGCTGGCAACGCATCGACCTATTGAGCCAGCAGGAGCCGATGTCGGCAAGCTCGATATTCGTTCAGTAAGTGGTGGCTTGCTGCTTCAAACGTCCGATGCGGTAGGTAAGCGCGAAATCACCTATAAGGTTGTCACCGAGCGTGAACCCACGCTCGAAGAGGTCACAGACCTGATGTTCGCGTGGAAGGCGGTACGCCATGTCAAGTCGAACGCTATTGCTCTGGCTCACAAACTCATGCTTGTCGGTGTGGGGGCAGGCCAGATGAACCGTGTGACCAGCGTGCATATCGCGGTCGAGAAGGCGGCGGAACGCGCTCGTGGCGCGGTACTGGCCTCCGATGCCTACTTCCCCTTCGCCGATGGCGTCGAGGCGGCGGCAAAAGCTGGTGTGACCGCGATCATCCAGCCCGGCGGCTCTATTCGTGATGAGGAGAGCATTCGCATGGCAAATCACTACGCAATTGCAATGATCTTCACAGGTCAACGTCATTTCAGGCACTAGTCAGACAGACAGAGAGAAGAATACAGGGGTGGGGGGGGGGGGGGGGGGGGGGGGGGGCGGGGGGGGGGGGGGGGTGGTGGTGGGGGTGGTGGTGGTG
>CAXUHG010000020.1:50818-51494 GCA_964250805.1 uncultured Ktedonobacteraceae bacterium | reverse complement strand
ACTCACCCATCACATACCCCCCTCCCCCTCCCCCCCCCCGCCCGCCCCCCCCCCCCCCCCCCCCACCCCTGTATTCTTCTCTCTGTCTTATGCGACGATTTCGTCTGAGAAGAAACGTACCCATAGCACACAGACCGCGAGGCCACCGATGAGGGCAAAGAAGCCAACCGCACCATCGTTTTGACCAGCCTGTGCGGGCTGGAAAGGATAGAAAATGACGAGCGCAAGCCACATCAAGGTGAACGAGGCCGTAAGGCTGAGTTTGGTAGTCTCAGGGCTGGATTGATACAGAATGTTGTAGAAGGCTAACACAAGAATGCCGATAACAGCAATCACGAGAATCAAGCTAGTGGTGACGCTACCGTCGCCTACCCAGTCTATGACGAGCGATGATTTAATAAATACGAAGCAGCAGACATAGATAAGCGTGAGAATGACGCTGCCAACGACTTTGCGTATTTCTAAAGGATTATTCACGACTATTGGTCCTTTCGAGGGTTTCAACCGTTGGAATATTTGGGCATGGTGTCGAGTCGATAAGATATATATGTCTATTGTAGTCGTTGTGTCCCAATAAATCAATATCTTAGCACAATGGTTTAGAACGAGTTACAAGTTGTGTAGCCGCATGAAAACCCGGATCGAGGGGTGGCGGGTACAAAAAAATAAAAATGTG
>CAXUHG010000020.1:35502-50808 GCA_964250805.1 uncultured Ktedonobacteraceae bacterium | reverse complement strand
TTTTGGGCCCCCCCCCCCCCCCCCGTTCGGGGGCCCATGCGGCTACACAACTTGTAACTCGTTCTAAAATTTTTCCCTGTTATTCCTTAGTTGTGAGTTGGCTCGCCTGTTGTGGGGTCGAGGTACAGCTTGCTGGAACGACCCTTATGCGAGAAGTTGAACATGTTGTTCAGGCTTCCCGCCCTTGCATCAAACGAGGAATCCCCGATACGCCCTAGTCCCCAGTTATCCTCGACAAAGCGCAGAATAGAGGTCTGGTCTGTGACCGAGTGGTCCACGAAATTCTGTTTCGCATAGGGAGAGATGACCAGCAATGGTAAGCGAGGACCATAACCACAACGGTCTTGATAAGCATTAGATTTTCCCACACCACACTGACCCGGATCGGTGAGTGCGTCGTTTGCGGCATCGCTCGATGTGTTCACGATAGAACCTAGCACATGGTCATACCAGCCATCCGAGTCGTCGTAAGCAATGACGACAGCCGTATCCTTCCAGGAAGGAAGCTTCTGAAGCTGGTTGATCGTATTCACGAGAAAGTGCTGCTCATCAAGTGGGTCGGAGTAACCAGCATGACCATCCTGATAGCGTGAGGCTTTGAGGTAGCTAACAGCAGGAAGATTATTGCTATTTGCAGCAGCCCAGAAATCTGTCAGGTCGTACTGGTGATTGGCCTGATCCGTTTTTCCAATCATAGCTGTCGATGTAGGTGGAAGGTGATTGGGATTAGCCGTTGATTTGTAGTACTCGAACGGCTCATGATGGGCACTGTAGTCACTGACGCTCACGCCGCCAATATTAGTGTGTGTTGCTCCGCAAACAGCTTTACCATTAGCGGTCGAAGAAGGCTTGAAACCGCCCTGAAACCAGCCCCAAGTAATATTTTTTTGATTCAAAAGATCGCCGATGTTTGTACCGCTCATAGCAAGTGTTTGTCCACTGGAACATGCATCGAATGCTGGATCATCATCACCGATGACCGTCCCATTCGCTACCACGTCTGGAAGTGCTGCTGGAGTTGCACCGTGTGTCTGTCCTGAGACCAGGTTAAGCGCACCAGGGGTAGAAGGACCAAAGGTGGTGCCATAGGAATTGTCGCTCAAGGCGAAGTGTTGCGCGTAATTCCAGAGACCAGTGACGGTGTTGCCATCGTAGTAGTCCATGACTTCCGATGAGTCTTTGCAGCCCGACCCACTCGTGTACTGCACGAATTTATCCATTAGACCATGATCGAAGGCTTGCTGCTCGGCCTTGTAATCGTGATCCTGGTCACAGGTCAACGCCTCACTGCGATCAAGCCTACGTGGATTCGCTAGATTAGGATTGTTCGTTAATAGATTCTGTGAAAGTCCATTAACTGAGGGAGTCTTTGCCTTTGCGGTAAATTTCGGCTCACCTGCTGGATTTTGTGCATAAGGATACGTGCCAAAATAGTGGTCGAACGCGATATTCTCTTGAAAGATAACAACAAGATGTTTAATTGGTGTAGCTGTTTTTCCGTTTTGCGACGTATGTGTGGATGCCGCAAATGCCGTGTTCATGAGTGCGGCTACGAGAGCTAGCATCATGACCGTTTTGATTAGAAACTTCATAAACATGACCTCCTGCCTATTAGTTGACATAGCACTATGCTTGCCACACCTAGTATAGTTTAAGAAGGTTAAATAATTACTAAAAGTGTGTTAAATACTTGTTTCATTCGTTTTTTATAGTCCTTGCCTAAAAATGATTTTCTTTACCCATATTGGTTATGAAGATTAGGAGAATGCCACTGTAATTCGACTCTTGCGACGCAATCTGGTATTATGTGTGACAATGCAGAGATGAGGAATAAACGCGCGATGAAAACGATTTTGCAAGGAGAGATAAGGCAAACGATCATGAACGATGTCAGGCGGCGCATACAGGTCGCACGCGGTGAGCAACGTGCGGATCTCGTGCTGCGCAATGCAAATCTCGTCAACGTCTGTAGTGGTGAAATCTATGGAGCGGATGTTGCTATTGCTGATGGGCGTATTGTAGGCATACTGGAGCGGGACGGGAAAAAAATCTCCGAGAGCTATTCTGGACTAGTGGAACGCGATTTGGAGGGGCGTTGGTTGGCACCAGGACTGATTGATGGGCATATGCATATCGAGAGTACGATGTTAGTGTTGCCAGAATTCGCGCGTATCGTGGTGCCGCGAGGCGTCACAACGGTGATGCTTGACCCACACGAATTTGCGAATGTGATGGGTATTGAAGGCATTCGCTACGTGCTTGAGTCTGGACGTGGGCTGCCGCTTTCTACCTATGTCTTGCTTTCCTCATGCGTTCCTGCGTCTTTATATGAAAGCCCATATCGTGTGTTGACTGCCGATGACCTATTACCCTTGCTCACGGATGAGCGCGTGTTGGGACTAGCTGAGATGATGAATATGCCCGGTGTGTTACAGGGCGACGAGCAGGTTCTGGAGAAGATCGAGGCGACGATAAGGCGCGGCCTCGTCGTTGATGGGCACGCTCCTGGACTTGTTGGGCGCAACCTCAATGCCTATGCCGCCTCAGGTATTATGTCCGACCACGAATGTACGACGATAGAAGAGGCGCGTCAACGGCTACGGTTGGGTATGTGGCTGATGATTCGCGAGGGTTCGGCGGCACAAAATCTCGATACACTGTTGCCACTTGTACAAGAGTTGCACCCTCCACGAATATTTTTTGTGACTGATGACCGTGACCCACTGGATTTGACCACGCGTGGACATATGGACTCGATAGTGCGCCGTGCCATTGAACTTGGTCTGAAGCCAGTTGAGGCTATTCGTCTCGCTTCCTACAACACTGCGCAGTATTTTCGCCTGTATCATCGAGGTGCGATTGCGCCGGGGTTTGTCGCGGACATGGTGGTGTTGGATGACCTCGACACATTCAAGGTCGAGTCAGTTTACAAGGATGGTATGCTAGTGGCGCAGGCTGGTAACGTGCTGGTCGATATTCCTTCGGCTGCCGTTGGTGGCATTGAGACTGCTATGGCGATGCATGAGGTAGAGGCCACGAAGACGATACATATCAGTACGTTTACAGAGCAAGATGTGCGTATCGCTGGCAAAACAGGTCTTGTTGAGGTGATCGGCATCAACAAGGGACAGATTACCACCGCACACCTGCACGAAGAGGCACCGCTACTCAATAATGAGATTGTTGCAGACCCCGAGCGCGACCTGCTCAAACTGGTTGTGGTCGAGCGACATCATGCCAGTGGGCGCGTCGGACTTGGCCTTGTCAAAGGCTTTGGGCTGAAAAAAGGTGCAATTGCCTCAAGCGTAGCTCATGATGCTCACAACCTTGTAGTCGCTGGTGCCGCTGATGGTGATATTGTGCTAGCGGTACACATATTACAAGAGATGGGTGGCGGCTTCGCCTGTGTCGTCGAGGGCGAAGTACGAGCGCGCGTACCATTGCCGCTTGGTGGACTTGTCTCGCCCTTGCCCGCTGCAGAATTAGTACAACAACTGCGGCATCTGGATGAGGTGGCGGCAGAACTTGGCTGTACATTGGAGCATCCTTGCATGGTGTTAAGTTTTCTTTCGCTATCTGTTATCCCCACGCTAAAATTAACAGATCAGGGACTAGTCGATGTAGAGACGTTCACCCTGATACCGCTACAAAGGGAATAATTTTTCATGTTGCGTAATCTTGCTGAATACCACTGGGTCGAACATATTGACGACGCGCTACTCCTCATGGCGCGTCTCGATGTAAAGACCGTTCCACTTGCCGGTGGAACTTATTTGTTAGGGTTGGATGATGAGAGCATCGAGGCCGTTGTAGACTTGCGTGAACTAGATTTGGCCTATGTTGCGGAGGATACGCAGGGGTTGCATATCGGGGCGATGACAACACTACAGAGTCTCGTCGATGCACCGATCACAAAGAACTTTGCATCAGGTCTACTGGCGCATGCTGCACGTGCCTCGTCGTCGTCACGCCTTGTTCGTAATAGTGCGACGGTTGGTGGCACACTTGGAGCAGGTATAGCTTCGCAAGCGGATCTCCTTACTGCTTTTTCGGCACTTGAGGCAAAGGTAATGTTGCGTTCCGGTTCACGAACATCCGTTAATCTTAGTGGAGGCACAGAGGAGCGTCCAGGGCTAGCTCTTTCTGGGGTTGTGTTCAAGGGAAAGCAGGAGCGTACTCTTTCTAGTGACAAAGTGTTGCTTGAGCGACGCCCTGATGAACTGATTGTCGAGGTGATTGTTCCGTCAACAAAGAATGCATGTGGTGCGTCATTCCTGCGCGTAGGGCGTACACTAACTGACGTTGCTCTGCTGAACGTTGCTACCCTTGTCGAGCTAGAGCAGGATACGTTTCGACGGGTACGTGTGGCTTTTGGTGGCGTCAACATGGAGCCGACACGTTCGCTCGCCATCGAGCGTTTGTTGGAAGGGAAGCATATGGATGATAGGCAGAGCTTGCTGGACGCGATGCAAGCAGGAAGCAACGAGTTTCGCCCACCAACAGATGTGCTGGTAAGTAGCGGCTATCGGCGTGGAAGTGCGACAAAATTGGCTCAACGTGCGATTGAAGAGGCGGTATACAACGCTCGGTTGCAGGATGCGAATACGAGCTATCGTAGTGCAAGCATAGAAAGCAGATAAGACAAGCATGGAACTTGAGTTACGTGTCAATGGAGTGGTTGAGAGCCTTGACGCTGCCCCTAACGAATCGCTAGTAACATTATTACGTCGCAACGGGTTTACAAGCGTCAAACAGGGCTGTGAAACAGGTGAATGTGGTGCTTGTACCGTATTAGTAGATGGTGTGTCTCGACCAAGCTGTGTGATGTTGGCGACGCAGGCCGGTGGTTGCACGCTTACAACCGTCGAGGGCCTGCATACAACGGGTACACAACATCCGCTACAACAGGCGTTTATCGACATGGGGGCGGTGCAGTGTGGTTTCTGCACTCCCGGTATGCTGCTGTCTGCCACGGAACTGCTCAGCCGCAATCCCAATCCAAGCGAAGATGATGTACGCGACGCTCTCTCTGGCAACCTCTGTCGCTGTATGGGCTATGCGAAACCTGTACAGGCGGTGTTACGAGCAGCGACAGTGCTACGTGGTGAACTACCTGCCGATTATAGCAGTACAACGGGGGCACACGATTTCTCCGCTATTACTGGTAAACAACGAGCTATTATTGATACGGGAGCAACCGGAAAACAGCCGCGTATCAGTCAGGCAATAACGCCATTCGTCGCGTTATCGAAAGTGCCATTGAGCGTCGTGAGTAAATCCATACAATCCGTGGATGCCACAAAGCTTGCGACGGGTCGCTCAACTTTTGCGGATGATTTTTTGCTCAAAGGTATGCTCTATGGAGCAATTCTCACGAGTCCTCATGCACACGCAATTATTCGTCATATTGACACCTCTCCGGCGAAGGCGATGGTGGGTGTGTACGCTGTTCTTACCTACAAAGATGTGCAACGTATTCCCTATGCAAGCAATGGAGGGTCTGGCCCGCAGGATCGTTATATGCTTGATTATATTATGCGTTATGTAGGGGACCGCGTGGCTGTAGTTGCCGCCGAGACGCCTGAACTGGCGCAAGAGGCACTCTCGCGCATCGTTGTCGAATACGACGTGTTGCCTGCCTTGCTTGACCCTCGTCAGACGCTTGACGCTGAGAATGTCCGCATTCATTCAGAATCGGAGTCACGCAATATTTATGACGCTGAACACAATATCGCGGCACGAGTACGAACCGAGACGGGCGATGTCGAGCGCGGCTTCATGGAGTCGGACGTGGTGATTGAGGGTGAGTACCTTGTGCCGATGAGCCGACAGGCCGCGCTCGAAACGCGTACCGTGATTACCTATTTTGATGAGGACGATTACCTCGTAGTGCGCAGCAATAGTGCCTATGCGCCGCATCTCGTAAAACGCGTATTATCCTCCTTGCTAGACATACCATCACGACGTATTCGCGTCGAGCAACCCGCGCTTGCTGGCGGTCCAGCCGCAGCGCAGGGTATAGACCTTGAGGATGTATGTGCCCTTTTGACACAAATAACGCATAGACCAGTGAGGATGGCGTATACGCGTGCCGAAGAGTTGCGTGCCAGTCATGCCTACCCTCAATACATTCTCCGCATCAAGACAGGCGTGTCGCGTGATGGAACTCTGCTTGCCAATCAGATGATTGTGCTGGCAAGCACCGGTGCATACGGTACCTATATTGTACCGACTACGACGAATATATTGAAACTCTATCCCTGTCCCCATACGCGCTTCGTGACGGAGGTGCTGTACACGAATCATCCGGCGTCCAGCAATTTCCCAGGAGCCGATGCAGAGCTATTCGCCCTCGAAAGTCATCTTGATGAAGTCGCGTATCAACTAAATATGGACGCACTCACTCTAAGACGCAAGAATTGGGTCAGGATCGCAAATTCTCAAAAGCAGACAGCAGACAACGCGAACGGTGGCCTGTCCGAATGTATGCAGCTCGTCGAAACGAAGCTACAATGGCATGAGAAGCGCGAACAGGTCTGGAATAGCCGTATGCATCGCGGCGTTGGTATTGCGCTTACCTGCTTTGATAATGCATTAGGGAGCGATGAGAGCAGCGCAGCAGTGGTCAAGCTGAATGATGATGGCTCCTGCGATATCTTTGTAAGCGCGGCTGATTCCACTACAAAAACGTTGCTTGCACAGGTTGCCGCCGAAGTGCTAGGTATCGCGGTGGAAGATATCCTTTTGCATACCTCTAGAACTGACAACACGCCCTTTGCTACCACGACAAACGACGCCTCGATGCTCTACAATGCGGGTGCCGCCGTGCGACGGGCGGTAGAGCTAGCGCGGCGACAGGTGCTGATAATCGCAGGTCGTATGCTCAATGTAATGCCGGAGACGCTTAGTATTCAGGAAGGTACGATTACACCGTCGCTCTTGAATGGAGAGCCGCTCACCATTGCACAGGTTGCAGCGCATCTTTTGACAAGCGAAGGACGGCAAGTCATTGTGAATGCGTCATGGAAGGAGACGAACGCTCCTACCACGTTCGCGGTGCAAGGCGCGGAGGTCGAAGTGAACACCGAAACCGGAGCAATACGTGTTGTCAAGCTTATCGCCGCCGTCGATGCAGGACGTGTCATCAATCCTCTGCTTGCGGAAACACAAATACAGGGAAGTATGGCTCAGGGACTGGGGATGAGTACCAGCGAGGAAATGTTGTACGATGCACAGGGACAACCGCTTCCAAGAACGCTGCGCGATTATCATCTCTACAACGCAACTGAGATGCCGGAGATGCAAATATATTTCGTCCAGAGTGGTGAGACAACAATCGGTCCCTTTGGTGCGAAAGCTGTCGCGGAGGCAGTGCGAAGCGGTGTCGCCCCGGCTATTGCCAACGCTGTCGCCGACGCTCTCGGCATTCGTATACGCCAACTGCCTTTGACACCCGAACGCGTGTTGAGAGCTATACATATGAGAAACGCGAAACTATAGTAAGGACGAGCGAATCGATGAGCGAACTCACAAACAAAAACATGCCCGCGAATTCGTGGAACGAGGGAGATTCGGCTACTTTTATCGACTTTGGCGAAATATTCGTGCCCAAGCGTGCCGAGCAAATCGAAACCCTGCTACAGCTTATTCCTGCTCGTACCGACGAACCATTTACAATTGTCGAACTGGCTGCTGGAGGCGGTGTGCTGGCACAGGCAATTTTAGAGCATTTCCCACGTTGTCATTACGTGGCTCTGGATGGTTCCGCAAAGATGCGCGAGGAGATGGCACAGAAGCTTGCGTCTTTTTCCAACCGTCTCACCATCGCGCCTTTTCTCTTGGAAGAGCGGACGTGGCGCACTACACTTCCCTCTCCACTGCGTTGCGTTGTGTCCTCGCTGTGCGTGCATCATCTCTTCGATGACGGGAAGCAAAGCCTCTTTCGGGACATGAAAAAACAGCTTGAGCCAGAGGGTGCCTTGTTGCTTGCCGATATTATTAAACCCGCTACTCCACGTATCGCTTCTCTGTTCGCTCAACAATACGATGTGATTGTACGTGCTCAAAGTATCGCAGTGCATGGCGACTTGAGCGGTTACGAACACTACCAGATGTTACAGTGGAACTATTTCACCTACGACTACAACGACCCCGACTCATACGACAAGCCCTCGTTGCTCAGCGATCAACTGCGCTGGCTAGATGATGCTGGCTTTTCCTATGCTGATTGCTTCTGGATGCAGGCGGGACACGCCATTTATGGCGCATATAAATAGACTTTTTGACCCAAATATGACCAAATTGTAAGCACGCGATGCATCGCGTGCTTACAATTTGGTCATATTTTCCCCTCCTTCGATAATATTCCTCTGCTTGACGTTTACTTCAATGAATTGAGATGAACAGTATTTTGGTAATACAGCTTTACTCATCTCTGTCTATTCCACGCGCTAGATAGATGTCTATATTTTAAAATTGTGTTTGTTTACGTATTACAGTTTCTTAACAAAATGTTTGTATGATAAGTTAGTACGTCGAAAACGTATGAGCAGGAGAGTATATGGAAGGTGATCTACGTATGTCCGTAATAGAACATGGAGAGGTGTTGACGATGACACCTCAGAAGCGCAACCGTCATCTTAGGTGGCGTGAGGCAGGACAAGCATATCTATTTCTTTTACCTGTGTTTGCTATTCTCGCGGTCTTCGCCTATGGTCCCTCTATTTTTGTCTTTTACATGAGTCTCTTTAAGTGGAATTTTCTTAATCATGGTATCCAGCCGTTTGTCGGCCTTGATAACTACATGTTTCTGTTTCATGATCCAAACTTCTTACAGTCAATTCAGGTGACGTTGCTCTATGTCGTTATCTCGGTGCCTCTCCATCTCTTTATCTCGCTTTTTCTTGCAATTCTGCTGATGTCTGGTATTCGAGCGCGAACAACGTGGCGGCTGGCGATCTTTACGCCGTTTGTGATGCCGCTGGTTGCGACGACAACTGTGTGGTACTGGATGTTCGATAACTATCACGGCTTGTTCAACAATATACTGCATCTCTTTCATCTGCGCTCGATTGACTGGCTAGGTGATCCACACTGGGTGCTGGTTAGTATCATCTTCTATACGACGTGGAAATCTGTCGGCTTTAGTACGATTCTCTTTATGGCTGGCCTCAGCAATGTTTCGCCTTCGCTGGCAGAGGCGGCACGCGTCGATGGAGCAAATCTATTGCAGGTGTTTCGCCACATCACTTGGCCTCTACTTATGCCAATCACGCTGGTCGTTCTGCTGCTTACTACTATCGAGTCGTTCAAAATGTTCCAGCCCGTCTTCCTGTTTGTCGATGCACAAGGTGGACCAGAGAATGCAGCACGCACTATGGGTCTGTATATGTTTTCGCAGGCATTCTCCAATAATTCGCATGATGGCCTTGGTGCCGCAGTCTCGGTGGTGATCTTCTTACTTGTCTTTACTATCTCGGTCACGCAACTTGTCTTCACGCGCCGTGACGCTAATGCTGCCTATTAGAAAGGGAGGAGGAAAAGTTTATGGCTATTACACCAACAGTTCCACCTATCGCCACGCTTACACCAGCAAAAGGACGCACAAAACGCCTCTTGAGTCGCTACCAGCAACCCTGGCGTGCCTTGACCTATATCGTCGTGATATGCGTTTCAATTGCGTCGATCTTTCCCTTGTACTGGATGTTTGTCACATCGCTGCTGACCGATCACGATGCCTATGCGTCAACACCCGTCCTGTTTCCCGATTGGCAATGGGCGAACTATGCGCGTGCATGGGCGATGGCTCCGTGGGTGCAATACTTTTTGAATAGTGTTCTCATTTCAGGCTGTACCGTTGTCCTGGCTGTTGTCACGTCCCTGTTCGCTGGCTACGCCTTTGGCATGATGAAGTTTCCAGGCCGACAGGCACTATTCCTGGCAATTCTGGCCCTCATCATGATTCCATTCGAGGCAACGCTGATTCCGAGCTATCTCATCGTCTCGACGCTGGGGTGGATCGATAGCTATCAGGCGCAGATTATCCCGTTCGGCGTTAGCATTTCCGGTATCTTCTTGTTGCGTCAATTCTTTCTCTCGCTTCCCGATTCTCTGTGGGAGGCGGCTCAGATGGATGGCTGTTCACGTCTGCGCTTTCTGTGGTCGGTTGCAGCACCGTTAGCACGTCCAGCTCTAGCAGTGGTGGCGTTGCAGGTGCTGATTGGAAGTTGGAACGCGTTTCTATGGCCCTATCTGGTCACGAGTTCGGATGCATTTCGTCCCATCGAGGTTGGCCTGAAAGCCTTTACCTCGGCAGACGGTACTGATCCAACCGGACTTGCCGCCGCTGCCGCCTTCACCACGTTACCCATTCTGATTGTGTTTTTGATTGCCCAGCGGCAGTTCATCGAAGGCATTTCGGTGGGTAGCACAAAGGGCTAACAGATACGCCAGTTTTCACTTGTCCAGCGTTCTATTGAACGGTTGGAATGTGTTGATATACATGTTTTATTCGTTTGTTTAGCTATTTTTCTCGAAAAAGGAAAGGTATTCCATCACATGCGTCGTTCATGGTCTTTTACGGCCTATGCAATTGCCATAATCGCAATGCTGCTCTTGACAGCTTGCGGCGGTTCATCGGGTGGCACAGCCACTACAACTGGATCAAGTACAGGCAAACTTGATGCCAGCAAGAAGTACACTGTAAATTTCTGGGAAGCTCTTGCCACTGGTGCGAACAAAACTTCGTTAGAGACGTTGACAAAGCAGTATATGCAATTGCACTCTAACGTCAATATCGTGTTACAAGCGTATGATTCTTATGATACATTGAAGACGAAGCTGACTGCTGCAATCGCTGCTGGTAAACCACCAGCAATGGCACAAGTATATGAAACTTGGGCAACTCAATATCAACAGTCAGATGCAATTGTTCCCCTGAACTCTTTTATCTCTGGCAAAAATGGATTAAGCCAAACTGATTTATCTGATTTTTATCCTTCGCTGTTGAAGGATGGTCAGATCAATGGAACACAGTACATGATGCCCTTCAACAAGAGTGACATGGTACTGTATTACAATGTTGATGCGCTCCAAAAGTTGGGCATCCAACCTCCAACAACGTTCAGTGATTTAGAAGCAGACATTACAAAGGTTACGAAGAGTGATGGTTCGCAATGGGGATTGTCATTAACTCCTAGCTCTGATGAATGGGATATTATGTATAAAGCCTTTGGTGGGAAAGATTTTGTTTCTACTGATGGCAAAAGTGTTGGATTTGCTAGTGGTGATAGCGCAAAGGCAGCAAAGCAAGCTCTTGGCGAACTCGCTCCGTTGGTCAAGTCGGGCGCAATTCATGTGACCAAGGGATATGATTGGCAGAACGACTTTGCATCGCAGAAATCAGTTTTTGCTCTTAGTACAGTTGCTAGCTATCCATTTATTAAGAGCGCGGTCAACGGAGCTTTTCAGTTTACCGAAGCTCCTGTACCCGCAGGTCCCTCTGGACAGTTTACTGTGCTATATGGCACAAATTTATCCATCTTCTCAAAGACTGATGCTGATACGCAAGTAGCTGCCTGGGATTATATCAAGTATCTCACCAGCACGACAGCGACCACGACACTTGTAAAACTATCTGGTTATGTTCCTTTACGTCAGTCAGCATTTAATAGCTCCGATCTTCAGAGTTATTATGCGAAGACACCTGCTCGCAAAGCTGGTCCACAATCACTGAACTTTGCATTTGTTGACTCAATTGTACCCGCATGGAGCCAGTGTCGTGATATCATCACCACTGACTTCACAAGTACTCTGAAAGGTCAGAGTACCGCAGACGATGCATTCGCAAAGTTGACACAGAGTTGTAACAACTCGCTGTCTCAAGGTTAAGATAAAGCGTATACACCGCTCATGATATGATGGGCGAATAAAGAATTGTATTGTCAACTATGGCAGACCTGATAACCTTCAAGGTTATCAGGTCTCTTTTACTTTAGAGCCTAAAACATTCATCTCCTACGAATTTTGATATCCAAAGGAAACTAGGTAGGAACTAATAGACCCAACTTTTTTTCTGAAAGAATAAGAGTTGTGCACTCCTTTCTGATTTATTCTTTGCCCAAATGTTCAATGAAGGGAATATAGAGTTCCCATGTACGTTGATTTTTCTTCCAACGAATGGTTATCCGCCAAAAAAGTGCCTTCACAACCAACACTTGCTCATCTTTTGTTTGATATTGTTTAATGTAGTAGGGAACGATTCCCCCTAGAATCAAAAGCCAATGGATTTGCATCGTCTCACTCCTTGTGAAAACGATGATGTACATCATCTTGATGATCAGAACCGGTCTATGCTCTAAGTTTATGGATTTTGTGCTTAGGCTATTTGGGCAATTGCTATGCATTACCATCCTTTTTGCATAGGTTGGAAACAGTTTCATGGAATAGGTGTTATATGACTGATGAGTGTGAAGAGCATTCCTTTGGGAAGTTACTTAGAAGATTCCGACGCAGACGAAACTTGAATCAACTTGGGTTGGCTAAAAAGTTAGGAAAGAATACACGCTCAACTATTGATGCTTGGGAACGTTGTCTCTATATCCCAGATACGCAAGAGGTTGTGCTTGCAATTGCAGATGTTTTAGGGCTATCCGATCAGGAAACAGATTATCTTCTTTTTGCTGCTCACTATGCTCCAAAATATGTGACAATAGAAGAAATTGGTCAAACGCTTCGCAATGATTCGCAACAAAAGCAGGTGCTTCTTCGAGAGAGAGAAGCAGAAGTCGGTATGCGTAAAAAGTACCTGGAAAATATGGATAAACTATATGGTTCTGTCACGTTACCGATAGGTGAGCCTCAAGAACTCTCCGTACAAGCTATCTTTCAACCATTAAGGCTTCGACAAAATCCATTAACTGCTGAAAATCTTCTTCGTGAGGAACGGCGCTTGCTAGTAGACGAAACCCCGTTTGATGAATCAGAGCAAGCACTTCCATCTGTAATTGCAGAAAACGGTGATGATGCGTTGTCCAAATCTCCTGAAAAGTGCATGATTGTCTTAGGTGGCCCCGGTACTGGGAAGACGACTCTTCTCAAATACTTAGCAAGTAGTCGAGCGAGAAGGGCATTGAACGAACCTACTAGTCCTCTACCAATTTTCATTCAACTAGCGCAACTTGCAAGTTCTAATATGCCTCTTAAAGAATACCTTTTGCATATGATACAGAAATTGGCGGTAGATGATCGTTATGCTGATATACTTTGGACTACTATTGAAACAGGGCAAGCTTTTATCTGTTTAGACGGTTTGGATGAAGTTATTGATCAACGACGAGAGATGATCAAAGATATCGATTTACTCATATCGGATTTTAGTAAGGACGTTACTTGGGTTATTAGCTCGCGCTTTACTAGCTACAATGAGCGGCAATTAATGCCTACACGATTTACTACATGGGAACTACAACCATTGACCCATCCCTTACGTCTAGAATTAGCCGATCTACTCGTGCCTGAAATACAGCGGCTTTTGCCCAAGTCTACAAAGCATCCTTGCGAACCCGCAACCTTTGTAAAGGCTTTGGAAGATCATTCTAAGATAGCTATATGGGGGAAAAGTCCTTTGCTCTTTAGTCTGGCAGCAATAATCTTTGTAGATACAGGAACTTTGCCAACGAGTAGAGACGATTTGTATAGAAAAAGCATTGATACAATTCTAGCGAATCGTGAGAAAAATTCTAGAATGCCTCATCGTCAATTGGCTGCTTTGGCATTAGAGTTATTTCTTCAACGAATAGGAAGAATCTTCACTCTCGATGACTTATATGACCTTATTCCAAAGATTCGGATAAAACAAGGTGAGAACTGGGATACCGAGGAACTCGCTGAGCGTTTTATCAACTCTGGCTTGCTTGATGTTGTTGCAATAGAAACTTACGGCTTTTCACATCAAACCTTCCAAGAATATCTTGCTGCCGAATATTTAGCGGAATTCGCCGGTTCAAAGGCTCTTGAAGAAATTGATGTGCTTATTACTGCTGCTGATGAGTCATTCTCTCGTCAAGTTATTATTGAGTTTGCATATATTGCACATCAAAGAAAACTTCGTCTAGAAGACATTCTTTACCAGAGGCTCATTACTTTCTTAGGTCAGATGAAAGTAGAGATGTCAAAACCTGCTAACACTCCTATAGCTACAGGTATTGCCAACATCTTAAAAGAACTTTTTGATCTATGGGGACACAAGATGTGTACTTCCCTTATCAAAGGCTCTGCTGATCAGATTCAAGACGGGGAAGTTGCTAGTAGTATCGGTGATATTTTTGAGAAAAACCCGAAAGATTTCGCTGTTCCCGCTCTCATTGAGAGTATGCATAAGTACAAAAAGAAGGTTCGCTTTATAGGAGCATTAGGCAATATCGGGACGGAGGAGGCTGTTCAAGCATTACTTGGCTTTCTAAAAGAAACAATTGAGGAATCAAAGGATACTTTTCTTTTCGAGCCTTTGGCTAAAGCCCTAAGAAAAACTTCTGCGGAAAGTGCAACCTCTTTGTTTCAAACTCTCCTTGATAAAAATGAGTCTGATATAGAGGTGAAGCATGCAGCACTGAGAGCATTACGAACGTTGAGTCAAGGCATGAGTTATGATTTGGAAACAGTTAAAGAATATCTTACGGTTACTGATAAAGAGGGACGAAGAGCTGATTGGAAACGTATTGAAGACACAGCTAACTGGTTACGACATAACGGGCTTCAAGATGAAAAGCTTCAAAAGCACCTACACGAAATTATTATAGCGTTAGAGATTATACTAAGTAGTCATGAAATAGATGACGCACGCAAAGCGGTCGCACTGGCATTAGGAGAACTAGGAAATACTCAAACGTTTGCAATATTGATTCAGCGCCTAGAAAAAAGAGAGGAACAGTCCTTGGAGACTGCAACTGCAATGCTTTTCTCACTTAGTCGTCTTATTGATAGAAGTCAAGTTGATCCACTTTTTGAAAAAAGGATCACAGAAAGCTTCAAGATGATTCAGGATGGTTATTCCCAGTTGGAGCGTGAGATAAAGGATGTTGAATACCGTGTTCTCGAATATTTCGAGGGAAGAACCTTACACGACTGAAAGTGAATGGACTAAAGCTTAATGAAGTGCCTGATGGCAGATGTACTTCTAAAAACGCCCTACCGATGACGCATTTAACAAGATGACCACAAGCTGTAACTCTGCACTCTCGCAGGGCTAGTGTATTCGTTTGATACAAGAAAAGAGGGGGTTTCTCGGGTGGCACCAGCGCCATTATT
>CAXUHG010000020.1:0-35492 GCA_964250805.1 uncultured Ktedonobacteraceae bacterium | reverse complement strand
GGCTTGTTTTTTTTTTTTTTTTAAAAAAATAACTCTGGTGTGGCCCGGGCCCCAACCCCCTCTTTTCTTGTATCAAACAACCATTCTAAAGAATTCTTGCTACCTTTTGACGACTTCATTCGTGTCTCTGGTGGACTTACATGAAATGAGTAGCAAGACTTTTCTGTGAGTCGTCACATAAAAACCTTCAAGGTTGCTAGCGGGCAGGGAGCCGCGTCCAGAGAACCAAGTATCTCTCTGCTACGAGTACTACCTTGACTTTGAAAAATGCACCGTGTGCATAGGAGGACACTTATGAAGGCAGTCGTGTACAACGGACCACGCGATGTTAGCGTGAAGGACGTACCGGACGCAAAAATCGAGCGACCAACAGATGTACTCGTGAGAATCACAAGTACCAACATCTGTGGCTCCGACCTACACATGTACGAGGGCCGCACCGATTTAGAGAAGGGCAAAATCATCGGACACGAGAATCTCGGTGAAGTGATCGAGGTTGGTAGTGCCGTTGACCGCATCAAGGTCGGCGATAGAGTCTGCCTCCCATTCAATATCGCTTGTGGCTTCTGTGAAAACTGCGAGCGAGGACTTACCGGCTTCTGTCTCACGACTAACCCTGATCCTAAGATGGCTGGTGCTGCCTATGGCTATGCGGATATGGGACCTTATAGCGGTGGTCAAGCCGAGTATCTGCGTGTTCCCTATGCAGATTTCAATTGTCTGGTCTTGCCAGAAGATGCACGGGAGAAAGAGGACGACTACGTGATGCTAGCCGATATCTTCCCGACTGGCTGGCATTCCACTGAACTTGCTCGCGTCTCTCCTGGAGATAGTGTGGTCATCTATGGTGCGGGACCGGTGGGGCTTATGGCGGCTCTCTCCGCGACCATCAAGGGTGCCAGCAAAATTATGGTTGTTGATTTCTACCCCGACCGTCTGCGCCTAGCGGCATCTATTGGTGCAATTCCTGTCGATTACACGAAGGGTTCACCCGTCGATCAGGTAATGGAGTTGACCAATGGCAAGGGTGCCGATAAGGGCTGTGAGTGCGTGGGCTTTCAGGCACATGATCCACAAGGTCACGAGCATCCCAATATGACGCTCAATAATCTCGTACAGTCGGTGAAGGCAACAGGCACTATCGGTGTGATTGGTGTGTTCGAGCCTCAAGACCCAGGTTCCCCAGACCAGTTGGGTAAACAGGGCGAGATTGCGTTCGACATCGGCACCTTCTTTTCCAAAGGTCAGGCAATGGGCACGGGTCAAGCCAACGTTAAAGCCTATAACCGCCAACTGATGGAGCTTATTCACGTTGGTAAGGCGAAACCGTCGTTCATCGTTTCGCACCACCTGCCACTAGGTGACGCGCCGGATGCTTATAAGCATTTTGATGTACGCGACAATGGCTGGACAAAGGTGATTCTCAAGCCAGGGCGATAAATTACATACAAGAACATGCAATGCTGAACGCCCTCCATGACGCGTCATGGAGGGCGTTCAGCATTGCATGTTCTTGTAAAAAGGTGTGTATTCGTGTGGTCTTTTGCGATGAAAGCAGCGTAGTATAGTATAGGTATACGCTTTTTTGTGACTGGCATACTCTACAAATCCCTGCTATATTATGTGCTGCTACCTATCCTTTATGCATGAGGAGTCGTCCATGGCTCGCCGCTTTCGTCTGAGAAGCACGACCGAAGAAAATCTACACATCGTGTCGCGCTCGATTCCCTGGAAATTATTGTTGCTTCTTCCTATTCTTGCTTTGCTAGCTGTACCTGCATACGTCTTTGCCTCGCATGCAGGGAATGGTGTGATTCCTAGTATTACCAAGTACTTCTACAGTTTATCGGCACCACCGCCGCCGCCTGTTCCGACTCCGTATCCTAGCTTTCCAACGGTGTTACCACAGGCTGGTTCTCTGCTCTATACAACGCAAGGTGGTGACTCATGTGACAGCATTCTCACCTATCAGATGCGTATGGCGGATGCTGGTCAGGTCTTCAGCGACGTGAATCCGGCGACGGTAAAGGCTCTCGACGCCTCTCTTGGTCAGGATTGCCACGCACTACAACCAGGAATGACACTACCGTTATCGCCACAATATCCTCTAGTTGCTATTGGCGGCGTGGTACTGAAAATCAACGCTATGACAACGCAGCAGGTGTTGCCAACGCCTCTCATTAGAACGTCCAACCAGCAGTTACCCACAGATTGTACGGGGGGCTGCATTTTGACGGTACGTCTGGCATCACAAGTGCAGATAAATCTCACAGTGCAAACAACGCTTGCTATCAGAGTTGGCTCGTGGGTGTGGGCACAGGCTATGCTTGCGCGTAAAAACATAAAAGACTTTCCCAACTACCCATACGCCGATCCAAAAGCATCGTTCAACGGCATGTCGTTACGCGCCTGTGACTTTCAGGTTGACGACATGCACGACGACAACTCGCTCTCCTGCGATCAACTTCTGCCCAACTCCATCGACGACGACAACGGCTCATGGCTGCTTGGCGTTACCGGGGCAGGAGCACTCGACCACTGGCACTACGGCATTCATCTGCCGGCGGGTACACGCGTCCTGCTCTGGCTCAGCAACGATAACGGCGTGTTGAAGTATCACAAGGGCAATCCATTGTACAAGTATGATAGTGGGACGCATGTGTATATGAAGGCGTGATGTATATTCCAACACGAAAAATCGAGTCACTGATGTTGAGTCATCGTTTTGAACTCACTTCCTTCTGAAAACTGTCACAAATGGAAGTCGAACGTGTCTATACTTCTGAGATACGATAAATGTAAGACAAAGAACCTTTTTCTCAGAAAGACTATGCTATGTATAACCCGTTCGCAGAAATAGCCACTACCGAAGTTTCCGACGAAGCCCTTGTTACTCAGGCTCAAAACGGAAACTGGGATGCACTCGAACAACTTGTTCAACGTCATCAAGCGTGGATTTTTAATATTGCTGTCCGTATGGTTCGCAAACGTGAGGAGGCCGAGGACATCACACAAGAGGTGTTGCTCAAGGTACTCACGAAGCTCAGTACCTTTCAAGGAAAAAGTAGCTTCAGAACGTGGCTCTATCGGATCGTAATCAACCATATCCTGAATCTCAAGCAACGGCACGTAGAAGTTACTTTTTCCGAACTTGGCACCTTGATGGATGAACTGCCTGATCAGACATTACCCGATCCAGCGGACGTATCTCTGCCTCTGCCTGTATTGATCGAGGAAGCTAAAATTGGTTGTACGAAAGCCATGCTTCTCTGTCTGGATTCGCGACAACGGCTGGTCTACATTCTGGGAGAGTTGTTTGGAGTCAAGAGCGAACTTGGGGCAGAACTCCTGGACATTTCGCCTAGTAACTTCCGTCAATTGCTTACTCGCGCACGCCATGACCTCTACAACTACATGAATAATAAATGTGGTCTCGTCAACTCCTCGAATCCCTGTCGCTGTGCTCGCAAAACGCGTTCATTTGTCGAGCGTGGCTATATTGATCCGAATCGTCGTCAATTCACTCGTGAGCGGCTCGGACAGATTTCCGCGCTTGCTCCTGCCCGGACCGACGAAATCGACTCTCTCATTGAACAGCAACATGCCACCGTTTTTCGAGAGCAACCTTTTCTTGCTCCTCCCGACCAAGCAATTCCGTTGCGTCGGCTCATCGACACACCAGCATTCCGCCATATCCTGCTTTTAGATGCGGAGCAATAGCTGTTTCAAACTGTCACAATGCGGCAAAACGCTGGTCTAAGTTGGTGAGGAGCAAATAACTTCGTTAAGAAGCCGTTTCCTCAAGGAACAAGTTCACTAATGCACTTGAAAGGAATTTCCTATGTCTACGTTACTGCATATTGCGGCCTCTCCAAATTCTAAGGAGACCTCCGAGTCGTTGCGACTCGCTGATGCCTTTCTGGAAACCTATCATGCTGTTCATCCTGATGTCAGCATTGACACCTTAAATCTGTGGTCAGAGCCACTCATTCCCTTCGATGGGGTGAAAGTCGGAACGAAGGCGACGATTGCTAGTGGCGGAACACCAACAGGTATTCAGGCCGAAGCTTGGTCGGAAATCGTGGCAACCTTTACCCGTTTCAATGCTGCCGAGAGCTATTTGTTCTCGGTTCCTATGTGGAACTCCGGCATCCCATATGTACTCAAACACTATATCGACATTATTACGCAACCGGGTCTACTCTTTCGCCTTGATCCTCAGCGTGGGTATACAGGCTTACTCACAGGTAAAAAGGCAGCGGTCATCTACACGAGTGCCATCTACTCGCCAGGAGTGAGTCCAGGCTTCGGGCGTGACTTCCACTCGACCTACTTTGAGGATTGGCTACATTTCATTGGCATTACCGATATCAGCACTATCCGCTTTCAGCCAACAATGTTGACGCCCAATGCGGCAAGTGCCCGTAAGGTTGCTACAGCTCAAGCGCATGAGGTTGCGAAGACATTCGGGTTGCCTCTGGCAATTACTTCTCTGTAGTGTCTTTTGAGGTCATTTCATCCACGTTGTTTCTTAAATCCAGTTCATAAAAGGAGAAAACCTATGACGACAACAGAACGGGTTCCAGATGGAACTCTTCAACAACAAATAGAGTTGTTTCTAGCTCAGACTGCCGAGCAGTTACCTCCTGAGCTTATGGCAACTTTTTACTCAAGTATCGAGACGCTGGTTAAAACAGACATTGCGAAACACAGTTTGAAAGTGGGCGAGAAAGCTCCTGACTTTACGTTGCCTGATACTTTCGGCAAGCAGGTAAAACTCTCTGAACTTCTTCAGCACGGTCCTGCTGTAGTCACCTTCTATCGTGGCGAATGGTGCCCTTTCTGTAATCTTATGCTTCGTGCATATCAGAATATTCTGCCGCAGATACAGGCATTAGGGGCATCATTGGTGGCTATTTCACCTCAGACGCCCGATCACTCTTTGTCAACCGTTGAGAAGAAGGAGTTAACCTTTACTGTTTTGAGTGATGTTGGCAACACCGTTGCTCGCCAGTACAAGCTTGTCTTCGCTCTCCCAGAGCAATTTCGCGCACTCTACACGAGCATTGGTTCGGACGTACCCACGTTTGATGGCGATACTTCATGGGAGCTTCCTATGCCTGGCACATTTATCATCGCGCCGGATGGAGTTATCCGCATAGCCTTTGTCCATGAGGATCACACGCGTCGCTTAGAGCCTACAGCACTACTAGATGGCCTTCGTGCTATAGGCAACAAAACGCAGAAGTAACCGTAGGAGGCAAACAAGACGCTAGAATAGGATTTGAAAGTCCCCAAATCCTATTCTGGCGTCTTGCTTGCTTTTGCTCTGCTAATGGAAAGGCTCTTATGAGTGTGCGATCTGAAGGAAAATGTCGGTAAGTTCGTTTGGTTTTATGATCATTGCATCATGAGCCGATTTGATTTGGAACACAGGCCATCCTGCTTGTTTTGCCTTATGCTCGTATGGGGCAAGAAAATTGAATTCGGTACAGCGAATAAAGTATCTTGCGATGTCTTGTGCTGCTGGATTTTTCACTGTTACTGGCTCTTCAAAGGTGAGAACAGGTGTATACACCATATGTTTTTGTAACCAAGCCACATCCTCTGGAACAACAACACCATATGCTTGAGGCTCGCCAGGAGGGAGGAGCCATACTTCTTCTGCTCCATCCTGTTTGCTTTTCCCTTCTGCATTCACTAAAGAGGAGCGCATCCCGTCGATTGTTTCCTGCGACATGAGGTCAAAGAGCGACTGGTTGTCTTCAGGAATAAATGCATCGAGATAGACCAGTTTGTCTACCTTGTCAGGAATGAGTTCGGCAACGCCAGCAAGAATAAGTCCTGAATAGCTATGACCAACGAGAATAACGTTTTCAAGCTTGTTTTCTTGTATCAAGTGAACAATATCCTGAATATGAATCGTGAGTCCAATGTCCTCGCTCGCCGGATGTTGGAACGATTCCATTCCCGTAAGCGTCGGCGTATAGACAGTGGCTCCTCTTTGCTTGAGGAGATGCTCCACTTTATACCAAGCAGAACCGTTGTGCCATGAACCATGAATAAGAATAAAAATCATTGTCTCTTCTTTCTGTTTCTTCGTTGCTTCCAACTTCTTCCTCATCTCGAAATCTAGCATGGAAAGAGTCCAATTCATGAAGGGGATAGATTGCGTTTTGGCGTAAGGAGAACAGAAGAAGATACACATCTTCTTCTGTTCTCTTTTTCAGAAGGGATCGAATCTAAACGGGTTACACTAAAGCGCACAATTCGAGGCTCAATCGAGCATTTACTACCTTGCCTGCTGTATTTGCAGAGGCGTCCACTTCATCATGTTCGCTGTAAAGAAACCGCTCTTGATCGCGGGATCTTTGTCCATAAACACTTGTGCATCGGCTACCTCATCTACGATGAGAATGTAACGCCCTTGCCCTGTAGTGGGATCGACAGGGCCACCAAGGTATATGCCACCAGACTGAGCGACGGAACCGACGTACTCGACGTGCGGATTGAGTAGCGAAGGGTCCTGCTGATCGAGCGGCTTGCCAACGACGTAAGCTGGACCAGGAAGATAGTCTAGCTTGACAAGTGTCTTGCCTTCAAGACTAGCAGTTGAGCCGTCGATTATCACATGCCAGGGCAGAATCTTGACGATGGACAAGACTCCATTCTTTATGCCGTAATCAGCTTGCACGGTGCTGGTAACTTCGTCAACGTTGACCATCTGGTAGACGTAGAAGCCGTGCCCCGATTCAAGCGGCCCATAGGTCACGATTTTGTGACTGTCGAACATCGACGTCATAGACGCGAAGTGACCGGAAAGGTCTTGATCTTGGGGCGCGACATTTTGTGCCCATTTAGGACCGCCTGTTAATTCCACTGTCTGTAATTCTTTGGTTTCCATGAGTTTTTCTCCTTAGTTACATAGCAAGAGACTGCCCCCTATTAAGGAGCATCTTTTCTCTTACTGAGAGAAGCATACAAGAAGATAGAGGGGAGAGCGTCCCCAACTTTGGGGAGAATATTGGGTATTTTCTTTGGTAGGGTATATGATGAGGAAAAAGTATGTTTCTGTTAGCTATTCTGTTTCCAAATGCCGAGTTCTTTGGCTTTCTGCACAGCTTCTATACGTGTATGCACATCAAGTTTGCTATAAATGCGCTTGATATGAGTGCGGATGGTGCTAATTTCCACGACAAGTTCAGCGGCTATCTGTGGAATAGCGAGCGAAGTTGCCAGCAGTTGAAGTGTTTTCCATTCCTGTTTTGTAAGTGGATCAGTTAGAGCAGAAAGGGAGTGTACACGTTCCTCGCTCTGCTCGTAAAGGTCCTCCTGAGAAAATGCAGCAAGGAGTGTTACACAATAATCTGATGCATGTCTTGCGGCTTCACGTAAGAGCTTTACCATTGGTTTGCCCTCTTGAACAAAGAGGCAAACATATCCTTCTGGTTCAGCTAGAGAGAAAGCTTGTTGCAGAGATAAGAGCGCAAGGGGAACATTTCCCTGCATTTGATTGATGAGTGCTTGTAGGAGATACATTTCCAACATGTGACCTGTTCGACCAGTATTTTGCGCTGCTTCGAGCAACGAGGAGATGACTTGTTTCGCCTCGTCTGCCTGTTTCTCATTCCCATGTTTTCTGGCTTGTGCTATCAGAACGCGGGTTAGTGTGAGATACTCTCCCTCATCGGAGCAGTGCAGGTCTTCGGGGGAGGAGAGTATCTTTCTCCAATCTGTTGCCCAGGAAAGAGCAGCAGTCAAGTTGCCTTGAGCCAACCATAGCAGTGTTTGAGCAGTTTCCAGGCGTGGAATAGGAAAAGGAATTTGACTTGCTCTTCCCCGCTCTTCAAATTGTTCTGCTTCTTCGAGTAACATTTGTGCGCCATCGGTATCTTTTTGAAGGCAACGTATGCGAGCCAAACGGAGCAGACCAACAAGAACTACTCCTGCCCACGCGTCGAACAAGCGACATCGTTCAATTCCTTCTTCTAGGTATGTCTCTGCAGTTTGTAAATCGCTGCGCTCAAGATACACCATTGCGATGCTCACACACATCATTCCAACTTCAGGTCCGTCGTGTTTATCAGGGAAACGGAGCAGATGTCTGAATGCCCTTTCTGCTCGATGCAATTGACCTTGTACCAGGAGTACTTCGATCAGATTCGCCGTGAAGAGAGCCGCGAAATACCGATTTCCGGCACTTCGGCAAAGCGCAATGCTCTGTGTCAAGAGGTGACTAACAGTGCTGATATCGTGTTCGACAAAGGCTCTCATTGCCGTTGCAATGCCGCGCATGAGCAGATGTGTTTCTGGAAGTCGTTCAAGAGCTTGATTACAGAGGAGGAGTGCGTGCGCTGTATTCCCTTGCTGACTCATGAGCTTGGCGGTAAGAATCTCTTTCTCTGCTAGCATACCTTGCTGTGCATCATGAGAGATCGTGTCCTGTCTGTTCGACAAGAGTTGTGAAGTCTCTACCTCTTTTAGCAGGAGCGTAGCATCCTGTAGACGTGAAGTGATTAGTTGATTTCGGTCAGTATACATTTCGGAGAGAAGCCAAGCATGAGTAAGACAGAGACGAGGACTACGGCGAACAATGCTCTCCGGGAGTTGCTCAAGCCAGTGTAAGAGTGTGAGCATATCGCTTCGTTCCCAAAATAGCCTCTCTGCGTGTGTTGCTATTAAATGTGCTACACACTCATCGTCCCGCGCCTCTAAGTGATGCTTCACAGCTTCATCAAGCATCCCTTCTTGCTCGAACCAAGTAGCAGCACGCCGATGTAGTTCAAATGCTTCTCGCCCTCGTTGACGACGTAAGACATCTGCAAAGAGATGATGATAGCGATACCAATGATGTTGAGCATCTAATGGAATAACGAAGAGGTTTGCCTGTTCGAGTGCATGCAGAATGTCTTGACTTGATGTGACGTTCTGATTTGTAGTGCGATTATCCTCGTGTATTAGCACATCACAAAGAGGCGCACAAAAGCGGTCCAGAATGCATGTTTGGAGTAGGAACGTCTGAATATGCTCAGGCTGTCGATAAAAGACTTCTTCAAGTAAATACTCGGCGATATCACGGTGATTGCCAGCGAAGGAGACAAGAAAGTCCGCCGCTTGGACAGCCTCTAATCCTTGAAGAGCTTGTGCGGCTAACCGTAAACCAGCAACCCATCCCTCTGTGCGCTGTTCCAATACCTCTATGTCTGCTTCTTTCAGATGCAGTCCCATCACAGTATTGAAAAAATCCGTCACTTCTGGCATCGTGAAGCGTAAATCTGTAGCTTGTATCTGTGTCACCTGCCCTTGAACGCGGAGGCGTGCCAGGGCGATTGGAGGAAATGTACGGCTACTTAGGACAAGGTGCATCTGTGGAGGAAGGTAATCTACAAGAAAGGCAATCACTTCGTGAAGTACTGGAGTCGTAATTACATGAAAATCATCAAGAACAAGAACGAAAGGAGTGTCTATTGTCATGATTTCGTGTATAAGATGAGTGAGGAAAAGGGAAATATTTGGAACCTGCTGTGTTTGTAGACCCGCAAGAGCTGTTTGACCGAGTTCGGGTGCAATGCTTTGTAAGGCAGCAACTAGATACGTAAAGAAACGAGTCAAGTCATTGTCCTGAGTATCCAAGGTCAACCAGGTGGATACTTGCTGTTCGTGCTGTTGCGTATCAAGCCAACTACGAAGAAGGGTAGTTTTGCCAGAGCCAGCAGGTGCGCAAACAAGTGTTAGCTTGCCACGTAAGCCCTGTGTAAGTCGATGTAGTAAGTGTGGTCGGAGCACCAGGGCCGAAGGGAGAGATGGAGCATACAATTTCGTTCGTAGAAGCAACATACAGTTTCTTTAAGCTGGACGCTTCAGCTTTTCCCCTTTCCACAAGACTAAGAAATGATATTAAGTATATCATCTCTAGCGTTGTTTTCAAGTGAAGAATGCGTCCGTTCATTCCTTCTGCAATCTCTTTGAAAACTCTTACCTCTTTGGATCTAACGTGTACACTCATCTTCAAACCTTCCACGGAAAATGTGAAACAGCACAAAATGCTCTTACTCTTGCAACCAAACCCCTTGTCTAACGTCCTGTAATAGGGGCTTAGAATTGATGGGCGGCGATGAAGATTGTTTGGCTCATCTCTCTTAGTAACAGTATGCGTCTGCTCACAGATATACGCGTCTTGTTTTGGCTCAGCAACGACAACATATTTCAACTATACAGCGCACTAATATCACGAAAAACGTAGTAGCGATTGGCTTGTCCCGCCTCGTCCGTGACAACACGAGTGGAGGCCATCTCCACAATACGATGTTGAGGAGTATATTGGATGAATTGCACGGTGTACGTCTGCTCTGTGTCGGATGCGATTGCAATCAGCGTCTGATACACTTGTTGCGAGTTGGCAAACGTGGATGCAATCTCTCTCGCAAGAGCGAAATAGGAAGTACCGAGAACTGCATCAGAGGACGTGCCAAAAAAGGTTAAGAAGTGGGAATTTGCTGAAAGGACATGGGCATTGTTCCCGACAACGAGCAATGCCTCATTTGTCTGCTCCAACATTGCGCAGGTACGCGGCTTATGCTCTTGCGACGGACACGTTTGACCAATCTCCCCTGCTCTAATTTCGCCTTCGACCCATATGCCTAAATCTTGCAGCAGATGTTGCTCTGAGACGGAGAGGACTCGTGGACGAGTATCGAGAAGACACAATGTACCAAGTGCGCTTCCATCAAGCGTATGGAGAGGGTAGCCTGCATAAAAACGAATATATGGCTCACCTATCACAAAAGGATTTTGGGCAAAGCGGGCATCTTCCAGAGCATCAGAAACGAGAAACAACTTCCGTGAGAGAATGGCATGAGTACAAAAGGAAACATCTCGCGCTGTTTCATACCCAGAAATCCCTTGAGCCGACTTAAACCATTGTCGCTCATCTTCTATCAGAGTCACTAGAGTCATGGGCACATCAAATAGCTGTTTAGCAAATCGTGTGATGCGATCAAAACGCTCCTCACGAGGAGTATCAAGAAGGTGTAGTCCTCGAAGTGTAGCAAGTCTCTGAGCTTCATTGGCGGGACGTGGAGGTATCTGCATTCATCTACTCCTCTCTAATAAAGTACAAAAACAACAGGAATGAAAACCCGTAATAGCAGATTTACTTATTCTTATAATTGACTATATCGACACACCCAGAAGAAAAAATAGGGGAGTGAAATAGAGCACAAAATGCTCTTACTCTCGCAACCAAACCCCTTGTCTAACGTCATATAATAGGGACAGCAAATTGATGGGCGACGATGAAGATTGTTCGGCTCATCTCTCTTAGTAGTGGAGAATTGTATGGCAGGCTTAGAAGGGCGGGTACTGAACCGCTATGAGTTGCGAGCTATGGTCGGGCGAGGCGGCATGGCGGATGTGTATCTGAGTTTCGATACGAAGTTTCAGCGCGATGTTGCCGTGAAGGTGTTCAAGCGCGAGGACGAGGACCTGTTGCGACGCTTTGTGCGCGAGGCACGTCTGATGGCTTCGCTTCGTAATCCTCATCTCATACCTGTGTTCGATACGGGGATAGATAGGCTTGATGGCATTCCCTACTACTATATCGTCATGCCATTTATGCAGGGCGGTACGCTCCGCTCACGCATTCGACATACTCCACTTTCGCTTGCCGACTCCTGCCGCTACCTACAAGAAATCGCCGACGCGCTCGATTACATTCACTCACAGGGCATCATTCACCGCGACATCAAGTCCTCGAATGTATTGCTCGATGCTCATGGAACCGCGTACTTGGCGGACTTTGGCATTGCTCGCAATACCTCCGACGCTACACAGCTTACCTCGACGGGTCATGTACTTGGTACGGTTGATTATGTTGCGCCCGAACTGTTCGAGCCGCATTATAAGGCCGATGCTCGCACGGATTACTATTCTTTGGGTGTACTGGCCTTCGAGATGGTAACGGGCCAGTTGCCCTTTAGCTCGGAAAACCAGGTTGCTGTTATTGGCATGCACATGACGCGACGCCCAGCGACGCCGAGCAGCATTGTCCCAACTATCCCATCCTCAGTAAACCGCGTTGTCTTGCGGAGTTTGGAGAAACAACCTTCCTTACGCTACGAAAGTGCTACCGAGTTTGCGGACGCCTTTTGCCAAGCTATACAACCGCGTGAAGCATTTGTTGGGCGTGCAGCCGCGACTGTGCAACAGGAGGCGTTCGTGCCACCGATGCCGTTTGCCTTACCGCGTTCCGCTCCAGCCGATGGTCCGCCACCAGTTGCTCCGAGACATGCGACTCGTGTTAACGATGAAAACAATACTCCTCCCTCTGCACGTACTCCGCAAACGTTTCTTCCATACCGTCTGCCGCCGATGCGGACACGAGGCCGTATTGTGGTTGTCCTCGTACTTGTCGCGCTCCTGGCGATTATTGCGCCCAGTGTCTATGCATTGCTGAGCGGCTCTTCGACAGGTGCTAGCAAGACTGCTGGAGCGGGGCGACAGACACAGACTGGAACAAAAGGGAGTGCATTCCCCACAACAGCGGCGACACCGAATATGACGGCTACAGGCCAAGCCGTAGCTAACGCGACTCAGCAGGCGAATAATGTTACCGCAACTGCTGTTGCAGGTGCCACTGTGACCGCACAGGTACATGCCAGTGCAACGGCTGGCGTGATTCAGACCGCAACCGCTGTCACCCCATCTTATCAAGACCCGATGAACAACGACAATAACCCGCAGACGGTGCAAGAGCAATGGCAGGAAGATTCGCACTGCGGCTTTACTAATGACGGGTACCAGATTGTAAGAGGCACCTCTTTCTTTGGTGGAGGACTCTTGCAAGGCTGTATAGAGGCTGGCGCGAGATATGGGAACATGACTTTTTCGGTCGACATGACGCTTGTAAGTGGACATTCGGGCGGTGTCTTCTTTCGTGTCAGTCCTAAAACACTCGGTGCGTATGCTGGCTATCTGTTCGAGGTAGATAGCACTGGTCGCTATAAGCTGTCGAAATCGAGCAATTTTAGTACAGGCACGGGAAGTGCAATATTACAGGATTGGACACCTTCAGCAGCAATTAAGGTTGGGGCGAAAAACACTTTACAGTTTATCGCCAGTGGCAATACCTTTTTGCTGTATGCAAACGGCATTTATCTCACGACGGTAACGGACGCGGCAAACACCTTCACCTATGGCTACATTGCACTGTTCGCTTCAACGGTAGATAACGGTGCCGATGCTAGTATTCTCTATAGCAATCTCAGTATCTATAAACACGCGTAAGAGGAAGAGAATGTATGGAAGAGACAACAAGCGGTGAGTCAACAAGCGTCTATCCGTTTATGCCGCTAGCGTTTGAGCATATAGGAGAAGATGAGGCTCTACAACTTTCGCAGTCGTTTTTGGAAGCTATGCGTCGTCGTCGCACCATTCGCGCCTTCTCGCCGGAACCGGTGCCCTTTGCGCTGATCGAAAACGCTATCGCAACAGCGGCAACGGCTCCATCAGGAGCGAATCAACAGCCCTGGCACTTTGTCGTTGTCGAGAATGCCGACCTCAAGCGACGTATTCGGGAGGCAGTGGAGCAAGAGGAGCGCGAGAACTATGAACATCGCTTTCCCGCAGCATGGCTCGCAGCCCTTGCCCCGCTCGGTACTGATTGGCACAAAGAATTTCTTGAAACCGCCCCCTATTTGATTGTGGTCTTCAAAGAGGATTATGGACTTTCCGCTAATGAGCAAGAGGAACACATCAAGCATTATTACACAATGGAGTCAGTAGGTATCGCGGTCGGCTTCTTGATTGCGAGCCTCCATCAAGCAGGACTGGCAACCTTAACGCATACTCCAAATCCAATGGGCTTCCTCCGCGAGCTGCTAGGGCGACCCCGCAACGAAAAACCCTTCGTAATCCTGCCCGTTGGCTATCCTACTGAAGATTGTCGCGTCCCCATATTAACGAAAAAGCCATTAAGCGAGGTGATGGATGTGCTGTAGGGACGCGATAAATCGCTCCCTACCTCAATCATTTCATTGCCTCGAACATACCCGTACTTTTCGTGATACGCACCGCCCCATTCTCTTTGATATCTGCATCGATGCTTTCCCGCAATGCTTGCAGCTTTTCGTCGGTCATGAAGGATTGAACGGGCATGGAGAGGATGAATGCGAGAAGCGGCTCGGTCTCTGTCACTACGAGGCCGTCGTCTATCTCGCGCATCGTGACATGTGAGAAGTGGCGCGACAGCATTGCACCACCATTTTCAAGGTTGAAGATATCTCGCGGAACGCCGCCTGTGCGATAGGATGGCTCTACACGCCTGATGATATCGCTAATTTCGCGCAGATGATTTTGCCCACCAGTAGCAGCGTAGAAGTGTCCCTTTGGTGCAAGCACACGGTGTATCTCTGAGAGTGCCTTGTCGATATCTGGTACATGGTAGAGCATGTGATTGGCAATAATAACGTCGAAGCTTTTGTCTCTGAAGGGTATGGATTGTACGTCAAACTGCTTGAATGTGAAGGGGTGACGCACAATTTTCAGGTTTTGTTCCGCTTCTTGTATCATCCCCGGCGAGAAATCGGAGACCGTAATGTCCCATCCTTGCGGTATACGGTCGAAATTACTGAGCCAGAGTCGCGCGGGACCGCAGCCGATTTCAAGCACACTACTCTTAGGTTTAGCCCGAATCTGGTCAAAGACCCAGCGTTGCCAATCATAGGGATTGGTGCTGAAGCGTTCGTGTAGCTGAATGCGAGCGTTAAGGTTCGCTGCATCCTTGTATTGCTCGTTGAGCAGATAGGTTTGTTCGCGCCCATTATGGGGAAACATTGTGTTAGAATTGTTCTGTGTCATGTGTTGTTCCTAATTCTATTCGCCATTATATGTATCGCGTTCGCGTGGTGGTACCAGTTTGTTTTCGACGGCGAACGCGGCAGCCTCACTACGACGCGATAGTCCTAGTTTCTCCAGGATATGGCTGACGTGATTGCGAGCGGTTTTCTCGCTCACGAAAATTGTCTCGGCGATTTGTTTGTTCGTATAGCCGCGAGCAACCAGAGCTAGCACTTCACGTTCGCGTTCGGTGAGTTCCTCGCCAGGAATGTGCGTAGTACCGCTTGCGAGGGACATTATGCGCGTTATAGCCTGTTTCGCGGATTGCGGATCGACGAGTTGTTGACCTGCTGCGACGAGGCGAATGGCTTTGAGCAGCTCGGTACGGCTCGCGTTTTTGATGAGGTAGCCGCTGGCACCTGCGAGCAGCGAATCCTCTGCGGCTTTCGCGTCGTCGTGCGAGGTAATCATTAGTACATGAACATCGGGGCGTGCGTTTTTGATGTCGCGGCATGCCTCGACACCGTTCATATTTGGCATACGCACGTCCATCAGGATAACCTGTGGGTCTAGCACGCCTACTTTGACAACGGCTTCGGCACCATTGCTCGCCTCGCCCACGACGTTGATGTCTGGCTCCAACTCGAATAAGGCACGCATGCCCACTCTCACTACTTCATGATCGTCTACGATCATTAAGCGTATTCTTGCCATAATTCACTCCTTAAAATTTCGTAGGGACCAGATTTATCGCGTCCGTTGGCGGCTCAATTTATTGAGCGAAATCTATGACATACATGTTTTATATACGGTCTCGGATGTGATATCGCGTGATAAATCACACGACGGACGCGATAAATCTAGTCCTTACGAAAAAAAGCCGTATCAAGCGTTAGATGGGGATAGACACCTGCACCTTGACTCCGCCCTCTGCTAGCGGGGTGATATCGAATGTGCCGCCAAGCTCCTCGGCGCGTTCGCGCATACCGCGCATACCATGACCGGAGTAGATGCGTTGCCGTGTACCATTATCTGTTAAGTCGTAGCTGTAGTACGCGGACTGCATGCCATGCCCATCGTCACAGATTTCAACACCGACTTGCTGTGACGAGAGATGCAGATTGACCCATAGTTGCGTCGCGTCGGCATGTTTGTAGGCATTGGTCAGTGCCTCTTGTACGATGCGAAAGACGGCGGCTCCAACCTGTGCATAACGCCTTACACGTTTCTGGTCGCCGTTGAGTGCCTCTTCGATGCCATCGACCTCAAGATGTGTGGGCAGACTTGTGATTGCTTGAAATTCCCGCAACTGGTTGGTGAGCATCTGCGTTAGGTTAGTGCTACCGCTCATCAACGGCTTGAGGTTGAACATGTAGTTGCGTGTCTCCCATAATGCTTGTTTGGAGACCGTGACCAGCGTGTCCAGGCGATTCGCCAGTGGTGTAACCAGTTCTGCATCCTCCTCGGAGGCTTCAGCGATGCGGTGTGCCTGTGTCGCGCATGTCTCTGTGTTTAGGCTCATCATATACACGAGTTGCGCGATACCGTCGTGAATCTCGCGTGCAATACGGCTACGTTCTGCAGCCGCATTCAGCTCTATCGTTTGCTCTGTCAGGCGAATGTTGTCTAGCGCGACCAACAACTGTGCCCCTGTGATTGCAAGAAACTCGGTCTGCTTCTCGCCATAAGGTGTTTGACGAATATTCTCCGCGCCTAGAATAAGTTGTATTTGCCCTTCTTTGTAAAGAGGAAGGTAGAGACGTGCAATACCATAACCGCTATCGTCGTTGAGCAGTTCAAACGTGTCGAGCTTATGCCCTGTCTGCAATACCTTCTGAGTCAATGCCTCTGTAGCGTCCAGCAGTGTTTCACTGTGTGTATCGGCCTCGACACATACGATTGGCTCGACTGGGACATCTTTGTTTGCCTCATCGCTACTTGTAGTGTTCACGAGCGCGATCATGAGACGCTGAAAGTGTCCGCCCTGTCGCAACGGCGTGATGCTTTGCTCTAGTAGTTGTCGTCTATCACTCGCACCTTTTACCAGCGTCTCGCCAACACGCACAAGGGCGCGTTCGCGTCGTGTATTATCCTGTTCGCGTCGCTTGCTCTGCGCGTAGCTTGCAAGTAGGCTTGCAAATGCCGCCGCAATAATGGCGACAAGCGGTGTGTCGAAGAGCGAGCCAGCGATATCAACCACGTTTGGAGTGTAGGACGGTGAGCCTGGAGCTTTGACAATCATCGCAAACACGATGAACAGATCGTAGCCTATCGAGGCAGCGATGGCTCCCTTATAGCGATAGGCAAAGGCGGCAGCCAACGCTGCGGACATGCCGTAGCGATAAAAGGGCGAGCTATCGCCGAAGAAGGGTGAGCCACCATTGGGACCGCTAAAGTAGACCACTAGCCCACATACGAGAACATCGACGACATAGAGAGCTACCGTCCAATCGGTGTTAGACGTACTTGCGAATGGCGTGAGAATGTCCGCCTCTTCGTCCTGTGCAATGATGTGACGCCTCTGAGTTTGCCCTGATGGTCTCATGGCACTAAAGCGTGGCAGACGTGGAAAGAAAACCTGAAATACTGGCGCATAGAGCGTCGCCAGCAGCGTTTGGATGAGCGTCACCGCAAGCAAAATCAGACCGATGTGAAAGGTCATCGGAGAGATAAAGTCGGGGCGATAACCAATGATGATAGTTAACGCATAGAGCCACGCGCTCCAACGCCACAGGAGGAAGAGGTAGTTGGGCGTGTTGCGGAGGCGGCGCATCGTTGTTCCTGGCAATGCACGAAACCTTTTTCTCGGCAAGCTCATCGCTCGTACCCTTTTGAGTATCGCTACAACATCCATAATTTTCCCTACCTGTGCAGTATTGCACGCATGCTCTCGTATTGTCAATTCGGCAAATTTTTATAGCACCCCGTTTCGTAGGGACCACGTTTACGGCGTCCAAGTGCGATTTATCGCGCGAGATGTTCTTTGATATAGTTTGCGAAAAGGTATAAACAGATTTCGCGTGATAAATCACGCCTCGGACGCGATAAATCTGGTCCCTACGAAAAATTTTCATCGCCCAATCGTGGTGTGTACTATGTAGTGTACAGGAAAGCGAGAGAATTCGTATGGTGCATTTGTCCCATTTTTCTTCGAGCATCAGGCCAAATCGAGTGAACTATTAACACCCTTTCAGACGTATATATGTATAGCAACACATTGAAATGTACCCACTTTTGAGGTAGCAGAACGTCTGAAAGTGTGGTATGTTATTAACATAATAATTTCCGTTTTGTGGAGTTCATAAAAGAAGATAGGAACGTGAAATATCTTTCACAAAAAACTTTGCGGATGGGATGAATTTTACTGTAGGAATTGTATGTCCTGCTAGAGAAGGGACGGTTTATAGCCGTGGAAAAAGCCGAACGGAAACGTGTATCCTTGCTGGCTACTATTGGCGACCTCAACCGGCCTGTGCGCGTTCGACCTGTACGTAGTTTGGGACGTGAGTGGTGGGCGGTCGATGCCGAAGACACATGGCCCGGAATGGTCATGGACCTGCGCCGTTTGGGGTTCGAGGCAATGGCGGTGGGGAGTGAAGTGTTGGTCCGTGAAGGTGCGCCAGCATACGAAATGCAAATGGAGGGTCCGGCGGAGCCAACTGGTCTCAAGCCTTTCCCCACCATTAACCCAACGATCCGCGTTCGTAAGGACTCGTATTCGACAGATTATTCCGACTTGGTGTATCTGGACGATTACAAGGACGAAGAGGACGAGGAGGAAGACGAAATGGAACCTGAAGACCTGGACAACGAGTGAGTTGGATCGGGTTTTTTGTTTGATACGAAAACAGGATTATGCACACACTTGAGGCTATTTTGTGTGTGCATAGCCCTGTTTTTTGCTTTCCGAGCCTTGAGACGCTTCCCGTTATAGGTCGCTAACCACCACAACGCGCTTGCCGCGAACAGAAGTATCAGTGGCTCAATAGGTGCGCGAAAGCGTGGAATGCCATAGTAGACAATATCCTGTGCCAAGGTGAGCGTAATAATCAGATAGAGAAAAAGCAGGTCGCACCAGCGCCTGTAGGTGAAAATGAGGCCGAGTAGTGCCAGTCCAAAAACAATAGGTGTCATTGTCTCCATCATCATCACCACAAACTGTGACGAAGGCTGGTCGGGGAAACGATTGATGGCAAGGTCTGCCTCTTGAGGAACCGTCTGCCATGTGTTTACAAAGTGTTGCCCAATCATAAAGGGCATGTACGAAATATGACTTTCTATCCACTGTAAGGCAGCCGCTTTGTAGGCGTTGTCGCGTTTGACCTCGCATGGCCCTGAACAATCCGTAGGGAATTTCTCCACAATCCACGGCGTTGACTCGCTGGGAATAATCCATACGCCTGAGTAGTAGCCATGCTGGTAGATGGGATCGGCGGTTTCGTAGTTGTACGCTCCCAGAAGTACCTTACCGTCTCCTACAGCAACGGGTACGAGTGTATGTGTGACTTTATAGTTTCGGAGCGTCCAGGGCGCGATGAAAACAAAAGAGAGTAGCGAGACGATGAGGACGCTTTTGAGAGCGATGCGCCATGAGAACACTTTTCTCCAAGCTAGCACACCAACCCATGCGACAAAGAGCGCGAGAATGGCGAGTCCATTGGGACGTGTCAATGAGAGTAGTCCGATAAGAACACCGCTTGTTATCATCAAACTCATACGTGGTGTGCGTTGCAAGTGATAGAGTGTGTAACAAAAGGCCAGTAACAGGAAAATATATATCGACTCCGAGTACAGCAGGCCGTCATAGACGTACAGAAACGGATAGATTGCTCCCATTATACCCGCGACAATGCCAACTCGCGTGCCAAATAAGTCCTTGCCAAAAAGATAGAGCAATACGCATGTTGCCGATCCAATAGCACACAGGAGGAGACGCACAAAAATGTCCTGTGGGCCAATTACGCGGTCAACAATCGCAATAACGAAAGGCCACAGAGGAGCGCGATCAACTGTCGGCAGGTGCGAGTAGAGGCAGTAGCAATGCTCATGCACAAGGTTATTCGCAATATTCTGGTAGGTCAGCGAGTCGTGCAGCGGATAATAACCGCTTGCAACCGTGAAGTTATAGGTTACGCGAATAGCTAGCGCGAAACAAAAAATAGCAATAAGCGGAATGGTAAGTAGCGACTCTAAGCGTTTCATAGACATCCTCATCGAAAATAGGCAATGCTTGGTACCTATAAACAGTGTAGAGGGTGCTAGAAATGATAAATTTCGATGAACTTTGAATTTTTCACAAATATTGCATGTTACTAAAAAATAGTGTATACTTAAAAAGTCTTCTACATCCTCTCATAAGCATGTCCCTCGTAAAAACATTTGCTCAAGCACACATCCATTATGGGAACGCAATGTTGCATATTCGTATTTCTGTGTGTGAGTTCGGCTTCCTGGAATAGTGTTGTTAGCTTTCTTTGCACATCAAGTCATACTCGTTGGGAGTAACACATGTGTTTGAAAACAGAGAGGGTATGATAAAAGGAGTGCATTGTGCAGCTAATTTTCTTCCTGCTACTCGCCATTGTAGTGGTCATATGCGTGTTCGGATACATGACTTACCGTGCTAACGCGGAGAAGCGTGCAAAGGAAAAGAGACGGAACATATTCCGTGATAGAGTTTAACGCTTGGAAAATATGTATTGTATAGAAGCCAAACCAAATAAGGGAGCATATCATGGCAGACCAAAGTCAACTCGACATTCTTGCTTCAGGCAAAACACTATGGAATAAATGGCGCCGCGAATACGCGGAGGTACGAGCGGTCGAACCAGACCTGCATGCGGCAGATCTGCATCAGCGTGACCTGCGCGGCTTCGACCTGCATGGTGCCGATCTGACGGAGGCAAACCTGCACGAGGCAGATTTGCGCGATACAGATTTGCATGATGCAGACTTGCGCAATACCGATTTGGGTCGCTCCGATATGAGTGATGCGAATTGCCAGGGAACACTCCTTAACTGGGCCGACCTGCGTGACGCAAATCTGTCTCATGTGAATTTGAGAGGGGCTGACCTGCGAAGAGCGACGTTGACAGGTGCTGATATAGAGGGGGCAATGTTTGAAAGAGCGCGACGCGATGCCGTTGCTGCGCCTAGGCTGAGCTAGACACCCTTAAAATAGATAATTAAGAAACATGCGTGGGAAGTCACACATGTTGAAGCAAAGGTATAATGAACAAGCAAAAAACAATTCCCATGTCGGGAACCAGTAGAAAGGGCACGACGACGCAAGATCGTTATTATGTCCAAAGCATCACAGAGCAGATTTTTGTGATTCGTGAGCATGCATCCAATAGTGAAGGAACGGGACAGGATCACATCATAAAGTCGTTTGATACACGACACGATGCATACGCGCACGCTGACGTTCTCAATGAGCAACAGAGAAAGCTTAATACAGAGAAGCAGGAAGGCTAAATTCCTCTATACTCCTTTTTTTGGCTGGAAATCTGTTGAGATAATGAAACAAATTAGCCACAACTACTCTCCTATATGACAGTACAGTTTTTGAGATACTCTGTGTATACAAAAAGAAGAGAAGGTGTGCATTCCTTGCACTGCTTTTTATCTCCTGTACAACTACAACGTTCAGGAGGATAGATTGCAAGCGAAAAGGAATTTGGGCGATGTTTTCCTGAGCATACACAAGTAACAAGAAAGAGCTATCGAAGTATGAATAGGAAAACGTCTCCTGCACTTACTCTTCCAGATGAAGACAAGGTGCAGCCATTGCTAAGATCTTCACAAGTGGCGACAAGCAATGATTATGCCGAGTTGAAACTGATTCTCAAGAAAAAAGGCTTCCTTGAAAGACAGCCTGTATACTATACAAAACGTGTAGCCTTGCTACTGGGGCTATTCATTATTGGTGTCGTCTTCCTGTTTGTTGTCAACAACTTTTGGCTGCAACTCGTAAATGCCCTCTACCTCGCCGTCGTTTTTACCCAGATTGGTCTATTAAGCCATGAGGCAGGCCATCGCCAAATGTTCCACCAATCATGGAAACATGATATTCTAGCTCTTGTCGGAGGCAACCTGCTGATTGGTATGAGCTATGCATGGTGGCTTGACAAGCATAATGCACATCATAGCAATCCAAATCATGTTGATATGGATCCCGATATCGAAATTCCATTTTTGGAATTTACAGGTATGGAAGATCTTTCCCGTATCGGAAAATTTAGACGGTTCCTGGTAAGGCATCAGGCAACAATCTTTTTGCCAGCTTTGATGACGGTATCGCTAGGACTGCAATTCAATAGCGTCGATTTTCTGCTACATAAAAAGGCGAAGTATCAAGTTCTCGAATGGCTACTGATGATCGCCCACTTTGCGCTCTACCTTGGTGTCATTTTCTCGCGCTTTGTCTGGTGGCAGGCAATTCTCTTCATCGTGGTGCATCAAGCCGCGACCGGGGCGTACCTCGGCTCCATCTTCGCGCCTAACCATAAAGGCATGCCTGTGCTTGAGAAAGAAAGCACGATGGACTTTCTGCATCGTCAAGTGCTAACCGCTCGTAACATTCATGGAAATCCCGTAACCGACTTTGTATACGGTGGCTTAAACTACCAAATTGAGCATCACCTCTTTCCAAGCATGCCGCGTAACAAGCTGAAGCAGGCACAACAGGTTATCAAACCTTTCTGTCAGGCGCACGATATCTCCTATCACGAGACGAATATACTTCAATCGCTCAAGGAGATATTGCAGCACCTCTATCACGTTGGTGACTCGCTACGTGTGAAGAGGGCGTAGTAAATCTAGTATAAGCATGGTTCTCTCTGCTTTTTGTGTGGCATAATACGAGGAATACACCGATGATTGTAACGGAAAGAAGAGAGACACCATGACTGATAGCCGCGCTATTGCTGCTCAATCTCAGATGATTGACTTACCTACTGGACGTTTTCATTACCTCAGTTGGGATGCTGAACGTACTGAACTACCATCTATAGTATTGCTACATGGTATCACCAGTTCTGCTCGGAGTTGGGTACGTGTCGGGCCAGCATTAGCCGGACGCTATCGTGTCTATGCGCTTGACCAGCGTGGTCACGGAGAGAGTATCAAACCTGCACAGGGGGCATATAGCTTACGCCAAAGTGCTGATGATGCGATTGCGTTTATCAAGGCACTTGAGCTTGAACATCCCGTGCTGATAGGGCATTCCTGGGGTGGTGCCACAGCGATTGTACTGGCAAGCGGTGCAGGAACTGAGCAGTCTGTACCTACGCTTGGACAGGTAATTCTTGAGGACCCGGCGCTGAATTTCGGACGCGGGAATGCTGAGCTACGAGCCGCCAACTATACAAAAGATATTGGACGTCCAGCCGATGAACTGCGTGTCGAGATTACCGCGAACAGCCCCGGCTGGACCGATGCCGATATTGAAGGTAAGATAGACGCACTACACCATGTCACTAAAGAGGCCGTTATAAGTATCTTCTCCCAGGCGGGCGAAGTAGGTGCCCTGTTGCCCTTGCTGGCTAAAATTGTCGCGCCTACGTTACTGATTCGTGCTGACCCTCATCTGTCAGTAATAGACAACGCTTCATGGGAGCAGGCGAAGCAGTTTATACAACTACAGAGTCGTGTTACGGAAATTGAAGGCTCCTACCACAACATTCATCGTAGTACCTTCGATGCATTTATGCGTGTCGTGAATGCGTTTTTAGAGCAGAGCAACATATGAATGAATAGATAGAGTACTCCTACGGGGTTACTACATTCGATGTGTGCTGCTCTTGGTATTTACGGATTACTTCCCATGCATCCCACTTTGCAAATTCTGAACCACAGGCGGTGCAGGCCCAAGCTCCAACGTCTTTCCCTTCATCGTACTCTCTGACAAGAGTAGTATGAATGCATGGCTGTCCAAATGTCTCTCTTCTCAATCTAAACGCCTCTTGAGCTTCCATACGCGCTTCTCCTTTTCGGCTTTTGGAAGGTAAAAAAACTTGGTTACATAACACTCTTACCATATTCTTGTACGTTTGATAGGGCGTCAAGAGATACACATGTTTTTCGTGTGCTAGATTTCCAAGATTAGAACGTCTATACCCACTGGACGCATTCTGCTATAGTCAACTACCTCCGCTCAGAGAGCGATGGCTTTGGTTTACCTCTGAACTCCACCGCAACTCGGCATATCTTTGCAGACGTACCGCTTTAGCTTCCTTGTCCGAGGCATCAGGGATGAGTGACAAACATCCCGTCCTGATCCAGTCTTGCCGGACCAAGAGCGTTCTCATAGTGATATTCCTCGCGCCAACCAAATCGGCATGCAGCGTGTACCTACAGGTGGGATTTTGACAGGCGAAGAGCAATCCTTTGTGGGGATGGTTCGCATCAGTAGTATGTCCACACCTCGGACACGCTTTTGAGGTGTAATCCGCATCGACCTTAACGGCAAGGGACCCCGCAAGCACGGCCTTGTAGCAGATAAGTGCTTGCAGTTCGGCAAAGGACCAGTGGGAATACACCCGATTGGCTTTCCGTGCCTTTGGCGAGACTAGTTCCGTCCCTTTGCCGTTGTGCTTGCGCTTGCGTTTCTTGCGTTTGGTGCGATCCCTGATATCGGTAAGCTGTTCTAATCCGATTAGGGTGTGTGGGTGCTGCGTGATAATCTGTTTGGCGAGGGTGTGATTAGCTTGCAATTGGAACCGTCTCTCTCGTTGGGCAATCTGTCGCAAGCGACGTTTCGCGCCATGAGTGCCTTTTTGTTGCAAGCGTTTGCGTAATCGTGCGTAATGGTTGGCTTTGTGCCTCACTCGTTTTCCAGAGGAAAAGCTAGCTTTGCCTATGGACGTGGAGGTCACAGCAAGATAGCGAATACCCACATCGACCCCGACAACTTCCTCGAAGTGGTCACAGGTCGGCTCTGCAACCTCAATAGAAAGGGACACCAGCAGATAGAACTGTTTTTTGGGTTGGTCATACCAGAGTTTGGCATCCCCAATACTCGCTCCTTGCTGAATGAGGGTGGTATGCTTGTCATAACCCTTGTAGGGAATGCTGATGCGTCCGTTGAGGGTGCCGACACTGACCTTGCTGTCGCGCTGAAAGGTGTAGTCGCGCTCGTAGGTGTACTGCACCGTCGGGGACGTGTAGTGTGGCGGCTTGTCCAGTCCCTGAAAGCGTTTTTTGGTCATCTTCTTGCGACGATGCTCGATATTCTTCAAGAGCTTCGTCCATAACCCTTTGTAGGTTGCTGCCACCTGTCGCTCGACACTACAGGCGAGTTGTGAAGGAAGCTGATAGTGAGTACGCAACTCTGCATACATGCCTTTGTGTAACTTCGTGACACTGCTGGTTTTGCCCTGAGAGAAGGCATAGACACTCACCGCATTGAGCGTATCACGATACGTTAGTTGTGTTTGTCGTAGAGCGGCAAACTGTTCTGGAGTGGTAATGAGTTTCAGTTTAGCGGTGAGAATTTGTTGCATGAATGAACACTCGATTCAAAATATAAAGTTACTTGCTATTACTTCTCCAGAGGAAACAAACTATTTCCTCTGGAGAGTCGCGTTCCTCTTAGGCGTACTCAGGAACAGGATGCGTGAGTGGTTCCGTGACACGCCCTTGCTGAGCATGTGTCACCCAATACTGGTACTCTGCTTTCCACTGGCTACGTTCTTCCTCAGTTGCAGGAAACAATCGCGCACTGAGTGCTCCCAACAACGTTCCCACGATATACTGAATATCGCTGTCATCAGCACCGTCCACAAACGCTTCTGGTACGTCTGTCGCAAGGTCACACAACTCCTGCAGAACGCGTTCCTCGGTGTAGTGCCGCTCTTCATCAGGCATGGCATCGAAAAAGTACCAGCGTCTGCCCACGTTGTAGCCTCTGGCGAACTCAGGATGGGTGATGAGAACGAGTGTTGTCACGTCGGGTCGAAGTAGACCCGTCGTGGGAGAGAGAACACCGCCATGAAGTAAGCCAAGCGAGAAACAGAGGGAGTGTCGTACATGCTGTTCACCAGTAGAGGTCTCGAACTCGTGACGGAGAACGCATCAAGGTCGTTGATGAAGTAGCTTTCAGGGAGTAGTCCAGGTGCGCTTGCTCTGCCTCGTGTGCGCCATCCATGTAGACGCCACCAGACGCCACGTTCATACTGAGTACGAGAGTCCGCATTACAAAAGTCAATCAATGGGGAAACAGGTTGTTGCTCTTTGGTCATCGTTCAAGCTCCTTTGGGTGTACTGTGCTTGACAGGTGACTCTCATACAGGTATCGTACCCTGCGAGAGTCTAGGACAAGTTTACAAGGACTAGACTCCTCTTACTGGCTCCATACCGTGAATATGTGAGCCAGTATTACCAATTGCCAATATCCAAATTTTCAATTTCCTAACTATAAGATACCATCTAAAGTAAGATTTGTCAATACCAATATCCTCTTGCCAAGAACTCTTTACCAACAACCAACTATCCAGTACAATGAAGCTACTATTTGAAATATGAGGAAGAGGGACCGATGAACGAGGAATATTATACCGCTAAAGAGGCTATGCAAATACTTGGAAAGCCCAGTACATCTTTTTATAGAGAAGTTAGGGAAGGTCGTATCCCATCCAAAGGTAAACGCCCAAATATGAGATTCCCTAAAAAAGCGATAGATGCGCTAGCAGAAGTCGGAGCAAATGAAGAGGAAGACGATAAGCTGACGTTTACGCTCTCGACTATCGCTGATGCATGGGTGAAGCAGGAAATCACGCTTCAACCTTACGAAGATGAAGATGTAGTACCATTTAAGACACTGCTAGAATGGAGAAAAAAGAATGATGAAATCTCCATGAATGTCAAAGAGGGAAACAAGATTCTTGGATGGACAACATTTCTTCCATTGGATGAAACCATTATCCTTGATCTGCTTTACAATCGGATGAGAGAAAAGGATATTTCACCGCAAGCCATCAAAAAATGGACAGAGAAACAGATATCAGTCTATATACCTATCATTGAGGTGATATCTACCAAGGATATCGAGCGAGACAAAGAGGTTGGTGCTTTCCTGCTCAGGAAAACGATTCGGTGGGCAATTGCGCTTACTCACCAATACGACATAAAGAACTGGTATGCAATTGGAGTGACATCCGAAGGGCAAGCGATACTAGAGCGGCTTGGGTTTCAACCGATGACCAATTTAGAGGATGCTAAAAGAAAGGGCTATGTTCTCGAAAATAAAGCTGAGCAAGTGAGATTGATAAGCAGATTCATCCAATAAATCTAATAGGCACTGTTTGGGCTACCTTACCCCTAGATGAAGCGTAGGGGTATACGGCGATGCTATAATGAAATGTGAGAGCGACATCCACTAAATACTCTATCGCCAAGGAGAGCGTTAAAGCTATGCAAGATACGCAGAAGGATATTCAGCAGGAACAGCAGACACGACCACCTGAGTCAACATCGACCGAGGACGCGACTATTCTACAAAGCAACCTCTTCGGTTCCCCAAGCGTGATCGCAGAGCCTCCTGACCCACTAGAGACGCCATTCCCACCTCTGGTACGCACAAATCCACTTACCGATCAATCGAGCCTTGCCGCCTGTGCCATTCCCTATCAGCAGGAGTTAATGTTACGCGGGAAGTCGAACTATACCGTGACCTGCTTTCTCTCGGATCTCAAGATGTTCAGCGATTACACAGGTCAAGATACGCCTGTTGGTCGTCTCACTAAAGAGCAACTCACTGATTGGCTGATGAAGCTTAAATTTGGTACGAAGGGTCAGGTGCCCGCGCCAAAGACAATGGCTAGGCGTGTAACTTTCCTGAAAAATTTCTTTTCGTGGTTGCACCGCGAGTCCGTCATCAAAGAGGACCCATCGGCAAGCCTGACGCTCGAACGCCCATTGCCACCATTGCCCGAACTTTTGTTTGCCGATGAGATACAACGTCTGCTTGATGCCTCTGCCGAGGATTCGCGTTGTCATTGCCTCGTCTACTTGGTACTGCATGCAGGGTTGAAAAAAGAAGAGGTGATGGGCTTAAAGGTGCATCAGGTCGATCTCTCCGATGTGCGTACTCCGTTGATAACTGTACATTTCGCCGCATCAACCAATAAGCAGCATCGTGAGCGTCGCCTAGCTCTCCCATCCGAGTTCACACAGATTTTCAGAGATTATCAGCAGAAGTATTCCCTGACGAACGAGGTGTTTGCTTGCACAGATCGCAACTTGAACTACATTCTTGCAAAGGCTGTGAAAGCCGCGAATATCAAGAAGCGTGTCACGCTGCAACTGTTGCGCGACACCTTCGCGGTAGAGCAACTCAAGGCTGGAACGACGCCAGAGTCGTTGCGCGAGAAGATGGGTCTCTCCGATGAGGCTTGGTTGGAGTCGCGTGAGAAATACCGCCGCCTCGCATTCCCCAAGTAGAATGTGTATGAACACAAAAAGATGAGGTGCATGCACGACATGCACCTCATCTTTTTGTGTTAATAGGGCCTTTGCATCGGCGGTTGCATTGTGGGAGGGGGCGTTGATTGTATCACGGTGATGCGGGAGGCTCGCCGTTTGAGCGCGTTGTTACAGAGAATCGCGTTGATAATGATCGCGCCGATTGCCAGTGGGCCGAGGCAGATGAGACCTAAGCCAAAGGTGAATAGCGTCCCTAAAATCATGATAGGCCAGTAGATGAAGACGCTACATACTAGCAGGATGATTCCCACCGTTGTTTCGCCACCAATGAGCCAGCCCACTCCGAATAAGCCGAAGAGCGATAGAATAATCTCCGCCACTATCGAGGCATCGTTGCCCGAATTTTGTATGATTGTGACGTTGCCTTGTGGATACATCGGAGCGTAAGAGTTAGGCGCATAACCAGGAACTTGCTGTTGCATTGGAGGCGCATAGTTAGGCAAGGGTTGTTGTGGCGGAATCGGCTGATATCCCATCTGATAGGGCGACGGCCCCCCAAATTTGCTGAGATCATCCTGCTGTCCTTGCGGTATCTGATAGGTAGCGGGTCGCACGTACTGAATATCATTATCAGTAAGCGACCCACAGTTAGGGCACACGATAGCTCCGTTGGCTATCTCATTTCCACAAGAATCACAGAACATAAGAATTGTATCCCTCTATTGTACCTACTCATCTCGTTTGAAAAGAGTACGTTTCATGTGTCTATTTTGTTATGTTGTTTAGTGTCAGGTCGAGTCGATATTCCAGCTTCCATTGTTCCCAACCAACGTTACAGTACCCATCTGTGCCGTTTGTATTGTACGCACCGATGCTCGACTTCCGGTAGTAGGCAATAGCGAAGATGGCAATGTAATGAGAGACGACTCGCCACTTTTCCGCAATTTCGCGCTAAGGAGACCGGGAGTAACGACAAGCGTAGAAAGCTGTGTTTGTTGTAGCACCTCTGTCAGCTCGGTTGGAAACGGCTTATTAACTTCTCCTACTATCTGTACGAGCGAAGCCTGTAGATAGTTGAGGGGAAGAGAGGCTAATAGTCCAGCAAGGGCATATTTGCTTTGCGTGGCTGCGCTCAGCAATAGCACGTTGCCATCCGGCGTCACAAGTCGTAGCACCAGACTGTTATCACGTATTTCGTCTGTGCCTTTATGCAAGTGTGCCGAAGGCCAGAGTATTTGCAGCGTGACCTGAGTACCCACCCTAATAACTGTTCCTTGCGTTACTGGTATATAATCGAGGCCACGTTCGCTGATAGTTCTACGCCACAATGCATAGGCCGTACTTGGATGGAGCATGCCCGCGTCAATAACCTCACCAATCTGGTAGCGCGTCACGATATCCTGTAGTCCACCGAGATGTTCGGCGCGTGGCGACGTAAGAATAACCGCGTCAAGCGTGCGTTGCCATGATGGAAGACGCGAGTCCAGTTCCTGCGAGAGCGATGTAGCATCCAGCCCACCATCTATGAGAATCGTTTTTGCGTCGGGTGTACGGACAAGAATCGCTTCACCTTGCGAAGGTTGGTCGGCAGGGCCAACATCGAGAAACGTTATTGTAATGCGACTCTCTGGTTGCGTTGCGAGTGCTGTTGTGCCCGTTGCCATGATGATAAGCAACGCCACACATACCTGTACGATTAACTTGGTGCGCGGCGACCAGTGCAAAAATTGGATATGACCATGACCTGCTACTTTTGTTAGCCTGCTTTGTCGTCGCTGAAGGAAGTAGTTCGCTTGCACGAGCAGTCCGTAGTATAACCAAGCGATAATACTGTTGAAGTTTTCCACGTTAAGGTACGAGAATGGAACCGTGTAACACCAGGACACGGCTGTTTGCATATAAAAGAGAAAAGGCCATGCTATCCAGCCAAGAATCATTGCCAGCGGCATATAGAGTAGCCCTGCTATGCAAATGAAGACGCCCAACATCAGGAGTAAGCCAAGTAGGGGTACTGTTAAAATATTGGTAACAGGTGCTATCAAGGATACCTCGTGAAAGTCTACCGCTAAGAGGGGAAGTGTTGCGGTTTGCGCGGCAAGGGTAACGGCGAAAATCTCTGTAATCGGTGTTCCGAATGGCAGGCGTTCGAGCATAGACAAGCAACGTTGAAAAAAGGGTGTGAAGCTTACAATGCCGAGGGTGCCGGTAAATGACAGCAAAAAGCTTGTATCCCAGAGAATAAACGGGTCGAATATGGTCATGAGTAATGCCGCTAGTGCGAAGGCGGTATAAATATTGTAGACACGTCCGATACGTGGTGCTACTACGAGCAGTACGCCCATAATACCAGCACGGATAGCGGCAGGACTGAGACCACTGAGCAATGTGTAGACAACAATACTTAGTACAACAAGAGTTGTTGCCAATGCTCTTCGCCAATTGCCACGCCTTTGTGCAGGGAGCAACTTTTGCAGAGGCTTTTGATTTTCGTATAGTCTTCTTGTGCTGCCCATGATAAGACCAGCTACGATAGTGACCTTAAAACCCGATGGTGCAATAAGATGAGCGCAGCCTGTAGCGTTGAAGGCGGCAAGAAGAGGCTTGAGGGCGGGTGTACGTAGACTCAAGAGAATAGCGATGAGCAATGCTGCTTCGGGTTGGGGCAGTGCCTGAGCGAGAATTGTTGCAAGAGTCACACGCAGGGAATAGAAAAAAGCGATGATGGGGTTGCCTTGATGGGACTGAACAGAGATAAGTGGGAAGGCCATAGCCGCGAAGATGTTAGGCGGATTGATTGGTTGTGGTGCCTCAAGTTTTCCCTGCACTTCGACGCTATCGCCGTAGTTCGCTCCATACGGGTCTTCAATTTCTGTGCCGAGCGTTTGTACAGAGAGTTGTCCGTCGGCGTTCTGCCATATGGAACTTCCGTCTTTTTGTACTTGTGATACGGTGATGATCAGTGTACGGCTACGACTCTGTACCTTTGGTTCTTCGGCAACCGTGCCTATGATCGTCACTTTCTCACCTCTGAAAGCAGAAATTGCCTGGGGATCGTTAGCTGCTAACGCATAGCGGTATGCACCGAGAAAAAGACAGGCGAGGAGTAGCATGAGCAAGCGGCTTCTTGGACTGCGCCAGAGGAGTAAGACAAACGCGAGCGATGGAGCTGCGCCAACGAGGAGCGCAAGTACGGGTAAAGAGAATAGAGATTCGAGCAAGATGCCCACAATCCAGGTACCTGCGACGGAGACGAGAGTTAGCCCGCGCAGGTCGAAGCCAACAGTCTGCTTTTGTTGCATACAAACGCTCTACAAGAAAATACTACAATAACAATCATAAATGGCTTACGGATGAACCGTTTGCGTGATATAGGCGGTAATACGAATGGCGGCATAGACCCCCAGGCTTACACCGATAAGAACACCGAAAAACCGCCCGAATTGTTGACCGAGGCGACCACCCTTGACCATGCTTTCATCTAACGAGTTCGCAATCATCCAGCCTAGTAGCGTCCCCATTGGCCTCCCTGTCCATATACCTAGTCCCATGCCTACGAGAACGCACACCACCCACACCACCCCGCTCAATAATAAGCTAAAACCACTCGTTATCGTCATATGTTCTCTCGCTCTCGCTGCGTAGTCATTATGTTTCGTAGGGACCAGATTTATGGCGTCCATTGACGCGATTTATCGCATGAAATCCTTGTTAATCCTGTTTGCACCATATACAAACCGATCTCGCGCGATAAATCGCACATAGACGCCGTAAACGTGGTCCCTACGAAAAATTTCAAATTCTTGTATACTACACCGTACATGATGCCTTTATTTTGTTATAGATGCTGCTACTAACAACCTGTGCTAATTGATCTACGCTTGAATAGTCGCCGTGTTGTGTGCGGTAATCAACGATGGCCTGTGCCGACTTTTTGCTGATATGAAGACTCTGACTCAATTCATCGACGCTAGCCGTATTGATGTTGACGAGTTGTCCACTTGTATTGCTACTACTTGTATTGCCGCCACTCGTATTTCCAGTTCCTGACGTCCCACTTGCTCCAGTTCCTGATACACCGCCAACATAGGTAGGTGGCGTCTCACCAATAAGTGTAACATATACCTCTTGTCCGTCGCTCAGTTTTGCCGCCATATTGATCGCTACGAGATTAGCCTTTGGAAGCGTCCCTCCCGCCGCCTGTAAAAGATCATAGACGCGTGCTCCTGTCGCTAACGTATACAGGCCAGGATTTTTGACGGCTCCCACAACGTACACCTTGATGCCGTCTGTTGTAGGGGCAGAGGTTCCTCCTGAAGAAAAGTTCTGCTGGCTGACACTCGCTGTTGCTGTGCTGGTGGTGGGTGTGGGTGAGGTATGCCAGATGAAATAAATCACTCCTACTAAGCCCACAACCAACAAGATCGCCATAATGCGCGATAACTTTTTTTTCTTGATTGATGGTGCTACTGGTGCTGGCGCTGTTGGTGCGATGGAAGGCGGTAACGGTGTAATAGGTAGATTGGCATTAGGAAATGGTTGTGGAGGAGACACAATCGGTTGCGGTATCGTTTGTTGCTGAGCGATAAAATTACGCCGTAGCATTCCCGGTTGATTGCTGTTATTCTGATTCATCATAACTTAATGATAAATTCCTCTACATATTATTTCCGATTGAGAATATAGCAAATCAATCGAAAATTGTCAATAGGCTATCTCATCTCTTTTTTGTTTCTTGCTACTTCCCGCGAAATGATAAGCTGCGAACATCATAAAAAGTTGAACAATACTCAATAGAAAAATGACGGTACCTGTTACTACTCTTATTCCCAAAGGGAGTATCTCTTGCGCTAATTGCTGAATTACGCTGGTGGGTAACAGCGCATTTGGAGCTAAGCCATCGTGTGCTAAGCCAAGTGCAAGTAGTGAGAGAAAGCCGCAAAAGATTGTATCTGCACATACTAGTATAGCGATATACAGCCATGCACGACCATACCTTCTACTCGCTATGGTAGCAGCCACTGCGAGGAGAGCGACCACGAAATTGTATTCCGCAAATGGCGAATTGAGGAGAGAGGTATGAGACGTGATCAACGTAGAGATACCTGCCCACGCTGCGAGAGCAGCATGAAGGAAGAGAAAGAGTTGAGCGATTCGAGCAGATCGAGAAGGGGCTGCGATAGTACTGTTCATTGTGTATATCACCTTTGTATCAATGTATAGATTGGACAAGAGCCTTTTTGTATATTTTTGTCTGATATAAGTATATGCGAACGGCACCATTTTTAGGACGTGTCATACGTCCCATATTTGTGTATTGCATCACAGCATGTTGTGAACAAGTACGTTGCGGAAACTTTTTCGCTCACTTTTCCGTACTAATAAGCGAAATACTAGCAATGCGAAAATATGAAAGAGAGGAAAATACATATGAAATACGAAGAGTTTATATCACAGGTTCGTCATCGCGCACGCCTTGCATCCAGCGACGAGGCGGAGAAGGCAACAAAGGCAACGCTTGAGACGCTTGCAGGTCGCTTACAGGGCAACGAGGCCGAACAACTCGCGGCGCAATTGCCACAAGATATCGCGTTGTACCTACAACCCGCATATGCAGGTATCGGCGATAGCTATGGTCTCGATGAGTTCTTTCGTCGTATTAGCGAACGTGAGGGTGTGGAGCTAGCCGACGCAACGTTCCATGCACGCGTCGTATGTGGTCTCTTGAGCGAAGCGGTCTCCATTGGCGAGATAGACGATGTGCGTTCACAGTTGCCACCAGACTTTGCAAAGCTGTTCGATGTGCAGAACGAAGGCGAGATTCCCGAACTAGGTGATGTGGTGTCGGAATAGAAGCGACGCGTATCAACGTGTACAGCCACAAAACTGCTAACAGTTTTGTGGCTGTACACGTTGATACGCCTAAATGAAACCTTTGGGTTAACAGAATTAACTGTTGAATGTGAAGGCGTAGACATCTGAGTCTGGCTGACCATTGAGCTGGATTTGAAAGCTATAGGTAGGACTTCCATTATTGAGTGTACTACCGAGGCTACTCAAAAATGCAGTCGCATTTCCTGTTCCATCGCCATTATCCCCTGTAGAAACATCACTAAACAAGGATGTCGTCGGGAAAATCGTGGCAAGGGAATACTTGGTGTTTGCAGTACCTGTAAAGCTAACTTTCGCTATTCTATCGACAAAACTAGTTACTGAAGTATCAATGGTGTATGAAACAACCACGTTTTGTACACTACCTGATGCCTGATAGGTGGTGAAATTGTAGGCATCACTTGTCAGGACTTGACCATTCACAACCCTTTTAATAAAAAAGGTATAGGTGCTGCTTGGTTTGAGGCCATTCACAGTGACCGATGCATTGCCTGTACCATCCGTGTGAACGTTATAAGGGGTAGCGGAGAGATCGAGCTGTACAGACACAGTATAATCGTAATCTGCTGTTCCTAGAAAGCTAATTTGAACTGAACTTCCGTTATCAGCAGTGGTGACGTTCACATTTTCCACATTTACTTTAACGGGGTTTTCTGAAAGAAATGTGTATCTCGTCGTTGTTTGCCCGGAAGGAGGCTCAATAGAAAATGTGTAAACAGCTCCCGGATAGGTAGGTGCAGTTACCGATGCATTTCCCGTTCCATCGCCATTATCACCTGTGTGTGCGTTAAGAGGTGGTGGAGGTGACTCTATGTTGAAGAACGTGATAACGTAATCAGTATTTGCTGTACCTGTAAAGCTAATTTGCGCGGATGTTCCATCGCTAGCTGAAGTAACCTTTACGTTTTGTACACTGGCATCCGCGTATGCTCGCGGAGCGACTAGGAAACTCGCCCCTGCGAAAACTAGCGTTACGCAGAAAACGAGTAAAAAAGCAGCTACGTGCATCTTTGGTAAGGATAAACGATTCATCTAATACTTCTCTTTCTTCAATGTTTATCTCGTCAGTACTTAGAACATGAAAAGGAAGCGAAACCACTTGCATCGATATTTTCATATTCTTCTCTATGCACCGACATTTGGAGTATATCATACTACATGCTTACTCGTAAGCTTATAGGAAATCTGTGGCAAATTTGGGTTGTAGGTACTTTGGAATTTTTTTAAGACTTTGCGCACAACAAAGGGGAGATTCCCAAACTAGGGGATGTGGTCTTGGAATAGATGTGTCGTGGGGGCGAAAAAAAAAAAAAGACAAAAAAAAAATGTGTTTTTTTTAGATT
>CAXUHG010000019.1:36670-62058 GCA_964250805.1 uncultured Ktedonobacteraceae bacterium | reverse complement strand
ACAATATAGTTGTACTGAACTAGCAAAAAAGCCCGGCCGCCAGCCGCGCCTTCCTGCATTTTTTCATCTCTCAGTACAACTAGCGACCGCTCTTACTTGCGGCTTGAATGCGGCGAATGACTGCATCGATGGTGACGGCGAGCAAGAGTACCGAACCTTCGACGATTTCTCTCACGTCTTGGCCTTGACTACGTAGCGCAAGGCCGTTATCGAGGCTACCGATAATCAATGTACCTAACACAACCGCCCATACCGACCCTCTGCCACCAAAGAGGCTAACACCACCGATGACGGCAGCGGCAATGGCGTCGAGTAGCAACGTCGAGCTAACGGAACTCGCCACTGCGTTAGCGTATGAGGCCGCGAGAATACCGCCAACGGCAGCCAATGCAGAACACAGCGTAAATACCGACATACGGATGAATACAACATTGATACCTGCGCGACGAGACGCTTCCGCATTTCCACCGACCGCATAAATGTGGCGTCCATATGGTGTTTTTGTCAGCACAATCCAGAAGAATAGAATCAATGCAAAGAGAATTGCCGCTGCATTAGGAACGCCAAGGTAGTTGCCAGGAATTGGCGATGGGGTATTCTCCAGTACCGCGACAACGCCTTCCACCACTACTACCGCAATACCGATTTGTATACCAAGTTGTAGCCATGATTTTGTGCGTAGACCAGCTCGCTGACGGCGTATATGCTCCCAAATAACAAGCGCGGCATATAGCACAACTGCTAACGTAGGAAGCCCAACACCTAGATAATCAGGTAAGAATCCACCTGCGATAGAGAGAATGAATGGATTACTGAGAGTGAGCGTTGCCTGTCCGTTAAGGAAGGTGAGTAGTAGTCCCGAATAGGCGATGGATGCTGCCAGTGTGACGATGAATGAAGGAATACGTAGCACCGCGATGAAAAAACCGTTGATTGCTCCCACAAGCCCACCAGACAGAATACCAATGATAATTGCAACTGCCGCTGGTGCGTGTAGACGTTCTGAAAGCACACCCATGATGACCGCACAAAAGGTACTCACAACTGCTACAGAAAGGTCAATCTCACCTAGCAACAGTACGAAGACAACTGCAAGTGCATCCACTCCAATAGAAATGATCTCTAACAGTAAGTCAGATAAATTGCTCGGTGTGAGAAAGAGGCCACCCGTCGTCAATTGAAAATAGATTGCTATAGCGATAAATGTGATAAGCACAGGAATAGCACCGAGGTCGCCACGTAATAGTTGTCCGAATGAGCGCCTCTGTGTGTATGAAGGAGCCTCTACCGTTGAAGCTGCAACATTTGTACTACTAGGACTAGGGTTTTTATCAATAAGCTCACTCATGGCTTACTTTCCTCCTTCATTGCCATTAGCTGAATTGGTCTGCATCATCTCACCAAATTCTGCTCCGGTAATCGCTGCCACAACCCGTTCTGGCGTCGTCGTTTTGACATCGAATGTGGCAACGCGCCTTCCCAGTCGCATTACAATCACACGGTCAACGACCTCGAACACATCGGCTAGATTGTGAGAAATCACCACAACCGCGAGACCTTGCTCGCGTAGGCGTAGAATAAGATTGAGAACCTGTTTTGTCTGAGCGACACCAAGAGCGGCTGTTGGCTCATCGAGCAGGATAAGTTTTGCATTACGTAGAACAGTTTTTGCGACTGCGATAGATTGTCGCTGACCACCAGAGAGGGCAGCAACGGTGGCGCGTATCGAGGGAAGTTTTACGTCGAGTGTGCGCAAGACGTTCAACCCCTGTCGCTCCATCTCAATTTCAGATAAAATTTCATAGGGTGTGTGTTGTTCTCGTCCAAGAAACAAGTTGGATACAACATCCAGGTTATCGCATAGCGCGAGGTCCTGATACACCGTTTCGATGCCTAATCGTGTCGCGGCCTGCGGGCTTGTAATATTAGCAGGTTGCCCCGCGACAAATACTTCACCGCTATCGGCTGGCCCGACGCCCGCAATCGTCTTGATGAGCGTCGATTTACCCGCGCCATTGTCGCCGACGAGTCCGACGACTTCACCATCGTAGACCTCGAAATCGACGTTGGTGAGGGCACGAACCGCTCCAAAGCTCTTGTTGATGCCGCGCATAAGGAGACGGGCTTGCTTCGTTGGTGGTTGTCCTGGGACTGATCGTACTTCTCCACCAACGGAAGGGTTAACGCTTTCTGTCATAAATCCCTCCGTATGAGTTACCGCTTTGTAATGTGGTTGCGTTTAGAGAATGAGGATGGAATACATGTAGTATACCATCCTCTCATAGTATGCACAATAAGGGCTGGCAGGAGCAGGGAGACCGCAAGAGTCTCCCCTACACGTAAGGTCTACAATATGTAGGGGAGACCCTTGCGGTCTCCCTGCTACTTACATGTAGTTAGCTTTGCATGCGGTTAGCACACGCCATCAGTGCCAGCAGGAATGCCGCTACAGACATCGGACTTTTTGACGAAGCCATCGGCGATAACCGTCGAGGCGACGTTTGTTTTGTCAACGGCGACAGGTTGCTCAAGAATGGAAGGAATGGCTGTTCCATCCTGCGTCTTCACTGTGATGCCGTTGGTTAGTGAGGTGGTGTCGGTACCGGCATTGATGGCCTTGACGAGGCTAATGGCAGCATTGGCTTCCTTGCTGATAGCCTTGTAAACCGTCATCGACTGGTCGCCGAGAAGAATGTTGTGGATACCCGCAACAGTTGCATCTTGTCCTGTAACCAGTACCTTACCATTCAACTGCTTGGCCTTGAGAGCGGCAATGACAGAGTTCGCCATACCATCGTTTGCAACGTAAGCAACACCAACCTTGTTCTGATTTGCGGTCAATGCGCCGTTCATCTCCACGCGTGCCTGGTCATTGTCCCAGTTGGGTGTGAAGGTCTCGTATACCTTATTCAGGTTCTTTGCCGAGATCAAAGGATCGAGGGCACTGTGTGCGCCAGCTTTGAACAAAATCGCGTTGTTGTCGGTCTGGGCACCGTTGATTATGATAAGATTGTTACTGGTCTTGGTGTAGTCCTTGTAGTGATCGGCGATGTACTGACCCTGCAACTGTCCGACCTTCTGGTTGTCGAACGATACGTAGTAGTTGAGGGAACTGGACTGAATCAAGCGGTCATAAGCGATAACCGGCACGCCTTTGGCTTTTGCCTGTGTAACAATGGTCGCAGAGGCAACGCTATCAACCGCACCTATGACGAGGATACAGTCGCCTTTGGTAAGGTCTGCCTGTGCCTGTGTCTGTTGCGTTGTTGCGTCACCACCAGCATTGTCGTAGTCTACGGTAGCATTTGGAATAGCAGTCTTGATACCACTTGTCAAGAGCGGCCTGTCTTCGCTATCCCAGCGGGCAGAGGTTGCTGTCTCTGGAAGCAGAACGCCGACCTTTGTACAGCCTTGTCCAGGCTTCTTTGCGGTTGTGCCGCCACTGGTCCCACTGGTCCCACCGTTGTTACCACTGTTACCGCATGCCGCGAGCAGAATCGAGATGAGGATAACTCCGAAAAGTCCGCTCAATCGCTTGTAGCTAAATAGTTTCATCGTTGAATTTGTCCTTCCGTTGTTTGCCGTGCTTCGGCAATACACGTTGAATATTGTTGCAACGCTCTGTCGCAACGCTTTCCTGTACAACATTGTTTCATTCCATCGGTTCGTGTCTCGTCGATGATTGCTCCTCTCCGACATAGGATGCACTGTCTAAGCTGTTACCAGTATACGGTCTCTCTCTACTTGCGTAGAGGTTGCCTCTTCGCGTGCAATTAGCACGCGTTCCCATGCCTTAAAAAATGGATAATATAAAAGAGCGGAGACAGCAAGATCAAAGAACTGCAAAACGCTTCCTCTGATATCGCCTCCTGTCGCCAGGAAGCCACTGACTCCGAGGGGCATTGTAAAGGGTTGTATCACGATTGGCACATGTACCCAGCCAAAGGAGAACACGGCATAGTTGATCGTGACGATAAGCACTGGCACCAGCACGAACGGAATCATCATGATCGGGTTGAGTACCATTGGGACACCAAAGGTGACGGGTTCGTTGATATTGAATACCGCTGGACCCAATGCCACCTTGCCGACTGTTCGTAACTGTGTCGAGCGTGAGCGTAACATATATATCACCAGGGGCCATGTCGCACCAGAGCCACCGAGATGAGCGAAGATATGAAAAAATGGTTCCGTCACAATGCCGTGACCGCCCGTTGCATTCGCCGCCAGTGTGGTGAACCAGAATGGGGCTGCGATAGCCGTTACTACGTTCATACCATGAATACCAACCGACCAGAGCAACATCATCAGGATAATCTCTAACAATGCTGCTGGGTAGCTATCCTGCACAACCACCAATGGTTGGAAGAGATTCATCAGCAAGACGGGTAACGTCAATTGATGGACGGTATGATCGGTTGCTACATAGGTATGCGAACTGATGAACCATTCAAGTCCCCACACGGCTGTCAGCAGGAGCAGAGTTGGTACCAGCGCTTCAAAAGCGCGTTTCACATTCGGCGGCACGGTTCTGGGTAAGTTAATGGTGAAGCGTGAGCCACGAAAGCGACGCATGACCTCGGTTGACAGGATACCCATGAGAATGCCGACCAGCAAGCCCTGTCCACCAAGATAGGGCAGCACCTCACCAAGTGGCATTGTTGTCAGGTCTCGTATCGGCATACTCGCCACTAGGAACAAGACCATCGCTAGAATGCCGGGTTGTACTGGTTCTGTACGACGATATTGTGCGAGGCTATAGGCGACGCCAAAAGAGAGAAAAATTGCCATCAAGCCAAACGAAAGCTGAAATGGTACCAGAATTGCATTCTCATACGGTTTCAGAAATGTTTGCAACGCTGGAATAGGTGGATTGGCAATCACAAGAAAGAGACTACCCGCAATAATGAGCGGCAGAGTAAAAATGATGAAGGCGTCACGAATTGCCTGCAAATAGATATTGCTGGCAAGCATGCCGAGTGGTGGCACAAGATAGCGTTCAAACCAGTCGCTACATCGCTCTATAAAGTTGTGACGGTTTTCACCCTCGTTAACCGAATTGCTCACGTTGCTAGTTACCCTTTTCGTGGCGTTGCAGACAGACGTTGTACCTGCTCAACCACCGCCTGACCATTCATCGTTGCATAGTGAAAAGGCTCGATCATCGCCACTGGCTTGTCTACCGATCTTGCCAGTTGCTCGATACTCTTACGTAAATGCCGAATCTGGGGTGCAATCAATACGACATCGCATGACTCGACTTTAGCCGCGTACTCGCCCGCGCTCAATGCCTCAACAGTAAGTTCGTACTTACTCTCTTGGGCCGCGGCAAGCATACTTTCTACCAGCAAGCTGGTAGACATTCCCCAACTGCATACAATCAATACTCGTATCATGGCACCTCTGCCCTGTAGCCTCTCTATTTTGTGCTTCGCATTGTGTGTTCTCTGAAATACCTTTGACACGCTACTAGTCTACTAACCTTGATGTGATTTTTTTTCGTAGGGACCACATTTATGGCGTCCGAGGCGTGATTTATCACGCGAGATCAGGTCTAAGGCCGCTTGTATGCAGAGTTCGTTAAGATTTCGCTCAATGAATTGAGCAGCGGACGCCATAAATGTGGTCCCTACGAAAAAACGTCACATCAACATTGGCAAACTACTACACAGAATAGAGAGTTCATTGAGTCTATGTGTATATACAGCAGGAAGCATGCCAATATGTGTGCTACACACATAACACACTAGCTGATATCTTCACTGAAAAAGATATCAACCTGTCGTAAAATGCCCACAATGTTGTATGCCTCCTCATCAGGTAGAGGACGTGCGACCTGTGAACCTAGAATTTGTAACGCATGACGACAAATACTCAGTTCACGCGGAAATTGCTGCTCTACCTGTATCCGTACTTTGTCGCTGACCAGCAGTCCCTTGTGTTGCACGCCGCGCTCAAGCACACAAGCAATATGCAAAATGAAGCCTGCCAACACTTCGATCTCGAAGGTTTCACCCACCTCGACCTCGATCAACTCAATCATACGCTCAATCAAGGGCACAGCTCGCATTGGGTTGAGAAACAGAAGTCGTTGACTGAGCGTGTAAGTGATTTCGTGAATAAGCTCCGTTCGCTGCGTAAATATAGGTGTTGCCTTTAATGGTACAGAACGCTGCAATAGAGCAGGGTCGATAAGCGTGCTACCTAGAAGCGTGCGTAACCGCACAATACCATCACTGAAGAGCAGCTCGGTCAATGAGAGGAAGGGATAGCGTTCCAGGTGTGGGTTGATCGTCCCGACGATGGCAACGATTTGTCGATTGCCAACCAGCCTCTGTATCTCATCTTCAGTTTTGCCGGACAGGTTGATATCCATGCAGAGAATCTCAATATGCTGACTTGTCAGGTCGGGCAACCGTTCCTCTATCAGTTCCGCCAGTTTTATAGCACTCCCAAAGCCTGTTAAGCAGACCGAAAGTATTACACGCTCCTGTTGCTGTGCAGGGCTGGTGTTCATCGTTTCTTGTTGCAATGGAAGCGTAGGTAGTGTGCTACTAGGAGTCGAGAATTCTTCGGCATACTGTAAGCTGTTTGCTACAGAGTCGAGTGTTACATGTTTGGTTCTCTGCCCTCTTCTTATAGCATCCACGATATTCTGTGTACTCACGTTTGCGATAGTGCGTACCTGTATGCCTGTTTGTTGTGCGACTAGCTCGCCAAGTGAAAGCAGGGATGTGAAATCGACGAATAAGAGAACACCCTTGCCATGATCGGCTACTGAAACGGAACGCGCTACCAGTGCGACAATCTCTTCGGGTGATTGTTCTAGCGTTAACTCAGCCCAGGAGACCGCATTAACTCCCGCCAGTGTGTTTGCTAACTCTGCTAATCCCTGTGCGACAGCATGCCCATGAGCGGCGACAACAATGCCCACCGTTGACTCTTCGCTACTCAGGAGCGTATCGGCGTTTGCCAGTAGGACAGTCAAAACATCTAACTCGCTTTCTGGCAATGATACATCTAGCAGAGAGCGAACACGTAGTAACGCGATGCGAGCCACCTCATACTCTATTGGATAGGTATGGCGCATAGCTTGCAGAGTCGGCATAATCAGATGATGCCCCTCCGCGACGTGTTCCAGCGCACTCATGAGGTGCAATGTTAGAACAAGGGAAAGTTTTTCGGGGAACGTGCGTTGTAGCTGCTCCTCTGCATAGGAAATAATCGTATGACTGACCGCCGCGATACGCTCATCAACAAGCTGTGAAATAGTTTCTTCGCGTTCGTCGTTTACTGTATTGACGGTATCTGCGAAATGCTGGAAGTAATTCTGTATGTCAAGGTGGAGCAGTTGATGAATCTCTTGCTCTGAAAGTCCGCCGCTTCTTAACGTGGTCAGGTCTCTACTAATCGTGTCGTACAGATCGTGTGCTGACTCTGGAAAGCTACTCAAGCTCAGTCCTGTTGGTGTAAAGCTGTGAGTTGCGTCGAGTAGAGGGAGCAGTGGCTCTAATGCACGATGCATCTCTGAGGTTCGCAACAAGCCGCGTTGTATATGCTCTGGCAATATATCTATCGAGATACTAAGTTCGGGCAGATTCTTTGTGCGATAGTCTAAATAGGCACGAGCGCACGTCAGTTGTATATCTGTGCGTAACTGCCCGATATTTCCACTGCAATCATACAGCAGGAGCGCACGTAACACCTGTGGCGCAACCTGAATGTGCAAGCCGATACTACTACATTCGGTGGTGAAGAAGGCGCGAATAAGCTCATAGCGTTCCGTCATTGTGCGCTCTTGCAGTCCTGGTAACGGAATGGTCATGGGAATACGGCGCCGAAACGTTGGCAGAAGGCTTGTTGTTGGGTCTTCTGTCGTTGCTGCTAGCAAGAGAAGTGATGCCTGCCGCTCATGCGTATCGCCCATTCGTCGGAAGCGTTCGCGGTCCATGAGATAAAACAGCATCTCTTGACCCTCTGGCGGCAAGCGATGCACCTCATCTAAGAACAGAATACCGCGATTGGCCTGCTCAACTAACCCTTCACGATTCTGGTCTGCTCCTGTGAATGCACCACGTACCACACCAAACAGATGAGCCATGAGTAGCTGAGGATTACCGGCGTAATCGGCACAGTTGAAACTCACAAAGGGCGCGTCCGGTGGAAGTGCGTGTTGCTCTAGCGCGAAGGCATGCATGAGCCGTGCCAGCGTAGTCTTACCAACACCACTTGGACCATGCAGCAACGTATGTAGACCACGCGGAGGATAGAGTATCGCCGCCTTTGCCTGCTCGATTGCGACCTTGAGTCCTTCGTGAGAGCCAATCAATGTATCGAAGCTCGTAACCACAGCCCCTTCGGAGACAGAGGCGGCAATCGTTGCAGGTTTTTGTAGCACTTGCGCTAATGGAGCGACGGCTGTAGAAGCTCTATGAGATTGAAGTTGTTTTTGGAAAGGTGCCTCTTCCTGTTTATGAATATTTTCCGTGAGTTCTTTCGTCGCGAACAGAACAGGTCGTCCAGGGAAACGGTCAATGATGCCTGCTTGAGCCAGTAGGTTCAGATCGCGGCTCGCGTTTGTGCGGTCAACCTCAGCGTGTTCCGCCACCTCCTCGGCACTAAAACCGGCATGACGGCGCAGGAGAGCTAGTGTATCAGGTTGTGTAGGTTTTTGTGTACATAAAACGCGTAGAGCTTCCAAGACGCGATCTTTACGTTGCACGAAACGATCCCTTTCACGGTGGGTCGCAGGAGGTTTGCCCACATCAATGTAGCAACATCAATCAGAGAGGAAGACAGATATCATCAGCGTCGATGACAATTCTTAAAATCTCTTCTCTAGTTACTACGTCAAACGCTTGTACAATTTCTCATTTAGAAGCTCATTTGTACGAAAGGAGAGCGTCTGCCAAGTCTACATGACAGGGGCAAGCCTTGTCCCTACTATAGACGCGTCAGCGGCGTTACGGGATACAGTAGCGACAGGGCTTGCCCCTATCATGGGAACTCTGCTGTTCGACTTGACATCAGGTTATCTCATCTTCTATTATGAATACTAACGAGATACGATACTCTTCCACAAATGTTATCTCGAAGTCCTCGTCGTGCAATGCCTAACTTAAGTAGACGCTTAGTAGGAGGTACACATTACATGGCAGCAACCTCTGGTGACGTAAACACAAACGATGTATTGCGTTCCGAACGTATCGCGGGCGGTATTCTCCCCAAAGTATTGAACTCCTTCGATATGGTCGCTATTTTCGTTGCAATTGTTCTCTTCGTCAGTAACTCAGCGGGCGTCGCCGCAGGAGCTGGCCCAGCAGCATATTCATACTGGATACTTGGCTTCATCACCTTCCTTATTCCAGGTGCCATCGTAACTGGTCAACTTGGCTTGATGTTTCCAGGCGAAGGCTCTATCTATGTCTGGACAAGCAAGGCGTTCGGACCTTTCATGGGATTTTTTGCTGGTTTCTGTGCATGGTGGCCCGGCGTGCTGGTCATGATTGCCACAGGTGATGCCGTAGTGACGCTGATCCAACAGTTCAACAGTAGTTTTCTTGGCGAACCCTGGCAACAAGGATTAGTAATTATCCTCGTCGTTGCATTTTCTTTCGGCATCTCGATTCTCCGTTTCCGTGTGACACAGAACTTTGTCAATGTGGTCTTTATTGCTTACGGTGGCGCGATTCTGTTGATTGGTATTGCTGGTCTGATTGCGCTTTTCGGTGGACACGCCGCAAAAGTGAATTACTCTCCGCATAACTGGTCGCCGAGTATCGCCACCTACACCTTTTATGGTACCGTCATTCTAGGCTTGCTTGGCGTCGAGGTTCCGCTCAATATGGGCGTCGAAATCACCAATACCCGCGCCATCACACGCTATCTCCTCTGGGGGGCTGCTGTCGTCATTGTGGCTTACCTCATTGGCACATTTGGTATCATGGTGGCTGTACCAATAAAAGATCAAGGCAGTCCTGCCGCGATTTCAGAGGCTGTCCAGCTTGGTTTCGGCGGTGCTGGTAAGTTTCTTGGTATTCTGGTTAATTTCATCTTCATTGGCTTCTTTCTGTTTAATACCGCTGTCTACAACTACTCGTTCGGACGCTTGCTTTTTGTCTCTGGCCTCGATCAGCGTCTGCCAGCAGTGATCAGTAAGGTTAATCGGAACAGAGTGCCGTGGGTTGCAATGCTGGTACAGACGGTCATAGCAGCTTTCTTCACCGCCCTGTCGTTCATCGTTATTCCCTACGTCATCAAGACGGGCTTCACGCCGCAGAACTTGTCGGCTGATATCTACTGGATACTGCAGGCGGCTGTAACGGTGATCTGGTGTGTGTCGATGGTCATTCTGTTTGTGGATGTGATTATCATCCGCCGCAAGTATCATCAAACCTTTTCGCGCATTCAACTTGCGCCCGACTGGGTGTTTTACCTGTGCGCGGTTGTCGGTGCTCTTGCCAGTGCCTTCGGTGTCTATGTAATCTTCACAGGTCCCTGGACTACGACTGGAGACATAAACACGCAACAATGGGATCTTCTGATTAGCGGTATCGCGGTTGTGTCTCTGTTGATAGGTGTGGTACTCTTCTTCGTTGGACAAAACGCCGTCAAGCGGAAACAGGTGAGCGATGAGGAATTGATCGCTCAGGTCACACAGTAGTTGTAACGGGTCTGGCAACAAAGAGAAGGAAATACATACTGTACTTTATGCTCTTTTGTTGTCAGACCTACCATATTTAAGAAGGGGGAGTAGCTTGTATGAACGCTCAAGATGTTGTGGAGCAGGCACAGATTGCGAACCTGCGGCTGGTGCGTTTTCTCTATTGCGACAATGGTGGCATTATTCGTGGTAAGGCAACGCATGCCAGTAAGCTGAGTACGCGTATCACAGAGGGTATTGGTCAAACGTTAGCGATGCAGGCGTTTACTGGTGTCGAGTCGCTCGCTTCTGTCGAAGGTATAGGGCCTGTCGGAGAGTTCCGCTTGACTCCTGACCCTGCAACATTCACTCTTTTGCCTTACGCTCCGCATACGGGCAGTATGATGAGCGACATGATTTTGATTGACGGTACGCCGTGGGCAGCTTGTCCACGTACCTTTCTCAAGCGCATGGTGGCACATCTCGCCGAGGAGGGTATGCGTGCGGAGGCGGCTGTCGAACACGAATTTTATCTCGCGCGCGAAGATGCTGCCGGAATGTACGAGCCTGCAGACAGTAGTCTGTGCTACAGTAGCATTGGTTTAGACGATGAGGCTGAGGTTATCGACGCTATTCTGGCGGCGTTAGAGGCGCAAAATATTTCCATTGAGTTATTTCACACAGAGCTAGGTCCAGGGCAACAGGAACTATCAATTCATCACGCCGATGTTTTACGTGCCGCCGACAATGTATGCCTTGTGCGCGAAACGGTGCGCGGCGTTGCGCGTCAGCATAATCTATTTGCAACCTTTGCTCCCAAGCCGTTTTTAGATCAAGCGGGCAGTGGCGCACACATTCATCTCAGTCTGTGGGGAACGCAGGCCAGCGAATACGGTCCACGAAATCTCTTCTACGATGCGAATGAACGTGGTGGCTTGAGCCAAGTTGGAAAATACTTCGTTGGTGGCGTTCTCTCTCATATTCGCGCACTCGTCGCCATTACCTGTGCCAGTCCTAACTCATATCGCCGCTTGCTCCCTCACTATTGGAGTTCGGCATATGGCGCGTATGGCTTTGACAATCGTGAAGGTGCTATCCGTATTCCATCCGCTGTACGTGGGACCGAGGCGGATGCGCTCAATCTGGAACTGAAAAGTGCCGACCATAGTGGCAATCCCTATTTAGCAATGGGTGCGTTTATTGCGGCTGGTCTCGATGGCATCAAAAATAGAATCGATCCAGGTGAGCCACAGGAGATTGACCCAGGAAACTATAGCGACGAAGAGCGCGAAAAACGCGGTATTCGTCGTCTCCCCACGACACTCGACGAGGCATTAGACGAATTAGAGCGCGATACCGTGTTAAAAGAGGCTCTTGGCCCACTGCTTGCAACCTCTTTTATCGCCGTCAAACGTGCCGAATCCGCCTTCTTCAAAGAGAAATCGCCCGAAGAGGAGACGCTACAACACTTCTACAAATATTGATCTTAACGTGATCTGCAGGAGTCCAATTTATTACACCCTGGAAGGTTGATGATGTTGGAAATAGTGGTAGGGACCGATTTATCGCGTCCGTAAGCGTGGTTTATCACGCGAGTCTTGTGTGTTATTTAAGAGGACTCGCGCAGTCAACGGTGCTCAGGACGCGATAAATCGGTCCCTACCATCTACTATCTCCCTCCTTTATTTACATAATTAGACCCTACATGATGTAGTTGAGCGGCTCTTGTAATCTGGGGTATAAACATGTAGACTGCCTGTAAAGAGAAAGGATGGTATGTGTATGGATATTACCGAAATTAAGCAACTCATCGACGAGGGCAGAATAGAGTATGTAAAGGTAGGAGCTGTCGATATCGAGGGCGTCTATCGTGGCAAAAGAGTCGCGGCAAAGTTCTTCCTCGACTCTTTAGAGGATGGCTTCGCGCAGTGCGACGTGCTTTTCGGTTGGGATATCGCCGAGAATGTGCTACCGAACCTCAAATTCAGCAACTGGCAGCGTGGTTTCGCGGACATCGTGATGAAGCCTGATCTCGCCACATTCGCACTTGTGCCGTGGGAAGAGAACGTTGCATCCTGTATTTGTGACTTATGGACAGAGCAAGGCGAACCCGTCACTATTTCTCCGCGTGGCATTTTACAGAACTTGATGAATCGTGCCGCTTCGATGGGCTTTGTACCAGTGGCGGCCTCCGAGCTAGAGTTCCGCTTCTTCCGTGAAAATCAAGTCTCATTGCGTGAAAAGGATTTTGGTCCGAACTTGACCCCCCTCAATCCTGGTATGAACTGCTATGCCGTTAGTCAGGCAAGTGCAGATGATCAGCTTTTGGGGCGCATTGCCCGTATGATGCGCGATTCTGGCGTCGAAATCGAGGGCTATAACCGCGAACACGGCCCCGGTATGTACGAGATGAATATTCATTATAGCGATACGCTTACCGCCGCCGACAATACTCTACGGTTCAAGACGGGCGTTAAAGAGATGTGTTATCAGCAGGACTACGCCGCGACCTTTATGGCGAAATGGAACGATCAAGAGGATGGCAGTAGTGGACACTCGCATATGAGCCTGTGGGATGTAGACCGAGAGCGTAATGTATTCTGGGATGAGAGTGCAGAGGGACATATGTCTCCTATAATGCGTCAGTTTCTCGCGGGCGTACTGAATAAACTACCAGAGTTCATGGTATTGTATGCTCCCGTCATCAATTCCTATAAGAGATATATAGAAGGTACATGGGCACCGCTCAATACCGCATGGGGCATGGATAATCGTACCTGCTCCGTGCGCGTCATCAACAACGGCAAGCGTGCCATTCGTATTGAAAATCGCGTTCCTGGTGCCGATGCCAACTTCTATCTCGTCTTTTCCGCTATGATTGCCAGCGGCCTCTACGGAATAGATCGCAAACTAGAGTTGCCAGCACGTCTCGAAGGAAATGCTTATGATCCAGGTGTTGTCACAAAGGCAATTGAAGAGGGACGCATTTCGCCGCTTGCACGCAACCTGACTGATGCAACCGATTTGTTCGAGAAGAGCGAGGTCGCGAAGGAGTACTTAGGTGCTGATTTCGTCGAACACTTTGCCGCGACACGCCGCTGGGAAGTGAGAGAATACGAGAAGGCTGTGACAAACTGGGATCGCCGTCGTTACTTTGAACTGATTTAATGAGCTAGCAGGAAAAAAGAGAGAGTTCAAAAGCGAAGCTTTTGAACTCTCTCTTTTTTCCTGCTTTACCAACGCTTATGCGTTTGGATTTGTCTCAGGGTTGACATACTCAGGATACGCACTTGGGAAAGGTGCGCTGGTTGTCGTGCCATTCGTTGCAGGGTTGGTTGTCGATGTCGTAGCACTTGACTTCGCGTTTGCCGCCGTCTGCTTCGTGGTGTCCGCAACATTCTGGCTTGTCTGCTTCACTGTTGAGGCCGCGTTCTGTGCGATGTCGCTCAGGTTGTTCGCGGAACTCTTTACGGTTGAAGCGGCCTGCTGTGCGTAGTCCTTCAAGTTGCTTGCGCCCTGTGAAACAGTGTTTGTAACTTGCTGGGTGTACTGGTTCAACTGTGGGTTATCTGGTAGAGAATTACGTAGCTCTGAGAAGCGCTGAGCAATAAGATTACGCATTTCTTCGCCGCGCATTGGAGCAACGATCAAGCCGATGCCAGCTCCAACAAGTAAGCCCTTTAAAAAATTGTTCATCCTTAAACGTCTCCTTCAATGTATCCGTTTTTTATACAGCATATGCGCCGTACAATAGCATTTTTCCAATAAAGATTACACATAGGTATCTGTGTAATACACGAATGACACATGATGGAAGTTTCACTTATTGTGACTTTCGGTCATACTCTTTTTTTATTATCATGAACGCCTACAAGCAGTGATAACATTAGTACAGGTGCCAAACCTAAAAATCCAAGACCTGCTATCAGCCCAAAACGGTCTACGAGAATGCTTACAATACCCGGAAGCGCAACATCGAGTGCTGCAAATAAACTAATAACGGCTCGTACTGTACCAACACGACCTGGAAATCTGCCATACGCTTGCCCTTTTGCAATCGGATACCAGCTAGAAGCTCCTAACCCGATTACAAAGAGCGCGAATGTTGCCGCCCACAATTCGTGAAAGCTTACAAGACAGAGCATGCCAACGAGAACAAGTAGCGATAGCCATATCAGAAGTTGGCGTGGCGTACTCCATTGCAGAAGGAAACGGTCAAGCGCGAAGAGACCTAACAATGCGCCTACCGTATGAATGGCAGTAACAATTCCAACAGCTTCTGAACTCGCATGCACTACATCTCTTAGGTATAAAGCTGTAAACACCAGAAACACCTCGTCAACCATTGTGGGAATAACGGTGAGCAATGACCAGCGTAGCAAAATTGGGTCTTGTAGTGCTTCTCGTAATCCTGCTAGGAGCGTTTTTAACGAGGTAGTTTCCTCACTACTTATGGTAGCGAACGGTTTCGGAAAGCGATGAGAACTAACGATGATGGCTGCGACTATAGACATACTTGTGGCTATCCAACATAATCCTGCCCAACCTAAGTGAACACTCACAATTGCTACAACTATGAGCGGAGCTAAGAAATCACCGATACCGCTGAGGAAAGTCCAGCGTGCCATCACTTGCGTTGCTCGTGTAGGGGCAAGCTCTATGAGTACAGCCTGTGAGAATCCTATGGCGGCATCTCCTGCAGGATATGAGAGGACAAAGGCGAGCAGCAACAAAACGAACGAGTGCGTACTTGCCCTGAGAACAAAGCTAAGTATGAAAACCAGTAGCCCACTCAAAATCCAGTAGCGTTTAGAGCCTCGATCACTAAGCAGGTTAAGCAAAGGTTCCAGTACCATGCCGAAAAGTGCTGAGACAGTGAAGATGAGGCCAATTTGAGCATAGCTCAGCCCCAACTGCTCACGAAAAAGTGGCAAGCCGATTGTCGAGAAACCGGAAACGATTTCGTCAAACAGACCCATGCTGAGCAACGTTGTGTGCAAAATTGATACGTGTCTGAGACGGGAGAAAAATGTATGAGCGTGCATATTGTATTCCTTTCTGAAAACATGCAGATTTGTGTAACGAAGCGGAACGCATGTTTAGAAAGGAGGCGCACGAATACGCTGGACTGTGCAGGGAAGTGTTGTCCAGTTGTGGCTATAGATATGCTCAATGGAGCAATGAAGGTTGCGAGAGAATTAACAGGGGCTACGCGAGTACATGAGAAAATCCTTCTTGGTGATATGTTACTCCTATATTATACCTTATTAAGGTGAGCTTGATACAAAGGTTTCGTAGGGACCAGATTTATCGCGTCCGAGTGTGATTTATCACGCGAGATTATGCTAGAGACGACTTATAGACAGAATTCGCAAGGATTTCGCTCAATAAATTGAGCGACGGACGCGATAAATCTGGTCCCTACGAAAACTCATCAAAGGAAAAATTGCCATTGCGAGAGAGAACGTGCTATGCTGAACACACCAAAATCAGGAGGCATGTCGCATGTTAGACCTTACAGCAATTCCTGTCGTAGATAACCACTGCCATCCTATCCTGCTGAAGCAGCGCATGGACGTTGCGGAATTTCGTCGCTATTTTACTGAATCGCCCGATGCCAGTATTGCGGCAGAGCATGTGCCTCATACGATTTATTATCTATGGATGCTGCGTCAACTGGCGGCATTTTACTCCTGTGAGGCACGTGAGGATGCTATTATTGCGGCACGTAATAGCAGAAGCGCGGAGAACCTGCTGAAACAACTTGTCTCAGCCGCTTCCATCGACACGCTTGTACTTGACCCCGCCTATCCGCTACCTGATGTATGCTACTCGCCTGAACAGATGAGCCAGATTGCAGGCTGTCGAACCGCCAAGATGCTACGCCTTGAGACGATTATGCAACGTCTGATTGTTGCTTATGATGACTTCAATGAGGTAGTGAATCGCTTCACTGCCGAGGTGAGCGATGTGCGTGCGAAGGGATATTGTGCCCTGAAAAGTATAGTCGCCTATCGCACAGGACTACAGATCGCCGAATGGAGCAAGGGCGAGGTAGTGGCTTCGTTTCAGCAAGCACGTAGAGAAGCAGTCGCGCAACAAAAACAGTTTCGACTTGCTCATAAACCATTGATCGACTATTTGCTTCACATTGCCTTCGCTCAAGCTGCTCAGCAACAGGTGCCTATTCAGTTTCACACAGGCTATGGCGACAACGATACGGATATGCGCCTCGGCAACCCGCTTCATTTGAGAGATGTGCTGGAACGACGCGATTACCAGACAATGCCAATTATTCTGCTGCACGAAAGCTATCCATATACGCAACTGGGCGCATATCTTGCGGCTGTCTATCCACACGTCTACTTCGATTTGTCGTATACCATTCCGTTTGTCGAGAAGCTAGAGATGCTCGCCTTCACGAGGCAAGCTCTCAGCGTTGCGCCCGCCAGTAAATTGATGTACAGTTCGGATGGTATCAATATCCCCGAAATGCACTGGGCAGGTGCTATCCGTGGACGTAGCGTGCTTGCACAGGTATTGCAAGAGATGATCGATGCCGATGAACTTGACGAACTACAGGCATTTTCTCTTGCCCAGGATGTACTGCATGATAATGCTTACAAAGTCTACCGACTATAATGAATAGTATAAAGAAGGGGAGTATATGGTAGAGGCTTTTGATGCGGCAAGTAGTTCACGACAATTTCGTATCGGCGTCTACGCGCTGATTTTTCGCGGCAGTGAAATTTTGCTGGCCTTGCGCCGTGATATTGATTGGTGGAACTTGCCTGGCGGTGGCTTAGAAATAGGCGAAACCGTCGAAGAGGGTGTATGTCGTGAGGTACGCGAGGAAACAGGCTTAGAGGTTGAGGTAGAGCATCTGATTGGGGTCTATTCTAAGCCACAAAAGCAAGAGGTCGTGTTGACGTTTCAGTGTCGCATGACCGGAGGCACATTGACCTCTACAGAGGAATCGCGTGAATGTCGTTATTTCGCTCCTAGTGCTATGCCCGAAAACACGCTTCCTAAGCATAGGCAACGCGTCACGGATGCGTTGCTCAATTCACCGCACGCTGTATTACGTACACAATGGAGTACGTCGGAAGAAGACCAGCGTTTGCTATAAATAGAATATGTATTGCCTCTCGCGTAGTGAGAGGCACTATAGTAGTGACAGCGGCTCAGCCCCTGTCATGTCCAATAACAGAGGAGAAAACAACATGGCCCACTACGATGCTATTATCATTGGAGCAGGACAGGCCGGTGGTCCACTCGCAACTGCCCTTGGTCAGTCAGGACGCAAGACCGCGATTATCGAGCGCGAACATATTGGCGGTACCTGCATTAACGAAGGCTGTACTCCGACAAAAACGATGGTTGCCAGTGCGAAAGATGCGTATATGGCGAGGCGAGGCGTAGACTATGGCGTGAATACCGGATCAATTACCGTTGACATGACCGTTGTCAGGAAGCGCAAGCGAGATATCGTGAATAGTTTTCGCAGTGGGAGCCAGAGCCGCCTCGAAAAGTCCGAAAATGTAGACCTCTTGATGGGCGAGGCCACCTTTGTCGCTCCAAAAGCCTTAGAAGTGCATATGAATGATGGTAGCGTGCAACAACTAACCGCCGACCTCATTTTTATCAACACAGGTGAACGTCCCTCTACTCTCCAGTTGCAAGGTTTGGAAGACGTTCCATATCTCGACTCGACCTCGATCATGGAGTTAGATGTAGTGCCGGAACATCTGCTTGTGATTGGTGGCGGCTATATTGGCCTGGAATTCGGGCAAATGTTTCGTCGCTTCGGCAGCAAAGTCACGATTGTACAGCGTGGGATGCAATTGTTGAAACGCGAAGACACAGATATCGCCGAAGAGGTCACGAAGATTTTGCGTGAGGACGGCATCGAGGTGCTACTCGAAACCAATACATCGTATGTTACTAAAGATGCGGACGGTACTATTCACTTGACTGTCAAAACGCATATGGGTCAGTCGCGCACGATAGATGGTACACACCTGCTGGCAGGAACGGGCCGCACGCCTAATACCGACAAACTTAATCTCAGTGCGACAGGAGTAGAAACGGATAAGAAGGGATACATAAAGGTCAACGATACCTTGGAGACTAATGTATCGGGCATTTATGCGCTTGGTGATGTCAAGGGACCGCCAGCGTTTACGCACATTTCCTACGATGATTTTCGCATCATTCGTACCAACATCATCGAACATGGGCATGCCAGTATCAAGAATCGTATCGTCCCCTATACCGTCTTCATGGACCCACAACTTGGACGCGTGGGCATCACCGAGACCGAAGCGAAGCAGCAGGGCGTACATTTCAAGGTTGCCAAGATGCCCATGAATTATGTTGCCCGCGCCCTTGAGGTAGACGAGCCACGTGGCGTGATGAAGGCAATTGTCGATTCCGATACAAAACAAATTCTTGGCTGTGCTATTCTTGGCATAGAAGGTGGCGAGATCATGGCGATGCTCCAAATTGCCATGATGGGCAAGGTACCTTATACTATGCTCGAAGAGGGCGTTTTTGCGCATCCAACGCTTGCCGAGTCGCTCAATACCCTATTCGGTATGGTTGAGTAGGGACCAATTCATTGCGTCCGAGGGGTGGGGCGGTGGGGCACTCGTCACCAGACTCCATCGTTGCCCACGCGTTCCCCATTCCAACCCCACCTGGGACGCAATGAATTGGTCCCTACCTCTCTATTCATTTGTTCCCACAGGGAGCGTGATATTCTCTCTTCCATCTCTCGTTGTAAGAGTTTTCCACGGAGTATCGAGAATGTTGTACGTTGTCAATGTTAGTGGACCAAGCTTAAAATTTCTTGGGTTTGATGTAAAAGATGCTGCACTAATATATACAGAAGAAGGAAGCATACTTGTATTCATTGCCGACGAATAAACAAGCATTTCATCACCACTCCATAACGCTGAATTTCCACAAAAGAAATTTTCTTGCGTCGAACCATATTGCATTTTGAAATTGAAGTTGTAGGTGGTAAATGGTGTGGGCGGGGCAGATTTGAGAATGCGCCATTGCGTGAGGACCATCTGTTGCTTCGTGTATGGTACGGGAACCGCAGTTGCTTTTGGAGCAAGCAACTGTATATCGCTTGTAAACGAAGAGGGTTGGGCAACCGTTGTAATGTTCGTCGTCAATACATAAAGATTGAACGGCGGATTTGCCAGATGTGGCAGTTGAGCAGTCAACGTTGCGGAGGTGTAGCGTCTCAGTAATGAGTCTATCCAGCCATCACGTGCATCATTGAGAAAGACAACGGGACCAAATGCTGGGTCTGGCAGCACAGTACAGCGTTGTGCATCAAACGTTGTGACAGGCGTCTTCAATTGTTCAGCTAAGAGACGAGTCGGATTGGATGTGGTAAGAGTCGTTGGCACATAGATACGGTGAATATGATGTTCCTGTGCAAGTGAATCGGCTCGTGTGAGCGCATTTTGTATAGAGCCGAGGTCGTTAAACCCTGGATACCATTGTGGATCAAAACGCCCATGAAGGTTATCGATCAATGCGCCACCACTACCTAGGACCTGTGTCATCGTAACGAGGATAACCAGGAGATACAAACCGTACTGCATTGCTTTCGTGACATCTGGTCGATAGCGTTGAAGAAATTCGACACCCTTGCTCAAAAAAATAGCTATGAGAATAAACTGACCCGGCATGAAAATAATGACATAGTGTGGAAAAAGGTCGATGGTATGGTTCGAGAGAGTCACAAGAACGGCTTGCCAGCTAAGAAGTAAGAGGATACCTTGGCGATACGGTGAAGCGTATAAATCCTTCCACCAGTTGAGTAAGGCAAAACTTCGTCTCGGTGCATCCCCGTTTTCCTGTACAGATGGTGTTTTGCGTTGTGGAATCAGGACGAGCAATGCTGCAAAAACAACACTGCAATGCAAGAGTAGCCACATCAGTTCAAGTTCGAGAACCATCGGTAGCTTAAAATAGCGCAGTATACCCTGTACAAAAATAGACGAGGAGTAGGTAGGCCAGCCTGGATCGTGGTCGTTGATATCTAATGCATTCACGTATGGACTTAAAGAGTGCTTATAGTAATCAATCGCAGCAGTGTCAATTTGTGCCTTATGTTTTGAAGCTGATAAAAGGATGTGGATATCAGACCAATGGCTTAGATATTCCCAGTATAGATACGGCGAGAAGAGGATGAGTACCGCACCAGCCGCGAATGCAATATCGTACCAGCGAATGGTTTTATATGCAAACACCACTGCAACTGCAAAGGGGACAAGCATAAACAGTCCGCTCCCATGCAACTGATAAAGAATGCAGACGAATACAGCCGCAGGAGCAACCCACCCCTTGCGCCTCTCAACCACGCCCCTGAAAAGCATAAATAAAAATAGCAGTGTGAAAAAGGGTAAAAAGTTTTGAGGCCAAATATTGCGGCTATAAATGATGGCGCGGACCGCCGTTGCAAAGAGCAGGGAGGCGGTGATACCGGCGAAGCGTCCATAATAGCGGCGCGTGAAAACATATGTGAGTACAACAGCTACGGTGTTCAGTAAACCAACCATAACCTCGCCCCAAAGCGGATTTGCGCTGATTGCAGCAGGTATCATGAAGAGGTACACCACCATTGGCGGATTGAGGTTGCCCAATGAAGCCATGTTACTCGTGATAGGAAATAAGCCGTGTGCAAACACATCCCGTGCCAGTCGGAATACCACAGCATCATCATCCACAAACGTCGTTGCATTGATATGATAAAAGCGTAAGAACGCGGCGAGAAAGACAATTGGGTATAGCTCCCATGTAGCGAGAAGTGAACGAATTTTTTCCCATATGATCTGTTTCTTATTCAGCTGATTCGCTTCTGCGTCCTGTTGTGTTGTGAGAGTAGTAGCCATACACTCCTTAATTTTCCAAGTTATTAGCACTCTTTCAGGCACTAGAAATGATTGTAGAGGTACAGCGGAAACGTGTCAAGCGTTATAGACGTATAGTTAACACTGTTTCAAATATCCTCATGGGTAAAATAGGTACATGACGTGATAATTTAATAGTATTATGCGTCTAATCAGTGAGATTATTATTTTTCAATTAAACCAGTGGAGAGGTCGGGATGGCTTCTTAAAGAGGTTGTCATGTCAATAACAGACAAACAGGAAGTGAGTACTTCCACTTCCGTCGTAGAGAACGAGAAACCCAATACAACTCAAGTGGAACATGTGGAGATTCCAGAATCAACAGAGAAGGTATCTCCTCGTTGGCGCACAACTTTATTGCAAATTTGGTCGTATGCACTGCTTCCCTTTATAATCAGTCGCTTGGTGTTGCTACTAGTTGGGGTAGTAACGGTCTATTATGTCGAGCCACTTGTCAACCGCAAACAGCCGATAGTGCTTGATCCGAATCATGCTCATTTTCCCTCTATCTTGTGGTGGATGTGGAGTAACTTCGATAGCGGCTTTTACATGGATATTGCACAGCATGGCTATTGGGGCGCGAACACACTGCATGGACAGAGCAACTGGGCATTTTTTCCACTCTATCCAATTCTGATCCGTATTGTTGCATTTCCTTTTGCTTGGCATTCCAATGCTTATCTATTTGCTGGCTTGCTTGTGACAAATGTTGCGGCAATAATTGCCATCTTCTATTTTTACAGGCTCACCGCACGCGAACTGAATAAACAACTTGCATCTCGTGCAGTTATGTATCTTGCATTTTTCCCTATGAGTTTTTTTCTTTCTACTGTCTACCCAGAAGCACTCTTTCTCGCACTTTCACTTGCCTGTGTCTACTATGCGCGGGAGCGTGTGTGGTGGTTAGCAGGCTTACTTGGTGGTCTGGCATCGCTCACGCGTCCACAGGGACTCCTCCTCCTCGCCGTTGTCGGTTGGGAGTTCTGGCAAGTCATGGCGGAGCAACATGTGCCTCTGCAGGGGCAAGCAAAGACTTTTGTGGATTTTAGTCAGGAGTGGCTACGTTCACGCATTCTGGGGCTTTGGATGGCACTTCGTACACGCGTCTTCTGGCTTGGCGTTATTGCTTTACTACAAATTCCGCTAGGGTTGGCTCTCTTCTCTATCTATGGCAAATGGAAAGTTGGAACATTTCGACCATTTGAAGTGGTGGAGAAATACGGTTGGGGTCGTAATTTTATCGATCCTGTTTCATCGCTCTTCAATATCTTGACGCAGCCTCGGCCCGCTAATCCCTACGACTGGACTTTTTATGGCTTGAATGTAGTTGTTATTCTCGCATTTTTGCTTGTACTCATTCCGATCTTTCGTAAACTGCCTAGCATCTACGGTATCTTTGCTCTCGTGTTTGTGATTATGCCTCTCTGCACTACATCGACACAGAGCAGTGCTCGCTTCTATATGGAGGTCTTTCCCGTCTACATGCTTCTCGCTCTATGGACAAGTCGAGGTAGTGCTGAATGGCAGATGACGAAGCATACACTGGTCATCTGCACCTTCGCTGTTCTGCTTGGTGTGGCAACGCTACTCTGGACACTGGGTGTCTATTCTATGTCCTGAACATTGACAAGACGTGGTGATCGTGCTATCCTATCCAAGCCGTAGTTTGGGGTTGCTGCAACACACTATGCACTCCTCTCGAACGTCACGAAAATATAGCCCCTGTAAGTGGGGAAGAGGTGAAAAAAAGAACGCATGACTGTCAAAATTCGTCTAAAACGCACGGGTAAGAAGAAAACCCCTAGCTATCGCGTGGTAGTCGCCGACTCGCGCTCCCCACGTGATGGTCGCATCATTGAGAATATCGGTTGGTACAACCCACTGGTTGAGCCTTCCGCAATTCATATCGACGCTGAGAAAGCTCTCGGTTGGCTAAAAAACGGAGCGCAACCCACAGAATCAGTTGCCTCTCTATTGCAACGGGCCGGTATCATGCAGCAGTTCACGCAAACAAAAGCTGCTACCACCGAGGCTCCAACTGTTCCTACACCAGCATCTGCACAATCATAATAATTTTACGGTGAGGTCGAGATATGCGTAAATTGGTTGAGTACATCGCTCAGTCGCTGGTTGACGAACCATCAGCCGTACAGGTGCGCGAAGTTCGCAATGACCGCAATGCACTGGTACTAGAACTGCATGTCGCGCCAGATGACTTCGGGAAGGTAATTGGTCGTCAAGGACGTGTTGCCAAGGCGATGCGCTCTCTTCTACGTGCTGGTGGAGCGCGTGAAGGCCGTCATACCTCACTAGAGATTTTGTAGTAACCTATGCCAAAACCTAAGCAGAATTCAACAGAATGGGCTACTATTGGAAAAATAGTAGCTTCATTTGGTGTACGTGGCGAGATGAAGGTTTTGTCGCTCACAGATATACCAGACCGTTTCGCGCAATTAAAGAGTGTTTTTCTCGGCCCTGATTATATCTCCTACAAGATTACTGCTGTTCGCCCATATAGAGGCGATATGGTGATCCTCAAACTTGAGGGAGTAAATGATGCTGCAATCGTTGAGACGTTGCGTGGGCGCGATCTCTCCATTCCATTAGATAAACTCGCCAAGTTGCCGCAAGACTCCTACTATCAGCACGATATTCTTGGCATACACGTCGTCACCCTAGCGGGACGCGAAGTAGGGACGATTATAGATATCATGGAGACTGGTAGCAATGATGTCTATGTCGTGCGCGGCGAGGACGGTCCGCAGATTCTCCTTCCAGCAATTAAAGATGTCGTGAAACAGGTTGACCTTATACGGCAAATGATGTATATTGAACCTATGGCAGGTTTGCTTGAAGACGATGCTGTAATAGATGACCCCAACGATACTGGAAAAGAGGAGGAAGGAGACTAAAGGCCAGGATGTGCCCCACGACGGAATAATCTCAGCATTGCTCGTGTTTTTAGCTATGGAACATAACGAAACCGGAACGCTCTCTTATTCGTGCTATCAGTAGTTATGGAGTACAAATTCTACGAGTTTAGAGAGACGTACCAGTATTTTGTAGGGAGGTGTCTCATGCCTGACCGTTTCCCAACGTTTGCTGACCTGTGTAGTGCTATTGCTGAGGGACATATAGAAGCAGCCGTCGATGGCACTATGTATCAAGTCAATGCGCTCGAATTGCGTCGCTATCTCAACAAACACCGCTCTCTACCAACTATTTCGCTTACCTCGTCCCCGTCCTCCGACCCATTACCGAGTTCTGACGTTCCTGATTGGACGAGTAACTCTGTCCAAACTTCTGTTGCATAGGCCGTTTGTGGCCGTTTTTTTATTTCACTTGATTTGGTCATGAGTGGTTGCATTGAGGATAAGCAAGGACTATAATAACAACAACGTTCGGGAAGTTGCTAGAAGAGACAACTTCCTAGAGAACACAATTATTGTTCCTGTTTTATCCTACATACAGATATGCATGCCTACAGGTACATGTATATGAAGATAAGGAAAGGTATTTATGGAGCCGCTGAATGCTGATGAATACGTGATTCGTGAGCGACAACCTTCGCGCTTCGCTACACGCAATGCACGCTTTAATTGGATGCTAATTGTTCCCATTCTGGGCTTTGTCTGGTTGCTCTATCTGCTTGGGGCCGCCCTCTTTCAATGGGATATTTCCAACTCTATTGGACCTATCATGGTGCTGATGATCGTTGGCTTTTTTGTGATCGGTGGTCTACTCTTCTGGGCACATGCTCCCAAAGTAAATAAATAAGCTAAATGGCAAAGAGATGGCGAACGCTTGCAAGC
>CAXUHG010000019.1:0-36660 GCA_964250805.1 uncultured Ktedonobacteraceae bacterium | reverse complement strand
GCTCCAAATTAAAAAAAAAAAGAAAATTGCAAATTATTGGGCAACGGCTTGCAAGCGTTCGCCATCTCTTTGCCATTTAGCTTATGTGTTGCCATGCTGATGCATGAACAGGAATAGCCAGTTGTTCTCCCCAGATGACGCGTCCCAATAGCTCCGCAGACTCTACAAGGCGTGGCCCCGAACGATTGAGGTAGTTGTTGCCATCAATCGCATAAACTCGCCCATTGCGGACCGCTTGTAGCGTTTGCCACGATGGATGTTGCTGTAGTAGTGCTAGATCAACGAGTGTGCGTTCAAGCGAAAAGCCACAAGGTGCAAGCACAATCACGTCCGGGTTAGCTTCCTGTAGTGCCTCCCATGTCAACCAGGGCGAGTGTACTCCAACTTCGCCAAAGAGACTCTCACCACCTGCATACGCAATCAGTTCGGGTGTCCAGTTGCCCGCGCTCATTAATGGATCGAGCCATTCCAGAACGGCGACACGCGGTTTTTTACCGCTAGTATTGAGTTCGGTACCTTGTTGTTCTAATCGCTCCAGACGCCGTTGATATCCCTGTATCAGAGCCTCCGCCTGTTCGCGTTTTCCCAACGCCTTTCCGACTCTTACAAGGTCCTCCCATACGTCCGCAAGTCGATATGGTGCCAGTGAAACGATGCGTGGCTGTAGCCCTGTGAGTTGTTGTAATGCCAATGTGACATCGCGCTCGCTCACGGCGCAGACCTCGCATTGCGTCTGAGTGAAAATTACGTCCGGTTGCAGTTCTTGAAGTAGAGCAACGTCGATACGGTAAATGCTCAGCGCTTTGATCGCGTCGTTTTGTATCGACTCTTTCTCATGAGCCAGCCGCTTAATCTGCGCGTCGATTTCCTGGCTACTCGTCTCTGTATCAATCTGTACTGTGCTGACAAGCGGTAGCTGTAATACCTCTGGTGGATAATCGCATTCATGTGAGCGACCAACCAGTAAATCGAGACAGCCCAGTGCCGCAATCATCTCCGTCGCACTTGCCAATAAAGAAACGATACGCATAAAAATCCTTTGTTATCCTGTATAACGCATAACATCTACCGTTGCGAGTAAGCCAATTTGATCACTTATCGTACTAACTCCTCCTATTTGAGTTCCTGTATTGCTATCGCTTTGACCAACATAGGCATTATTTGCATGTGTGACAAGGTTATCCAGTAGGGAAGTTGTTGTTGGTTCCAACAACTGTGCGTTATTCATACCAACCAGCTTTTTTGCACCCTGCCGTACCTGCTCAAGTTCGGTCTTAACGGTGGCAAGCTCGCTGATGATTTTTGTAATAGAGTTTCTTTGATCGCCAGTAACACCAGGAGCATTTGCCATAGTGCCTAGGTACTGCGTCATAACGTCTACATATCCCTGCGCATCTTGACGGGATGGATCGAACGTGAGTAAAGCTACCTCGGTGATATGAGGATCGGTCAAAATGGGCGTATTGGCTGGTACGTCGTTATGTACGAATGTGGCACCATCTAAGTAGTCAAGAATACGCACAAAGTGTCGATGCATCAGTGGTGGCTCTGTAGGTATCCCAGCACTACCACGTGCCGCCGTTGACCACTCAAGCACCTTTCGAGAATTTTGCAAGAGCCAAATATTTAATCCCCCTTGTAGCGAGGCTTGAGTAAGGCGTGAATCGGAGACAAGCAAATGTCGAAGTAAGTCAAGTAGGCTCTGGTTCGTCGCGCCTTGACCCACCTGTGGAATTTCCGCGTAGTAACGCCACGCAGTTCTATCCGATAGTGTGCCAGGAGAGAAGTTTGCATCATTCTCCGTGATAAGAAAGCGACTTGTGCTTCCGAGGAGATTGGTATGGGAAGGGCTGACATAGCTGAAATGAATTGCATTGTGTTGTAGCGGCAATTTTCCCAACAAAACGGGATTAGCGTCTAGTTGTCCTTTGTCTGGCAGTAACCAACCATAGTAACTCTTGCCTTTTGCGGGAGATGCGAGGCCAGTTAGGTCTACTTGAAGTGTGTCATCTATGTCATTTATGTCTTGACTGCTCGTGCTGGTAAAACGAACGGAGCCAAAGGTGAGAGGAGCGGTGTTTGCTCGCGTGGGGAATGTGAAGAATGTCGCACGTAGCACTAGTAAGCCGATGATGCTCAACAGGAGGAGCGCGATCAGTCCAAGTATTGTGCGTCCCCTCCATGAGCGCAAAAATGGAGGGCGTGGTGAGCCAGTCGGTCTGTCATATCCCGATTGAACGGGAGTACGTGAGGGTATTACTGGTGCGAATACTGTTGTATGTTTGGTTTTAAGATGGAGGGCAGCCACTAGCTGTGTAAAGGCCGTTGCATATTGACCCGTTGCGTCGAATGTTCGTAGCCTTGTCCATGAGGGCGGTATATCTTGTGGTTGCGTTTGCTCTGCAACTACACGAAATGCCCCCTGTAGCTGTCGTTGTGAAAGCAGATTGATAGCAGTGTTGACAGCCATTTGAATGCGTGGAGATTGCAATGCATCCGGCGACTCGATGAGAATAAACCACTGGCACGTTGGTAGTTCTTGATTGATCGTCTGGACAAAAGCTGCATCAGAAACACTTCCGCCGTCTGTAATAATATCTGTACCTGCTGCTCGAAGATCACTCATCAAACGTATTGCAAATTGCTCGTACTGTTTGCCTGCCTGACTGGTATAGCTTACAAAGACACGAGACGTGCTCATTCCTATACTCCTACCTAGATATTCCATACTTTAGCGTTACTGAATACAGCCTCAACTGGCGCACCTTTGTCTCGACATACAAAGCCAATTTTGCCTATGCTATAGGTTGGGTCGGTAGCTGATGTGATAAACTTGCCATTGGCATAGACATAAAACTGACTGTTCCTCGTAATTACCGCGAGTGTTATTGTTTGATGAGGAGAAGACGTAATATTTCCAGTGCCTAACATGTTGGTTTTGCCATTACCAAGATCAGCCCCAATAAGTTCATAGTGACCGTTTGCATAGAGGTTAAAGCGGAACGATGCCATTACCGTATTCTGCATACGAACGATCAGACCACAGGGACTGCTATTATTGCCATTGACGACAAAAGATACCCGCGCCTGAAATGCAATATTGCGAAACGTAGTACCTTGAATGAGGCACGCCTGACGAGTGTTCAAATGGAGAGATGTGACATCATAAGCACCTTTAAGAAATGCACAGCCTCCGTTGGGATTACTCCCAACTGTCCAGCGATTGAGGGTAGCATCCTTTAATGGATCATTGAGTAACGGCTTACCCTGAATAACTTTTTCGTATAGCCTTTGTGGATTTGTAAATAACGCTTTTGTTGTAGCAGTAGCATTGGATGTTGGAGTTGGAGTCGGTACTGGCGTTGTCAATACAATTGGAGTTGGGGAAGGTGAAACTGATTGTGCTGAAAACACACGTATTGAATAAATAAGACTTATTATGAGTATAAGAATGAAGAGAATGATAATTGGCACAAACCAGCGTTGTGAGTCCTGGGGGATCATAGTCAGGTTTAGCAGTGGCAATTGTGTTTTTCTATTTGCTAGCTGCAGTGGCTTTCCGTCCATAAAAAGCAATGGTTGTGTGGGTTGACTGTCCATAGAGAGTTCTGGATGTAAGGAGACTGGAGGTGCCTGATAGGTCGTAGCTGCATCGGAAGAATGCAGAGTGAGCAGCAAACGCGCTAATGCTCTTGGATAGTCCTGTGTAGCATCAAACTTGCGGATTGTTGTCCACGTTGGCGGCATATTCTGCGGCTCAACGGATGTCGCAAGCATCGCAAAGAGATCGTACAACTTTCTTTGCATAACGAGAGTAAGCGCGACATTCACGACCATTGCTATTCTTGGAGATTGCAGAACCTCTGGTGTGAGTACGAGTATAACCCATTCGCACGTCGCAAGCGTTTGGTGAAGTGTATCAGCAAATTGTTCATCATTTGTGCCCTGCTCGATACTCTCTAAGGTTGCTATCTCATTGCCTGCATTGCGGAGATCATCTAGCAGTTGCTGCGCGAATAGCCGGTCTCTCTGTACCTCATCTCTATAGCAGACAAAGATGCGAGGACCTGTCATGAATATATCTCCTTATAGCTGAGTGACAGAAACGTAGGACACGCTACGTAGTATAACAGAAGGCAACAAGAGAGTCCAATATAGACAATGAGCGAAAAAAGAGTTTTGTTTCGGCTTGCTATCTTGCCTGTGCCTGTGTACAATAGCCATGAATATTATTAAGGTATGGAATCCGATTTATCGTACCCAAAATCCAGGCGTAGGGATCTAATGCATTACACCCTGGTCGCACATCACACGCCGTTTCAGGGTCTAATGCATTACACCCCTACGCCGATAATTGAGATAAGAAATTGATGGATATACATACGTATACGCGACCTGCGACCACGTTGACACCGGCCCTTATCATCTATTTGATTGATGCCAGCCACTCTATGAACGATTATTGTGGTCCGACAACAAAAATAGATCTGGTCAACAAAGCCTTGAAAAACGCGGTGAAAGACATGGTACGGCGTTCAATGCGCGATGGTATTGTGCAGAAACGCTACAAAGTTGCCATTTTTGCCTATAGCACCGAAGTAATCGACGTGCTTGGCGGCATACGCGATCTCTCCGAGATTGTGCGCTTCGGCGTGCCCGTGCTAAGTGCTGGCGGCGAGACCGACACGGCGGCAGGCTTTACCTCCGTTGAACAATTGCTACAAACATGTCTCATCGAATATCAACGTAGTCCCGCTCCACTCGTTTGTCATCTAACTGATGCGCTTGTGACTGCGAACGATCCCACATCCGTCGTAAAACGGATTCAGACACTTGGTGTGAATGACGGCCCCGTCCTCGTCGAAAACGTCTATGTTGCGGATAATATGTTGCGTAAGCCCGTGCAAGACTGGCAACAATGGGGTGGGATTCTCAAAGGTAGTGTTTTGAATGATGAGTACGCCAAATTTCTTTTTCGCCTTTCTTCTCCCTTACCGGAAACCTATCGCCAAAATATCAACAATTATGGCTATCATTTGCAGAGTGGGGCTGCTCTTTTCTTTCCTGGTACACATAACGACCTTGTACGACTAGCATTTGCGATTTCCGCCGCGACACAGCTAAAATAGCTTTTACGAAAGTAGGCGAAGTATGCGGGAAAAAGTTCCACAGCAGCAACTTGTCACTGATCAGACGATAGATACGCTCACTCGCGTACAAATAAACTCGCATGTTTGTGTACGCTTGCTTTCTGTTCGTTGTCATGAGGCACAGTCGCAATCATTGCTGAATCAAGACTATGCTAGCATTATTAGCAGTGACAACGGAGACTCGCTCTCCTTCTGTGTCTGCGATGGCGTTGGTAGCTCATACAAAGGCGATTTTGCGGCACGCTATCTGACGACGCAACTGCTCACCTGGTTACACGAGCTAACCGAGGTTCCTAGAGATATCGAATTATTTACGAATACCCTGCATGGTCTGCTTGATTTATGGGCTTATGATGCTCATATGAAGCTGAAAAAGATGCTTATACCACCTGAAACTCCATCGTTAGCTCGTGAGGTGATGGAAGAATTGCGCGATACCTATGGTAGCGAAACCGTCTTTTTGTGTGGTCGTATCGATACTTTTCATCGCTTCCAACCAGCACAAGCTGTATTTTGTTGGATGGGCAATGTCGCCGCTCGCCTCACTACTCCTGCTCATAAAGAGATTGTGTTGGGTCATACAAGTGACAAGAGTGGACGCTGGTCTACAGTACAGGGGCGACGAGGCGAGGTTGGCGTCTGGCATGCAAGCTTGCCTGTGCTGGAAAGACTTATCGTGCATACCGACGGACTAGATTCGATTGGTAAGAACCTCGCACAGCTTACAGATGATCAATGGTATGCGCAAACGCAACGTCTTCTCTCTCTACCCACAAATGACGATATGACCGCTTTGGAGATACACTGGCAGCTTGTAGAAGGTGAGAATGGATCATGAGCATTTTCACTCCACATGTCGGTATGGTGCTTTCGATTGGGTCAACGGCATACGAATTTGTGCCACATCCACTCTTTCCAGATGATGAGGGCGAGGTATTTGTGACAGAGGGTGGCGAAGCTCTTGTATACCAGTTACGGGACCCTTCAAACGCGAGATTATACGCTCTCAAAGTTATGAAGCCAGCCTATCGGAGCGAGCAATGTGTCCGTGTCGCCACTGCACTTATTGCGTATAAAGATGCGCCAGGTATGTTTCTTGGTCATCGTCTCTGCTTGACAAAAGAGAACAGTTCCGATGTAATTGCATTGTACCCTGACCTTCTCTATGCAACCCTGATGCCCTGGCTTACGAGTCAAACATGGGCTGGCCTCTTACAAGATGCAACTGCGAGTGCTGCCTACACTCCCGCTAAAGCTCATAGCATTGCTACGGCGACTGCAAACGTTTTAGCGTATCTTGAGGCTCACAACCTTGCCCATACAGATATCGCAGGTGGAAATATCTTGCTTGCACCAGACTACCAATGGGTAGAACTGCTGGATATCGAGGGTATCTACCTGCCAAATATGCCCACTCCCACATGGCGCAGTCAGGGATCACCAGGCTATCAGCATCGTAACCTTGATGAGCGTGGACAGTGGCGACTCGACGGTGATCGTTTCGCTGGTGCCATCCTTCTCACTGAAATGCTGACATGGTGGAATCCTCTTGTCCGTGCCCATACTTCCGACGACGCGGAAACCCTCTTTGCCGCCGATGAACTACAAAAAAGCGATTTTCCGCGCTGGCATGCAGTACGCAACACCCTATGGCGTATGAACCCCATGCTACTCTCCCTTTTTGATCAGGCATGGACCTCATCAGACCTCGCGCAATGCCCCAAATTGAATGCTTGGGCCACACAATTGCTTCCATATAGAAAGTAAAAGCACGTAAGAGAGAATTCTTATCATACTATAAAAATTTCTCTACATCTGTGCTAATTGTGAGTAATTACCTTGAAATTGCTTAAATCGCATGTTATAGTAGCAAGGGTGCAAGAGCAACAACCGAATTTGCTCATGAAACCACTGATACACGTATGGCTGTATCTCTGCCGTTTGTTCAGATGTCTTTCTACTAAGAGAGGCAGACAGTTGTCCTTTTGAAAGGGGATTGTTCATGGCTGGAAATGAAAACGTTGCTGCTAATTATAGTGACATGGGCGCAACCGCAACTCAATTCAACAACAAGTATGCTGAATTCGAGCAGGCACTGGCACAGATCAGTACTGCAATCGAACAGGTGGGAGCAACCTGGCAAGGTGCTGGCTTCCAAAGCTTCCAAACAGTCTCGATGGAATGGCATCAGCAAGTGACTGCTCTCAACAACACACTGAGCGAAATCAGCAAGAACGTCAACCGCAGCTCGAACACATACTCCGAAACTGACCAGGGCGTTGCTTCAAGCTTCAATGGTTTTGGTCGCTAAGCCTGTATTCATCTAGGTCAATGAGTGGGGATGAGTTGCGTAATTCATCCCTATTCATATGAAAGAAATTTGTTATCAGGAACCGTGTATAAACAATCATGAAGGAGTCATTTTATGCCTCGCATTCCTGTAGATGGCTCTTCTAATGAGTTAATCGTTTATCCAATCGAACACATGCGTCAAACCGCTGCCAAGATTTTAACAAAGGCAAGTTATGCTCAAGAGCAGCACGATACAACCTGGGCACAAATTCAATCGTATGTGCAAAACAACTTTGAACCAGATATGCAAGGTCCAGTGATGAGCCTCTTGCAACCCTATGCTGCACGCCTTCGAGCCGCTTATGACTGGCAAATGAATTTAGCCTCTTCGCTCTTTGCTGCCGTCGATCTCATGGAAAACGCAGATAATGATGTTGCTCAATCCTTTACCCCAACCGCTCATGGCTTTGGTCGAGATACTACCCCTCAATAACGGCGTAAAAATTTGTCGTTATATTGGAGAAAGAGAGAAAGAAACGGCATGAGTTTTGAAGAGATCAAAGCCGAGATAGAAGCGGTTGTCATACAACCATTACTCGCTTTTCGTGGCAAGACATCGCCGCTCAACCAAATTCACAACGAGAACACACAGGATTTTTCCAACATTATGTCTGGGCTATTAACGGGTTCTGATGGCGAGACCGCGTTTCAGGGCGATGGCTCTATGGCACTGGCTGATTTGGTAGGAAACTACATTCACACGGAGCAAAGTATTACGGGTAGTGCTACTGATTTTGTCGGTCATTTATTAGAAGCGGCACAGGATAGTGAGAGAACAGCGCACCAGCTTCAGCAAGAGTTAGATAGCATTGCGGCACAACAGGATCAAACTGTGCAGGATGCCTCCGCAATTGCGTTGGGGCTAGATGCAGGAGCGGTTGGGCAGGCAGGCGTCGATATTCCTTGGGATGTCATAGCGGCAGGAGCAACGTTGATCGCGGCAGGAATCGCAGCGACACATAATGCAGACCAAGAGAAAAGCCAGCAAGCGCAAATGGCGAAGTATACCGCAATAGCCGAGTGGTCTAAAGAGATGGGAGGCATCGCAAGCGAACCATTAGCGCAACTACCGCCTTCTCCAACGAATGCCAATGGTGATTCGAGTGGCTTCTTAAAGTTGATTGGCCTTGTAGAACTTGTTACGGCTTCAGCAGCAGGCATAAACTTAGGAAAACTTTTTAGTATAATGAAAACAACGCCTGATGGGAGACATATACGTGTTAGAAAACTGAGTCCAGATGAAGTCAAAAAGCTGAAAACTCCATGAGGGCAAAGTTTTCATGAGGTAAAAGGAGAAGAATACAACGCAACTGATGAGATTTATAAAGATCAAGATGGCAATTATTGGATTGGACAACCAGGAGTAGATAATGTTGAAGTATTCCCGTAAGCAGCTAAATGTAGAAGATAGAGAAAGACGCCTGTTGTTTAGGAGATAGAAAAAGATGCCTATTGTTAAGGAAACATTTTATGGTCATGTACGTAGAACTGCATTTAATCTTTGGAGAGGACCAGATTACGTAGAGAATAGCGAGATGGAAGATGTGACCGATTTTTTAGGCGGAGTTCTTGTTTTGCGTCTTGCCATTCGCAAAGGAGAAACTGCAAAGCCGATGATTGAGTCTCGTTCTGTCTATGCGTATTTAAACCCAAACGAACCACAGGATGCGGTATTACGTAGTATGTACTGGGATAATACGGCAATTAGACATACGACACATAACACTTCCCTTGACACACCATTTGCGATAGCTGCTAAATTTGTACGACTCCCGTTGACATCTCTACAACAATGGATACACTCGCTGGAAAATATTGCAACAACGGTTCAGACCACTTCGCAGGAAAATCATATCTTACCGATTTGCACCTTACGTGTGGCAACAAGTGGTGTTTCGAGCGTTTTTGAAAAGACATGGCAAGTTGTTGAAGGCGAGAATGTTGAACTCAACCGTGCATGGCAAGCCATCTGGCGGCAGATGGAGCAGGTCTTGCAAACCTCGCCCTCTCTAACTGATATTAAGGAATCTTTTCATTGTGTTGAGGTGAAACCAGATGTCTATGATTTACAGGCTTATCAACCAACTTTGAACGTGCCTTGACACCTATGAAAGCATTTTTCTAGGACACATGCATAGAAATGAAGCTTGAAAACGACTCTCATCTGAACATACTCGTCCAATCACTGCAGTTACTTGCAGCAGAGTATGAAGAGCAAATGAATGCGCTGCCAGAATTCGTAGATATTCCTGATGAAATTGCTTTAACCTTTAGTGAAGTCTATCTACTCGTCGAAAATCTCGACAAAGACGGTCTAATGACGACGAGTCAGAAGACAGAATTGGCACATGTAGATGGCGTTTTGGAGCAGATGAGTAAAAAGGAGGATGCGTGGACATTAAATGCACTCAAAACATCCTCTGAATGGGAAGACATGAGATTGCTATCTAGCAACGCATTGAAGGATTTCGGTATACCAAAACAATCTCCAGATTTATTTTGGTTACAATACGTTCCTGATCAGAAAACGCCTGCTACTTAAAGTAGGAGGGCAAGATAATCGCTCAACAACTCTTAAAAAGCCTATTAGAGCAATCGCCCACATACATCGAAGAATGGCTCAAGCGCGTATGGGCAGGACAACAATCTGTTCCCGAACCGTTTAATTGGTTAGGACTTGCCGAGAGTGCAGCAACACATGCTCGCTCACAGAAAGATGTGGAGTGGGCTAAGGTAGCAGTTCTGGTATATGAGTGGCTCGCAAATGGGAATCGTCTTGCAGCTATGAACGGATACATAAACTCTGCTATGATGCTAAGAGTCTCCATGATCGATAAAAAAGGAGTTACCCCTGGCGATTTTGTCCTCGACATGGATCAAATCGTTCGCTGGTTTTGTGAGAGCTTACCCTTCTCTTATGAGGCGGCTGAGCGAAAAGCTTCTATTTGGAGGACTTTAGACATACAAGAGATACGAGCATTGCGTGGGATTAAGAACCGTCTACGAATTATAGCCGAGTTGGTTACAATCGGTCGGTTGCAACCAGATCAAGAATTGAGTGCGTGGCTCTCTTTGAGAGATAAACTGCCTTAAAGAAACTATGCCCGAGTCTAATGAAGACTGAAAATGACCTTCATAGAAGGCGTTCAATAAATCCAAGCAATCTCCTGATTTGTTTGGGTTACAATACTTTCCTGATCAGAAAACACCTACTTCTTAGAAAATGATCTATCACGCAACTGGGAGCGAAATTGATACGCGAAGCATTCAAGCGGACAAGGAACGGATGTATGCATTGGAGGAAATGAGACGCCGTGAGGAGCAAGCGAAAGAACGAGTCTTACGCATATTCTTTTCGATGCTCGTATCGTGTTTCTCGCTCCAACATTTCTCAAGTTGAACCAATCAGTAAAGGAGGATGGGGCAAATGCTTAATTATCTAGTAAGGGCATTAGAACACTGTCATAGGTATATTGTGTGATGTCTCCGATTTAAACGAATTATTTTGAAATAACCCCATTCGCATATTATAGTAGCAATGGCGCAAGAGAAAAATCGACAAAATTGTATGTATGGATAGAAAGAGTAATCGTATCATGCCTCACTCCTCTGCTAATAACTCTTCCTCTGGTACGCCGCCTCAATTTCGTATCGTTGGCAGAGACACATTTTTAGGGCAACTGCATACAACGCTTAGAGAGCATCGGATAGTTGTCGTTTCTGGTGGAAGCGGAATTGGTAAGACGACCGCCGTTCGCGAATACACTCAGCGTTTTGCACAGGAATATCAAGTTGTTCTCTGGCTCAATGCTGCCGACGATGAAACATTCCTGGCTGATGTTATTTCTGCCCTGCAAGCATATGCGTTACCAATTGACATGAAACAGGGAGTACCCAACCTTTTTCAGCAACTATACACTTATATCAGTACGCAGCAGAACGCATTGCTTGTTCTTGACAACTTTTCTTATAAATTTCTCATAGATACATCCAAACTTCCATCATTTATTCACGTCATTATCATCACACAGGTACAGCAAACAGATGGTCTGCGCCTGGAACTGAGGGAGTTAGACGGACAGGATAGTGCAACGCTCCTCGCTCGTGAAGCTGAATTGCTCTCCTCTCAGGAAACGCCAGAGCAGATAGAAGAAAGTCAACAGCAGACCGTATTGGAACTCACACGTGAATTACACGGCGTGCCAATTGCGATTGCCTTAGCTGGACGATACCTTCGTATGACTGGCAACACTATACAAAGCTATCTCTCCGCTTTTCGAGATGCTCCTACGCCAGCACATTTGGCTACAGACCAATATGCAAGTGCTAGAGAAGATTTGGTTATCGTCTGTGAACAAACGCTTTCTTATATACAAGAGGCCGACCCAGTGGCATATGAACGTCTTCAAATGAGTGCATTCCTCTTGCCAGAAGCAATTCCTACACTTCTGTTTTCGTCACAATCAGAGTCGGTCGGGCAGGATAGCAGAGCGGAGCAAGTAGGCCAGTACAGCGATATCCTGCTAAATGCAGGTTTGCTCACGGCTGAGCAACACACCCCATTTTTCCGTATGCATGGCTTGATACAGCAGAGTATTCGCCAGTCGCTTTCCGAGGACCAACAACAGCGATATATACCTCAAATCTTGCGTTTTTTCTATCAAAAGCTTCCTGTATTGCAGGCAGAGACATTCCCTATTCGATTATGTATCGCTGATCAGACTCGTCACCTTGCTTCGCTCAGTGAAAGTGAGTCAGCCTTTTCTGATCCATTGATTGATATCAATGAGGCAGGAGTGGTATTTGCATGGGCCTCTCTCGTCTCCTTAGAAGTACAACTCGTCGATGTCGCGGAACCTTTGCTTAGAAGGGCGGTCAAGATATGTTCACATACACTTGGCGAGGCTTCTCCGCTCGTAGCGACCTTCTTAATCAATCTCGCCGCGATGAATCAGTGGCTCAAAAACTATGAAGATGCGGAAATGTTTGCACATCGAGCCATTATCAGTAAGACTGATGCGTTAGGCATTGCACATCCAGATGTCGTACTCGCACTGCGCCAACTTGGGCAAATTTACGCGGAGCAAGGGAAGGCAAAAGAGGCGCGACAGTGCTATGAAAAGGCTGATGCTATTGAAAAGAGCGTCAAGCTACACAATTCACTACCAGGAGAAAACGAATGAGTTATGAAGACCTTCAAGTGAATACCGATACATGGTCAACCTCATCTACCACCACCTCGACTGGCAAATCGAACAACGATGACCTGCTCAATGAACTGCTCACAACGTTGGGAGACTTTATGAATGAGATGTCGCCCCTGTTCTTCCTAAGTAGCGCACAAAACCTGAAAACGGCAATCTACGACTTCGGGATGGGTATGAGCAATGCCCTTGCGTGTGTCAGTGTCGATCTTCAGGTTGTAGCCAGTGGGTTATCATCGGCGGCAGTTGCTTATGCCTCTACAGACAAGGCGATAGCAGACACCTTTGCCCACCTGGATACACAACTCGCGTATTATACTGATACAGCCAGCAGCGTTTCATGGGCGGCTCCGCCGACTTCCGCACAACAAGCACAACTGAACTCACTCTCAGTCCCTAGTAGTTCTAGCAGTAGTAGCTGGTTTTCCAACATTGGTAAGTGGTTTTCCGACCGATTTTCCGACGTTAGTAACTGGTTTCAGTCGCTTCCACTTCCAGCCAAGATAGGCATCGGAGTGGGAGTGGTCATCGTTGCTGGTGTAGCCATCTTGCTCGGTGCTGGTGTAATTACTGTTGGCGGCATAGTTGCTGCTGGTGCTGCCGCAGTTGATGCTGTTGGCAGTGTAGTTGCTGGTTTACTCGGCTCCTTTGCATTAGCTCCCTAATCTGAATCTATGCTTTTGACGACTCATCTTTTTGACAAAAACCTTTTGTGTAAGAATGGAGTACAACATGCCAGGAGTACCACCACCAGAGCCGTATCAGCTACCAAATATCCCGTCTAATGCCTATACCTTGCTGAGCAACTTAGCTACAGCCATTGATACGGCAAATACAAAATTAACTGGACACGCGAACAAGGTAAGTGATATCAATACAAGTACAAACAATGCCGTTGGTAACGTCGTCACGACCTCGAAAGGGCAGGCAACGAATGCGCTTAATGATTTATGGACAAATAGCAAGACCGACTTAGGCCAAGCTCACGATCAACTCGTAGCCATCACCACATCCCGGCAAGGAATCGGACCAGGGCCAAGCGATTTTCAATCTACGCTCGATCAATCCAAGGCTACGATACAAACTGGTCTTACGGCATTGGATAATTTGCGGCAGCATCAAAGTAGCAATGGTGTTGTCTACCTCAATCCGCTGGACCAACAAATGATGCAATGGAAGCAGGATGTCGATCAACTCGATGGTGCCATCGCAAATATCAACATGGCTCTGGACATGATGGCAATGGCAATTAGGAATCTGAACAATGGATTTCGCGCCGCCTGTGCGACAGGGCTTGTTCCGGGTCAGGCTGTTCCCTTGTTCAACAAGAACGCTTTTGCTCATCAAATGACTGATGGTGGCGGTGGTGGCAAAGGAGGTATTACTGCTGAAGATTTGATCGATGAGTTAAAAAGTAAAGGAGTCGATCCAAATACAGCAGAACTTCTGGTACTCGAAGCCGAAGAGCATAATTTAAGCCCAAATGTCATTAAAGCTCTTCTCGATACGGGAGTCGATCCTGAGCAACTTTACAACTGGATTCTAAACGACAACAACTGGCAGCTAACAGATAAAAGCGTGACTGATCTCACCAGCAACGTAAATACCCTCGTCTCTCGTGGTGGTGGAGACCCAACTGATCTTGCCAACTGGATCAGAGGTTTGAATAAAGATCAGCTAGAAAAATTCAATACCCTCGCCTCACAGAACTCAAAGCTGACTGCCGACGATTTAAGAGGTTTGGTTGATCCGAATCTCAAATATGATCCGAATCCTAAGCACGATCAAATACGTCCTGGAGTTGGTCCGCAACCAACGGATGGACAACGCGCACTTGATAACTCTGTAAGCTATAAATCAACCACGACTAGTCGTATTGCGATTGATCCTGTCACACAGGAAATAGTTGTTCTTGATGATACAAATGACGGAACGTATCATGGACACGTTGAAAAGTGGTCTCAACTCGATACAGATCAACAAAATGCCCTTACAAGTAAAGGCTTTATAGATAGTAGAGGAAGAGTTATTATTAGGGATAGTCAAGGTAATATAAAGGGTTATGGTAGGAATGTCGAGAAAGAGAAATAAAAATGGCAAATGAAAAAAACAGTCTTTTGACGGAAGAAGAAATACAGGGAGCTTTCCACTCTAGCGATGCAGCAAGAATTAGCAAAACGCTAGTAGACTTAGCTCTGTATGATCCCGATTGGAAGAAAGTGCAAACCTATTGCTTGGAGTTCTTAGAGTATCCAGATGCAGGTGTCCGAGCAGTGGCAGCTACTTGCATTGGGCATTTGGCACGTATTCACAAACACTTAGACCTTGATCTTGTAGTGCCCGCACTGTATCGCCATCAGTCCGACACAGGTAAATATGTTGCAGGGAATGTGGATAACGCCCTGAGTAGTATTGAGCGATTTATGGGGGTCGAAGTGAGGCGCGATCCGTCAATGCGAGATGAAGCGAACGGCAAGGTGGTGTTTGAGGAGGATGACGAGGATGAGCAACCACCTAGTGACCAGGAAGTGCAACAAGCGTTTGAATCAGGCAACTCTCTACAAATTGAGCAAGTGTTGACTGGGTTGTCGTTATATGATCCTAACTGGCGCAAGACGGAGCAGTATTGTGTCCAGTTTTTGAACCATCCCAACTCAGGTGTGCGAGAGACTGCCGTTGAGTGTTTGAATCGAGTGCTTTATGAACACAAACAGCTAGACCTTGATATCGTTTTACCTGTTTTGAATGCCCTTCGTTCTGATTCTGACCCGCATGTTGTAAGGCAAGTTGGTTATCTTCTCAGGGATATTACCACTATTCTGCATGTGCCAGTTGAGCCAATCGCCTCGACCGACTATATACCTGTTGGACCGCTCCCAACCGATGGACAACGAGCTTTGAATAACTCGGTGAGCATTGACTCGGACAAGCAGAACCGAATAGGCATAGATGAGGAGAATGAAGAAATCGTGGTCTTTGGAAGGTCTGATGCTGGAACCTACGCTGGGGATGTGCGAACCTGGAATCAACTCACAGATGCAATGAAAACCACTTTGATAGAGAAAGGGCTAATTACGGAACAAGGGAACATCATTCTGCGTGATAAGCGCGGTAACATCATCAGGTATGGTAAAAATGTGAAGCAGGATGTGTAAAGGATGAAGGAATGAAATAATCTTTTTTATTCCTTCAGCAAATAAGAAGGAACTTGCTATGCTTCATGAGTACGATGTGGTGAAAACGACGAAGCCCTTCTCATCTAGCGGCTCGAATGCATGGCCTATTGGTACAGATACAACTCTTCCTGTAGGAACTGTTGGCACAATTGTCATGGTCTATACAAATGACTCGATCAACTATGCATATGAGGTCGAATTCGTGGATAAGGATGGAGGAACACTTGCCTTGCTTACTTTGCAGGAGGATGATATAACCCTTTTTTTATCCGAATTGTGACCAATTACCTTGAAATAACCCTCTTCTCATGCTATAGTAGCAAGCGTACAAATGCAACAACAGAAATTGCTTATGAAGATTTTATAAAGAAAAATGTTATGCAAACACTCCTCATCACGCTCGTAGGACTACAGCAACGTCTTGATATTCAGGTACCGGGGGAGATGGCTTTGAGCGACCTACTACCGTCGTTGCTTGAGTTGTGCGTTCCTGCGGTTGCAGATTTTGCTAAAGAAACTCAACAAGGAACATGGCAACTTCTCCATCAGCAAAAGCCTTTGCCTCTGGAACGTTCACTTATTGAGACTGATGTGGTTGATGGCTCGCTACTAATACTACAAAATCAGGAAGAGCAGATGACGCAGCCACTTGAGCCTATTGAGTCGGCACCGCCGCATTTTGCGCCTAAAACCGTGACGCCAGGACATACTTCAGGCGGTATTGGTATCTCGTGGAGTAGCGAGGGGCTTGCGAATGAGGAATAGGCTAGAAAGAGGATGCGAGAGCATATGGCCTTAACATTTTATCGACCCGCGCGAGCATATCCACCGCCTTTGCCCAAAGATGAAATAATTATTACCGCTCCGCCTCCCGTTCAGCAGAGGCAAGGAGGAGCCCTGTCATGGCTACAATATCTCTTTCCTGTCGTTGGTGGCCTGGGATCAATGGTCTTTTTTATAGCCTTCGGCAGTAATCGATATATTCTTATTGCTGTGATTGCAATGGCTTTCTGCTCCGTTGGTATGGGCGTCATGATGGGCGTGCAGCAACGCGTTACTTATAGGCGACAACGGAAAATTGAACGCACTACCTATCTCAATTACCTTGTGGATTGCCGCACCCGTTTACGCTCAATCACAAAGCAGCAACGCGAGGTTAGTACACACATCTATCCTGCACCTGATCAGATCGAGCAGAGTGTCTTCCTGCAAAATACACTTTGGGAGCGACGACCAGAGGATCGCGATTTTCTCTCTGTCCGTCTTGGCACGGGACCAACGCAACTCTCTAGCCCCGTTCGCCTCGATCTCGGCAGCAATCCAATGGTGCAATTTGTGCCTGAACTACGCTCCCAGGCTGAGTCGCTGGTTGCGGAATTTGATCATCTCGACGACATGCCCGTTGTTGTATCCCTACGCAACGTTGGCACGCTTGCTGTCAATGGTAACTATGCCTTGACACATGGACTGACACGCGCCATTCTCAGTCAAATAATCGCCTTCCATGCACCCGAAGATGTACGCTGTGCCGCTTATTTTCCTCCACATGCAACACAAGAGTGGGAATGGCTCAAATGGCTCCCTCATGTTCGTCGTTTACGTCAGGTGAAGGCGGAAAAGAAGTACGCTCCCGATCCCCTGTGTATGCTCGCCGATACTCCTGCCGCGTTTGGCGATATCCTGAAATATCAGATCAAGCCTGAACTGGATCGCCGTCGTAGACTGATCGAGGATCAGCGCACCACACCTGTGCAAGCGATGAGACCTCATATGGTCGTGGTGATTGATGGCTTCAATCCGAGCAGTCCTATTGCTCACTTACCAGAGACGGAAGAACTCTTTCGTGATGCCGCGCAGCTCGGTGTCACCGTCATCTGTCTCGTCGAAAACGAAGAGCAGGAACCAGCTATCTTACACGCACGTATTACCGTTTCAAGTGTAGGCTGGTTCTCTTTCAAAGAAATTGCCTTTGGTGGGCGCATTCTGGAGGGGCTTTCGTTAGATACCACCAGTAGCCCTCTCTGTGACTCTCTTGCGCGTCGCCTTACGCCGCTCACGCTTGCCGATAAAGGGGCACAGCAAGACCTTTCGCACGATATACGCCTTCTCGATTTGCTGGATATCGACTCCGCCGATGCCGTTACTGTGGAGCAAACGTGGCAACAACATACGCGCCATAGTTTGCTCCAAGCAGCAATTGGGCGACGCGCCGACGGTGAGCCGCTTATGCTTGACCTGAAAGAGGCCGCTGAAAGAGGTATGGGACCTCACGGCTTGATAGTTGGCGCGACTGGCTCTGGCAAAAGTGAACTATTGCGTACCATTGTCACAAGTCTAGCGATCACGCATGATCCTGATGCCGTCAACTTCGTCCTTGTCGATTTCAAGGGTGGAGCATCCTTCGCTGATTTTGCCAAATTGCCGCATGTTGCAGGAGTTATCACAAATCTGCAAAACGATGTCTCGTTGATTGATCGTGTCTACGCCTCGCTCTCAGGTGAGCAGCAGCGTCGTCAACGCATGCTCCACGAGGCGGGCAACCTCGATAACATCAAGCAATATCAAGCAAAATGGCACATGGACTCATCTATGGAGCCGATGCCGCACCTTCTGATAATCGTTGACGAGTTCGCGGAACTGATTGCCAATCGTCCTGACTTTCTCGACCTCTTTATTGCGATTGGACGCGTTGGGCGTAGTCTTGGTTTGCACCTCTTATTGGCGACTCAGCGCATTGACGAAGGTCGCATGAAAGGCTTGGAAGGCCATTTACGCTACCGTATCTGTCTGCGTACATTCAGTGCGGCAGAGAGTTCCGCCGTGCTTGGCAATCCCGATGCTTACTACCTTCCCTCTTCCCCTGGCGTTGGCTACTTCAAGGTCGATACAGATGTCTATAGTCTCTTCAAAACGGCTCTGGTCTCTGTCCCCTATGTTCCAGCGACGGAGCAAGTGACGCCAGCGAGTCTCTTGCGTATCTTCGATAGCACGGGCAAACTTGTCAAGCCCGACACAGAAGGAGAGCAGAATGCGGAAGGTGACGACCTGTATACCGAGATGGATGTGGTGCTGAACGCTCTTTCGCAACCTATGCAGAGGGTATCGCATGTGCATCAGGTGTGGCTACCCCCGTTGGGAAAAAAGCTGCTGCTCGATGATGTACTGGAAAGAGAGCAGGATATCTACGGCGATGAGAAGTACCCTCGCCCTTTACAGCCATTTGGTGCTTTATGTGTACCAATTGGTCTGCTTGACAAGCCGTTAGAACAGGTACAGGTTCCATTGATACTGGATTTCTCAGGCTCTGGTGGTCATCTTGCTGTGGTAGGTGCGCCACAATCGGGTAAAAGTACTCTGCTACGCACGCTCTTCACCTCGCTTATGGTGACGCATTCGCCGCGCGATGTACAGCTCTACGGGCTTGATTTCGGTGGTGGTCTCTTGCGTATCTTCGAGTCGGCACCGCATGTCGGCACTATCTGTGGCAAGGCCGAGCGCGACAAGGTACGTCGCCTTGTACGCCAGATGCAAAAGATAATTGAAGACCGCGAATTTCTCTTTCGTGAGCGAGGCATTGATAGTATGGCGACCTATCGCATGCGACGGCGAGCGGGTGAGTTGCAGGACGCACCATTTGGCGATGTCTTCCTCGTCATCGACAACTTCGCGCAATTCCAGCAGGATTTTGAACAATTGGAAAGCGATATCGTCGAGATCGTAGCAACGGGACTAACCTATGGTGTCCATGTCGTTCTTGCTGCGAATCGTTGGGCTGAGATTCGCTCTAAGCTACGCGATAACATCGGGCGTCGCCTGGAACTACGTTTGAACGACCCTATTGAGTCCGAGGTTGGAAAAGCACCTGCATCAGCCTTACCCGTTGGCGTGCCCGGACGCGGCTTGACCAAAGAAAAACTGCAATTTCACACAGCTCTACCTGTAGTTCGTAGTGGGAAAGAGCGCGAAAGAGAGCAGGATGTGCCTGTGCAAGAGGCTCTTGCTGCACTAATACAACAGAGCAAATGCACCTGGAATGGTGAACCAGCACCGCCAATTCGTATGCTGCCCTCTATGGTAACGTTACAGAATTTGCCGCAACCATCAGGGCAAGAAGGTGTGCCTCTTGGTATCGAAGAGTTTCGACTCAATACCGTCTCCATCGACCTGCTGACGGCTGGCCCGCATTTCATCGTTCTCGGCGATATGGAATGTGGCAAGACCACTCTGTTACGGACATGGATGCGTGGGCTAGAGCAGCGTTACACGATAAAGCAGGTTGCCTTTGCGATTGTCGATTATCGCAAAACACTGCTCGATTTCGCTGAAAGTCCGTACCTACTTACTTACGCGCACAATCCGCCCACGCTAAAGGCGTGTGTCGATAACCTCAAAGTTGACTTTGATAAACGCGTTTCGAGTAGTGCCGACGTACCACTGATAGAGTTGCGTAAGCAACAGCGGTGGAAGGGATGTCACTATTTCCTTTTTGTCGATGACTATGATGCTATCATAACGCCTTCGGGTAGCCCACTCAATCCCCTCGTCGAGCTACTGCTCTCTGGTCGGGACATCGGCTTTCATCTTGTGGTAACGCGCCGTGTCGGTGGTGCTGGTCGTGCAATGTTCGAGCCAGTGATTCAGCGGTTGCGTGAAATGAGTAGTGCCGCGCTTATCATGAGCGGCGACCCAACGGAGGGCAAGTTATTGCATAACCAAGCCGCAACTCTGCTCCCACCAGGACGTGGCTATTTAGTGCAGCGCAATCAGCCACCAACGCTTGTGCAAGTGGCGTATACGGAACCGCAATAAAGCCAGGGTGCCCGCAAGGAGACGCCCTGGCCTCTTTTTCCTGTACTCTTTTATTGGTCTACCTTCCAGATTATCGCTGTTTTATCGCTAGAGGCACTAGCAATGTAGCGACCATCGGGCGACCAGTGTGCATCAATCACCGTCCCATTGTGACCACCAGCACCATTCGAGGCGGGGATGAAGGTGTCTTGTATGCGTACCCCGTTTTTGATGGTTGGACTCAGGTTTTGTAGGTCCCAGAGATACATCTTCGCGCTCCGTCCATAGCCACTCACGATATAGCGTCCGTTGGGCGACCATGTAATGCCTAACACGTTAGGATGCCATTTAAAAGGGCTATTCTTTGGCGGCGTAAGCGCCTCTGGATCGTCGGTGCCTAGTGTATAGAGCAATTTTTTCTGTGGCACGTTCCAGACATTGACAACATCCAGGTTTGAGACAAGAAGGATATCTGGATTTACTGGCGACCACGCCATTGCATTCCGTAGTATGATAACCGACTGGTCTGTTGTGCGATCTGGTAGCTCTAGCACTTGTTTAATCGCACCAGTTGATGCTTCCCATACGACAACTTTACTATCGTTCGTACTAGCCGCTAGCCATTTGCCATCAAGTGACCATGCTATGACGTTTGCACCAAAACTGTCGGAGGTATCCGAAAAGGTTTTGAAGGGAACGCTTGTCTTGCCCGGTTTCCACATATCTATTTTTACTACCGTCGGTGGCGACGAGCGAACTACTGCAAATGCTGTTGTATTCGGCGGACATGCTATAGATCCATATGTGGGCAAGAGATTGTTGTCCAGACTAGCGTTGCTATATACTACAGGGTTTGTATCATTGCTGAATGGATTGAGCAGTGATACATTATTCGTGTCATTGTCGCCAATGAAAGTGGCTAACAGGAAGCGACCATCGCCAGACCAGCATAACTGATTGGAATAGATTTCACCAGAAAGTTTCCAGCTCTTGAGAGGCGTAGCAACGCTCTGGAAACTCCCCGTATTTTTTTGTAGCAGATTGCCAATGTCCCAAAGCATGATGCGTGTATCTTGTCCAGCCGTTGCTAGATAACGACCTGTTGGATCCCATATAGCATTCCACACTTCATCAGAATGTCCAGTCAAATTGAGCATTGGCACACCTGGAATAAGATGTCTGGGACCAGGAATAGCTTTCTTTGCAGCGGGAGGTGTAGTCGTTGCATGATGAAGTATTGCAGGTAACGTGAAGCCACCGATGATAGCGGCGGCAGCGACAACAGTTCCTCCGATCAGCACACCACGCCGTCCGACTTTGCTCTTCGCTTCTTGTGCTGGTTGATTCCATTGTTCAGCCTGATAGGGTGTTTGAGGTTGATTTCCAACTTGGTAGAGTGTTTGAGGTAGACTCCCCGATTGGTACGGCGTTTGAGGTAGATTCCCTGGTTGAAAATTGGCTGCTGACCCTGTTTGTGGCGGAGATGTTCTCTCTACCACTGTTGGCAGGAGTGGCATTTGTTGATTGAGCGGTTGCGAGTTTGGCATTAGAGTGGGGAGAAACGCTGCATTTTCTTGAAATCGCGTGTTCCAGGGGGCGGGCAACGTTGCTTCTGGGTCGGCTTGTTGTAACCGCTGTATTTGCCAGCCGCGCTCTAATCCATCAACGAAGGCCGTACACGAGGCGGGACGCTCCTCTGGTCGTTTCGCCAATCCTTGCAAGAGTACAGACTCCACCATTTGAGGTAATGCGGGATTGAGTTGACGCGGTGCCGTCGGCGTCTCGCGTATATGTTTGATGAGTATGTCGTAGGGCGACTCACCTTGAAATGGTGCGCGTCCAGTAAAAAGTCGATATGCTACTACTGCTAAGCTATAGAGATCACTTGCGGCATCTGCTTTTCCCTGTGCTTGCTCTGGTGCCATATACTCTGGCGTGCCTGCTCCTGAATGTGTACGACTGCGATAGGTTGCGCTAGTGAGCAGCTTCGCAATGCCAAAGTCTGCCAGCAACAACCAGTTCTGCTCAAGGAGCATATTCGCTGGCTTGATATCGCGGTGTAACACACCCTTACTATGAGCATAATCAATGGCCTGAGCCGCTTGCCTAAGATAGTTCAAACTCTCGCTTTGTGATAGAAGGCCATTACTAGATTGCATCCGTTCACGCAGAGAGCCGCTGCGAATATATGGCATAACGAGATAGGTAAAGACCTCCTCGGCGTTTTCCTGCTTGCCATAATCATGAACAGGAAGAATATGTGGATGTTCTAAAGCGGCAGCAGTTCGCGCCTCATATGCGAAATCTTGTAAATAGTTTTGTTCGCTTGCAAGCACACTTGGAAGCATCTTGATCGCAACCTGACGGCGCAGTTGCGTATCTTCCGCTAGCCAGACCTCACCCATACCACCACGCCCCAATACACGTATCATCGAGTATCGACCAAGCATATGTCCTTGCCAGTTCGTTGTATTGTTCATCGCCATTAGCGTAACTCCTCCGCATTCCAGATGAGAATACTTGCATTTGTGTCGTTATAACTTGCCGCGAACCATTTCTGGTCGGCTGACCATCCGAGTGATGTAATTTCTGCGTTAGGGCCTTGTAACGTATGTTCTGGCAATCCACCCTTACTCGCATCCCATATGGAAATTGTGCCATTTTTGCTACCACTAGCAATAAAAGTACTTCCTGGTTTAGGAGAGTGTACAAGTGTTGTGAGCATGATATCTGCATCGGGTGGCTTTAGTATTCCTGGCGATTGTTTTGGACTCTGGGGATTCCATTCTGCAATCTTAGAAGAATCGCTGTATCCAGTCTTCAGTCCAAGCACCTCATTGCCTGTAGGCGACCAAGCAACAGCATCTGCTTCGTAAATACTGCCATCGGTAGTGAATGTTAGAATATCAGGATGTGGTGCCCACCCTACCTTTGTGCCGGATACACTGATACTTCCAATACGGACTCCATTAGAAAGAGCAATTGCCAGTAGCGAGCCATCAGGAGACACTGCAAGCAATTTCTCATTGACTAGTCCAACTCCTGATGCAGTAAGCACGTCTGTCGTGAGGAGAAAGGGGGTAGGCTGCAGTGTAGGTTGTGTGATATCCCATAGACTCAACTGTGTGGATGGTTTGTGAATGTCGAAATTGCCATTATTCACAATTGCGGCGATCTTATTTGCATTCAGCCAGCCGAGAGCCTGGATATCAAGTCCTGCAACTACTACAGGATTTTCGTACCCTTCTACTGGCGTACCCATGTCACTCTTATAGACAGTGTAAGCAATACTTTGCTGTGGGTCGATGCTAAATGCTGTATTGCCCACTGCGAGCATAGTGCCATCGGGCGACCACGCAAGCAGCAAATCCGAAGCCGTATCAAATTTTTGTTTTTGCGTGCTTTGTTGATCCGTCACCATTTTCTGCTTACTTTGCACAAGCGCATTGATATCCCATAAGAATGTTTGACCGTCGCCATTGCTGCCCGCTGATATCAGCACATTCCCTGCAGTTGGAGACCAACGCAGTGATGAAACTGGCTTATTATGTGCCCGTATAGTTAGCACAGGTGCATTGGGATCAGGAGCAGACGATGGTGTGTTACTCGGAGAAGAATTGGTCGTGTTTGGATTTTGAGGAGTAGTTTTGCCGTGTGAGGCAATTGCCCACGTTCCTACACCGCCAATCGCAAGCACTGCGGCTGCACCACCAATGAGCAAGGTACGCCGTGATACTATTTGTTTGTTCGCTTGCGTTGTCGGTCCTACTACTGTTTCTGGGAGAGTTCCGCGTATATCAGGTGTACTAATCGGTACAGCAAGCGTTGCTGGTAGCGAGGGCTTTATATAGGTTAGTTCTCCTGTTAATGTTCTTTGCAGTCCTGCTACAAATGCTTGCGCAGATTGAGGACGTTGTGCAGGTTCCTTTGCCAATCCTTGCAGTAAAGCGGCCTCAAACGCTGGTGAAAGATGAGGATTGTACTGACGTGGAGGTGGCGGCGGCGTAATCAGATGCTGAATCGTGATGGCATAGCCTGTATCAGCGGTAAATGGAAGGCGGCCCGTGAAGAGTTGATAGGCAACTACCGCCAAACTATAGTTGTCGCTCGCCGCTTCAGGTCGTCCTTGAGCCTGTTCTGGTGCCATGTACTCCGGTGTGCCAATGCCTACCCCTGCCTGCGTCATCTGTTCCTGGCTCGAAAGAATACGCGCAATGCCAAAATCTGCGAGCAACAGCCAGTTATCTGGACGTAAGAGCATATTCCCAGGTTTGATATCGCGGTGAACAACTCTTTGACTGTGAGCGTAATCAATAGCTTCTGCCGCCTGTTGTAAATAAGAAATAGCCTCTTGTGCCGGCATTCCAGCGTTAGTAGTCGCGTAGGAAGTAATTCTGTCCGCGAGAGAGCCGCCTGATACATAGGGCATGACGATATAAGTGATGCTTTGCCCGTTTACTAAAGGTTGTTCACCGAAGTCATGAATAGATAAAATATGTGGATGATTGAGTGCCGCCGCTGCCTGTGCCTCGCGTGCGAAACGCATAGAGAATTCTCGGTCATTTTGACTATGCGTTGGTAGTGTTTTAATCGCAACCTGTCGTCGTAAACTAGGGTCTTCTGCCAGCCACACATCTCCCATACCACCTTTTCCAATGCGGCGAAGTACCTGATATCGTCCCAACACCTGTGAGGACGACGGTTGTGTTGTCTCGTTGTCCTGTCTCATTACTACAATCCTCAAATAGAAAGAAGAGAATACTTTTGGATAGAAAGGCGTCTATTGCTTTGCACACTATACTATAGTTTGAGTAATATGCCTATGAGGTAGTACACATTCGTACTGCAAAAAACTCACTTTTCTTCTTGCCTTCATCTCCGTTTTCTGCTACTATAAAGGCTATGGTAACGCAAGAAGTAGCCATGCAAGGCTGGGACATAATCGGGCACGCCCATGCGATAGACATTCTGCGCCGCACGCTCGCGGCACAGCAAGTTCGCCATGCCTATCTTTTTACCGGCCCACCTCATATTGGAAAAACGTTGCTTGCCCAGCGTTTTGCACAGACACTCCTGTGTACAGGTGGCCCCGATCCTTCCGTTTCACCACAAGAGCCATGTAATACCTGTCTCTCCTGTCGTAAAGTGCTGCACGGCAATCATCCCGATGTGCATGTAATAGCCAAGCCTGCCGACAAACAATTTATCTTGATTGAGCAAATTCGCGTTTTACAGAGCGATGCAGCTCGCCACACGCTTGAGGGACGCCGCAATATCTTTATCATCGAGAATGCTCAGGATATGAACTTACAGGCCGCTAACTGCCTTTTGAAAACGTTAGAGGAGCCAGAGCCAGACGTTGTGTTGCTCCTGACCGCCCCCGACGCTGGTTCGCTTCTGCCCACGATTCAGTCGCGTGTACAGCTTGTCACAATGCAACTGCTGACTTCGATGCAGATAAAAAATGCCCTGATACAAGAGTGGGAGACCGAGCCAAAAGAGGCTGACCTGATCGCCGCCCTCGCCGCTGGACGCATGGGCTGGGCTGTACAGGCCATCGAAGACGAAGAGATGCTGGCGCAGCGCAAAGCACAACTCGACATGCTCACAAAACTGCCCTCGGCGAGTCGCGTCCAGCGTTTCGACCTCGTACAACGTATCAGTGGCGATAGCGAAAAAGTGCAACTGCTCTTAGAGTTGTGGTTATTGTGGTGGCGTGATATGGTACTAGCAGCGAATAATTGTCTCGATTTAACCGTCAACGTAGACATGCGGCCCCTGCTCAAGACACAGGCCGCGAAACTGAGTACAGTAGAGTCAGAGCGTATGGTGCGTGCTATTTTGCAGACGATGGAGTCAATCGCGCAAAACGTCAACCCGCGCGTCGCCCTCGAAGTGCTAATGCTCGATGTACCAACAATTAAGGCGTAGTATTTCGACGACAGGGACCAGGGCACCCGCAAGGAGATGCCCTTCCCATGCGACGTAGGTATGCGAGATGTCCGTATATGGGAGGGGCATCTCCTTGCGGGTGCCCTTTTTGGGTTTTGACAATGGAGTAGTATCCCTGCACGAAGAGGAGCAAGTGTTACATGCGAACAAACTTCCAGCATTTACTTATTCATCAAGAAGAGGGCGTGACCACCGTCACCATGAATCGCCCGGAGGTATTGAACTCGTTTAACGATGTCATGCTTGAGGAGCTAATCGAGGTCGTCGAAACCATAACCAGTGACGACTCTGTACGCTGCATGGTGCTTATGGGTTCGGGTCGAGCCTTCGGTGCAGGGCAAGACCTTTCGGGCTTTCCCGCTGTTCCCACTGATGGTAGCGAACCAATCAAGGTGAGCGAACACTTGCAGAAGTATCATCGCCTCGTTAAAGGTATGCGTGCCATGCCCAAGCCCGTCATCGCTGCCATTCGTGGCGTCGCTGCTGGTATTTCGTGTAACATCGCTTTAGCATGTGACCTACGTATCGCCGCCGATAATGCTCGCTTCATTGAAGCCTTTGCCCGTATCGGCCTCGTGCCAGATGGTGGTGGCTCATACTTTCTACCGCGTCTCATCGGATTAGGGCGAGCGATGGAGATGTGTCTGCTTGCCGACGAAGTAAACGGGCCAGAGGCAGAGCGCATTGGATTAGTGAATAAGTGTGTGCCAGTCGAAGAGTTTCCAGGCTATGTTGCCACCTATGCCAAACGACTCGCCAACGGTCCCACACATAGCTACGGTCTCATCAAACAATTGCTCTATAAATCAATGGAGACCGACCTGCAAGCCTCCTTTAATCTCGAAGGGCAGTTCCAGGACGAAGCCTTCACTACCACCGACCACAAAGAAGGCGTCACTGCCTTCTTAGAGAAGCGACCAGCAAAATACATTGGAAAGTAGAACAAGTAGGTAGAGATATTCCAGCACAAATTTCTTAGAAATTTGTGCTGGAATATCTCTACAAAAATCATGCGAATTGATAGCCTTTCTCACAACAACGCACAAACACAGGGGAAACGTCGTCGTGAATGGTTACGCCAGTATGCCCCACAACATCTTGAAAACTGTACAACGCTAACGCTACAAGGTTTGCATCTACGCAGTAGTGGAGCGGCGCAAAATGCACTCGTGTTGGGGGCGGGCGCATGTACCGAAGTTCCACTAAACGATCTGCTACGTCGCTCCGACGAGGTTGTACTTGCTGATCTCGACATCGCTGCTTTACGTTCCGCAAGCGATGAAAGTACATCCCCTACTCTGAACAAACGTCTTCGACTCCTTCAATGCGATATTAGTAGCGGCACAGGTGAACCGAAAAAGGGTGTTAGTGCAAACTTGACTCGTCTCATCAATAGTCAGAATTGGGAAGCAGCAGTAGCGCAAGGCTCTCAGTCCGTATTCGACCTTGCCGCCTCATGCCTTGAACAATGTCCTATAGGCGATCCGCCAGAGATACATACTCTTGTCGGGAATTCGTTCGGCCTCGTAGTAAGTTCACTCGTGCTATCGCAATTGTTCAGTTATCCAATTCTTGATTTACTTGATACCGTCAAGCATACCGCTCCCAAACTACTTGGCGAGCAAGAACGACACCGCCGCTATCAGGAGGCTGCACAAGCCTTTCGGATTCGGGTCATCAATGCTCACTTACACCTCATACGCGACTTACTCGATAGTGGGGGCTGCGCTGTGCTGCTCAGCGACCTGCGTGGCTTCGTCTTCAACGTCTATGGTACTGATCACGATGCCGCCCATCGTCGTGTAGTGCCTTTGGTCCCGCACGCCTTTTTTGATCTCATAAGCGATACGTTTGAAGTCGTCGCAGAAAGACAGTGGGAATGGATCACCGACCTACCAGAGAACGGACGCCCAGGACGCGGCTATGAGGTTGGTGGTTATGTGCTGAAACCCCGTTAGAAGAATTACGCCTCCAAGATGTAGAGGAACATGTACTATAATATGTTTATGTGTTCAAAAGATATAATCCCTCGGAGGTACTGATGGAGATACTGAACGTTGTTCGCAACGCAAAGCTGCGTGCGTGGGTCGAAGAGATGACCGCGTTGTGTCGGCCTGATTCCGTATATTGGTGTGATGGTTCGCAGGAGGAGTATGCTGGCTTGTGTGAGCAGATGGTGGAGACGGGCACCTTTATTCGTCTCAATCCTGAGAAACGCCCGAATAGTTTTCTTGCACGCTCTGACCCAAGCGATGTTGCTCGCCTCGAAGACCGCACCTTTATCTGTTCGCTCAGTAAAATGGATGCTGGACCAACCAACAACTGGGTTCATCCGAGAGAGATGAAAGAGACATTGCGCGGTTTGTTTGACGGCTGTATGCAAGGGCGCACGATGTATGTTGTGCCGTTTAGCATGGGACCAATCGGCTCGCCTATTGCGCATATAGGCGTCGAACTCACAGACTCACCCTATGTTGTCGTGAGTATGCGTATCATGACCCGCATGGGGCAGGATGTGTATGATATCTTAGAGGAAGATAGCGATTTTATTCCATGCATGCATTCCGTTGGGATGCCACTGAAGCCGGGACAACGGGACGTGCCGTGGCCTGGAAACAAGACAAAATATATAGTGCATTTCCCCGAAGAACGCTCCATCTGGTCCTACGGCTCTGGTTACGGAGGCAATGCTCTACTTGGCAAGAAGTGTTTCGCGCTTCGTATTGCCTCGGTCATTGCCCGCGATGATGGCTGGCTTGCCGAACATATGCTGATTCTTGGTGTCGAGAATCCACAGGGAGAAAAAACTTATGTAGCTGCTGCCTTCCCTAGCGCATGTGGCAAGACCAACTTTGCAATGCTGATTCCGCCGGAGCCATTACAGCAAGAAGGTTGGAAAGTGACGACTATCGGTGATGATATCGCGTGGATCAAGCTAGGGGGGGATGGCAAGCTGAATGCGATCAACCCGGAAGCAGGTTTCTTTGGCGTTGCTCCTGGTACAAGCGAACACTCAAACCCGAACGCGATGGCGTCGATGCATGCTAACACTATTTTTACCAACGTTGCCCTCACCGACGATGGCGACGTGTGGTGGGAAGGAATGACTAAGACGCCACCAGCACATCTTATTGATTGGCGAGGTCGGGACTGGACTCCTGAAAGTGAACATAAGGCAGCACATCCCAACGCACGGTTCACCGCGCCTATTAGTCAGTGCCCTGTAGTTGATCCCGCGATTAACGATCCACAGGGCGTTCCCATTTCAGCATTCATCTTTGGTGGACGCCGTTCAGATGCTGTACCGCTGGTATATCAATCGTTCAACTGGGTCTATGGAGTGTATGCTGCTGCCACAATGGGATCGGAGATGACAGCCGCTGCCGCTGGTAATGTGGGGCAAGTGCGTCGTGACCCATTCGCCATGCTGCCGTTCGTCGGTTATCACATGGCGGATTACTTCAATCACTGGCTCAATTTTGGGCGACATCTGCCCAATCCACCGCGCATATTCAGCGTCAACTGGTTTCGCCGCGATGCGGAAGGCAACTTCCTCTGGCCCGGTTTTGGTGAGAACATGCGTATCCTCAAATGGATTGTCGAGCGGGCACAGGGACGTGCAGTGAGCATCGAGAGTCCGATAGGCTGGATGCCACGCTATGAAGACCTGGATTGGAGTGGTTTGGAAGACTTCACACGCGAACAGTTTCACGAACTGATGTCGGTGAATCGTTCCGCATGGCAACGCGAACTGTTAGCCCATGAAGAACTGTTTATGCGACTCTATGATAGACTCCCCAAAGAATTGCTCTTCATCCGCGAACTAATTCTTTCTAGCCTCTGGCGTTCCCCTGAACGTTGGGAACTCTCATCTGAATAACATTATTCATCAAATGCTCTACTTCCTCCTCGACGTATGGAAGGTGAGGAGGAAGGGTGAGACCTTCATAGAACTCGTAAAATGAAGCGATGGAACATGTAGGTGCTAAAACTTGATAGGGAAAACAGCGCACGAGACCTTCTAGGGTCTGTTGCAGACTACAGCAAGACAGGAACGAGTGCGCTTGTGGCTCTCGGACTTGTCCATCTCGCTGCAGGAATTGCCCCCAAAGCGCAAGATATTGGAACTCCTCGTCTCTTTTTCCCATTTCGTTCTCGTGAGTATATTGAGAAGGGAACAATCGTTTGTACGCATCAATGTTGTAGAGCCATGACGCTCCTTGGACTCTTTGAGCTTCTGGATACTGCTTCTTGACATTAGTAAAGAGGGACTTGAGTTCTTGTAACCGAACCGTGATGCGCTGTCTGCTTAGTGGCCCATAGCCAGAGGAATCAACATTAGAAAAATGAAGGCGAACTGTCTGTTCATCAGCCATGTAGGTGTACCGAAAGCATCCATAGGCTGATGGAGAAGTAGGCTTTCTTTGGCTTTCATAAAAAGAGGCGGTCCAGAGAGCTTTGTTTGATGTTTGGCGCAACCCCTCCAAATAGGTGAGCAAGGTAGGGTAAGCAGGATCAAACGACCGATCTATGCACTGCAAGTAGATATTGGTAAAGGAGAGAAGTGCTTCCTCGAAGTTCAAATCACTTACATGAGCAACATGATCGGCAAAGTGGAGTTGAAGATCGAAGAAAGCGCGTGATAGGTCGATTGACACGGTGACTCCTTATCAGTTATATACCAGTTTTCGGTAATGATGGTAATGATTTTCTCTCATCCACGCTTCCTATTATACTTCAGCCACCTAGCCACGCGAGAATATCACGAAATTTGTTTGGTACATTCGTTACATGTAGAGCGGAGAAAAACGGAAAACTGTTACTTCCGTTATGGCTGTTCGTAACGAGAATAGAAACGCAAGAGTGGTTGTTTGTAGTGGTGTATGCTTTGTTCTTTTTTATCATAGAACTTTTGGTCTAAATTTATCTTGACTTTCAATGCTTAACACTGTATCCTTTGAAAAAGCAAAGAAAGCATTTTGAAATGAGGTACTCGGTAGATGTCTCGCTCCTCCAAAGTTTCCCCTCGCACCCAAGACGATGTGGGGCAAGTCTCACTGTTCTCATCTGAGCAAACCGATAGTAATGTTGAGCTAGCAACTTTGCTCAAAGAGACAAAGGGATCAGGGCGCAACAAGAAAAATACTACTGCATATTCTGCCGCAGACATTCAAGTCCTGGAGGGCATTGCCGCGATTCGGCATCGTCCAGGCATGTATATAGGGTCAACATCTACTTCTGGGCTGGTACATCTGATCTGGGAGGCACTGGATAACGCCGTTGACGAGGCGGTGGCTGGCTATGGTAAGCAAATCTGGGTGAGCATCGACAAAGCAGGCTGGGTGACGGTGCGCGACGAAGGGCGTGGTATGCCCTTTGATTTGATGTTGTATCAAGGGGATTACCTGCCCGCCGCGACCGTCATTCTCACGGTTCCGCATTCGGGTGGTAAGTTCGCTGAAGGTGCCTACAAAACGGCTGGTGGTCTGCATGGCGTCGGTTCGACCGTTATCAACGCGCTCTCCGAAAAATTAGAACTCACCATCTGGAAAGATGGACAGAAGTTTACGCAAACATTCAGTCGTGGCGTTGCCATGCCGCATCATGTGGTACGTTGTGATCCAAAGCTACATGGTACTCAATTACGCTGGCTGTACGATAACTCTGTGTTTGATGTCGATGCCTACTATGCGCTTGACGCGGTAGAAAGTCGTCTCAACGCCTCCGCATACCTGAATCGTGGCGTCTCCTTTTATCTTGAAGCGTGGGATGAGACCGCAGGTGAGCAGATTAGCCGCACCTTTTATTCTCGTGATGGTCTACCAGATTATGTGCGCGACCTCGCTACCACCGGTACTAGTGTGCCGCTATCAAAGAATGTAATTGGTATTGCGAAAGAGAAGGATAGCGTACAGGTAGAGGTCGCGCTGCAACCGACGACGGGCTACAAAATCTCTATGTATAGCTACGCAAATGCGGTACGTACACGCGATGGTGGTGTACACGAGACGGGCTTCAAAGCTGCTTTGACAAAGGTGGTCAATGACTATGCCATCAAATTAGGCGTAATCAAAAACCGCGACAAAGATGGCTTCAAGCCAGAGGTCATTCAGCAGGGACTTAACGTTGTAATCTCGGTCAAGCTGAAAGACCCACAATTCCAGGGGCAGACAAAGGACCGTTTGAACAATGCTCCGGTTGAGGGTATTGTGCGCTCCGTCGTTGATGAGGGATTGAAAGACTGGTTTGAGGGCAACACGACGGTTGGTAAAGAGTGGCTCAAGAAGATTCAGCAGATGCAGAAAGCACGCAATGAGGCGCAGTTGGTCGAAGAACTGGCGCGTGCTGGCAACAAAAAGAATGGTGAGTTGATTGATACCACGCTCTCGAAAAAGTTCCTGAAATGTAATTCGTCTGATCCTAGCCGCTCGGAACTGTTCATCGTTGAGGGTGATTCGGCAGGTGGTAGTGCTGGTCAGGGACGCTTCTCAGAGTTCCAGGCCGTGCTGAAACTCAAAGGCAAGCCGCTCAACGTGGCGAAGGCCGACCTTGAACGTATCGTCGAGAATGAAGAGATTCGCACCATCATCAACGTACTGGGAACCGGCACACGCGGCACTTTTGATGTCAGTCGTCTCAAGTTCAGCCGTGTGATTATCGCGACCGATGCCGACGTGGACGGCCTGCACATTCAATGCCTCCTGCTCACGCTGTTTCACCAGGAGTTCAGCGATCTGATTGAGCGCGGACATGTGTATATTGCCTGTCCACCTCTATACTCAGTGAAGTACAAGGGAAAGGTTGTCTGGTTGCTCGATGACGAGGCCCGAATGCAATTTGTGAATAGTCGTCCCGATGCACAAAATTTGGAGTTCAAACGCTTCAAAGGTCTGGGTGAGATGAACCCGAAAGAGCTACGCGATACCACCTTCGATCCCGCACGTCGCACACTCAAACGGGTGACGATGGAAGATGGTGTGCTTGCGGCAAAACTGGTAATGGAACTGATGGAAGATAAGAACGCAGAGGTACGACGTACCTTCCTGGCGGATCACGCACGTAAAATTAAAGAATTGGATATATAAACAATGGCTCGTGGACGCGTAGAAAATACTCTCAATAATGGTAATGGTAATGGTAACACGCCCGAAGTCGGGGTTATTCGTGAAGAAGATTTTTCAGTTATTATGTCGCAGGCGTTTGCGACCTATGGTCTCTCCGTTGTCACAGACCGTGCCCTGCCCGATGCTCGTGATGGCTTGAAACCTGTGCAACGCCGTATCCTTGCCGGTATGCGTGAGGCACGCTATCTTTCTACGCGTTCGACGGTTAAGAGTGCCGAGGTGGTTGGCCTGATTCTCGGCAACTATCATCCACACGGCGATACCTCTGTCTATGACGCCGCCGTGCGAATGGCTCAACCTTTCACGCTACGCTATCCCTTAATTGAGGGACAGGGCAACATGGGTAGCGAAGACGGAGACGCACCCGCCGCCTATCGCTACACTGAAATGCGTCTCTCACCATTGGCTGAGGCGATGATGGCGGATATGGAGCGCGAGACGGTTCCGGTACACCCAACTTACAAACAAGACCCTAAAGTGGTCGAGCCTGATTATCTGCCAGGGCGTATTCCGCCTGTCGTCAATCCATCCAGTGGTATCGCGGTTGGTCTCTCCACCAACATTCCGCCACACAATATGAGCGAGATAGTACGCGCTTGTATTGCACTGCTTGATCGACCAGATATGGATGTCGAGCAGTTTATGACGTATGTGAAGGGGCCAGATTTTTGTCAGGGTGGACGTGTGATTGGTATTGATGGTATCAAAGATTACTTCACCACTGGTAAAGGGCGTATCATCGTGCGAGCCGAGGTACGCCTGGAAGAGACGCCGCGCAATCGGTCGCTCATCATCACGCAGATACCTCCAATCGGACGCGACAAAATTAAAGCCTCGATTGTTAAAGCCATCAATGCACGCAAGCTCGAAGGGCTGATGCCAGATGTGCGCGATGAAAGCGACACCGAAAAAGGTATGCGTATCGTGCTGGACTTGCGCCGCGATGCCGATGCCGCGCAAACGCTGTCGCAACTGTTTTCTGAAACAGACCTGCAGATCGCACTCTCTTTTCAGATGGTCTTTCTGTTCGGTGAGCCGATGCAAGCCGCACGTCAACCGAAACAGGTGGGTATGATCGAGCTGCTCAACTACTGGAACACCCACCAATTAGACGTGCTGACACGGCGGGCGCAATTCGATCTACGCAAGGCACGAGAACGCCTGCATGTCGTCGAGGGCTTGATTATTGGTGCCGCCCATGCTGCAGAGGTCGTGAAGATATTTCAAAACGCGGAAGACCGTAACGCTGCACGTACACAAATCGAGAAAAAGTATAAGCTAACAGCCATTCAATCGGATGTTATCGCGTCGATGACGCTAGCGCAGGTGACGCGGTTGGATGCTGATAAATACGCCAAAGAGCAGACCGAACTACAGGCGCGTATTCAAGAGCTAGAGCAGTTGCTGGGAGACCGTAAGTTGTTGGTTGCATCGCTCAAAAAAGAGATGCAGCAACTTATTAAGCAATTCGGCGATGAGCGACGTACCGTCATCGACGTAAAAGGCGTTGCGTCTGCACCCGTCGAAGTGGTTGCGAGTCTGCATCAACGCGAGCCACTTACCATCGCAGTCACACGTTCAGGAGCCTTGAAAGCCCTTCCTGCTGACACTTTTGCGCTCAAAGGAAAAGGCGCAAATGCCACTTACACGCCCGTTCGTGGCGACGAGCAGTTACGCCAAATTATCGCCACAACATCGCAAGACTATCTCTTGTGCGTCTCCTCGACAGGGCGTGTGTTTCAGATTGCGACACATCGGATTCCAATGGGAACCCGTTCCGCGAAGGGTGAGCCGATACGCAAGATGCTCGAACTGCAAGCAGGCGAAGAGATAGTAATGATTTTGCCTGTTGAAGCGTACACAGAAGATCGTTACCTCGTGACGTTCAGCAAGCTGGGTAAGGTCAAGCGTTCACCATTGAGCGAATACAAAACAGCGGATGTCGATGGTCTGCAAGACATGAAACTTACCGACGGGGATAGCATTGTCGTTGCGCTTATCTCACAGGGACAGGGCGAATTTCTCGTCTCAACCGACAACGCCCAGACGTTGCGTTTCTCCGAAGAGAGTGTACGAGCGCAAGGACGAAGCGGACAGGGAGTCGCAGCAATAACGCTTGCCCCCAAATCATCCGTCGTAAGTGTTGCATACTTGGAAAACGAACAAGCGATGGCGGAGGGACTGACGAGTCTGTTGGTGGCTACCGAGAACAGCTTTGTCAAGAAAGTGCCTATCAGTCAATTCCCTGCGAAAGGCCGTGCCACCGCTGGCGTCTCAACTACAGAACTACTTGAGAAAGACCGCCTCTTACTAACCATGCTATTGCGAGAAGACGATAATCTTCTGCTTATCTGGTCAGGTGAACGCGGCGATCAAGTAAACGTGTTCAAAGCAAGCGAACTGAAGACGTTCCCACGCCAGAAGCAAGGTGTTCCTATCGTGAATGGGCGTATAGTGGGCGTCGTAAAATTGTAGTGTTGATCCGACTGTTTCTCGTTTTTCGTAGGGACCCGATTTATCGGCTATAAGCTGCCACAACAAAAGGATTATAGGCGATAAATCGCACACGGACGCCGTAAACGTGGTCCCTACGAACCAACGTTCATTGTTTCACATCTGAATCTGGTGGAGAATTGCGTCAACATAGCGAGGAAATGCGTCAACACCTTGGTTTTGGTCTTTTGATCTCAAAAACGAGCCTGTTCTTTCCCACTTTTATTGTATCACCTCCTGTCTACTAGCACACTGTCTTTTTGGACGATTTTTTTTTGCGTTCTTTCCCCTATACTCAGGCGGAAGCGAAGCCACTAAAGAAAGAATTGCCAAAGGAGGGAAACGTATGAGTTCCTATGTGCTTGATTTTCAGGATATTGACAAAACAAAACTCATGGTTGTTGGGGGGAAAGGCGCGAGC
>CAXUHG010000018.1:0-62485 GCA_964250805.1 uncultured Ktedonobacteraceae bacterium | reverse complement strand
AACTTTTTTAACATTTATTTACACGTAAATAAGCCGCACCACCGGGCCTGCCCTGTCATGCTGCTAAATGACTTCTAAATCACTGTCCTTCTTCCTTCTATACTCGACTTCACAATTTTGCTCTGCTATAATAGAAACCGAAATAGAGCATAGGTAGGTTAGAGGAAAAAAGTCATGAACATCTGGGACTCTGTGCAGCGTGGCCTGGAGAAAGCGACGCAAGAGGCCACACGTATCGCAAAAGCACAACGCCTTCGCGCAACTCTTGATAGTCTAACAAAACAGATAGAGGCTCAACAAGGAGCAATCACCGTAAAAGCAATGGAGTTGTTCAAAAACGGGCAATTGACGCAAAGCGAACTTCTCATTCTATGCCAGGAACTGAGCAACGCACAACAGCAATTTATGCAGGTTCAGAGTGAGCTAAAGCAAATGCAGCAGAGCCAGAATAATTCGGGTACAGCAACAATTGCCTATACACAACCAACATACCAGCCCTATGATAGTTCACAACCATCGCTTGTTCCTCCTCCACCTCCTGGCGTTGAACCTCTTACCATCATTTCAAATGAGACGATACGAGCCGAGATACCACCGCCAGAGATGAGCGAACTCAAGCACTGCACTGCTTGTTTCGCTGTGCTTATTCCTGGCAACGCATTCTGTCACAATTGTGGCACTCCTGTTGGTACTGATACCGTCTATCAACCAACGGTACGAAGTGGTGGCGATGATGCCATAAATCTCATATCCCTTGAGAAAACGGTGCTGGATAGCGAGGGGCAGCCGACGGTCCGCGCGAACGATGACGAGAATTCGGCACAAGAAAAAGACGGGGGATTATAGCTCTGCGTCAAGATATTATTACAGTCCTGTGCTTACTGCTACGGATTCCATTCGCGCTCCTAGACGTTATCCAGCGTCCCTTTGTGTGTCGCGCCTGGAATTCTCCACGCTCAATTGTGCTTATCAAGCCGTGTTGCCTCGGCGATGTAATTATGACCACGCCTTTGCTAGAGGTTATTCAACGTGCCTATCCTGATGCCCCTATCACCTATGTCGTGGGCACATGGTCAAAGGTTATCGCGGAACATTCTCCTGCTGTCTCGAATGTAATAGATTGTGGCACAGTTGGCATTCCTGGTCGCTATACTCTGCGAGAGTATTTTGCGCTTGCTCGCCAACTGAGAGAAAGACATTTTGATCTGGCATTTGTGCTAGATCGTTCACCAATGCTCACCCTACTACCATTTCTCGCTGGCGTTCCCCGTCGTGTGGGACCGAATAGCCTCGGACGTGGCTTTGCATTGACGGACCGTACTCGTGTTTCTTCATCTCCTGAACATCTACAGCATCAGGCCGATATTTATCTTAACCTGGCTCGTACACTCAAGCTTCCAGTAGAGTACCCACATATGCATTTTGTGCCGACGGAGCAAGAGCGACGCGACATACTCTTCTCACCTGATGGCACTCGCTTGCCCATCGCGGTATTTATTGGCGGTGGCAGTAATCCAGGCATGGAGCTAACCGTGAAACGCTGGCCTATGAACCAGTATCGAGAGATTGTGCGTCGCCTCGTTCACGAGCGCAACGCACAGGTTGTACTGATTGGCGGTGCCGACGACATAGCCCTGAATGCAACGCTGCTCGATGGTCTCGACGTGCCAGAGAGAAGCGTTCTCAATTTAGCAGGGAAGACAGACTTTGGTGGTTCGGCGGCACTATTGGAACGCTGCGCCCTCTTTATTGGCAACGATAGCAGCCCAATGCATCTCGCTGCTGCGGTTGGCATTCCTGTAGTTGCTATTTTCGGACCAACCAGCCCACAGGAATACGGACCATATCCGCTGGATGATCCAAGCCATATTGCCTTGTGGCGCAACACTATCGGCAAACCATGCTTTTTTCTGGGCAAGATGCACGCCAACGATGGCTGTATGTCGTCTGTAACCGTCGATGAGGTGTGGGACGCTGTACAACGCCTTCTTCCAACAACACTAAGCGAAGAGGTTTCACAACCATGAAACGCCTTCTTCGTACACTGATACTATTATTTGTACGGCTATATGGTATATCCGCCGCACGTCGCGCTACTCGCAAAGCTGTCGGTACGCCTCCACGCATTTTGTTGATACGTCCCGACCACCTCGGCGATCTGGTTTTGACAACGCCTGTGCTGAACGCACTCAGGCAACACGCACCGAACGCGCACATCACGATGATGGTAGGCGCGTGGTCAAGCGAGGTGGTAGCACGTCACCCAGCACTCGATCAACTTCTCACCTGCCCATTTCCAGGCTTTCGACGTGCCGCACAGGGATCGTTAGAGCCATACATGCAACTGTTTCGCACAGCACAACAGTTGCGGTACGGGAACTACGATCTCGCCATCAATCTGCGCCCTGACTTCTGGTGGGGAGCGGCACTTATCTATCTAGCGGCTATACCGCGTCGCGTCGGCTACGCTATTTTCCCCGCAACGCCATTTCTCACACATGCAGAGCCATTTCATATCCCCGAACATGCTACAGTTTCTAGTCTACGCCTCGTAAGTGTCGGCCTTCGTACACTAGGCTATACATCATTAGAGGAGCCGCTTACACCCGAACACTACCCACTCGTATTTGTGCCTACCGAAGCCGAACAAGAATGGGCAGAGCAACGCTTACGCAATGCTGACATAGACAGTAAAGCAAAGGTAGCAGTCATTCACGCGGGTACAGGTGCAGCAGTCAAGTTGTGGCGTGTAGAGGGTTGGGCACGGATTGCCAAACCGTTGCTAACGACGCACGGAATGCATGTTGTACTGACAGGAAGTCCCGGCGAACAACCTATGCTGGAAGAGATTGCACAGAACATGATAACGCCGCCATTGATCGTAACAGACGCAACAGTTGGGCAACTGGCAGCCTTGCTCAAACGCGCATCGCTTGTCTTCGGTGTTGATAACGGTCCACTACACCTCGCTGTAGCGCAGGGAACGCCGACGCTGCAAATCTTCGGACCAACCGACACACATATTTTCGGTCCTTGGGGAGCAACACAACAACACGTTGTGATTGCCTCAACTCATCGTTGCCCAACGTGTCCGTTTATTCCCTGTGGCAGATTGGACTTCCGACCAGACGAGCTAGCCGCCCATCCCTGTGTGCGCCTCGTTTCAGAGAAGCAGGTTCAGGAGGCTTATGCTCCACTTCTACAACAACAAAAGATTATATAAGATATAGAGAACCAAATACTATGAGTAAAGCACTACCGTTATTAGATGAATATGGTTATCCATTGCGTCCCAATTCAAAACGGACACTACGCAATGTTGTTGTGCGCACAAGCAAGCGTTTGTTACGTCTCGGCATCTATGGACTTATGAGCCTATTGGGAGCAGTTCTTCAGATGGGGAACCGAGGCCAAAAGAGACAACCTTTAACGCCTACGACGTTCTTCCCTAAACGTATCCTAATTATTCGCGTTGATTTGATTGGCGATCTGGTAATGTCGCTTCCAGCGATACGAGTACTCAAGCGAACGTATCCAGAGGCGGAGATTGACCTGCTAGCGGTACCATCAAGCGCAAAGGTAGTGGCAAGCGACCCCGATATCGCACAGGTTATAGCCTATGACCCCAATATATGGCGTCGTCCGAAAGCGTTGCTACAATGGCGTAACTGGCGAAATCTGTTTGTGTTGTGGCGACGTTTGCATGCTCACCACTATGATATAGCAATCAACCTGTTTGGCGAGTGGGCTTCGGCACTGATACTACTTAGTGGCGCACAGCGTCGTCTCGGCTTCTCGCATGAGAACTATCCCGGCTTTCTCACCGATAGCGTTACAGGGCGACACTGGGATAGCAACGACTCCAAGCATGAAGTTGACTACTGCCTTGAATTAGCCCAAGCTGCTGGTGCAACAACTACACCAGAGGATCGCATACCACATCTCGCAGTTGATCCTAATGTAGTGCAACAAGTTGAGCAACTACTACAAAACGAAGGCATGCAGACTAATAGACCGCTTATCGCGTGTCATGTGAGTTCTAATAACGGTTACGCCAAACGCTGGCCTGTCCCCTACTGGGCTACCTTGATAGACCGTTTGATACGCGAAGATAGGATACAGGTAGTGCTAACTGGCGCACCTGATGATATGCCGCTCATCATGGAAGTGATACAGTGCATGCGTGAACAGCCTATCAATCTCGCGGGTAAAACGAGCTTAACGCAGCTTGCCGCTCTCTACAAACATGCGAACCTGCTCATCACTGGGGATAGTGGTCCTATGCATATCGCAGCGGCTGTCGGTACGCCGCTCATTGCAATTCACGGTCCAACCGATCCAGCACTAAGTGGTCCGATTAGTCCCACAGCCACCATTATGCGTAGTGCTATCTGGTGCAGTCCATGTTACAATGCAAAAGGACCAGCTGATTGCCGTTTTCACACGACACAATGCATGAAGGATATCACACCAACCCAAGTATATGAAGTGGTGATGGAGAAACTGGTAGGGACCAATGTATCGCGTCCAAAGCGTGGTTTACCGCGCGAGTCATTTATCAAAACTACTAAACATACATAAAAAGGATTTCGCGCAATGAATTGCGCCGTTGGACGCGATAAATTGGTCCCTACCATTAAGGAGGCATATTCGTTGGATACAATCATACAGGAATTGGGCACACCAGCGATGATGAGAGCAATGGAGGCTAATTTCACAGAGGAGATGATGTGCTTTGGTCGTGTCTTGCCAGGAGGAGAGGTCCGCGAAGACGCCGAGTTGGGTTGGTTTTATACTGGTCGTCCTCATCTCAACGATGTCACCTATACACATCTGGCGCAAAATACCGACGAGTATGTAAACGCGAAAATCAGCGAGGTACTTGCGTATTTTTCGCCGCGTAACGTTTCTGTGGCGTGGGTAATCAGCCCAATCTCACAACCAGCACAACTGGCAACAGCACTTGAAGCTCGTGGATTTACAAGAGTTGGCGGCGATAGCAATATGGCGATAGACCTGCAACAGATAAATGAGAACATTTCCAAGCCAGCAGACCTTGTTACCAAAGAGGTAGAGGACGCGGAGACGCTCAAAATTCATAATGGCATCTCGAAAATTGGCTTTGAAAGCTCAGCGGAAACGGCGCAAAACTACTATGAATGCTATGTCGGCAATGGCTTCGGGCGAGGGAAACCCTGGCATCATTATCTGGCATGGCTCGGTAATTCACCTGTAGGCATTGCATCGTTGCTCCTTCATGCAGGAGTCGCGGGCATCTACGGTGTTGCGACGCTGCCAGAGGCTCGTAGACAGGGGGTAGGAGCGACTCTGACGCTACATGTGATGCACGAGGCACGTTCTCTCGGCTATAGAATCGCAATTCTGGCACCATCAGAGATGGGCATGAACATGTACCGCTCTCTTGGTTTCCAAGAGATGGGCAACGCTCGTTATTACAGATGGTGGCCTACACAAGAATAATGGTAGAGAAGCGGTTACTTACTATGCAAAAGCCTATTACACTACAACCAGATGCACGTATTCTCGTCGTCAAGCTCGCAGGCATCGGCGATCTACTCCTGGCAACACCCGCCCTACAAGCTTTACGCGACGCCTATCCACAGGCGACGATAGACTTGCTGGTGACGCCCGCCTCTGCTGGCTTGCTAGATGGCTGGAATGTCGTCAACGATATTCTCGTGCTTGACAAATACCTGTTTGACTCGCCACGCCAGATAGTAAAAAACCCAAAACTGTTATCGCAACTCACACCACTGTATCAGGAGTTGCGCGATAAAAATTATGACGCTGTGATATTGATGCATCACCTGACGTTGCCTTTTGGTCGCCTGAAATATGAGGCACTCACCTTTGCAACAGGTGCCAAATGGCGTGTTGGTTTGGACAATGGGCACGGCTGGTTTCTGAATGCGAAGGTCAAGGACGCTGGGTTTGGCGTGCTACATGAGGCTGAGTATAACCTTACATTGGTAGAACTACTGGGTTCGGCTATACGAAACAGAAAAACATTTGTGCCATTGAGTGATGAGGAGCGACGCACGGCATGGCGATTGGTCTACGATAACACCTCTGTCGTCGAAACGGCGCAACCAATTATCGCCATGCATCCCGGTAGTGGTGGTTTTAGCACAGCGAGACGTTGGGCACCCGAACGCTTCGCACAACTTGCGGATACGCTCTATTCAAGTGTCGGCGGACAGGTATTGCTCGTCGGAGGGCCAGAGGAGGCGCAGCTACATCAAGACATCATGGGCATGATGCAGTCCGCGATGCCAGTACGAAGCTTTGCGGGTAAAGGCAATATCAAAGTCACAACCGCCGTACTCGAACTAGCCGACCTCTTTGTCGGCAACGATGCTGGCCTCATGCATCTCGCCGTTGCGGTCAACACGCCAACGGTTGCCATCTTCGGCCTCTCCAATTCTAAGGCATGGGGACCATACACAGGTACATCCAACAGCAAACGAGCAACAGTAGTACGCTTAGACCTACCATGTATGCCCTGCTTCTACACAGGGCACTTGCTCGGCACACCCGAAGGTTGCTCCGTGCGCGATTGTCTAGGACTATTGGGAGTCGATCCCGTCGCTACCGCAGCACGGAGGATGCTGAGAGAGACGGGGATGCGGGTGTGATTAACCAGTTAGAGATTATGTACATACCACTCTGATGCGATGCTGTAGCCCATCTGGTCAAGCATAGTGCGCTTAGGCTGATCAAGATGACCGCAAACAACAACACTTTGAGCTGCTCCTTGCTCTTTCGCTTTTCTGAGTACTTCATTGAGCAACTCTAAACCTGTGCTTGCCCAAAGATCGTCTGATGAAACGCAAAAGTCGTCAACTCTACACGTCGGTCCGCCAGGATTGTAAACAGGTGGTGCTGGTACAAAATCGGCGATGATAAAACCATCAATCGCTCCAGTACTCTCCTCATGCACGAGCATGGTTACATCCGTGCGGTCGAGCAGTTTGTTCAAATAGCGCGAATGCTTTTCTTGTGCATGCTCAGCTACGCGCCAGAATTGTGGTTGATAGTGCTGATACTGCACTCGCCGTTGCGCTGCTAGCTCGGCAATTCTCGGAATATCGTTGCTTTGAGCTTTTCGTATGGACATAAAAACTCCTTACCCTATCTCCACCCCACGTACCCGTTGTATCGGGCGCGAGAAGTTGCCAATCTCCACATCGGGCACTTCGCGTTTGAGCGTCTCGATCAGTGTACGCATGCCGAGTGCCTTACCCATTGTGTCGAGGGCAGGCATACGTGGCAGCAATACTTCGGGGTCGATGTTGAGGTTGCGTAGCTGGATAAGTTTGAGGTTGGTGTCTTTGACCAAAGTGATGAGTGCCTCGATTTCGCGCTCACGGTCGATGATGCCAGGGAAGCAGAGCAGGTTGATGGAGCTATAGAGGCCGTTGTCGCTGGCACGTTTGAGTGATTCTTTGACATCCTCAAAGGTGTAGCCAATGGGTCGGTAGTAGGCGGTATAGGTTTCGGGATGCCCTGAGATGGTGCTGGTACGAATTGTGTCGAGGCCAGCGTCGTAGAGCCGTTGCAGCCAGCGTGGATTGCTAGAGTTCGAGTTGATGTTGATAACACCCTTATCGGTACGTTGGCGAATGACCTTGATAGCCTGCTCGATACGTCTCCACTGTATGAGCGGCTCACCCTCACAGCCCTGTCCGAAGCTGACAATCGCGTCTTCAGCACTTTCCAGATGCGGTACAGCGACTTCGACAATTTCATCGACGGTTGGGATAAAGGTTAAACGATCCTGTGGTGAGATAAGCCCCTCATCCTCCTCTTGCTTTGAGATGCAGCCGATACAACGAGAATTGCAACCAGGAGATACAGCAATCGCCATCTCCCAACGTCCGAAAAACAGGTTGCTAGCGGTGGGACAGGAGTAGTCGAGGGCGCAATGAGCATGTTGCGTGATAACGCGGTTATTGGGATATGCGTCCTGCTTTGCACGTACCAGTTTCTCTAGTTTCTGGCGTGGAAACGAGCGCGGATGCCATTTGTGCGGGTCATCGGTCTTGACTGCGGCGAGATAGAGGCGTCCATTCATGCCTGCAACAGCACTATACCCAAAGAAGGGTAGTGGCTCGGTCCCTGAAACTTTTTCGTAAGCAGGTAGTAAAGTTCGTGTATAGCCAATCGGGAGCAAGGCGGCTAATGCCCAGCCGCGCGTGGAGGGTAGCACCTGCCGTTCTCCGTTGCGCTTCTGACCAACGGCGAGACGCTCCGGCATCATCGAAAATGTCACACCATCAGGGGCGGGTATGAGATCGGCGGCCTCTAATGGACGACCTTCAAACGAGAGGGCTTGTAGACGAGTTTCTTCATGTATCTCCCCATCGGGAGTGCTATAAACGAGATATGGCGTTGGCATAGATATCCTTATAAGTTTGCACTACACTACTTAGTGTTGCATCGGTGGCGGTGTGGCTGGTATGCGCGGACTGGTCGGGCGCTCCTCTCCCACTACTTCATCATCAAAAAAACGGGGAAAGCTGCCGGTTGTCTGTGCTTGTGCCTGAGTTGCGACGCGCTGCACAAGTTCGTGTGTATCTTCATAGACAAAGCTAAGTAGGATGTGTTCGCCCTGCATCGTCTGGCACATGTGGCGTACACGCGGCTGCTCTTCGTCCATCCAGGCATTGACCATTGCTTCAAGGGCGGACATGCTGTCGCCACACTGTGTGCTATCAAAGGCTTTGAATTTATACATAAGCATTCTCTTTCACTTTCACCTGGGTTTTTGCTGTGCTATGCTTATACTATACGCATTGCTTTTCCCGTAATCATTGAAGGGTATTGTATCATCAACGTATATAGTTTACAACGACCTATACTCCTGTTTACATGAAAGGAACATCTATGCCGATTACATCATCATTTAGTGCTCGCTCCACAGCACTTGAAGTCGTCACCGGACATGATCTCAGTGGAAAAACCGTACTTCTCACAGATGCCAACTCCGGCATCGGGTTCGAGACGGCTCGCGCCCTGCTTTCCGCACATGCCGAGGTGATTATGGCAGTACGCGACAGAGCTAAGGGAGAGAGTGCAGCGAAGGCTCTACAAGCGGCATATCCTGAGACACAGATACATATCCTTACACTGAATCTTAGCTCACTCGCCTCTGTGCGCCAGGCAGCGGAGCAGTTTCTCGCACGATGGACAAAGCTAGATTTGCTCATCAATAATGCGGGCATTATGGCAACGCCACTGGGTTACACCGACGATAGGTTCGAGCAACAGTTCGGAACGAACTATCTTGGTCACTATCTGCTCACACGCCTCCTCCTCCCTGCCCTACAAAAAGCCGCACCAGCTCGCATCGTCTCACTCACATCCAGAGTCCATCAGCTCTCGGATATCCACTTTGACGACATCCAGTATCGCCATCGTCCATATGAGAAGTGGGAAGCCTATGCTCAATCTAAAACTGCCGATGCGCTCCTTGCGGTTGCTCTGACACGTCATTTTAGCAGCCAGGGCATCACAGCAAACGCCGTGAGTCCCGGCAGCATTCGCACCGGACTTCAGCAGCATTTGACGGACGAGGAGATGCACGCTCTGGGATGGTATGACGAAGCGGGCAACCTCATCTCGCTCTTTAAAACGCCTGAGCAGGGTGCATCAACAACCGTATGGGCTAGCGTCGGACGTGAACTGGAAGGGATCGGTGGTCTCTACCTAGCAGATTGCAACGAAGCTCTCCCACTTGAGCCAGGAGCGCAAGACAACAAAGGCTACATGCCCTACGCGCTCAACCCAGACCATGCCGAGCAACTCTGGACGCTCTCACACAACCTTGTCGAGCAGTAAAGAGAGAAGCACAAATACTGTCGCAAGAATGACGAAACCCTATTATTTAGAATAGGAGGAATGTGTGCAACAAGATTTCCCAATACTTGAGTTTGATGGCGAAACAGAAGCTATCTATGGACCGAGGCATCATATCAAAGCTTTGGATGTACCTCCTCACGCGGTTGCATGCTTCTTTCAGGATGTGATTAGCACGCTTGTGGAGCGGCACGAGGCACGGGTCATTAAACACCTCAATAGCGAGATTGGCAAGCATCCAGTATATGAGGTGACTATCGAGGGCAAACGACTCGTTGTATTTCATCCTGGCGTGGGTGCGCCACTTGCCGTGGCGTTTCTCGAAGAGATTATCGCGCTAGGCTGTACAAAGTTTATCGCCTGCGGCGGTGCCGGTGTGCTGGATGGGACATTAGCAGTCGGGCATATCATCGTGCCTGACGCGGCGATTCGTGACGAAGGCACTTCTTACCATTATTTACCGCCAACGCGTGAGGTTGCTGCGAGTCCCGAAGGTGTTGCTACACTTGAAACTGTGTTGAAGTCGCATCATTGTGAATATGTGGTGGGTAAGACGTGGACAACCGACGGGTTGTACCGCGAGACAGCGAAGAAGGTACAGCGACGACGTGCTGAGGGATGCATCACGGTGGACATGGAGGCAGCATCATTTTTCGCAGTTGCACAATTTCGGAGTGTTATCTTCGCGCAATTGCTCTATGGTGGCGACGATGTGAGTAGCGAAAATTGGGATTCGCGTCACTGGACCACCCATACCTCTGTGCGCGAAAAACTCTTCTGGCTAGCGGCGGAGGCGTGCCTGAAGTTGTAACAAGGTTTCATAATACACAAAATCGTTATTCGCCGCTTTCAGCGGCGAATAACGATTTTGTGTATTATGAAACCTTAACGCCAAGCCGTTGCAACTCCTCAAAGAAGTGTGGGTAGCTTTTGGAAATGTGTTCGGTACCTGTGAGCGTGAGGCCAAGACGACTGCGAAGGGCAACGATGGCGAGTGCCATGAGTAGGCGATGATCGCTATGACCGTTGACGGTGACGCCGCCCTCGATGCCTTCTGGTTGTCCCTGTACAATAATGGCGTCACTTTTAGGAGTGACGATACAACCGGCACGGTTCAGTTCGGCACAGAGGTCGTCAATACGGTCAGACTCTTTATAGTGTAAGCTCTCGATATTGTAGAACACGCTCTCGCCTTCGGCAAAGCAGGCGGCAGCGACCAGCACAGGAATACAGTCGATCATCGGGTCGCCGTCTACTGCGATCCCATGCAGAGGCCGACCACCAGAAATACGCACGGTGTCACCTTGAATGTGTAAGTCAGCCCCCATCGCATGGAACGCTGCTAGCAGCGCATCTCCTACCTCATCACCTTGACGTAGGTGTGTGAGTTGCAGTTCGCTTGTGGGAGAATCCGTTACGGCACAGGCGGCAAGTAGGGCAGCAGCCGAGGGATAATCGCCAGGAATGACGTATGTACGCGGTTGATAGGATTGTCTTGCTGGTATAGTAAACGAACGCAGCGTCGCGTCATGCTCAACGTGAATGCCCGCCTCTTGCATTACCTCTAGCGTTGCCCGCACAAGTGGCTGCGATTTTAGGCCATCCACCACATCTATATGCAAAGCTTCACCAATGAGCGGAGCAAGAAAGAGCAGTGCGCTGAGATACTGCGAGCTACGCGCACCTGAAATCGTGACATGTCCACCGCGAAGGTTGCCACCGTACAGCGTAATCGGCAGATAGCCTTCGGTTCCCGTTCCCTTGCAGACAACACCAAGCGAGGTAAGTGCCTCTAACAATTCACGATTAGGACGCTTGCCAAGCGATTGTGGAGAATCGGTAACGAACGTTATCTCAGATAGTGTAGCTCCAACTCCTAGCAAGAGACGCAGCACTGCACCCGCGTTGCCAACATTTACAGTAACAGGATTTACATTCTGAGGACGCCCAACACCTTGTATATGTAGTTGTTGTCGAGAACTGTCTGACCATTGAAATGCCGCACCTAGAGCCTGACAACAGCGAAAGAGAGCATCACTATCGTCACTTTCGGCAGGAAAAGCAATATAGCTCTCGCCTTTTGCAAGCGCAGCAGCAAGCACGTAGCGTAACGTGTAATATTTTGAGGATGGAACGGCTGGCTCACCATGTAACACATGAGTTGGCGGAATATAACGTTTTTGTTCTTCTGACATAACACTTCTTCTGTACGCTTTCAGGGAGACCGCAAGCAGGACGAAGCCCCTTGTGGGCTTCTCTACTATACTAAACGCGCGGAGCGCGTTTAGTATAGTAGGGTGCGACCCTTGTGGTCGCCCGCCTGTCTCTGAATTTCAACATCTATTTTAATCCCTCAATAATAAAATGTCGAGACGAGTACAACGTATTTCGCACATCGTACTCTTGTGTAATAATATTTGTTATACGTTGCACGGCCTTTTTAATCCCGAATATCGTACATGCACATTACATATTATTGCAACAAATAATACAAATTTGCGTAATGTATTTGTATATTCTTTTTAATGTAAACGCTACTTATACTTGACTATTAGCTTTTGCTCTGTTATACTCGCGTGTGTTAAGAAAGAAAAAACTACGATGGGAGGCAAGAGAAGAGAGTGTACAAACAAAACATCGTCATTGTAGGTGGAGGTATTGTTGGACTTTCAACAGCATATGCTCTTCTTAAACAAGGAAATTGTCGTGTAACGATTTTGGAACAGGTATCAGTCGATCATCCCCATGCCACATCGCATGGCGTTTCACGGCTATTGCGTTTTGAGTATGGTGCAGACTCTTTCTATACTCGTATGGTGCAACAGAGTCTTACACGCTGGCATGTACTTGAACATATTTCACAACGCGTCCTGTATACACCAACGGGCATTCTTATGCTTGGGAACGTGGAAGACAATTTTACATCTTCCAGCTATCGCACACTGCGCAACCTAGGGCTACCAATAACGTCCCTTGCACAACAGCAGTGTCAGCAACGTTTCCCCCAGTTCGCAATAAATAAATATAATATGTATACCTATAACGCACAAGGAGGTATTTTACATGCGTCTAAGTGTCTACAAACCTTGCGCGACCTTATTCTTGATCTTGGTGGTAAAATTTGTGAGGCCAGCCGCGTCAAACATATCGACTATGGAAACACGCATCGTCCGCTCCGCATTACACTTCAATCAAGTGATGTCTATATAGCTGACCGTATAGTGCTAGCGGTCGGCCCGTGGATACATCAGCTACTTAGCGAGATGCAGCTACCAGTGGAAATGACGCGTCAATATCTCTTATATTTTGCGAATTTGCCTCTTGATACCTTCAGTGTTACCGCACTTCCCTCATTTCTGGCAGATGAGTTATATGGTTTTCCAATTCACAGCACGAGAAATGGACTTAGTTGGTTCAAGGCCGCCTCACATAACTTTGGAATAGCAGTCGAGCCAGAGCAGAACTGCCCGATAGAGGAGACGCTAATCGAGCAGACGGTAGAAAGGCTATACAATCTCCTACCCGCGTTGAAACACGCACCTCTGACTCATGTTGACGCATGCATGTACGATGTCACCCCTGACGAAGATTTCATTCTTGACACGCTTCCATGCGACCCGCGCGTCGTTGTCGCAACGGGTCTCTCTGGTCACGGCTTCAAATTCGGCCTTGTACTGGGCGAAATTCTCGGTAGCCTCGTACAGGAGAAAGAGGCACCTGTCAATATCGAGCGTTTCAAGCTTTCACGCTTCGATAAACGTCGTACTGGCTATATACGACAACAAAGTTCTGTAGCATGACAAGAGAATCTGTAGGGACCAATTTATCACGTCCGCAAGCGTGGTTTATCACGCTTGCGGACGTGATAAATCGGTCCCTACCCTTGACGTATCGTTCTTCATGAATGTTCGTCATCGCGCCTTTATGGGTGGCCCCTGCTTAATACGTTGGCGCATCCCCTCAACTCCGCCTTGTGTTTCGGGTGTGCGCCAGACGCTCTCTAGCCACCATGTAACCCCTGCTTCAGCATAGGGACGTACAATCGAAGCAGTTTGCTCAGAATTGTCGCCAGGAGTTTCGCCTTCAAATACGATATCGAAGAGTGCGCCAGTGGAACGCTGTGCGGTGATATATAGTTTCATGTCGGCAATATCAGCAGGAGTCATGTCGGCAAACGAGCCATCAACATTCATCTTGGCGGGGAGAATGCCATCATAGTGTAGTGCGCGTTGCAACGATTTGGCACGTTTCCATGCACCAACAACCCAGATGGGGATGCGTGGCGTCTGTAATGGAGTTGGTAAAAACGTCATTTCCTGAAGAGAATAGTGTTCTCCGTTGTAACTGAATGGCTTACCGCTCCATAAGCCTGTGATAATGAGGAACTAGTTGACACCATCTGTCATATTTTCATGATAGGATATGAGGGTAAAGCATACCTTGAGAAAAACGAGGAGAACAATATGCGAGCGGACAGGTTACTCTCGATTTTATTGTTGTTACAGGTGCATCGACGTATGACAGCACACACACTTGCAAGTCGGTTAGAGGTATCGGAACGCACGATTTATCGAGATATGGAGGCGTTGAGCATGGCGGGCGTGCCAGTAACGATGGAGCGTGGCATCGGCGGCGGATGTGTGCTACTTGAAACGTTCCAGACCAACCTGACAGGATTGAACGAGGCAGAGGTGCAGACACTCTTTCTAAGCAATCCAACGCGTCTGCTCGCCGACCTCGGTCTACAAAATGCATCCGAGGCGGCCCTGATTAAGTTATTGGCCTCACTACCCACCGTAGCACGACGTGACGCTGAGTATGTGCGCCAACGCATCTATATTGATAGCGCCGGTTGGCATGGCACGAAGGATGTGGTGCCAACGCTACCGATTTTGCAGGAGGCAATCTGGCAAGAGCGCAAACTGTGCTTTACCTATCCTAAGAGCGATGGCGTGGTAGAGAGAATAGTCAACCCGCTCGGTCTCGTGGCGAAGGGCAACATGTGGTACTTCGTCGCGGGCATCGACGGTGACATTCGCAACTATCGCGTCTCGCGCATACAGGAGGCTCGCATTCTTGACGAATTCTGTGTGCGACCTGAAACATTCGATCTTGCACAACATTGGGAGCAATCGTCGTCGCACTTCATCGCCAATCTGCCGCGCTACCCAACAATTCTACGTATGACAACCGAGGCACTACCCTCTATTGATAGCGTAGGCCGCTACGTCCGTGTCGAACAAACGAGTACTCCCGATGAAGATGGTTGGGTAACGCTTCACGTTCTGTTCGAGACAGAGATAGCAGCCTGTGGCTATGTGCTAGCATTCGGGTCGCAGGTTGAGGTCGTCGAGCCAAATGCGTTACGGGAACAGGTAATACAACTGGCGGAGAGCGTTGTTGCGTTTTATCATAAAAATAGAACATTTGTTTGACATAGTTCCATGAGAAGGTCATGGTATAGTGGTCAAAGGCACAAGAAGATGATAGAATAAGCTTGCTTGAAAGCTACTCGCGGCAAGTTCTGGGACATATAAGATAGCTGTCACCCAGCAGGATGGCAAGCACTACGTTATTGTTCGTCGTCGTAGTGGTGTTCTGCTTGCTTTTGTGACACAAGCCATGATAGAGGCAGGTCCTGCGACGAATTCGTGCGGGTCGAGCATGGCTACGGCTATAAGCACCCTTGATCAATTGACGATTGAAATTCTGTTAGGTGTGAGATAATAGGGAAAAGACAAATATGAGTACAATCCTTTCATGGGGTATCATCGGTACGGGACGCATCGCAGGTGTCTTTGCTCATGGAGTCATACAGTCGCAAACGGGAAGACTCGTTGCCGTTGGGAGCCGCTCACAGGCTGCCGCAGATACCTTTGGTGAGACCTGGCATATCCCCCATCGCCACCGCCGTTACGAGGACGTGCTGACCGACCAGAACGTGCAAGCTGTCTATGTGGCTGTTCCTCATTCGTTTCACGCGGAGTGGGCTATCAAAGCTGCTGAGGCGGGAAAACATGTACTCTGTGAGAAACCCATCGGACTCAACCATGCCGAGGCTATGGCTGTCGTCGAGGCGGCACAGCGCAATGACGTCTTCCTGATGGAAGGATACATGTATCGTTTCCATCCACAGATCAGCAAACTGCTAGAATTGATCCGTGCAGGCGTGATTGGTCAGGTACGTGACATCCAGGCTTCATTCAGCTTTCAGGCTGGGGAGCATCCAGAAAGTCGCCTGTTGAACAACGAGCTTGGGGGTGGGGGTATTCTGGATGTTGGAGGCTATTGCACGTCGATGGCTCGGCTCATTGCCGGTGCTGCTACTGGTCAAGCGTTTGCAGAGCCAGTGCGGGTTGAGGCGGTTGGTCACGTGGGTTCTCTCACTCACGTTGACGAATATACGAGTGCATTGCTGCTCTTCCCTGGCGATATCGTGGCACAACTCTTCACTGGTGTGCAGGTTAATGGGGAGAACGTGGTACGGATATTGGGTTCCCAGGGTTCCATTCTACTCCCGTCTCCGTGGCTACCAAGTGTGGGGGAAGACCTCAGCATTCTTGTCAAAAAGGATCAAGAGACGACTGTGCAGCGGATTGAGGTCGAGAACACTCGTGATCTGTTTACCCTGGAAGCTGATACCGTTGCGGCACATCTTGCCGACCGCCAAGCATCTATGATGACCTGGGAGGATACGTTGGGGAATATGAAGACGCTTGATCGTTGGCGTGCCGCCCTTGGCGTTGTCTATGACGCTGAAAAGCCTGTTGGTCAGACCCTGCCTGTCCACAAGCGTCCTCTGGCGACATACCCAGACCACCACATGCAGTATGGCTCCATCACCGGAGTCGAGAAACCGATCTCACGGCTGGTGATGGGCACAATGCACCTCTCCTCATGGTCGTATGCCTCCGTGATGTTAGACAATTTCTTTGAACAGGGGGGAACATGCTTCGACAGTGCCTATATCTATAGTGGTGGTGCAAGCGAAAAGATGCTCGGACACTGGATGCACAATCGTGGTATTCGAGAGCAGGTGGTATTGCTGGATAAAGGCGCACATACACCGGACTGCAATCCGCAAGCCCTCGTCAGGCAGTTAGAAGAAAGCTTGATGCGATTGCAAACTGATTACGTGGATATCTACATGCTGCACCGGGATAATCCAGACATTCCCGTGGGCGAGTTCATAACTGCGCTCAACGAACTTCAGGATGCCGGGCGCATACATGTGTTTGGGGCGTCAAACTGGTCAATCGAACGCATAGAGGAGGCGAATGCCTGGGCAACGAAGCATGGGATGAGCAGTTTTCATGCTGTCAGTAACAACTTGAGTCTGGCTCGAATGGTTCAACCTCTGTGGGAGGGCTGTCTCTCCGCGTCAGATGCACGCTCACGGGCTTGGTTCACCACACAGCAGATGCCGCTGATGCCGTGGTCTAGTCAGGCACAAGGCTTCTTTACCGGAAGAGCCAATCCCCAGAACCGTGCGGACGCCGATTTTGTCCGCTGCTGGTACAGCGAGGATAATTTCCGTCGCTTGGATCGGGTAAAGACTTTGGCAAAGGAGCGTAATGTCTTGCCACTTGCAGTCGCCCTAGCCTATGTCCTGTACCAGCCTTTTCCGACCTTTCCACTGATTGGACCGCTCTTGCTTTCGGAGACGCGTACCACTTTACAAGCACTCAACTTAGAACTGACACCCCAAGACGTACACTGGCTCAACCTGGAAGATGGATTCCTTGAAGAATAACAAGATTGGAGACAATGTATTTCTATGAAATGGATCACGACTTGTCTCATGTTTTCCATCAACGGCTCGACGTTATGAGATGTAGATTAAGAGATGAGTTTTGAGATTCGTCAAGAGGGCATCCCGTGTTTAATGATCTTTCTCGTCAGCCGTTGCAAAGAGAGCTTGGCGATAAGCTCTGGGCGAATGCCCCAGAGCTTGCGTAAAGACCGCGTAGAAACGGCTGGAGGAGCCGAAGCCAGAGGCAATCGCAACCTCTAAAACAGAGGCATCTGTGGTTGCAAGCATGCGCTGAGCATGAGCCAGACGATACTGCGTAATATACTCGACGATACTCATACCAAAGGTTTTTTGAAAAAGGCGCATCACTGAATGCTCATGCAGCCCAAGAACATGCGCGATGTCGCCGACACTAAGCGGTTGTGTGTAATGTTCTGTGATAAAGTGTGCCGCCTGCTCTGCCCTTTGCCATTCGTATTTAGAAGCACTGACCATCCTCTCTACTTCAACTTCACTCTCATTCCACTGCTGTACAAGCGAGAGTGCAAGGCGACGCAAACAGGCTTCACTTTCCAAGAGGATAATGTCGCGGATTTCTGGAGAAGCACTGTAAAGGTCCTCTTGCCAACGCCGAAAAGCGCGTGCATCAAAATGCCCACAGGACCGTGTGTCATCGATAACCACCTGCCCATTCATCAAGAGTTGCGTCAATGTCCCAGGCAAACGCCAGCGGAGCACATCACCCAGAGGAACCGTCAGCCAGTGAAGCACCGTATGCTCCTGCACCTCCACAATACGATGTGGTAACGCAGCCCAGAAGACCGCTACCTGATTTGCGCGTAACGTAACATATTTGCCTCCCAGGAGATAAACCAGCTTTCCCATCTCAATTAAGGTCAGTTCAACCTCAAAGTGTCGATGCGGACGCCCTGTTGGCCCACTTTCATGACGACCAGCAGCCAGCCCAAGCGTACTGCACTCAATTTTTTGCATACTCTTATGATCTCTAAAGTGGTGAGGATACAGGAAGAAATCCATCAAAAGCAGGAGGATTGTAGCATATTCGATATGGTATCGTCAAGGCAGGTTTTTTCATTCTTCTATGGAGGTCCAGCTATGGATTTAGTGCAATTGCACTTGGCGTCTATGCCACATATTCCCGATCACTATCGTCCTGGCGTTGGGATTATTGGCTGCGGAAGCATTGTACGCGCCGCGCATCTACCTGCTTACAAGAAATATGACATTCATGTCGTAGGTGTCTACGATATCTCCCCCACAGCTACTCAAGCCGCGCAAGAACAGTTTCCATCACTGCGTATTTTTGAGACGCTAGACGAGCTTCTCGCGTGTCCCGAGATCGAGGTTGTCGATATCGCGACGCATCCTTCACAGCGCGTCGAACTAATCCAGCGTGCTCTGGCAGCTGGTAAACATGTATTGAGCCAGAAGCCGTTCGCTCCCGACCTGTCAAGCGCGCGCGCGCTGATTGAGGAGGCTGACCAGCGTGGTCTGAAACTGGCAGTGAATCAGAATGGCAGGTGGTCACCTGCCTGGCGCATTGCCACATTGCTCCTGCAACAGCATGTTATTGGTTCGATCCTGGCAGTCACGCACCTGTTTGAAACTAATTTCAACGGGCGCACGGGAACACCCTTCGACCTGATTCCACACAGCACCACCTACGATTATGCTATCCACTGGATCGATATCACCCGTTGCTGGCTAGAGCAGAACACACTCATGAGTGTGCGTGCATGTGAGTACCGCATGCCGAATCAGTCGGAAGAAAGCAAGACTGCGTGGGGTATGTCTGCCGAGTTCAGCTATCAAGATGGAGTCAACGCCTTGATCCGCTGCATTGGTGGAACGGAAACACGACACCCCGGTCATCCCTTCTGGATTCACGGGACAGAGGGTACCATTCGTGGTAGCAATCTGGGCAATGATTTTATCGAGCTTGAACGCGATGGCATTTTCTCTCGTTTTGATCTTAAAGGCAACTGGTTTCCCGATGGCTTCGCAGGCACTATGGGCGAATTACTCAGTGCCATCTTAGAGCAGCGAGAGCCATATAACTCGGCACGTCATAATCTGCTCACGCTTGAGATGACGCTTGCTGCCTGCCAATCAGAAAACGAAGATGGTCGCGCAATGCATTTTGAGGAGGTTCTCGCATGACTTTATCATCGCCAGCATGGCCACAAGTCGGTGTCTTTTCCTATGGGTATCATGATGTGGATAGCCTTGTCAGCGAATGTAAACAATACGGTCTGACTGCCGTACAACTGGGTGGTCCGCTCCTGAATCATGTCCTGGTGCAACCAGAACACATCCCGGCACTTCGTGGTGAATTGGAGGCGAATGGCATCTCCATCGTCGGCTTGGCCGCTTACCGCAATATCGTGGCTCTCGATCCGACAAAACGTCGCGTGTATCTCGATTATCTCACAAGCTGTCTGGAGATCGCGCCACTCTTAGGAACACCAGTGGTGGCAACAGAAACGGGCACACGTCACCCTGAGAACGAGTGGGTTGCGGTGCCCGAAAACCAGAGTCCTGAAGCCTGGAGTATTCTGCATGAATCGCTCGCCGAACTGACTTCTGTTGCGGAAGCCTGTGGCTCTATCCTGGCACTCGAAGGGTACGTCAATAACATCGTTGGCACCTATGACCAGATGGCCTCCGTGCTGGAGTTCTTTTCCTCGCCACACCTGCGCGTGGTCCTTGATCCGTACAACTACCTCTCCCGCCACCTGCTCTCGGAGTGCGTACAGGCCACGGAAGCGTTTTTTCGGCGCTTCAAAGACCATTTTGTTATCGCACACCTGAAGGATGTCTGTTTGGAGGGTGCCGAAGTGGATACGCCAGAATTTGGCCTGGGTGTCTTCCCACAAGCAATCTACATCGAATTCTTACGCACTCAACGGCCTGATCTCCCTCTGATTCTGGAACACCTTCCAGACGAGCATATTCCGGCTGCCCTTGAGCGTTTGCAAACACTCATCGCATCACGTTTTTGACAGCCGACTGCTCCTTCTTGCTATGAAGACAAGCTCTCATTGAAGCAGAACAATGATGATCCTCTGTTTTCCCCATAAAGCGTGTCTTATGGGGAAAACTAGTCCTGCGTCCTTGAGACGATACACGGAAGCAAACCATCACATCCAACAGAGTAGAGAATGCGTGCGCCACCGTTGACAATGGCGAAGACGTTTTTGTAGTAGGTGTAGTCTTGTATCATGCTTTATTGTTCTTCGCGGCGGCTACCGTCATTATCTCATAGCGCAAACGCTTGATACGTTTGCGGTAAGCATCCTCTGGCTGACGATACCCAAGTTTTGGTTTATCGCCCATGCTAACATGCCATTTGCGAAAAGCCAGACCAATCTCGGTCTGATACAACGTCTGCACGCGTATCCACTGCTTCACACCATACTGCATCAACACACGCCTCTCCTGCCGCGTGCGCTGAAACGAGTTTTGCAGGAGTGCATATTCATCGACTTTCACCACACCACTGCTCACCTCGGAGGCTAGAAATTCACGAATAACTGCTACTTCGTGCGCGAGAGACTTAATGAGAAAGTAGAGTAACACAATCTGCGCCACAAATGGCGGAATGTAGTCGCCGATTACAGCAACTAACGAGAAAAATGTGACGGTGGGATTATTGGGCGAGGCAATGACCATCGCATTGGCGTAGATGTCTACGAAGTCGAAGACGCTATGCAGAGCCACCGCAACCAGATAGCCCAGCAGAGGAATCACAAAATGCCGCCAGCGCACCTTTGTATGGCGCACATAGCCAAGCGCAACACCGAAGCAGACGGTGAAGGTCGAGTGGCTGAGCCAGCCCAGCACAATGCGGCCCACAATGAGGAAGGGCAGAAAGTCTTTCGAGTTTTGCGCAAAATAGCTGAAGTTCTCGACCATCGCAAAACCTGCACCAATCAAGCTTCCATAGACAATACCATCGGTCACATTGTCGAACTCATCACGCAGCACAAAGAAGAGCAACAACAATCCCAGCCCTTTCACCGTTTCCTCGGTGATACCTGCATTTAAGCCAAGCAAGGCGGGACCTAGGAAAATATTGGCATCATGCCCCAGCACATTTTGGATTAACACCTGCACATTCGTCTCAATGAAAAGCGTTGGCGGAATAGCGATAATCGCCCCCCAGAGAAACGCGGCAAGCCGTAAAAACCAGGGTTCACGCTCATAACGATCAATGAAATTGACCAGCAGGTTGATACCAAGTGCTGGAATCAAGGGAATGGTGAGGGCGGCAAAGATACTTGATGGACCATTCAACGCCAGCGAAGAAAGGCCAATCACGCTGTTCAACACAATCGTGATAATCGCGCTCACCATCAAAATCGCAAAGCCGATGCCTGCAATCACCCAACGCGTCCGCGTCCCCATGCGTTGTGGCAATGCGAACTGCATGGTGATGCCAGCATCCAGCACATTCTCCTCATCCTCATCATTCCACGGTTGCGCGATCTCTTCCGGCTCTGGCTGTATTGGTAAAGGAGAGAGTGGAACGCGTTGCAGCGTGGAAAAGTTGGGAAATTTGCCATGCCCATTCTGATTTCCTTGTGTGGAGTTCGTATCTGGCATACGCTGCTGGCCTATATGATGAGCAGGCGAAAGCTCTCCAGGCGAGGAAGAAAGGTGTTTTGTCTCCTGCACATTGACAGAGGAAAGCGTCATGTGTTGGGGCGCGATGAGTTGCAGCATCGTACTCCCCAGGACAAGCACATCTTGTGATTTCAGCGGCGAACTCGCACCACTCGACACTGGTTGCCCGTTCACACGTACAACGTTATGCATCGTGAGATTCACAACACGCCATCCCAGTGCATCGAGTATCAAGCGAGCATGTTCACGTGAAGCCGTAGGGTCCATCAGGATAATGTCGTTGTCGAGGGCACGCCCAATGCTTGTTTCAGAGCGCGTAATCAGGTGTACCAATTGCTCTTCTGGCAGCCAACCGCTGGGATAGCGCTCCTGGATATCCGCAGTCGCATTTGCGGGGGGACGCACACGGACCACCCGCAGCACTCCGTAGTTCTGACTCATGCTACATTCCTGGCGCGAAATACTACCGCCTCTTCTATGTACATATTGTACACTATCTCTGCTGCTTTGTCGTGAGAATTTCTTGTTTTACGCGTTAGGGTCTTGTTCGAGCTTAATATCCATTGTCATCTCACCCGCGTACTCTGTGAGCAGAAGGCATAATTGTTCCCATTGCATCTGCACCGAGGCGAAATGCTCCCAATAATCGGATGCCTCCTCCTCCACCTGCCGCCAATACGTATAAGAGGCTGAATTTGTGAAAGTTAGCACCATCAAGTAACTTCTCGGCTCGCTGCTCGCAACATGCACCAGTGAAACCTGTTTCACACCAGGAATCCAGCGCAACATCTCTAGCACACTCGATGAAGCCAGTTGCTCGACCTCGTGCGACGATGCCCCCTGCTTCAACTGCCACACCCGTACACAGTAGTAATCGCCCATGCTTCCCTCCTACCACTATAAAATTCATCTCTACTATACATGGGACAGGCAAGAGTTACAAGTGTTGTAGAAAGATGGGTACAAAATGAGGGAGCTAAAGAGAGTAGACAACAATGATATGATAAGCGCAAGGCAAACTCTCATCACAGAATGAGAGATTTCATCTAAGAGATGTGGTGAAGTGATTATGAATGTTGCTTCTTTTTTTTCTGGCATTGGCGGTTTTGATCTGGGACTTGAACGTGCAGGTATGCACATAGTATTTCAATGTGAAATCAATACATATGCACGCTATATTTTGCGTAACCATTGGCCTGAAGTTACTTTACACAACGATATTTCTACGTTAGAAGCTAAGGCAATTCCCGAAAGTAGCTTATGGTGTGCAGGGTTTCCTTGCCAGGATGTCTCGCTTGCGAATCAGGGGAAACGTCGTGGTCTGAATGGAGAGAGAAGTGGTTTATTCTTCAAATTCGCGGAACTCATTGAACAAAGACATCCACAATGGATCATCCTCGAAAATGTTCCGGGCCTCCTCAACAGTCAAGAGGGGAGAGATTTCAGCACAGTTATCTCAACGTTGGCTGAATTCGGGTATTGTGTGGGATGGCGAGTATTGGATGCAAAATTCTTTGGAACGCCCCAGAGACGCCGTAGGGTATTCATTGTCGCAAGTTATAGAACATCAAGTGCCGCTCAGGTACTTTTTGACGATAGACCAACTGCAATCGCTACTAGATCGCGCCCAAGCGAGGAACAAGACTATAGCACCAGACTTAGAAGAAGCCATTCGTCGCCAAATCTCTATACTCTCCAGCATGCCTCAATTGGAAGACATGATAAAGCAGGGCCTCAAGCTAAAGGATACCGAAATGACGGAGAAACTTGGACTCTCGACTCAAGAGGAAGTTCCGATGCTCTATGTGCGGCGCATGACGCCTTCCGAGTCGGAGAGTCTTCAAGGTTTTCCGCATGGGTGGACAGAGTTACCGGAGGAATTAACGGAGCAACTGGAAGAGTTCCTGGGACAGAAGGAAATGGTAGCAGAAGAGGAAACGCAAGAATAGCAGAGAGTACCAGATATAAATGCATTGGAAACGCTGTAGCTGTTCCAGTCGTTGAATGGATAGGGAGAAGAATAATGGCTATTGAGACTGGAATAGTAGGTATAGAGCAATTAGAGTCGCTAGCTGAATTCTTCGACAGTAAAGAGATGCCAAAGCAGCCACTGTTGTTTTCTCTCAACGGATAGCAGAGAAAGTCTATCTTAATCTAATGAGGCTCTTTTTCTTTCTACACGAGGCGGCTTTTCAAAGGCCGTTCCATCCTCATTAACCACCTCACCAGTTAATTTTTTCCAAGGACCACTAAATGCTATCGGGTCTGGTTCACCCCGCTCTATAAGCCTCTTAGCCAAGTCCTGATAGCGAGTATAGATACGCCTGCTTGAGTCAATTTTTAGCGGGATAGCATCTCCTATCCTAGCACCCGAAGTATCTTCACTATACGCAATAATCGCAGTATCCCAGGTCTCTGTTTTCGGTATAGAAAGTCCTGCAAAGTTGTTAAGTTTTTCACTCACTTGATCGAAAACGTGCGTACCGACACATGCAACAAGGCCGTTGCCGGAAGCCTTTGCCACAGAACCTTTGGTAAGAATCTGCTCCTGTAAACGACGCCAAGCGTTTGTTTGTATTAAGCCTACACTAATGGGCTTCGATAAAAACGCATTGGTTGGATTAGCCAAAAGAGACCATTGCGCTAGCCGAGCCGTCATATCTCCAGTATTGCTTGTCTCACCACCCCCTTGCATCTCTACAATTAGTTTTCTCGGTCCATAAGTTCGCACAACATCAGATGTTACACTTAGCATGTAGTCGGCCCGGCTGCGAGAAGCCATTGTAATTTCGGATTTGTAAAGTAGTTGCTCAATGGAAAGTTCTTCAGCAAAAATCTCTTTAGCTAGAATGAGTAGCATTTTGTTTTGATAAGGTGAAAGAGGTAGTCCATCCGCTTGCCGAGATGTTGATATTAAGCGATGTTCGCAAATGATATAAAGCTCTCCATTACGACGCAAAGAGCAAACTGGGAAAAGAGCATTGCTTTTCTTATTCATTTTTTTGCAAGGTAACTCGTTAAATGGACATGTGCCCATGTGTTCAAATTGAATACCCTTGCCTTCTTCCACTTTATGCGGATAAGGGTGAATCGAGGTATCCGAGTTGGTTCTTTTCCCCAAATACTCTGCAATTATAATTGCCAAATACTTAGCTCCCCACGTATTAGTTAGGCGAACAGGTAGTATGTAAAAAGAGAATTACTTATTGTCAAACTTGAAAAGTTCAACAATCTCGACATTGAGGGCATTTGCAATCTCTTCTAAAGTGTTAAATGAAGGGGATGAGTCACCATTCTCAAGCAAGCTAACGAAATTGACAGAACGTCCTATGGACTCGGCTAACGTTGCCTGTGTAATATCACGCTCTCGTCGCAGGTATCTTAGACGCTTGCCAAACTTCAGCCTTAGTTCAGACACATATTTAATCCTCACTTCATGGAAGAGGATATCATTGTGAGAGTGGTAATACCACACAGTAGCATTTGGAAATTAGAACAAAATTTCAGTTCAAATTGAGCCTATAATAAATATGGTGCAAGCATCTTGTTACAGCGGTAAAAACTAATATGCAACTTAATAGAGCGCGTTAGCGCAGGGCGAGAAAGAGAGTAGACAGGAATGATATGATACGTGCAGGGCAAACTCTCATTACATATAGAGGTAGAATTTTTGGACTCGTTTACCCTGCATCTCTTGCAAGTGGCGGCGCAATTTTTTCTCGACAACAAAGCACAAGCGTACCTCGTGGGCGGCTCCGTGCGGAATTTACATCTCGGCGAACCCTGCACCGATTGGGATATCGTCACAACTGGAGATGCGTTTACGCTCTCACGCAAGCTGGCGAACAAGATCGGCGGCTTTTACGCTCATATGAATGAAAAGGTCAGCCGCATCACCGTCAAGCACAACGGGCAGGATATCATCTTCGACATCGCTCCGATGCATGGTCGCACTATCGAGTCTGACTTACGGCAACGCGACTTCACACTCAACGCCATTGCCAGTCCCTTGCCTGATGCTATCTCCTCCTCTATAGAGCATCAACTACTACCCTCTATTGACCCTTTGCATGGCGTCTCCGATATTGCCACACGCATCCTTCGAGCCGTCAATGACGATGTGTTCAAGCATGACACCTTGCGACTATTACGTGCCATTCGTTTTGCGACACGCTACTCCCTCACCATTGAGCTGCACACACAAGAACTTATGCGACGAGATACACCGCTCCTGCTCGTCTCTGCACCGGAGCGTATTCATACCGAACTCTACGCCCTACTCGCGGCAGAAGGGGCAATAGACCGCTTACACCTGCTCGACCAGTACGATCTTTTTACGATTCTCTTCCCCGAATTTATTCCGGCACGCGGCATGGCTCAACCAGGGTTGCATCATTGGGATGTGTTCGAGCATTCGATAGAGACTGTCGCGGCACTTGAACGCCTTATAGCAACACTACAACTTACTCCTGAAGAGATACAACAATCACCGCTAGATAATGGAAGCGGCGACCTTGTTGCCGTACAAGACCTTCTACACGAAGCGGAGCAACAGGGGTACGTGTCAATAGCTCATCTTACATCACCCACTATGAAGCTTGCCGCCCTGCTACACGACGTGGGGAAGACAACCACGCAGGTTCTTCATGAAGACGGAAAAATCACGTTCTACGGACACCCACAGGCAGGCGTACCGCTTATACAGAGTGTCGCGCGACGCCTTGCCTTGAGTACTCAGGAGCATCGGCTAGTGCGACAGGTTGCCGCCAACCACATGCGCCCAGGACAGTTAAGTCATGATGCGATTACACAACGGGCGGTGCGTCGCTACTTCGTCGATCTTGGACCAGTCGGCATATCTGTCGCCCTTGTTTCACTCGCCGACCACCTCTCCATGCGCGGCCCCGAACCGCTGACTGAGGCATGGCAAAATCATCTTGCAACAGTGCGCTTGCTCCTCACACGCTATATCCGCGAACGCGAAGTGATTCTGCCACCACACCTTGTGCAACCAGAGGAGTTGATACGCAAGTTCAATTTGCAGCAGGGTCCAATCATCGGTCAGCTACTAGAGCAAATCGCCGAGGCGCGAGCCGATGGTATCATTTCGTCGAAAGATGATGCGTTCTGGTTTGTGGAGGAACAATTGGGGCAGAGACATCTATAGTTGACAAGCATGCACCTATGACGTACCATTACAGTGGCTATAGATGGAAGGGCAACACGCTGTGTTTGCCAACTCCCTGGCATACAGGGCATTCCAAGAGCCAACCTGGAGAGTGTTAGCTGTGAAGACGATTGCTATATTTTATCAGGGCCGCAAGCAGGAAACATCAGACGTTGCCATGCAGCTTGTCCCGACGTTGCAAAAGCAGGGCCACGAAGTTCGCATCATCGACATCAGTAAAGAGGCAGAAGAGGGCGACGAACCTCAACTGCGCGGTTGCGATCTCGTAATTGTCCTAGGTGGCGACGGCACCATTCTGAACGCGGCTCGCCTCTGTGCGCCTGTCAAGGTGCCTATTGTGGGGGTCAACTATGGACGCGTCGGCTTCCTGACTGAGCTTGAACCAAACGAACTTGCGTCAGAAATTGCTCATTATCTGAACCGTGATTCGTCTGTATGGACGGACAGCCGTGCGCTTCTGCATGCTGTTCTTGAGCAGGACGGCAAGGAGGAAGAGTTTCTCGCCCTGAATGATATTGTGATTGCACGCGGCACATGGCCTCGCGTCGTCAACATGAAGGTGTGGATTGACGACCACCATTATAGCAATACTTACGCGGATGGCATCATTCTTTCGACTGCAACCGGCTCGACAGCCTATAATATGGCTGTTGGCGGTCCACTATTACATCCACAGGTGAAGAGCAGTGTTTTGACACCAATCGCGCCGCATCTCGCCTTTGATCGCGCACTCGTCCTACAACCAGAAGCGAAAGTGCGAGTGCAAATATTCACGAGTTCACAACCAGGAGTCTTTTCAGCGGATGGACAGATGAACCGCGAGATTAAAGATGGAGCCATCGTCACCGTGCAGAGAAGCGAATACGAGGCATTGTTTCTTAGAAGACGACCAGCGACCTATTTTTACCAGGTTATTACGCAAAAGTTAATTAACGATAGTACACAGGCTACTAAAGACGACCATGCTACTTGAAATACATATTAAAGATTTCGCAATTATAGACACGCTGCACCTTCATCTCAACCGCCTTTTCAATGTGTTTACAGGCGAAACGGGTGCGGGCAAATCAATCATCATCGACGCCGTAAACGCACTGCTCGGCGGCAAGATCGGTGCGGAGTTTGTGCGTGCAGGCTGCGAACGTGCAACTGTCGAGGGCGTTTTTTCGCTCGATCCTCTTCCTTCACTCCATTCAGGCTTGCATTCTATTGATACTCCTGTCGAAGCTGCTAGCAATGGAGCAACAACGCTACTCGAAGTAATCGAAGAGGCGGAGAACAATGCTCAAGGCGATGTGAACAGTGCCGATGCACGTGTCGCCCTCGCCACCCTACTCGACGAGTACGGCATCGTACCAGAAAATAACACGCTCATCCTTTCACGCGATATTAACCGTTCAGGGCGCACTGTTGCACGCGTCAATGGTCGCGCCCTCTCACAGCAAATTGTGCAACAGATCGCAAGTTGGCTCGTCGATATTCATGGACAAAGCGAACACATGAGCCTCCTGCGACCAGAGCAGCACGTCAATTTCCTTGATCGCTATGCCGAAACGCTGCAATTGCGCGAGCAGCTTGGCACAAAGGTCGCCGAGTGGCGCAACTCACGCAAAGAACTGCAATCCCTGCTAGACAACGAGCGCGACCAGACACGCCGCGCCGAGTTTCTGCGCTTCGAGATCGAAGAGATTGAGAAGGCTGAGTTACACCCCGGCGAACTTGAAGAGCTTGAGAGCGAACTCAAAATTTTGAGCAACGCCGAGCGTCTGCGCGAACTCTGCGCACTAATCTATGGTGCTATTAGTGGCTCCGATATCGGTAGCGACGACTTCAAGCCCGCTCTCGACCAATTGCGCGAAGCACAACGTAGTATGGCTGACCTTGTACGCCTCGATGATACTCTGGAAGAGCAAGCCGACGGCCTCGCGGAAGCCATCTATCAACTCGAAGATGTCGCGGCAACCATCAGTAGCTATGAATCGGATATAGAAGACAATCCACGTCGCCTCGCTGAGATCGCCGACCGCATCGACCTCATTTCTAAACTCAGACGCAAATATGGCTTTACTATTGAAGAGATTATTCAACGTGCCGTCGAAGATCAGGCCGAGCTAGAGACCATCACGAACCGCGACGAAATCATTGCACGATTACAGCAGAAGGATGGACAGTTCCGCCAAGAGATAGGCACACTCGCACAACAGCTTTCCGAACGCCGTAGCAAGGCGGCAACACTCCTATCGGCCTCGATGGAAGAGCAACTCAACGATCTCAACATGCGACGTGCGCGTTTCCAGGTCGAGATCGTGCAGGTACCCGACGAAAACGGTGTCCCTGCTAGCGTCAATGGCGAGGCAGAGATGCTCTACGCCTGTGATGCAACAGGCATCGACCATGTACAATTTCTGATCGCGCCAAACCCCGGTGAGCCATTCAAACCGCTGACTAAAATCGCATCCGGTGGTGAAACGTCGCGCCTCATGCTCGCGCTCAAAACCATTCTCGCGGATGCCGACGCCACACCCACACTCATCTTCGACGAAATCGACGCCGGTATTAGTGGACGTAGCGGACAGGTCGTTGGTGAAAAGCTGTGGCAACTCACGAAAAACCATCAAATCATCTGTGTCACACACTTACCGCAGATAGCCGCATTTGCCGACACGCACTACAATGTCAACAAGCAGATTCTCGATAACCGCACTATGACGATTGTCAACGAACTACGACCAGAGCAGCGTATCCGTGAGGTGGCACATATCATGGGCGGCAACGTCACCGAATTTTCGATGAAAAGCGCGGAGGAGATGCTCGCACGCTCATACCTCTGGAAAGAAACACGAAAGCAAGCATAGAAAGAAATATATATGACCTCGGTAGCAATTATCGGCGCGGGCATGAGTGGCCTTGCCGCCGCCCACATCTTGCAGGATGCAGGTCGTACTGTGACACTGTTTGAGAAGAGTCGCGGCGTGGGCGGACGTACCGCAACACGCAAACGTGACGGCTTCACCTATGATTACGGAGCGCAATATTTCAAAGGCGGTAGCGAACTCAGTACCGAATGGATCACGCATAAATTTTCTACGCCCGATCTTCTCGACATCGCAAAGCCTGTCTGGGTCTTTGACGGTGCGGGACATATTCAGGAAGGCGATCCCAAACAAAATCAAGACGCGAAGTGGTCGTACCGCGACGGTTTTACCTCGTTCGCAAAGCGCATGGCGCAAGGCTTGAGTATTCAGCTTGAAACGCGAGTCGAGCATGTACAACAAACCGCTTCTGGCTGGAATGTGTTCGCACATGATAATAGGTCACTTGGCAGCTTCGATCAACTCCTCATTACTATTCCCGCGCCACAGGCGATTGAACTAGTTGAGGCTAGCCAATTCGCGCTGGGGCTGGGCAAGGTAATCGTCGAGCGACTAAGCCAGGCGTCGTACAACCCGCTTATCTCGGTGATGCTTGGCTACAGACCAGCGCCACAAACACGGCCCTACTATGCCCTCGTCAACACCGACAAAAAACATCCAATCTCGTGGCTGGCATGGGAACACGAAAAGGCTCCCGAACGCGTGCCAACTGGTACGGGTCTGCTCATCGCACAGATGGCACCGACGTATAGTAAAGAGCATAGAGAGACGCCGCACAACATTCTATTTCAAGACGTGGCGCAAATCGTCTCCACACTTGTCACGGAGACGCTTACCAACCCATTCTTTACCGATGTGCAATACTGGCGGTACGCTTTGCCTACAGAGAAGGCCGACGCGGATGCCTTGCTCTCGACTACGCTACCAATTGGCCTTGCCTTCTGTGGTGATGCCTTCGTTGGTGGACGCGCACACCTTGCACTCGAAGATGGCATACACGTCGCGCAACGCTTACTACAATAAAAGAAAGACTCTCCATATGTTTCCAGCACTTTCACAGGAAATACAGGACGAACTGGCACAACTCGCGCATAGTTATGGCGAACCAATCGTTCGTACCGTCGATCTCGGCATCAGCACGGCTTTCGATCCGTTGAACAAAACTGATCGCTACGGCGAAGTATGTATGGTGGTGCGGCGTCCCAATGGTCGATTGCTTACTATGATCAAAACATTTTACCCACAAGACGCCTACCGCCTCCTGACTGGTGGCATCAACTTTGGCGAGCGCGTCTATGATGCATTGCTCCGCGAGACGAACGAGGAGACGGGGCTACAAGTCGAGGTCAAGCGTTTCCTGACTGCGATTGCCTACACGCTTGACTCTCAACACGAAACGCCCGTCTTCTACACCTTCGCCTTCTTGCTCGACGAAATCGGCGGCACGCTCGGCGTAATAGATGAGAGCGAGCGGGTAGAAGCTTTTCGAGAGGTTGCAGTTGAAGACTTACCCACATTGGCAGAACGTCTACGCAACATCCGCCACGAGCCGAGCCGTCACATTGGCGGCAACTGGCATGACTGGGGCAACTTCCGTGCAGTGGTACATGAAGTGGTATACGAGGCTCTTACGAAACAACGATGATCGTCACCAATAATCCCTTCCGTAGGGGCTATAATTCATTACGCCCTTGTACCCATTAACCATATTTACCAATCATGAGATACGTTCCTCAAAAATCGTCATCATTGTATAGAGAGGCGAGGGCGTAATGAATTTATAGCCCCTACAGCGTACCTGTGTTATAATATAAACAACAATAGATAGGAAGCTCCAGTATCTTCCTCGCATGCTAAAGGAATGTATCATCTAATGAACAAGAAACTCATGAGTACTGTTTTGCTCTTTGCCGTTTTCGCGGGTTTTCTCTGGTGGGGAATTTCACTCCTATGGTACGGCATTTCAACACTTCACACGCCCAGTGGCGATGGCGAGAATATTGTCTATGCCCTTCTGCTGCTTGCCTGCGCTGGCTATGCCCTTGTGTCACTCTTGATGCTGCCGCGCCGCAAAGAACCGTAGTCCTTGCCTTAATGTTGTTCTACCGGGAAACAAATTTTTTATGCAGAAACCATCCGCGTTGGTTATACGTATCGCCACCCCTGACGACCTTCCGCATATCGAACGCCTTGATCGTCTTAGCGACTCTCCTACACGTGACATTCATCGTGACATGGAGAAGTATTTCGGCTCAATTGATCCATCAACGCATGAACGCACGCTTATCTTTCTCGGCGTGCTTGCTGATATAGTCGCGGCGAAAGCTGAGCTGATGGTGCCTGCGCAGGAAACTATGCATCCAGTAGGATATATTAAACGTGTCGTGGTTGCTCCTGCCTATCGAAAGCAGGGTCTGGCACATCAATTGATGCAGCATATCATCACCTTCGCGCAGACAGAACAACACCTTGACGCCCTCGATCTCCATACATGGGAACATAACACCTCTGCTATCCGGCTGTATGAAACGCTCGGCTTCACGCTACAACACCGTGAACTCTACTTCCGCCTGACGCTCTAGCAAGAATTGTCCCTCCTCAGTTTGTGACGCAATTCTTTCTCCCTTCGTTGTAATACCTGGACCGAGAGACCGAGAGAAGGTATACGCACATCTCCCTATCAAATGTCTCGGTACTTCGACGGGAAAGGAAGGCGCGCACACATAGACATCCTGCAAGCAGGATGTTCTATTGTTAGTACACGCGTATATACATCACATGGAACAGCAAGTTGCCGCCACTCAGCCCAAAGCAGAGCATCAGAAATGGCCTTCTTACGGCTGGATGCGCCACTTTTTTACAGAAGATGTATCACCAGATAACCGTCGCGTCGTCGAGTTACAACGTCGAGCTACCTGGATTGGCCTTGCATTGATTCTCCAATCGCTCAATGAAATAGCTCATAGTTGGTATTTCGCACTTCTACAACCCTTTGGCTCGCTGATTCCTTTTGCGCTCATTCTAGGCAGTTTCTATGCAATATGGATGGCATTTCGTCCCGCACGCAACAAAACCGTTTACACACAGAAACATCCAACGCGGCTACAACGTATCTTGCTTGTCATGACACTACTGCTAACTATAGCAGGTGGAATTGAGCTAGGACGCGGTATCTGGTTATGTTTGATTCCGCCACAATTCTCGAATGATGGCACCTCGCTTGACACCAATGCAGCGATTTTGCTGCTTGAGGGGCGCAATCCTTATACTGACTCTAACATGATTGACCTAGCGCGCCGCTTCCCGATTCAGCCCGATTGGACAACACCATTACGACATGGGCAATTCGCAAATCGGCTGGATTATCCATCTATGAGTGACCTACAGTCCGTTCTCGATACCGATCTACGCGCCAAAAGTGCTCCTGAATTCGAGTCGCAGGTAAGCTATCCAACGCTCTCTTTCCTGACGCTGGAGCCATTCGTTGCGCTCAACGATTACAATGTGTTACCATTCTATCTGCTTAGCTACGTGGCACTGGTAGCGATTGGCTGGAAATTGGCACGACGTGAACTGCGTCCGTGGCTCCTCTTGTTAGCATTGGCGAACGTACCAATGTGGACCTCAACGGTTGGCGGCAATCTCGATGTATTTGCTATACTGCTTGTTGTGACGGCGTGGCTCTTCCGCAACCGCCGCTGGAGTTCAGCTCTGTTATTCGGGCTGGCACTTGCGAGCAAACAGACAGCATGGTTTTTTCTTCCCTTTTACGCCATCCTGCTCTTCCGTCAATACAGCCTGAAAGAAGTTCTCTATCGCATGACGATTGCTAGCGGCGTGTTCCTAGTTTTCAACCTACCCTTTATTCTATGGAATCCGCACGCATGGCTCTCTGGCATGCTCACCCCGCTCGACTCATACATGTTCCCGATGGGTGTAGGTATCATTGATTTCAGCATAACACATATGCTCCCCTACTTCAATCAGCCCGTCTATACAGTTCTTGAGGCAATCGCAATGCTTGGCTCACTGGTCTGGTACTGGCGCATCTGTCGCAAGCACTCAGAAGCCGCACTGCTACTCGCCGTGATACCGCTCTTCCTGGCGTGGCGTAGTCTACCCTCGTACTTCTACTGTGCCGCCTTCCCAATCTACCTGCTCATGGCAGCACGAACCATTTCGTCATCGAAGCTCAGAAAAGTCACCGCAACTCACGACATATCAGAGCAAACCCCCTCGGTCGCTATAGAAGTGCCTGTAGCTGCCCAGGTAGCCATGCAACTCTCCAACATGTGAAACATTCATACTACAAAATAAGGCTCAGCCTTATTTTGTAGTATGAATGTTTTATTTCCCTTCTCGACTCTTTGTGCGCAACGTGGTACAATCGACACGTTGCGTAAACAACGCGAGGAGAAAATTATAGAATCATGGCACGCACAAACGAGAACAATCCAACACTCTCTGCAGAAGAAAATACACAACTACAATCCCTGCTTGACCGTTACCAGGAACTGGCGCAACAGATACGCACCACCACAATGCAGGCACAAGCCGAGGCTGCCCTCGCCGACATCACATCCCTTTCGGAAAAGGTACAGATAGCCCTGCTCAAAGCACTAGCGAAAGAACAAACAAGCGAGTCTGCCGACTTGCTAACGGCTCTCAACGCGTTCAGCCCCAATAAAGAGATTCGCAAAGAGGCTCGACGTTCGCTGCTACGGCTCGACGCCGCGAAGATTTACTCATCATGGACGCCACCTATCGCGCAAGCATCAGCGATTCAGGTCAATGTGAACCACGCACCGCGTTTCTGGCGTGGCCTTATCACGCAATCGCGCGAAGAGGGCGAAGTACAGCTCGCCTTGTTCTGGGAACAAGGTTACGACTATAGCGAGATACGCATCTTTAATTTCTTGCTCGATTACTGGCAAGAGGGCGTTAAGGATACATTTGTCGAAGTGACAAATAAAAAGGCGGCAGAACGTCGCATCGAGGACATGCGTCTAACGCTACCAGATGTGCATGTCCTCGATTGCACACTTGCGGAGGCAAAACGCCTGATCGAAGAGGCTCTTTCGGTCAACGAGTGGCGTGGCACCGAAGCACATAAAGAGTTTCGCAACCGTCTTCCTACCATCAATCAACTCATATTACAGGCTGAGAATATAGGCGAGGATTCGGGACGCACCTTTATCAATCCCGATCTGGAGAATCAAGAAGTTGTCATTAACTTCCTCGGTGCATGGGTGCTAGGCGACTACGGCACGGCATATGACGTGAATACCGAGAGCAGCAACATTCGTAATCGCCTATCGCGCGACGAATGGATTGAGCGACACCGCGCGTGGAATGCGGAAGCACATCCGTTGCGATTGGAACTCGGCTTTATTCACGAGCGAGAACGCAGCCAGAGTGCGCTCTGGTTGCCCTCTACAGGCATCGCTCGCCCCTCTGCCAAAAAAGATATCGAGGTTGGCTGGTCTGTTGAAATCGTGGACACGCCGCTCGCTGGAACATTGCGCGAGCTACCAATGGGTACCGCGATTTATAAAGAGACTGGGCGACACTGGTACTGGGCCAACTATACCGTCGAGCAGACGCGCGATGGCTGGCGTATTCAGCAGTTCACCGATGAAGGTGCAAACGTTCAGGGACTCTCGGTCTCGGAACTGCAAAATCGCATCAAAGAGTACGAGAGTGCTATCGAGCAGAAGCTACAGCAACGTGACGAGGATATGAACGCCTTTCTACAAGAGGTAAGCTGGCGAGCGATACAACTGCTACACTTCTATGATGCACTGATTGCCAAACTGCCCTTTGATCGACAGGTCAACGAAGAAGCTTATGGGGGATCAGTATTCGTAGGTAGCCCTGAACGTACCATCGTTTACCTTGAACGCTTGATACAACGCTTTCCCGAAAATAAGGCGGACCTATTGCGGCGGCTGGGATCGACCTTTGCGGAACTGGCGTTTAGATACGAACGAGCTGAGATGCCAGAACGTAGAGATATGTTTATGCAGCGGGCCGAGACGACGTTACGCGAAGCCCTCGACGTACAAAATAATGCAATGGGGCACATGTTGCTAGGTGAACTCTTCCTCAGTATGAATCGCAATGACGAGGCGGAAGAAGAGTTACGCGAAGCCCAGACTATGCCCGTAACTCCCGATGAAGAGAAGGCACTTGAGGCTGGTCTCGGTAATCTGGCTATGCGTCGTGAAAAATCGGCGGAGGCCATTCCTCACTATCAGCGTGTCGCAGAACTTGACCCCAATTACCCTGGCATCTGGTTCAACATCGGCTTTGCTCAGCGTCTACTCGGCAATTTTGCAGAGGCCGAGCAAAGCTATCAACACGCTATCGAAGGCGAGCCACAGGACATTCGTCCCTACTCCGAACTTATAGCGATTTACATGAACAGGCCAGACCATGAGAGGGCACGTGCAATCGCTCAACAGGGTGTAAATACTAATCCAACATCGGCTCACTTGCATGCGCTGTATGCATCAACGCTCATGGAGCTTAACGAGAGACGCGCCGCCGAACATGAACTACAAACGGCTGAACAACTCGATCCTTCCCTGGAAATCGTGCAAATGGTACGTAGCTTTATGACTGAAAACACGCAAAGACGCTAGTTACTAGAGAGAAAAGAGGAAACTGTGGCACATAAAAATTCAGATAAAGGCCAGCAGCCCCAGGAAGATATACAGGTACAGCAAGTCCTGGCCCAATACCGTCAAATTGCCCAAAACATTCACAAAGGCAAGAATGAAGAGCAGATAACAGATGCGCTAACTCCTATTACCGACCTGCCAGAAACAAGTCAGATAGCCTTACTCAAGGCTATAAGCAAAGAACATACAACGGCAGCCGCCGACGTAGTACTTGTGATGAATACCTATACACCAAGCAAAGAGGTTCGTAAAGAGGCTCGACGCTCACTGCTTCGTTTGGAGAGCAATAACGTTTATCCAGAGTGGGAGTTACCAAATATTCTGTCTCTGTCGGATGCGCTGGGATTGAATGCATTCGAGGACTCTGATGAGGAGGACGATGAGGACGAAACGCTAGAGGGCGAAACCGTCGTCGAGCAATTTCTAGCGCACTGGTCTGAACGAGAATATGCAACTGCATACGATCTGCTCGCAGCTACAAGTCCACTCCGTCAAAATCTCTCGCGTGACGAATGGGTGGCGCGTCGCGTCGAATGGGCAACCGAGGCCAATCCTTTACGACCACAGGTCGATGTTGGATATGGACTCGAATCAGAGCTTGAGGAGTTAGACGATCTCGATGAGAGCGCGGAGGAACTTGATGCCTTCTGGTCGTTAGAGATACAGGATGTAGCAAGCAATAGCAGCATTCCAGAGCTACCAACCGCAACGCTCACCTACACGGAAACAGGCCGTCACTGGTTTTGGGCTGGCTATACCTTCATTCAAGAGGACGACGAATTGCGCATCCATAGCATTCGCGATAAAGGTGCCGAGGCATTGCAACTTCCCGTCGAGACACTACGCCAACGCATACAAGAGATCGCCGACGAAGTTGCCGCGATGTCGGAAGAGTTGGACGACGACGACGATGACGAGGATGATGACTACGAGGAGGACGACGAGAGCGAGACAGACATTGTAGAGAGCGAGCAAGAGGATGAGGAGGAGGACGACGATGAGGAGGACGACGATGAGGACCTTGGCGAACTAGAAGGTTTGGATATGGAAGAACTTGCTTGGTTCACAAAGCAATCTTTGCATTATTGTGATGCCATTATCGCTCAGCAACCACAGGACGAAACCACCTATGCTCTTGCGTCACAGCAGGCAACCATACTACATGAATTGGAACGTTCCGTAGCCTATACGTCTCTCGTTGCGGAACGCTTTCCAGAACTACGGGCCGCGGCTCTCCTCGCAATTGGCTCACTTGCAACACATATCGCGGGCGATGAGGGTGAGTTGGTGAACGATTACGATGAAGCAGATAATATCGTAATCGCGGACAACAATCGATTCCTCACCATTGCAGAAAAGGCTTTGCGAGACTCCATCGCGCTAGACAACACAAAGTTTGCCGGTTACTCGCTCCTTGCCGATCTGCTTTTAGAGGAGGATAAGCAAGAGGAGGTCCGTACAGTTTTAGATCAAGCCCAAAGCATAGCGACCGAGCCAAGAGACAAAGCAGCTATCGAGGTTGGGCGAGCAAGGCTTGCTAATCAACAAGACGAGCCGGAGCTTGCGTTAACGCACTTTCAACGCGCCGCTGATATCGCACCCGACTTACCTCAAATCTGGTACAGCATCGGCGATCTACAACTTTCATTAGAACAGAACGCTGCCGCGGAACGAAGTCTTTTGAAGAGCGTTCAACTCGATCCAGCAACGATAGAAGCTTACTCCGAGCTTGCGACTCTCTACATGGAGCAAAATAAAGAGAATGCGGCACTGAAGATTCTGGAACAGGGCCTCACCGAAAATCCCTTCTCCGTAGACTTAATGGCGGAACAGGCCATGATCTACATTTCCAAAGGAGACTTGAATAAAGCTGAAGGACTCGTCTCTGATGCTGAGGAAATTGACTCAGATTCGGAAATTATCATGATGATACGTCAGGTTCTTGAAGCGCAAAAAGAGCAGCAGCGACAACAGCAACGCCAGCAACAGCGTCCTACTAGCAATAAAAAATCGAACAAGTCAAAAAAGAGACGATGATAGAACAACAAGAACGTAGTATCACGTACTATACCGTAACACTAAGTGCATTGACACGCGAGGGCGACGCGCTGGCAGAGATCATCACACACGATGACGAGAGCGGTGAAGAGCATAAAGAGGTGCTACATGTACCGGCAGGCTTGCCAGGAGAGTCTGTCACTATCGCCGTTGAAGAGCCACTGAAACCTCGTCCCGGCAAGCGGAGCCGACGTTGGAAACAGCGTCCTCCGCGTGTCTGGATTACGGAGATACACGAGGCATCTCCCCTGCGTGTACAAGCACCCTGTCCCGTCTTCGGCACTTGCGGCGGTTGCCAGTTACAACACATGCAATATGAGGCACAACTGCAATGGAAACACGACGTTGTGCAGCAGTTGCTACACGATATCGGCGGCTTTGACGATCCGCCACTGCTGGCAACCGTACCATGCGACATTCCCTGGCACTATCGCAATCACATGCGCTTCTCGGTCAATCGCAATGGACAGGCTGGTCTCACGGCACGCGGTACGCACCGTGTGATGCCTTTGACAAACTGCCCCATCGCGCACGAACAGATCAATCGCGCCCTAACCGTGCTAAGCCAGCAGCAGAACGCCCAGCCACAAGTTCTCGTTCGCTGTAGCACAACGGGCAAAGAGATGCTCATTCAACCGCGTCAATCGGACGAGGTTGTCCAGCAACTCGCGGCGCAGGGCATCGCTATTCAAACAGAGACGATGGACGAAGGACTTGGCGGCGAGACATTCCGTATTCGCCCCAGTTCCTTCTTCCAGACCAACACGGCACAGGCAGAGAAGATGATGCAGATGGTGCTACAAGGCATCCTCTCCTCGCATTCTCAAGCGGATGCAAGGAAGCTTACTATTGTCGATGCCTACTGTGGTGTGGGCACATTTGCCCTCCTACTAGCACAACACGTTGGGAAAGTGATCGCCATCGAAGAGTCTGCAAGTGCAATCAAAGATGCTCAGTGGAATCTACGCAATACTCCGAATGTCGATATTCTCAAAGGTAAGGTCGAGGCGGTTCTGCCCGATATCGCGGCAGGATTGGACGGATTGGTGATCGACCCACCGCGTGCTGGGTGTCAAGAGGTCGTGCTTGACGCACTCATTCGACATCCGGTTGCCAGTATCGTCTATGTCTCATGCGATCCATCGACACTGGCACGCGACCTGAACATTCTTTGTTCTCTTCATCCTACCTATCGCCTACGCTCGATTCAGCCGCTGGACATGTTTCCCCAAACGGCGCACATCGAGTGCGTTGCGGTACTGGAGCGTGTATAAAATATGACGTTACTCCCATTACTACTTGCCTCGGCCTCACCACGCCGCCGCCAGTTCATCGCGTCGCTTGGTCTACCATTCACAGTTGGCGTCGCTCCCATTGACGAGGATGCAATCCAGGCAACCTACACCGGTCCTGTAGAGGAGACGGCAAAGTGGACAGCGGAACACAAGGCAACCGCTACTCTTACACTAACCGAAGCCACCAACAGGCTTATTGTCGCAGCCGATACCACCGTTTTGCTCGATAATGAAATCCTCGGTAAGCCGCGCGATACAGAGCATGCACGCGAGTTGTTGCTAGCTTTGCGTGGACGCTGGCATTCTGTCATTACAGGCGTCGTAGTATGCGCTATGGTCGATGGCAAACTCAAGCTTTCCAGTGCGAGTTGTACTACGCCCGTCCTCATGCGTCCCTATAGTGAAGAGGAGATCGACGCCTACATCGCAACAGGCGACCCGATGGATAAGGCAGGAGCCTATGGCATTCAGCACACACAGTTTCAGCCGACGGAACGCATCGACGGCTGCTTCCTCAATGTCGTAGGTCTCCCTCTGTGCGTACTCACGACTTTATTAGCGCAGTTCGACATCACCCCGATAGCAGAAGGACAGCAGAATAGCGCATGTCGATGGTCGGAGCGATGTCGAATTTAGCTCTCATTCGCGGACGCTACGCCCCTAGCCCAACAGGTGTGCTACATATGGGCAATCTACGAACCGCGCTCCTAGCGTGGCTCTTCGCACGTACTAAAAATGGGCAATTTGTGCTACGTATAGAAGACCTGGATCGTCCCCGTGTGCAAGCAGGGGCAACACAGCAAATGCTCAACGACCTGCACTGGCTCGGTCTGAACTGGGATGAAGGACCGGATTGCGGTGGTCCTTACGCTCCCTACATCCAAAGCGAGCGTACAGGCATCTACATGCAGTATCTCGCACGGCTACAAGCGGAAAATAGAGTCTATCCGTGCTATTGTAGTCGTGCCGAGGTTAAACAGGCCGCCAGTGCCTCACAGCAAGGAAGTGAAGATAGTCCTCGCTACCCTGGCACCTGTCGGAACTTGACCGAGGCACAACGTCAGCAATACGAGGCAAGTGGGAGGTGTCCGTCGCTGCGTTTTCGCGTCGATGATAACCGTATCGTCAACTTTCACGACAGAGTTATGGGACCCGTCACACAGCACGTTCAGCAAGCTGTAGGCGACTTCATCGTGCATCGCTCCGATGGCATCTTCTCCTATCAGTTCGCCGTTGTCGTCGATGACGCTCTCATGCACATTCACCAAGTGGTACGCGGCAACGACCTACTAACCTCGACTGCACGCCAAATTCTGCTCTATGAAGCACTAGGTTTCCCAATACCAACCTTTGCTCATGTTCCACTGCTTGTCGATGAGCGAGGCAATCGCCTCTCGAAACGCACACAAAGCATGGGGCTTGAGCCTTTACGAGAGCAGGGCGCGACGCCAGAACAGGTCGTGGGGCAGCTCGCTGCAAGCTGTGAGCTGGTCAAAGAAGGCACACAACTAAGTGCGAAAGAACTGTTGCATATCAGCAAAAATAGTAAATACTTCCATATATATGAGTCTTAATTTCTTACTGAAACGTATCTTAAACTAATAGCATCTTAAACTTCCCGTTCTAAGTGTGTTCTTGTATACAGCTATGTAGTCCTCTGAGGGGTGCTTGTATGTTTAATACGTCTGATACTGTAATTCTTGCAATCGCAATACCCTTACTAATAATAGCTCTTGTCTATATCATTCTACGTAGACGCAAACTTGGTTGGCTTCATACAAACGGCAAAGAAGTTGTTGCAACGGTTACAGACGTTAGCAAAAATAGCATACTACAACGCGCCCCCGATGGGAGAGTAGGGAATCAATATACGGTGACAGCAACATGGACCGATCCGCAGAACAATTCTACATACACTTTTCGAGATAGCACACTTGACCAGTCTGAGAAATTTCTTCCTGGTAGCCAAGTATCTGTTCTCATTGATCCACAGCGACCGCAAGAACGTTATTCAATGCAATTGCATTCTATGAACCGTTTGATGCAAGATTAACTACGAGTCCACCAACCTTCATGTAACAGACTTTCGTAGGGACCAGATTTATCGCGTCCGAGGGCGCAATGAATTGCGCGAAATCATTGTAAAACCCCTCTATAGGCCATTTCAGTTGATCTCGCGTGATAAATCACGCTTTCGGACGCGATAAATCTGGTCCCTACGAAATCATTTTCCATCGAAAATCTACTTACGCTCTTTCTACATCGCTTCTCAAGAGATCGAGCAGAAGATTTGCAATGGGTGTAGGAGACTCCACCTCCTGTGCTGTCTTTTGGAAGAAACCAGTATCCTTCAGCGGTATCGCGCTCTGGCTGAAAGGCTCATCGTTCTCAGCAATCCTCTTGCCATAGCTCTTATAGATAGGAGCGTTAAGTAATGTGTTTGTCAACATATCAACAACGGCTTTTGGATCGACTCCGTTTTTCCGGGCCATCGAGAGAGCTTCTCGCATGGAGTATCCTGCTGAACCAATCAGGAAGTTTCCAACCAGTTTGACAATGTTTGCCGCGCCAACCTCTTCGCCAAAATCGAAGATACCCTGTGCCCCCATTGCGGTAAGGAGGGGTCGAACGCGTTCTTTGGCTTGTTGTGGACCTGCAAAGGGAATCCAGAGTTGGTGAGCGACAGCAGCCTCAGGTCTACCAAAGATGGGAGCCTCGACATAGGCAATGCCATGTTGGGCATGAATTGCCGCAAGTTTCTTTGACGTTTCGGGTAACACTGTACTCATCGCAACATGGATACCTCCTTGTCCCAATTGCTCTAAGAAACTCTCGCTCATGACGATGCTTTCCAGAGCCGCGCCATCCCACACAATGGATGCGACAATCCCCCCGCTCGTCACTACGTCAACTGGTCGAGTCGCTAGTTGTACCCCGTGAGCTACTAGCGAGTCCGCTTTGCTTGCGGTGCGATTGTACACACGCAAAGCATAGCCAGCGTTGAGTAGATTAGTCGCCATTGGCAAACCCAGATTGCCCAGTCCGATAAATCCGATTGTTTCACTCATCTTTGTTCCTCTTTCTGAATAAGTTGGCATCTAAAACACGACGTTAACGTCATGTTTAGAACAAAAAAAGCCTAGTCACGTTCTCTTCCCTCAAGCCAGTACTCGAAGCGTTCGATATTGGCCTGGAGGTCAGCACGAAATTGCTGTAGCGCACCGATCTTCTGATTCGCCTCAGCGAGATGTTGGCGCAGAATAGCGAGGACTTGCTGTTTGGGTTGTATTCCACTGGGGTCAGTGAAATACAGGTCGATGACATTCCGTATTTCATCCAGGCTAAGTCCAAGCTTCTTTAACTGGTCAATTTTCTGTAAGCGAGCAAGCGTCTCCTCGGTGTAGTAGTGCTGACCATGACCTTCACGCTCACCAGGAGGAAGCAGCCCAATGCTCTCGTAGTAGCGAACGGTGCGTGGAGTAACTCCGGCTCGTTCCGTCAAATCACCCATACGCATAAGGTCATTCACTGTTTGCCTCCAAGTGTTACGTTAACGTCATGTTGATAGTATAAAATCTTAGCGGAGGCATTGTCAAGGGCCTCCGCTACAGAGTAAAATAGAGTCTGGAATACATTTTGTGCAAAGGATCGGGCATTGGGCAATATAGACCAAGAAGACTCTCCAAACGGCCTCGAAGTCGAGATCACTGACCTTGATACCTCATATGAAGGTAGCAAGTTTGTCAACGCGTGCTTGCAAGCGCAACATTATCTAGCAAAAATACCGTGGAAACCTTCACGTTCTTCATCGCTAAAATTATTACTACTCACAGTAGTTTTCTTTGTGCCGCTTTTCATCAGCACCTCCTATGGACCCGAAAGAGTGGCAACTACACATTCTAGCAGCCAATCAAGCTGTATCACACGTTCAGAAGAAGTAATTATATCTGACGGAACAGTCACTACTGACACATCTGTACATGTTACGATAGTTGTCATTACACAGACGGCAAACTCATCGAGTAGTGTGATAACGCCGAAAAATGTGCAAGACGGCTCTAAGCCGTGGCAAGCAGGCAAAGATAGTTCAGGTGCTTGTAAGTAAAGCCCATAAGTAGTCCATCCTAGAACCTCAAATAAGCATGTGCTATAATGCCCACAAAATTCAATGCCTTCATTGATACTAACCTTACTAGATTGTTGAGTTTTTCTTTTTTGATGGTTTTTGCGACAAGTTTTTCTGTTCGGATAACTGCTATTATGACTACAGCACTGAGCCTTGTACTAACTATAGTGACACTTGGCGTCGCACTTGGCGTTGGCCTGATTTTGCGCCGTCTATTAGTGCATCGCCTCAAAAAAACGGTTCTGGACAACTGGCTCATTCAAACGTTTGGTGTCATTGTCACGCTGATTCCACTTATTATCACAGGCATTGGCATCCCTTTGATATGGAACCCACTGCTCATAGTCTATTACTGGTTGCGCCTCAAGCAATATTTTGGCATCGCCAACGTCTCCGTTGAGGGAGCAGGCATAGATATAGGTGGCAAACTCATCATGACCGCGCTGCTTATCTCGCTAGGTATAGGCGTCGCGCGAACGATACAAAGACTTACAGTTCGTAACCTCGGAGAAAACCGTATTGATGTCAATATTCGCACTCTTATTGGGCGAATTTTTTACTTTATTGTACTCACCTTCGTCTTTTTTTGGATACTCACTATCTGGAACGTCTCGCTCACTTTTCCGGTTGCGGCAATCGGTGTGGTCACGGTGGCGATTGGCGTATCACTACAAGATATTCTGAAAGATTTGGTGGCTGGCTTCTACATTCTGGTGGAGCGACCATTCCATATTGGCGACCAGATCAGTACGTTCAATACGATTGAATACGTTGGCACAGTGCAGGACATTCAACTGCGTGCTACCAAGCTGCGCCTTGTGAGCGGTGAAGAGGTAACGATTCCTAATAGTCTCGTCTTCGGTACCATCGTCGTTAACAATACTTTCTATGGCGAGAGACGGGCGACAATTACTGCAACGTTACCAGTAGAGGAATATGTAAAGGACGAGACAGCGGAGCAAATTTTGAGCGCGATTAAAGAACTCAAGAACGTTCCAGAAAAACCAGAGCCAGCCCTCTTTCTCAGCAACTACACAGCAACGACCGTCACCCTGACCATTCGCTTCTGGATTAACCTCGGCGAGCTTTCAACCGTATCAGATGTAATGTATACTTTGCACAAGCTGTTGCCGAACGCAGAATTAGTTGTGAAAGAGTCTGCTGGTGACGTATAGTACAAGTTACGGAGATGCACTACACTTTTTGCTTGGCAAAAGAGGGGACAAGAACGCTCATTGAATACACGCAATTCACAACTCATTCCTAAACGCGTAGGAGTAATGGGCGGCACGTTCGATCCTATTCATTATGGGCATCTGGTCATCGCGGAAGAGGTTCGTGCAACGCTCGATCTTTCAGAAGTGGTATTCATTCCTACAGGGCAGCCGCCACATAAAACGGGTCATTCTGTGACAGAGGCGCGGCATCGGCTAGCAATGCTCGAACTCGCTCTGGCAACCAATCCCTTTTTTTCCATCTCACATATTGAGGTGGAGCGCAACGGACCGTCGTATACCGTTGATACGCTTCGCGCTCTACACGAGCAATGGGGGACGAACACCGCACTATACTTTATCATTGGCTGGGATAGTCTCGAAGACCTGCACACATGGTATCGCGTTGCAGACATCCTCACCCTCTTGACACACCTTGTCGCGGTCAAGCGTCCCGGCTATGAGGAAGAGGGCGAATACAAAAACATCCTTGAGCAGCGTCTCCCTGGCATACGACAACGCCTACTCGTCATTCCAGCACCACAGTTGGAAATTTCCGCGACGGAACTACGCCAAAGAGTTGCGGAAAATAGACCGATCAAATATCAGACCCCAGAGGCAGTTGAAGCGTATATCTATGAGAACCATTTATATCATACTAATGGGGAGAGTAAAGGAAAGAAGCAATAGCTTCCGCTTTGACAGACTGAGCGAAGCTAGCAGCAAAGCAGCGTTGTCGGTCGGAATACTTAGTGTTCTCAGAAAGAGATACAATAGACTATGGAACAGATACAGTTTCAACTGGGGGATCGGCTTCGTCTACGCAAGCAACATCCCTGTGGAAACTTCGATTGGGAGGTGGTGCGCCTCGGTGCCGATATTGGCCTACGCTGTGAGAAGTGCGGACGGCGCGTTTTGTTGCCGCGCTCAGAGGTTGCTCGTCGTACTAAACAGGTCTTGCCACGCGTGGAAAAACCCGTTGATGATTTCCTCAATGAAGAATAACTATAAGGAGATGATATATGGCTGTGGCCGCTCAAAATAGTGGGTTTCTTACACTGCTCAAAAAGAAAGATTTTTTGCGGCTCTGGCTGGCCCAACTCATCTCCATGACCATTTTGAACGCATCGAACTATGCACTGCTAGTGCTGATTAAAGAGGTTACAGGCTCGACAACGCTGGTTGGTCTCGCCATTATCTGCTTTAGCCTACCTGCATTCCTGTTCAGCGCACCTGCTGGTGTGTTTGTTGACCGCATGGATAAGAGACGCGTTCTATGGGCCAGCAATTGTCTACGTGCAATCGCAACGTTCATCTTTGTCATTTCGCTTCTATTCAACTCACATCAACTGGTTCCCGTCTATCTTCTGACCCTTCTCATATCGGTCATAGGACAATTTTTCTCACCAGCCGAGGGTTCATCCATTCCACTGCTCGTCGGGGAGGATGAACTGATGCCTGCCCTCTCGCTTTTCAATATCACATTTATGCTCTCACAGGCACTGGGATTCATTCTGCTTGCGCCTATCGTGATAAGCGTCGTACCAACATTGACCATTGCACATGTTACAGTGACTTCAATTGAGCTACTCTACGCAATTATCGGCGTCCTCTATCTGGTATGCGCCCTGCTCATTGGCTTTATTCCTGCGAAAAGTTTCTTGCAGAAGTCTAGCGGTCCGGTGCGAGCAAGCAAAAAGGACGACATGCCTGTAGCAGCCGAGACGTTGAGCATCCTAGGCAACGTCTGGAGCGAGATGATGCAGGGGTGGAGTTTCATTCGTCGCAATAAACGGTTATTCCTCTCGGTCATTCAGCTCTCGTTTGCAGGTGTCCTCATTCTGGTGATTGGCGAGCTTGCAACTCCTATCGTAACAGACCTTTTGCATTTATCGGCAAATGCAATGGCTTTTGTCTTCGCGCCAGCAGGTATAGGGTTGGTGATAGGTTCGATCTTCATGCCGCGCATCACGCTTCGCATTGGTCGCTCGCGTGCTATCTTTATCGGCACTCTCATTCTTGCTCTAGCAACGCTGTTCCTTCCCATCACCACAATCGTTGCGAAGGCGTTGCAGCCGCATAGCTGGAATACGAATCCGTTATTACTCGTTGTGATTGCGTTTTTCATGTTTACAGCAGGCGTTGGACTCGATTTCGTCAATGTTCCTGCTCAAACCGCCATGCAGGAGCAATCGCCAGACTGGATCAAGGGGCGCGTGCTTGCCCTACAACTCATGTTATATAATGCTTGTGCAATACCAATTATTCTCTTCATTGGCGCATTCTCAGACCTCGCGGGCATCGATAAGGTGCTATACCTGATGTCCATTGGCTCGCTGAGTTTCGGCATATGGGGAGTCTATTATCAGCGCAAACATCCGCGCGCGATGACCGCGAACGAGGAACAAGATACACAAAAGGAAGCGGCGAGTGATTGAATGTAACTCTCTAATTGAGGATAAGAGCATAATGAGCAAGTTGAGCATGACAGGGGCAAGCCCTGTCACTACTATACTACGGCTTCGCGTGGCAAGCCACGCAGTGGCGCAAAGTACGGTAGTGACAGGGCTTGCCCCTGTCATGCTGCATATTCCTGTCATGACTCTTGCCGCGACTGATGTAACAGGAAATGTATACGCATGAACGATACAGCCGCACTCATGACACAATTCGCTCCTTACCAGCCCTGGCTCATCATTGGCGGGGTGGCTGCGCTTTTCCTGATGCTCCGTCTGACGAGAAAAGAGCTACGCAAGCGCGTCGATGAGATTGGCTATCGGTTCATCGGCGAAAGAGGATTGCTTGTCTGGTTCTGGCTCAACGCGCCAGGAGTTGTGCTGCACGAATTGAGCCATGCATTCGTGGTCCTGCTGTTTCGTCCCTTCGATTTTCGCATTACAAGCATCACGCTTTTCCGCATCAAACCGATGGTACAACGCGCTCCCAATGGACGCGTCATGCGTAGCGGCGGTCGCCAATCATTACAATTAGGTGAAGTGCAGTATGTACGCCCACAGGGTCGCCTCATGAGCTACATCGGCGACGGATTTAGCGGCACTGCACCACTCTTTGGTGGCATCGCCATATTTACCCTGCTCTACTGGGTTGCAACGGGTTATAGCCTGTGGGAATTGCCATTATTCGTGAACCAACACCTGCAAATTCTCAAACCCGGCTGGCCCTGGTGGACGCTCCTCTTCGCCCCCTACCTCATCCTCACCGTCACCTCCGAACTATGGCCCAGCCGTCAAGACTGGCGCGGTGCCCGTTGGTTCGTCGCTGGCCTCACTGTCATTCTTGTTCTCATCGCTTTTCTCATCTGGTACCTCAAGCGTATGGACGCCACGCTGCACGTCCTCACCTACATCTCGTCACGCGTCGATTTCGCGCTCGCCATTCTCGTCATCCTCGACCTCGCGTTTTTGGTTATCGCAGAGATATTAGTACAGGCACTTAGACGGTAACATAGCACAATAGTCACTCTCTATCCTTCTGCAAAGGAGATAAAACATAATGACGACTATTTTCAATGTTATTCTAACTATCATTGGTATACTCACCAGCTTTGCCACGATTATTAGTGCCATAGTCCCACTACTAAGCCGACGTTCGCAGCTTCAAGATCGTGAAGAAATTCGAGAGGCAAGACTACGTATGCGTAAACTTTTTCGTCTCTCGGCAAGTTTGGCACTCATTGCTGTCGCAGCACTGCTTACAACAAGCATATTACTTGATCCTTCCACCAGTACAAACAATGGCTCAACAAGTAGGGATATACGCTTTCTCAGTACACCACCTAGTACACGGCCTGTCTCAATCATTTGGTCTCCCGATAGAACACAAATCGCTACCGCTGATAGTGATACTGGCAAGATACAAATCTGGGATGTTTCCACTGCCCAGCCTGTAGTCACCTATCAGCCTCCTACCACAAACGTATCTTCACTTGTCTGGTCACCTGACGGTGCTTATATTGCCATCAATGCGAACAGCACACTCTCCATTTTGCAGGTCGCTGGAAAAACACTACGCCTTATTCCTCAGCAAAACACTTTTTTCTTGCCTCAAGGGTCTGACGTGATAAGCTGGTCGCCTGATGGCTCACAAATAGCACTAGCGAGTGGACTTGATACCGATATACGTGTATGGAATATTGCATCAGGGCATATAGATATAAGCCACTCGCCGATAGTTTATAGCCATCACAAAAAAGCTGCAATTTCCCTCAGCTGGTCGCCCGATGGACGCTCCATCGCCTCCGCAAGCCAAGATAATACCATCCAAATATGGAATCTCAAACAGGGAGATACTCCAGCCCAAACGATACATATTGATGCTCTTGATAAAGATACAGATAAAATTATTATTATTCCCAACGTTGCTTGGTCTCCTGATGGGCAGAACATAGCCATAGAAAACGAGAAAGGAGTACTTTCAGATTGGGATATGACAGGGGAAAAGCTCTTCAGCACGCAGATACAGGAAGATCCCAATTATCCGACAAGTAGCAGTATAGCTTGGGCACCAGATAGCTCTTTTATTGCTAGTGGCGCGTATAGTATGAACCTTCACGAAGATCAAATTGTCTTGATCGATGCTTCTTCAGGTACTATTAGCTCATCATTTTCCGATTACAGTTTTTTGGAAGATAGTTTTGCTTGGTCTCCAGATCAGGAATATATCGCAACTGCATCTATCAACGGAATAGGCATATTTCCCTCATATGAGGATGACAATTTTATATACAGCAAGGCAAAAGCAAAATATCAACAAAATTATCAACTATACTTCCGGTCATTTATGCAAAACTTGGTTATTGCAGAAACTACTCTTATGGGTCTTTGTACACTTTTTATGACTTTAAGAAAATCTAGGACTTATCCTATTAAGAAATCTAAAAGACAAAAATTAATCTCTTTCTTAAAATGGTGTTCATTCTATACTATATCCATCGCAATCACACTATTTTTAATATTTTCAATATTAAAGTACAATTTGATTCGTAATTTATTTGTTAGTGAGAACCAAGGAATAGCAGTATTTTCGCTTATAAGTGGCATTCTTCTAAGTGAGATTGTAATTCTTCCTTATTTTATAGAATTATACTTACAACCCACCTTTCTCAACTGGCGAAATTTATACAAAGCAAGACCCTTTGTAAAGATGGGTTTAGCATATGTTAAACAAAAAAAATACTATGAGGCGCTTTCTCAATATGATCAAGCTATCGCCCTGGCACCTGGATACGTTTTAGCATACGTTCGACGTGGATATGCATACCTCTTATTGAAAGAGTATCAACGTGCATTAGACGATTTTAATCGAGCACTATTGTTAAAACCTGAAGAACTTTATTATCGTGACGGTAGAGGAGAAGCTTACTTTAAGCTTGGAAAATATCAACAAGCGTTAGAAGACTTTAATAAGTCTATTGATGCGCGGGTAGAAAGCACTCTTAAAGCTGATGCTTATTTAAAACGAGCGCAGACACATCTCTGGCTGCAAAACCTCTCGGATGCACGAGTAGATCTTTTAAGAAGTGCGAAATATGATAAAACACGTACATATAGTGCTTGGCTGACACTGTGGACAAGCTTAGATAAAAAACGACCAAAGAAAGAGAGAGGAGAACAGCTTGCGATACGTTTGAAGGAGATCGCGGATCGCGCTCCTCAGTCCTATACAGCTCATCTCTGCAGAGGTATCGCATTTGCCTTCCACCAGAACCTTAAAAACGCACTCAAAGAAATTGAGCAGGCCATAGCCCAAGCCCCTCAACGAGAAGATGCCTACTTCTGGAAAGGTATGCTACTTGCTTACTACTATCAAGGTCATTCACATAGCGATCAAGTAGTCAAGTCCTTTGAGCAAGCCCTGCAAAAAGGTTTGCCACCTATTCTACTTACTCCAGCTTACTGGTTGGAGAAAGACCTGCCTGTATTGTTTACTACTCATATACAGCCACTACTCAGGCAGTACCAGTTGTAGATGCAAGCTTAAATGAGTCTTACGTTAAAGGGCGAAGAAATTGTAAAAATCAAAGGAGCCTCTAATAATGAACCAAAACATAACATACGACGACTCGATCAACGAAATTCAACGCTTACAGTTAGAGATGTTTCGTCACACACGCTACAATCTTCTTGACGGTGAGGCCGTTGTTCGTGACCTGTTACAGTCGCGCAACCTCTGGTTCAGCGTCATATCGACACGCTTACCCATGCCAATTCCTGAGAGTGGGAGCCTCGTGTCCATGTCAGAACTTGCCCTCCTCAGAACCACGCGCTGGAATGACTGGCTCGCTGACCTGCTCTACATCTGGACTGATGATAAAAACGTGGAACAGTTGCAAAAATTGATTGAAGAACGTTGGGAAGCTAGTGAGGTGAGTGTGCTAACGCCCGAAGATTTAGAGGTGCGCTACTCGAACTTAGGACATGATAAGGAAAATCGTATTTTATTTGTGTGGTGGGACTGATAAGGATGATAAATGTCTCTACCAATACCTACGCAGTAAATTTTTGTAGGGACCAGATTTATCGCGTCCGTTGCTCAATTTATTGAGCGAAATCTTGACGAACCCTGTCTAAAAGACGTATGACATGATCTCGCGTGATAAATCACGCCTCGGACGCGATAAATCTAGTCCCTACGGAAACTGTCAACTGATCGACGAACAACTACAAACTGTACAAAGAAAAGTAGTATCAGCAGAAAACATATACCTTCAATTGGCAAAGATACCACATCTGGCAGATTGTTATTCATTAAGCTATTTATCAATAGCACGAGATATGTGAAAGAAATGAAGAGCAATATTAATCCTATTAGGATTTGTTGGCGTTTATGCCAGGGCATATGAGATTGTGATATTTCATTGTTGGTGTTAGTAAAGCTTAGTAAACTTGCCGCTAAAACACAAGAAAATGGGATTGCATATAGAATACTTCCTAGTAAGTCACCGTGTTTGTTGCTATAGGTGTATTCCAAGAAAAAAACGAGCGCAAATAATACGAAACCGAAAAGAACAATACCATTTCTTTGCGGAGTACTGAGGCGTTTGACCTGATCAAAAAAAGAGTTGTTCATTATACATATCCTACACAATTTATTCTCTTGCATATAATACGTAATCATACATGTAGAAGACTCATTGGCAACGGAATACTGCTACCAGTCGAACTTATCGATCAGAAACGTCCTACTATAATGCAGTAGTATTGGACTCCCATGTGGGCACACGGCTGGGGCAGTGACGCTTGCCAAAGCTTTGAGCAGTGTTTGTTGTTCGCCGTTACCGAGTTCGCGTCCTCGACGCATGGCGGAGCGGCAGGAGAGGCCAATCAAGAGGTGATCTTCCCAGTCGGTGCTGTCCTCGGCGGCGGTTTCTGCGAGTTCTTGCATGTGGGCGACGAGTTGCTCTTGTCCGCCACCGTCTTCGCTGCTTGGGACGGAGCGTATCAGGAAGCTACGTCCACCGAAGCGTTCACACTCTATGCCTAGCCCACGCAACATTGGTAGGCGTTGCTCTAACAGGTCGGCTTGATAGCGTTTCATCTCCACGATCACAGGTTCAAGCAGCAGGTGTCCCTCCACAACCTCATTCTCCTGTTGTTGACCACTTGCATATAGGCGACGCAAATGCTCATATATCACGCGCTCATGTGCCCTGTGTTGGTCTACAAGATAGAGGCTACCATCGGGTGCCTCTGCCAGTATCACAGCTTGCTGCAACTGCGCTAACGGACGCAAACTTCCAATCACCTCAGTAGTTCCTGGAGGAGCATTCTCTGCCTTATACCCTTCGGCAGACTCGGAAACGCGCAACCCTCTACGTCGTGGCCCTGGTAGGCGACGTTGATTTGCCAGCACTGGCCCAGGAAATTGTATTGAGTCTGGTAGGGCTGGACTTTGCTCCAAGACTGAGCGCACGGCTCGCGTCAATGCGTCGGCGGTCTCGCCCTCGTACTCTAAACGTACCTCTATCTTCGCAGGGTGGACATTTGCATCAAGTTCTTCCGCTGGCACCTCAAGAAATAACACTAATAGCGGATGTTTCCCCTTAGGTAGCAGGCTACGATAACCCTCTTCAAGCGCGTCCTGTAACGGGCGCGATTGTACCCAACGCCCATTGACGAATAGCATAACGTATTGACGATTGCCTTGCGCTAGAACGCGATTGCCAATATAGCCGTGAATGGTGTAATGCGCTCCATCGCTCATGTGTACGGGATGCAGCACTTCGGTGAGCGGGAGATGATAGAGTTCAGCGAGCGTCACCGCTAAATCACCTGAGCCACTTGTTTGCAGTGCTGTATGCTCATCAATTATAAGATTGAAGCGTACAGCAGGATAACCAACAGCGTAACGTTGCAGAAGTTGTAGCACATGACCATTCTCGGTACGCGCCCCGCGCATAAATTTGAGACGCGCCGGAACATTATAGAACAGGTCGCGCACAGTCACCGTTGTACCATGTAGCCGCGCCCGTCGTCCGCGCTGCGTGATTTCACCGCCGCGAATCGTTAGAGAGAGAGCAGAGGAATCTTCTCCCAAGTCGTCAGTCTCAATGGCACGGCTAAGCAGTGTCACCTCAGAGACGGCGGAGATACTTGCAAGAGCCTCACCGCGAAAGCCCAATGTGTGCAGGCGGCTCAAGTCCTCGACGCTCCGTATTTTGCTGGTGGTGTGACGTAGACTCACACGCTCCAATTCGTCTTCAGGAATACCGTAGCCATCGTCGGTGATACGCATCAAACGCAGACCACCGCCGCGTATCTCGACGCGTATGTCTCTCGCCCTTGCATCAAGGGCGTTCTCTAACAATTCCTTAATCACTGATACGGGTCGCTCAATTACCTCACCCGCCGCGATCCGCTCTGCTACATCGGGTGCCAGCATTAACAATGGATTACGCGACACCTGTACGGATGCATTCTGTGTCTGACTCATCGTAGCGACACGCTTCTCTTTCTCTGGAGTAAAAACAAGAGGTTCAAGGCATCAAGCGGCGTTATAGCATAGGCATTGATAGCATCCAGGTCCATGCCACTTCCATTAGCCTGCTCTATGGCTGCCGCGACTGAACGCGCCTCCTCACTCTGCCACTCGTACTGCCCAAGTCTTTCGGCAACGAGCTTTTCATTATCTTTCAGGCTATAAGAAATATTAGAGTTTACGCCATCTGAAGATGGGATAGAGGTGGAAGTATTATCGCGCATCATCTCTAGCTGTTGCAAGACGTTTTCTGCTCGTTGCACAACGCTGAGCGGCATACCCGCTAGTTTCGCCACATGCACTCCATAGCTACGACCGATACTACCTGCGATTACACGATGTAGGAACACAATACCATCCTGCTCGTTATCGGTAATTGCCATCGTATGTACGCTCACATGCGACAATTCGTTAGCAATGGCGGCGAGTTCGTGATAGTGCGTGGCGAAGAGAGTCCGTGCCATGATTTCGTTATGGAGATGCTCTACAACGGCTCTTGCTATCGCTAGACCATCGTAGGTGCTGGTACCACGTCCAATTTCGTCGAGGATAATCAGGCTATGATGCGTGGCATGGTGCAGGATGGTTGCAGTCTCTTCCATCTCGACCATAAAGGTACTCTTGCCCGATGCGATATCATCCTCTGCACCGACGCGTGTAAAGATGCGATCAACCAGCCCAATACGCGCCTTACGCGCAGGTACAAAGCTACCTATTTGAGCAAGCAGCGTAATCAATGCTACTTGGCGTAAATAGGTTGACTTACCAGCCATGTTCGGTCCAGTTAGCAGCATGACACGCGAACTCTCCTCAGCCTCTAAATGTGTATCGTTGGGAATGAATACATCGCCATCTAATGTGAACTCTACGACTGGATGCCGCCCACCAACAATTTCTAAACTGTAGCCATGCTCTAATGTAGGACGTGTGTAACCTTGATGGGCGGCCACTTCTGCAAGACTTAACAGAACATCAACGCGTGCAACCGCCGTTGCCGTTGTCATCAATTGCTCATAGAACACGCCAAGTTGTCGCAGCAGATCGGTATAGATACTGCGCTCCATCTCTTCGATACGCTCTTCGGCACTGAGGATACGCGCCTCGTGTTCTTTCAGGTCGGGCGTTAGAAAACGTTCGGCGTTGACCAGCGTTTGTTTGCGGATATAGTCGGGCGGGACCAGCTTTGCATTCGCTCGACTGACTTCAATATAGTAGCCAAAGACCTTGTTGAAGCCAACCTTGAGCGACTTGATGCTTGTACGCTCACGTTCACGAGCCTCTAATGACACCATCCAGTGTCGTGACTCGCGAATCGAGGCAAAGAGTTCGTCCAGTTCAGGATGAAAACCTGTGCGTATCAGTCGCTTCTCATCATCGCCCTCGTCGCCATCGCCGGGGTTGACCAGCGCACGTAGAATCAGGTTTGTCACGTCGGGACAGGCATCTAGCTCATCGGCGAGCGTGCGTAGTAGTGGTGCATCGCAACCTAGCAATAAATCTCGTAGCTGCGGCACGACCGCTAGATAATTTCGCAGGTTCAATACCTCGTTGCGTACCGCTGTACCTTGCCGCACGCGCCCCGATATGCGCTCTAAGTCTCCTAGTTCCTGTAGACGCATCGTAAAGCGGCTACGAAGTGCTGGACTTTCATATAACTCTTCGAGTGCGGTCAATCGTGCATCCAACACATTCAAGTCAAGCAAGGGTTGTGTAATCGTGCGACGCAGTTGACGTGCCCCCATCGGTGTCACAGTACGATCCAGCACATGTAGTAAACTGCCATGTACAGAACCGCTACGCGAACCTTGTAGCAGGTCGAGATTGCGCTGCGTATGAGCGTCGAGAACCATATAACTTGTTGTGCGATACGAGCGCAAGCCAGTGAGCAACGTAAGTAACGCCCCGTTCATCTTTTCGAGATAGGCAACGATAGCACCCGCAGCCGAAATCGCCTGCGGAATCGAGGCACAGCCGTAGGCGTCGAGCGACTGCACACCAAATTGCCGACATAGACGGGTCTGTGCCGCCTCATATTGAAAGAAATAGGTAGGGCAATGCGTGATTGTGACGGTCTTCGATGGAAACTGATAGCTGTCTTTCCCGCCCTCTACAAAGAGACATTCAACGGGCGCGAGACGCTGTAACTCCGCCTCCAACGCAACGGGCAGTTCGTCAGGGGTAAACCACGTCACAATAAACTCGCCTGTACTAACATCGACTGCCGCCAGACCCGTTTGCGAACGCCCAGGCGCAATTGCAACAAGATAATTATTCTGTCTCATGGGCAACAGGTTCGGCTCCGAGAGTGTCCCCGCCGTCAAGATGCGCGTCACAGCACGCTCAACAACGCCTTTTGCGGGAACTTCCGAAACCTGTTCACAGATCGCGACTTTATAACCGCGTTGCACCAATTTCCCGACATAGTTGTCAAGAGCGTGCAGTGGAATACCAGCGAGTGGCACACGCTCACCAGTGCGCCCGCCGCCACGATGCGTCAAAACAATCTGTAGTTCGCGCGATGTGATACGCGCATCCTCGTCGAACGTTTCATAGAAATCACCCATCTGATACAAGAGAATAGCGTCTTGATACTGGCTTTTGATGTTAAGATATTGGAGACGTGCAGGCGTCGTCATAAGTGCTTACTCACTTCTACTTAAACACGTTTTGCAGAAAAATATTGAACATGTGTACTTTACCGTATTCTTTCGCTCTTGTCAAAAAACGGTACTTACATGCCCAATATTATTCGGCATTTTTTCGTAGGGACCAGATGTATCGCGTCCGTTGTGTGATTTATCACACGAGATCATATCTGAAACATCTTGTATACTCGGTTCACAAGAATCTCGCTCAATAAATTGAGCCTCGGACGCGATACATCTGGTCCCTACGCTATCCCTTTGACACTTACAACAACAACTTGCATATTTGTTACCGATGATGGCAAGGCAGTACCTAGACCGCCGGATGTTTGAATGTCAACTGCTGCTATTCCTTGTTGCCGAAGTAGCAATGTCTTTGCATCAGTCAATGGTTGACCTTCGATCATTGTAGCAAAGTGCTGCCGTAGTGGCTTTGTCACCTGAAAGACCCAAATACCACGAGTGGCAAGGGTGTATGTCACTGTGTTGTTGTCCGAGCTGGTTACGCTATCGGGCACGATGTGACCATCTACCTCGCCAACCAGAGCATAATTTGTGCCCAGCTGAGAGGTTGCGAGTTGGCTCAAACTGGCCGTTGCGAAGTCCATCATTTTACTCACGTTGTAGGCAATGCCAAAGCATTCGATTACGACGCTTACGGTAACATCTGGTGCGACATCGTTGGCATGATGGTTCGAGGTGACTTGTGGATTACACTGAATTCCATTCATAAACTGCTCAGTTGACGCTAACTGGTTCTGAACAGATGCTTCAACAGGAGAAATTGAGGCGTTCAATTTGCTTTCGAGCGTGTTCGTAGCGGTGTCAATATCACTCTGTTGAACGGTACTCGTGTCGCTTGCATCCGTACCTCCTGTGAAGGATCGAGTATTCTGGATGTACAAAATCAACGAGGGGTCCTGCTGGCTCTGATACGGCCCATCTATGTCATAAGCGGGAATATTACCACGCGCACCAGGATTTTGCGCCTCTGCCGACGCAGAATAAACTCCTGTAGTAGTTGATACCAAGAAAGAAGCATTTTGTATGACAATTTGTACACCGCTACTGCTGACGAGAGAAAAATTGTTAAACATGTTCTTGGGCTTACCCTGCTGTATCGTTATTGACACGTTGCCTTGCGCCATCGTCGCATCATGATGTATTTTGCCCGTTGCCGATACTTTCATCGACTGTGAGGATGTTGTACGGGCAATGCGACGTGCTGCAATAGGATTCTTTGTAGAGTTGGTGCTTCCTAGTACATTGTCAGGATAGTAATTGTCGCTAATCAAATGGCTGGCTGGCGTGATTTTGACGAATCCATTAGCAGAGGGAATCCGAGGACGTAGCGGAAACGCGTAAAGAACAGAACTCAATACAAGGAAGATCAATACAAGAAGGCCAATAAGAAGCCGACGATTGGGTTGAAAACGGAGTCTAGTCGATGAAACGTTGTCATCCTGTTGATAACTTCTAGGAGTTACAGCAGGTTCAGTAAATTCGGCACTACTCTCTTCGGGAGTATTAGAAATAGGTGCATCTTCCGCCATAAGTTTCCTCCTTTGTCTTTGCGGATTCAACCAGTTAGGAGTATTTGCTCAAAAAGGCGAGCAAGCTGATCAGAGGTTGCTAGCTGTGTCAAAGTATGCTACCTTCCTTCCATGAATAGTGAGACAGAACAGAGAGATAAGAGTATTTGTTATTCTCTATGAGGTTATTTTACTTGTGAAATCAATCAGAATGAAGACCAACTATATACCATATGAAGGACACTTAAAAGAGCAGATAGAGGAAGAGGCAAATCACAGTGAAAATACATATTCTTGGCGGACCCGGAAGCGGAAAAACTACACTAGCACAAGAATTATCTGAGAGGTTTCACATTCCACATCATGACCTAGACCAGCTTGGTTGGCGGCTAGGCACTCAGTCGGCAGCATATATCAAGGAGGCAACAACTCTCGCCGAACAACCTGATTGGGTGACAGAGGGTATCTTTCTCATGTGGACAGACCCGTTGTTGTATCAAGCCGACTACATCGTCTTGCTCGATGTATCCTGGCCCGTTGCCGCATGGCGCATCACAGTTCGTCATATCGTGAAGAGTCTACGCGGTACCAATCCCTATCCTGGTGTAAAAATACTCTTCGATTTCTTGAAGGACACACGCCGCTATTATAAAGACAGAGTGAGTGCCACTACTGCTCAAGCAGAACTTATGCGCCTCTATTTTGAGGAGCATGGTGAGACTAGCACCGATCCCGATGCCGAGATATTGCTCATGCGCATGGAGAAATACAAGGCTGCATTTCCGTTCGGTGCGGATTTTACTCGCTTGTATCTCGTGAAATACAAAGAAAAGGTATTTGTTGTAAAGAATAATGCTGATTGTGAGCGACTGTTTGCACGTCTAATGATGTGAAATATTGAGCTGGAAACCGTAACGGTTTCCAGCTCAATATTTCACATCATTAGACGCACATCATCAATCGGAAAACTCAAGCAAATCCCATCATTCTGCGTACTATTCCACGTAGTAGAGCCAGTACACCTATCAGGAAAACAAGCAAGCCAGTGCCAAGTATGCCCAATGGGAATAACCAAGTGTCCAGGAGGGAATCGATACGACCATCCTGCGGGGTCGCCGGATGGTATCGTACTGTAACGGCATCACCTTGATGGAAGGTACTTGAACTCGTTGATGATCTAAAACTAATCAGTTGACCTTCCTGCGTCCGAAAATGCACGTCAGGACTACAGCCAGAATTGTTTTCAGTATCATCGAAGTGACACTGGGTAATCACCCCTTGTGCAGTGGTTGTACCGGGGAGAAAATTGAGTGTGTCACGGGCTATAAAGACACCTACTACGAGAAAGAGTAGGCCAACAATGGGTATAATACAACCAGACGCTCTTGTATTTCGCTGTCTATATCCTGCGCGATAGAACATACTTACAATTTCCTTCTTTTGCTATATGCATTCATATGTACTTACTTGAAATCCTCTTCATAGTTATAGTAATGTTCAATATATTTTTTCATCTCGTTTTTGGGCTTATCAATGGTGCTTCTACTAAACAAAATCATAGAGATTAAGGGTAGGGACCGATTTATCACATCCTGGTGGCAATCGAGACGCCACCAGGATGTGATAAATCGGTCCCTACCCCTTTACCATTACGACGACGTATCAGCATACTCCAATACAGTTAAATCCACGCGTTTGTGAGCCGAGAGTTGACCGCTATAGGAGGCGCGGAATGAACCGGAGGTTGGCGCAACGTCGAAGTAGTCGCGCCCAACGGCGATGGTGATATAGCTTAACGTGGTCTCGCGCTCATGCGTTGGATCGAACGGCAGGACCAGAGCTTTGTCGAGCTGTCCCACAACTGGCAGCAGTACCTCAACCCATGCATGCGTACCACCTTCACCAAGCATGTGACCAGAGACGTAGCGTGCGGGTAGACCGCATAATCGGCATAGAGTAAGCATAATATGCGCGAAATCTTGACATACCCCCTTACCGAGCGCAAATGCTTCAGCCGCCGTTGTATGAATCGTGGTAATGCCATTTTCGTACTGCAACGCCGAATAGGACAAACTATTAATGCGTTGTGCCAGTTCTAGCCCTTGCAAGCCCTCCGTCTGTAGTTGAGTGGCAACTTCGCGTAGTAATTCATCGGGCTGGGTCAAGCGAGAGGGTTCAAGCATGCGCGGATCTGAAAGCCATGAGGCATCAATGTAGTGCGGATCACTATCGGCACGTCGCTCGACGACGATCCATGCCTCGAAGTCTATCGCCTCCTCGACGGTGGGCACAATCGGGTTCAGAACAAGATTGCCAAATTCGTCAAGTTCGCTTCTGATTTCTGTGGTTGGAGCGGAAACCTCTAAGCGATGAACAATACGCCGCTGATCGCCATACTGCTCTGGCGGCACAATCATCAAGAGTTGGCTCAAATCGTAGATGGGACCGGGATAATCATAGCGCAGGTGCTGATGAATCAGGTAAGCGGTTCGTTGCACCCGCGTCCAATCTACTCCATGATGATCGAGCAGATTGAGCGATGCAATCTCGGTCTCAAGGTCGTTCTGGCCTTGCTTCATGCTTCAATAGTATCCTCTCTCTGGGTAAAGCCTTTCCCTGGCACACGTTGGGTGTCAAGCGTGGTTTCGATGGGAACCTCCTCGGCCCAGACCGTCATACTCTGTAAACGTGGTGAGCCATAAGAAGTAACCATCGCCACGTCCAGCGCGTCGCGCCCACGTCCAATCAACACACGTCCAATACGACGCTGATTATTACGCGCATCGAACGTATACCACGTTCCACCAAGATACGCCTCGAACCACGCACAAAAATCCATCGGTGCGTCCGGCGGCGTCACACCCACATCGGGCAGATAACCAAAGGCGTAGCGAGCCGGAATGTTCATGGCGCGACAGAACGAGACCGCGAGATGCGCGAAGTCACGGCACACACCCACACCTTGAGCGCATACATCAGCCGCCGTTGTCGTAGGATTGCTAGTGCCATACTGGAAACGAATATTGTTATGCACCCAATCACAAATCGCCTGCACACGCGCCCACCCCGGCTCCGTCGAACCAAAGAGCGACCACGCCTGATCAGAGAGTACATCGGAGAGGCAGAAACGGCTTGGCAGCGTAAACACCAGCGTCTCATCTGGCAACTCTTCAACAGGCACCTGCACCGCGTCGGGTACATACGGCTCTAACTCACCCGGAACTTCTGCAATGGCATCATACTGCCACACCTGCTTGTTAGCAGGCATTGTCAGGCGACGGCAGGGATTGCCAAAGCTATCGTGATACATATGAGACTGAATGTCGGGGGTCGTCTGCCACCGCTCTTCCACTATCTTGTGCTGCCCATCAGGTCGGGGCTGAACCTGAATTACCGTTGGAGTAGGCCACGTTGCCTCATAACGGAACTCGCATCCTACTCGAATACGCATGCTGTTTCATTCCTTTTGATCTTGGTCGTAGTACACAGTCAAGCTACATGTGTCGGTTTTTCGTAGGGACCAGATTGATCGCGTCCGTTGCTCAATTTATTGAGCGAGATCGTGGCGAACACGGTCTGTAAAACATCTCAGACA
>CAXUHG010000017.1:59982-64323 GCA_964250805.1 uncultured Ktedonobacteraceae bacterium | reverse complement strand
TCGCCCACAAACCATGATTGCTCAAGGTCGAGATCGAGGTCATGTGCGGCCTGTAGTAACATTCCAGGTTGCGGCTTACGACAGTTACAGCGAAAAGCAAGTTCCTCTACAACGCCTTCGGGATGATGCGGGCAGTGATAGATACCGTCAACATGCACTCCCAGCTTTGCCAGCTCATCCGTCAAATAGTTATGCATACGCTGCAAATCAGCTTCTGTAAAATAACCACGCGCGATACCTGCTTGATTAGTGATAATGATGAGGCGAAAGCCTGACTGTTGCAATACTCGCAGCTCTGGTCCAATGTCATTGTAGAGCCTCAGTTGTTCGGGGCGTGATGGGTAATGAGAAGCATGGACGAGCGTACCGTCACGGTCAAGAAAGAGTGCGCGGGAACTCATGCCTGCCACTCTTCCTGACTTGTCGTCTGCCATACAATCGCTTCAGCTTGTTCTTCCTGTCTGTAAACCATAGTTGTTGTATCCTTGTTTTCTGAAGAGAGATGTGTTTCCACGATGTCGCACAGGATATGCGTCACAATCATGTGCAGTTCCTGCACAAGAGCCGTATCAACTAGAGGAACTCTTATCGTCACGTCAGACAACGCCTCAAGACTGCTCGCTGCCTCACCTGTGATAGCAACCGTAATCATTTTGCACTGTCTACTCGCATGAGCTGCCCGTAACAAGTTCTCGGATTCACCGCTGGTACTAAAGGCAAGTAACATATCGTTCGGCTGACCAAAGGCAAGCACCTGACGCGCGAAGATATCCTGATACCCATAGTCATTGGCGACTGCGGTAAGAATCGATGTGTCCGTCGTCAACGCGAGAACCGCATACGGTGCGCGGTCACGCTTAAAACGTCCCACCAGTTCCGCCGCGAAATGCTGTGCCTCGGCAGCACTTCCACCGTTGCCTGCAACAAGCACCTTGTGACCGCTACGCAACGTCTCGACAAGGTGCAGTGCCACAGACGCTAGCGTATCGGCCTGCAACGCAAACTTGCTCAAAGCGTCCTCCAAGAGAACACGCCTCTCTACCAGAGCGTTTACGACGACATCATGATACGCTCCTTTTGCTAACGGTTCAAAAGAAGGACCTAAGAACGTTGACTGTTGCTTTTGACGAGACATGGCGTACATTTCTTCTCTACTATAGAACTACACTTTTTGAAAATTCTGTATCAGCATAGAATTTACGGAAACATTCCCGAATAAATTCCTACCGCTTTCAATAGTATCCGAGATTGCTTGTCTTACACAAGTCAACAATAACAGGAGTACATTTGTTCTCAGTAATTGCTAAGCTTATTCTCAGCAACTGCTAAGCTTTTTCACTAATAAGTCCAGTTTGACACGAATACACAGTACAATACGTACTAGGAAGTGATGAGATGTAGTAAGGAGGAGGATACTAGCAAAGAATACGACGACACCTATTCATCCCTGGGAGTTCGTATGCGTACAATACTCATTGTCAATCCAGCCTCTGGCGAGTCTTCATTAGCACCTCAAGAGAATCAAGAGGAAACATACAAAAAACATGAGCAAGATATCGTAGCAGCACTACATACGTACAACATTGAGCCAGAAGTGTGGTATACAACGCCTGATGATCCGGGGAGTGGATTAGCAAAAAAGGCGGCGGCAGAGGGGGTAGATACCGTTATCGCGGCGGGTGGCGATGGCACAATTCACGCGGTTGCAAGCGGACTCATCGGCACAACTACGACGTTGGGCATCATCGCAATGGGCACAATGAACAATCTCGCGCATAGTCTCAGTATTCCTGATACCATTGAAGGTGCCTGCGCTGTTATTGCCAAAGGTGAGACGAAGAAGATAGACATTGGCAACATCAACGACCACGTTTTCCTTGAGGTTGCGGGTATTGGACTAGAGGCGGTACTTTTTCCAGCCGCCGAGGAGATTAAAAGCTATGGCTTACGCTCTACCATACGTGGAACCATTAATGGTCTTCGTTCGCTCTTCTCATTCAAGCCTGCAAGTATCAAAGTGTCATTCGATGGGCATCGTAGTCGCCCTTATCAAGTGCTACAGGTGACGGTATGTAATTCGCCTTACTACGGCGCGCATCTGCAGGTCGCGCCTAATATCCTGATGGATGACGGTTTACTAGACATAATCATCTATAAAAACTTTAGCAAACTTGAGTTTATTCGGCACAGTATTTCAATCACACGAGGGAAACGTATTCTGGAACCAAAGATTACGCGGCGCAAAGTCAAGACGCTACGTATTACCGCTGATTATCCCGTCGCAATTCATGCAGATGGTGTTGTTCACGGTCACACACCAGCATTTATATCGGTGACAGCGGGGGCTTTGAGCGTGCGTGTACCACTACAGGTTGCCGAGGGTCCAAACGTGGTGGATGGCGAAAAGAGACGCCGCCAACGCCGCACACATGCTAAGAGAAAAGAGGGAGCCGAGACGGTACAGGCCCCCTCAACAGAAGAGAAAGGGACGGTACATGTCAACTAATCCCAGCAATAATTCACCGTCAGATACAACTGATGTTCCTTTGCCACAGGTAAACATACCTGATATTGCGAATGAGGCACAACGCGTTGCCGCCGAATCATCATACTCTGGTCGTAAAGCGGTTTCACGCGGCACTATGTTTCTAGCATTTTATCTATGGCTGCTTTCAGGCGCGGGCATTCTTTCATGGATCGCGCAACGCACACAATTTTTCCCAGGCGACGTGACGATTACAGCACGGCTCCAAAGACAGAAAAATCCAATTTTTTACAATTTTATGTATTGGGTGTCTCAGGTTGGCTTCTGGCAATGGTCGGTACCAGAAACAATTGGTGTCGCGGGTCTGTTCTGGGCCTTGCGTTTCCGCTTAGAGGCATTGTTTATTCTTTTGACAACCTCGTCAAATATTCTTAATGCAATTGTGAAACGACTCATCAAACGGCCTCGACCGGATAAAAAACTGGTAACGGTTGTGCGTGTCATCAACGAGCCGAGTTTCCCCAGCGGACACGTCATGCACTACACCAATTTTTATGGTCTGCTGATCTATCTGCTCGCCACGAACTGGAAACCTGGACGGTTACGTAATGCCTTAATAGCATTCTGCACGGGCATGATCGCAACGATTGGTCCTTCCCGTATCTATCTAGGCGCACACTGGCCTAGCGATGTGATGGCGGGCTATCTGTACGGTGGCCTCTGGTTTGGCGGCATCATCACGCTCTACCTACGTGTAAAGGCGTGGCTCCATCCGCCAAAGGGTACACAGATGCTTGTGCCCGACGAATTGGTGAAGCCATTACAGCAACCCGGCGACGAGCAGGATGAAAAGTAAAAGAGTATAAAGACATGCATGGGTAGGCAATTCGTTGCCTACCCATGCATGTCTTTATACTCTTTTATCCAACGTTTGCTAATGACTCGGCGATTGGTGCAGGAGTCGCCGCGATTTCCTCTTCAGTTGGCTTGTAGGCATACTTATCAGCACGTCCACCGGGGAAGAGAAACATGACGGCGAGTCCAATGACGGCAAGTAACAGAGTAAAGCCATAAACCCAGAACAGGCTTTGAGAAAGGGCATTCTGTAGTTGCGTTAGAAATGCAAGCGGCAATGAGGCGCGTAACTCTGGTGTGAGTAGCACATTTGCGGGTGCGATATTTTTCGGCAAACGACTGGCAACAGCGGAGAATTGAGCATAAATTGGCGCGAAACGTCCAGCCATTTGCGCGTTGAGAATCGTGCCCATGATGGCAACACCAACGGTACCACCCATTGTGCGGAAGAATTGCGTCGTGGCTGTCGCCACACCACGTAGATTCCACGGCACCGCATTCTGTACCGAGAGAATGAAGACGGAACTTGCGAAGCCGAGACCAGTGCCAATCAAGACCATCGCAACGATAATAAACGCAAGGCTTGTCTGGACATTGAAAAGCATCGTCATGGCGACACCGACAGCCGCAGCAAACATGCCAACGACAGCAGTGAGACGATAGCCATACGTGAGAACAACTTTACCACTAATGGTTGCAGCGATAGGCCACGCCAACAATAACGGTCCAAGTGTAATACCCGCGCTGGTTGCGCTACCACCCTTAACACCTTGCACAAATAGCGGCACATATGAGGTGATGCCGAACATCAACACACCTAGCGCAACGCCTCCGATACTTGAAATCGTGATGATGCGATTTTTGAAGAGGTCGAGCGGCAGAATCGGTTCTTTAGCACGCTGCTCAGCAAGGATGAACAAGACAAGGAGAACGGCGGCGACAACAAAAAGCGCGATACTCTGGAACGAGGTCCATGCCCACGACGTACCACCCTGTAGCAG
>CAXUHG010000017.1:48884-59882 GCA_964250805.1 uncultured Ktedonobacteraceae bacterium | reverse complement strand
CCTTGCACTCGCGCTCGCTCTTCCAAGGCGAAGATATCACCAATGATGGTAAGTACAATCGGCAATACCGCGCCCGCACCTAGCCCTTGAATGGCGCGAAAGACAATTAACTGCTCCATCGACTGTGCCGCGCCAGAAGCCGCCGAGCCAATTAGAAAGAGAGTCGCACCAAAGAGAAAAAGTGGTTTACGCCCGTAAAGGTCCGCGAGTTTGCCATAGATCGGTACTGTAGTGGTAGAGGTGAGAAGATAAATTGAGAAAACCCAACTATAGAGTGTAATGCCACCCAGTTTGCCGACGATGCTCGGCAAAGCAGTTCCGACAATCGTGGTGTCGAGAGCAGCCAGAGCCATACCCAGCATCAAGGCTATTGTGATAATAATTTTCGCTTGTTTTGTCATTCCCATTTACCCTTCTCAGATAGAAATAGTACAATTTAACAATAATAAAGCCGTTCTCTGCCGAGGACGACTAGAAAGGCATCATTGGGTCTGTTAAGAGTTTGCAGCGTTGCAAAGGAGAAGCGTAGGAGCTTCTATTTGACTTAAACATCGAAATGAAAACTATTTATTCCACAGACACAAGACATAGGCAGTAAGCGTGAACGCTTACTGCCTATGTCTTGTGTCTGTGGAATATTAGACTTCGACTTCGACGCCCTTCCAGAAGGCGACGTGATCCTTGATCTGCTTGGCGGCATCCTTTGGCTCAGGATAGTACCATGCAGCGTCTGTATTCTCTTTACCGTTGACTTCGATGGTGTAGTAGCTGGCGAGACCCTTCCACGGGCAGGTGGAGTGAGTACTGCTCTCTTTGAAGTATTCGCGCTTTACAGAGTCGGCGGGGAAGTATTGGTTGCCCTCTACGACCTCGGTGTTATTGCTTTCGGCGAGTACGACGCCGTTCCAAGTTGCTTTTGCCATAATTGGGAAAATGCTCCTTTTTGCACTATGCATGTGTTTATATGCTTCCGCTTACAAACACACACTACTTCTCTTACGATACTACAAAAAGGGAAGGCATGTCCAGAAAAAAGAAGAGCAAACGTATCAGGCCGATGGCCTGATACGTTTGCTCTTCTTTTTTCTGGACATGGAAGTAGATTAACCTCGCGCTCTAACGACAACGGTATGCGCTAGAATGTCTCCAAGACGTTGGCGACGCTGAGTGTTCCAAATGATGATGGCACCAACAAGGTAGAAGAACAAACCATCAACGATACGGAGCAGATTGCGAATGATGGACTCACCCCAACTGATGGGTGAACCATCTTCTTTCACAATGCGTAAACCCATAAGACGCTTACCAAGCGTAGCACCCATTGTGGCCTCTAGCACAAAGAAGTAGAGAATGCCTATAAGACCACCGATGCCGCCGGTAATAGAGATGATACCGGCATTTCTACCAGCGACCCCTATACCAGTAAGGATACCGACTACGACCCCAACAATAATTGCATCAATAAGGAGCGCGAGAAAACGTGGACCGACACCAACGTAGGCCATTGCTGGCACTTGTTGCTGATAAGGCTGTTGCTGATAGGGCGTTTGTGACTGCATACAATACTCTCCTTAAATCGTTATTAATCTGCTATCTTTGTGTGTTGCCATAAGAGATAGGGAAATTGGAATTGCTTGTATGTAAACGTCTCTTCATGCCAGCGACACTGCGATAGGAGACGGGCAAAAATTGGACCGAAATTAGCCCAGCTAATAATAAGCTAGAGGTATACTTATTGTCAACCATACTTACTAGCTATTTTAGCAAAGCGATATAATACTATGTTATAAATTGTAGCTGATTAACTTGACATAGCAAAATTTACATGTCTTTACTAGGTAAAGAAGCTTTGTGTGGTAAAGCAAGCATAAGCATAGGAAAGTATTTGTAAAACTTAATATATAAATACTAAAGTCTTTACTCTTACACTACCCATAACAGGAGAGAGCAGCACAATGAACATCCGAACGATGCTCAGGAAACCATCTTACCTTGCATTGACAGTTATTTTAACCGTTTTCTTTGTAGCATTGTATGGCTTTTTTGATTTACGGGAAGGCGGCAAGCACACAACACTTTTCACAACTCATATTCAATCGTTACAATTCTACGCCCATTACTTTGGTGTGTGGTACGTCACTGGCTCAATTATCCTTGATGTGTTGACTGCGTTGCTTTCCGCAATTCTCATCTCACTAACTCTCGCCAATTACCGCAATCATAGCTCCATGTTTACAGGTACGGCATGCTCTACCGCCGCTACGCTGGGACTGGGCATTGCCACCTTTGGCTGTCCGGGTTGCGTGATGCCTCTTGCTGGTACGATTGGAGCAATCTTCTTCACAAAAGTGCTCCCATTCTTTGGGCTAGAATTTAAGGCACTCTCACTTGTCATTGTGCTTGGCACTCTTATCTGGCTACTTCGTCGGCTGACACCAGAGGAAAGAACAGCTCACGTTGTAAGTGCGTAATTTCATAGAGTGAGATTTGGTGTATGTCCCACCACTTTGCAAGGTGGTGGGGGAGACACCAAATATCACTCTATCACTCCATCAAATCGTCTTGGCTTTCCATCGCTTATAACAAACGCACCAGGACCGCAAAACCAATCCTCTTTCGCTGTAACTATATGAAACGAGTTGGTTTCTCCATCGCCCCAGAAGAGGTCGAGCGTAACACCCACTAGCTCGTCGTCGGGCAATTGTAATGTCAAGGTATCCAGAAGTGTTGTTGTTTCAGGTCCCACTTCACCAATAATGCTACCCGATACCAGTACATCGCCGGAATGCTGCGGATGTGGTAGGGCAATCATAGCGTTTTCGCTGGCTGGTGCAAGGACGTGAAAGCGTTGCGTTACCTCGTTATCAACCCCAATCACGATTGAGGACGAGATACGCGACCAACGCCAGAAGACGTGAAGCGGAAGCGTTGCACGTAGCTCGTTGATGGCGTAAATTGGAAATTGTAGTTCGGTTCCAGGTGCAAAGAGCGTGTTAGGTTGTGACGTTGCCACCAGAACTCGGCGTGACGCCGCTTGTAACGCGGTATAGGTTGCCTTTGGCTTGCGCTCGACATCGACGAGACCACCACCAGCCCAGCCCCACCAATCGACGAAGAAGTGCCAGCGATAGGCGTAGAAGGGGTCGCCGCGATGAATGCGAAACCATTCTGTCTGATACTTGGCGAGAAAGGCTCCGTACATCTCTGTCACCTGCTGCCATGCGCTACGCGTTGTATAGCGTTCTGGCAGACCCGTGAAATTCATCGTCGAGGGACCAAACGAGAGTCGGCTGAGCCATTGGCGCATCTGGAACTCATCGGGAGGCCAACCCTGATCGTTCCATTTATCGATACGTGGTCCAAGCGTCCAAAAGCCGTACTCGCTCACAAACCACGAACGATGAGTACGTACATTGTATACGGTGCTACCACTGAGAGAGCCATCGTACATATGCAAGTCATCGCCAATTCCTGACGCGCGGTGAATATGACGGTACGATTCGACCTGTCGCAAACGGATTTCGAGTGCTTCATCCAACGCTTGATTGTCGCTATCGAGTGCAGGATTCGGCTCTTGTCCAGGGGAAAACATTGCCATCGGTTCGTTGTGGCAAGCCCAGTACACGATTGAAGGATGATTCCAGTAGGTATAGGCCATCTCCGCAACCTGGCGGCAGGCTTTTTCAATGAAGCCTGGATTGGTCTCCGTACCAGAGTCATACCGCCATTGCAGCGCGAAATCCTGAAAGAGCAGAATCCCCTCCTGATCCGCTGCGTCGTAGCATGATGGAGTTTGAATATGTCCATGCACGCCAAAGCTGTTCAGATTGGCAGCAATAGCAAGCTTCATATCACGGCGATAAAATTCTACGTCTACATCCGCGAAATGCTGGTGCGGAATATAGTTCGCCGCCTGCACAAACACGGCGCGACCATTCACCTCTAAGTGTCGAGGCTCGCCCGTCACCTGTGCGGTACGCATACCAAATGTTGTAGTGCGTACATCGGACAATACATTCTCAAGCATCACTGTACCAGTAGCAGTATAGAGTGTAGGCTGCCCGAGGTCGGCGTGTGAGACAGGCCACCATAGCAGAGGCTTAGAAAGCGTGACACGCACATCAAGACGGTTCGCGCCAGCCGCGAATGTAATCGGTAGAGTAGTACTTGGCGGCTCTTGCTCTGCTAAAGCAATCTCTAGCTTAAAACTGCCCTCGATGAGATCGGCTGTCACGTTAGTAAATAGAGCTGCGATATGTACAATTCCCGCCTCGACATCTAGCGGAGTTGCAAACAATGCATCCAGCCGTACAGGACCGCTACCGCACAATGCGACACTCCCCGTTATACCGCCCGTCGTGAGGGATTGACCGAGATGTGCCGTCCATCCTGGCGTAAGATTTGAGCCGGGGAGACCGCCGGGGCGCGAGTCGTGATAGTTCAGAGTGCCCTTGATTGTCTTTTTCGCGTGTTCAAAAATAGGCTCGTCGTCTGCCAACTGCTCAAAGGGTGCCTGCACACGTACCGTGAGAATGGAGCCACCCTGTACTCTGTCACTTACATCAAAGCAGAAGGGGGCGAAATAGCCTTCGTGATGTCCGAGGTGTTCATCGTCTAACCACACATCCGCGAGATAATCGACGGCCTCGAAGAGCAACAACGTATGGGGCGATTCGAGTGTGGCAAGACGGCGACGATAGTAGACAGGACCAAAGTGTGCCGAGAGTGCGGGTTCCAGGCCAAAGTTGTTGGGTACGAAGACATGCTCCCATGTGCTATCGTCGAAATCACGCCCGATGGGTTGCATCTCTGGCTCATCTATGTATGCATGGCGCAACCATTCGCCATCAAGCGGCACACGGACAGCATGGACGACCTGCTTGAGAACGCTGGTATCATCCTCGTCGCGCTCTTCGACAATCGTCACAGGCTGTGCCTCTGTAATTGCGGAGAATAGCGAATGTTCGCTCACAGGTGCGACGCCAGGAATACGCTCGCTCGTGACTTCTACGGGTAATGTATACATGGATGTCTCCTACTGCTTCGTTAATTTTAACGGTTCTCGTAGGGACCAGATTTATCGCGTCCGAGGCGTGATTTATCACGCGAGATCATCTGGTCCCTACGAAGACCATTCAATCAAGGTAGACGACAATATTTCTCTAATGCTTCAGCATATCAGCTCGAAGTTCCAGTATATACGCCTTGTCTGCTCCCACCACAATATAACCGTCGTCGTTAAGCCACCATGTAAGGGAATGAATGTCTTGTCCATTTGTATCAAGCTGATAAGAAAAGACTCCGCTACTACCAACTGATGGTGTAGCAAGAACATCCGACGAACTACCATCGTTCTCGAAGGGACTCCATACTGCTATAGTACTAACACCATCCTCAGCACTAATACCACAGGCAATATAACGACCATCTGGCGACCACGCAATTGCCATAATATCTTCTGGACTATCTGTATCAAAATGTGTTTCAACGCTTTGTGGGTTGTCAGTGGAAGCGACGTATACGACACCATTATTGACTGTCGCAAGCCAGGAACCTGTAGGCGACCATGCAATTGTTCTACCACCATTAAAAACCATACTCGTATTCATTTTTCCACTCGCAACATCCCACACAAACGTTTTCTCGTTCTCCGTACCAGCCGCTATCCGGCTACCATCAGGCGACCACGCGATAGATACAATGCTATCAGATGATGCAAGCGAAAAACCGATAGGAATAGACAAATGCCTGTCAACTTTTTTTGTATTCACGTTGTAAAGTTGGAGTCCTAGCGATGTAGGAATAGCGATATGACGACTATCGGGCGACCACGCAAGCGAATAGATAAGCACTTGTACATTGCCAACTTTTGGCTCTGGACTAGCCTGAAAAGAGAAAACAGTGTTTTTGAGGTTCCACACATAGACACTTGTACCCTTGCTAAACGCTAGCATATCAGAACCTTGAATATGCCCCCATGTCAAAGCACTTATTGGTTCATCGGCTCTGTAACTAGTTGCTAGTTGCACATTACTTGGCGCATTTTGCATCACCCGCGCCGGAAACCATACCTGCACTGTACCGTCATTACTTGCAGAGGCAATGTAACCGTTGCTGGGGTGTGCAGCAACACATTGCACCGGCGCAGAGTGTCCGTTGTAGATGTACGTGTTAGCAAACAAAGTAGAGGATTGCCCTCCTGCTCCTGCTGCTCCGACAACGGGTCCCACCATTCCATTAGAGACGCCTTGACGAAAGAGAGGCGCGATATTCGAGATAGCTCCTGCTCCTATCGCCGTCAATCCAACAACGGCGAGGCCACCAACGATAAACTTGCGCCGCGCGAGCCGTGTACGTTGCGCGGGTGGCATGTAGAGAAGTTGCTGCCCTTTGCCGGATAGGTAAAGCTGTTGTTGACTTCCTCCATTGCTATGCATACCAGAAGATGAGTCTGGCGTCTGACCTACTGGTGGTTGCCAGACACGTCCACCATTTTGCAGATTTTCGATACGCTGCAATTCGGCCTTGACCTCATTGACGCTGGCAGGACGATTCTCTGCCTTCAGTTCGACCATACGCATAAGCAGTTTTTCGAGGTCTTGGAGACCGTATGCGCTATACATACGTAGTGGCGAGAAGGAAAACGGATTGTCCACCGGATCGTCGCCTGTGAGCAACATGTGCAGCAAGGCACCGAGGCTATAGATGTCGGCACGCGCTGTAGTCTGGGCCTTGCCGTACTGTTCGGGCGCAGCGTAGCCGGGGGAGCCGAAGGGAATAGTATCTTTGAGTTTGGCGGGATTGTAGCGACGCGCGATGCCAAAGTCGATGAGATAGAGTTTGTTCACGTGAGTTCGCATGATGTTGGCGGGTTTGAGATCGCGGAAGATGATCGCTGGTTCGCGTGTATGCAGATAATCGAGGACGGTACACAATTGGACGCCGAGAGCAAGGACTTCGCCGAGTGGCATCGTATAGGGTGCGTCCTTCCCTTCAAGGTACGTCTCTAGCGTTTCGCCCTCAATAAAATCCATCACAAGGTACCAGTGTTCGGGATCGGTGAAGTTGTCGTGTATATGCGGCAGGTTGGGAGAATCGAGGTTCGTGAGCAACGAAACCTCGCGATTAAAGGCGTCGGTTGCCTCGATGGTCTCCTGTGGCGTCAAGCCGCGCAGATTGATCTGTTTGATTGCCACAATGACATTATGCTTCTGTGTATCCTCAGCACGGTACACGGCACCAAAGCCACCCTTCCCAACCTGTGTGAGAATACGATAGCGACCCTGCAAAAGTGGCGCGTTATCACTCATAACTACAGATAGCGACTGCTTACAGGCAAAGCATACAAGGCTATCAGCAGCATTCGCCGCGCCACATGTTGGACAATAGAGGGACAAAGGTATCATTTGCTTGTACGCTCCTTCACTGACTCGCTACATACACGTAGTATAGTCTAGTAGCGGCAAGAGTGCAATCGTAGCAAATGGTAAAATTACACAATCAACATCGGCGTTCAAACATCCTCTGTTTCAATAAGCTGTGCATACGCCACTTGTAGTGCATTGGCAAGTTTAGAGAGCGTATGTACCATAGCGTATTGTCGTGGATTACGGCATAACTTTCTAATTGTGCTGTATGATACGCCAGAGAGGATAGCCATCTGCCTCATGGTTAAGCCTTTTTCCTCGATTACCTGTTTAAGTTTCCAGCGTATCATTTTGTATACCTATACTGTCGTCTGCTCATCCTATCCTCCATACCCAAAGGTTATTTTGTGCCTGTATCTTTACACCTACGATATCCTCTACACGGTAAGTTTGTCTTAACTTCCGGCTCAGCACAAATAATACTCGATTGACATCTAGCCACGGAGAGCCGATGCCGCGCTCAATCCAATTCACACGACAGAAACGCACGTTTGCTGCTCGTGCCACCTCAAACTGGGTCATACCTGCCCTCTGGCGCAATTGCGCTAGCGTTGGCTTCTGTCGCTGTTTCTGTAGTACCTCTAAGACAGGTAGTGGTTGTGTATCTATCTCGTCGATTCTTCGCCGCATGACTGCTCCTCTCGTGGCATCATCTCGAGCAAAATCGCGGCCTCTTTGCTACCGACAAGTTTAATCAACTCGGTTGTAGCATGGCTCATATTTTCCATTTTCTTTGTAATGAAGGCGTAGCGGCCTGTGATAGTGAATGCGCTCGGTGTGGCACATTTTGCCGCCTCATAATTCTCTTCGTACTGTCTGCGCCAGTACGCTATATCGTGTTCCTGTGTATTCATCGTATTACTTCCTTTTTTTCGATGTTTTTTTGAATGCAGACGAGATAGTAGCAATCGTTTTCTTTATGTTGATGTATACATCTCCCTTACAGTTTAAATTTTGCCAGCTTGTTTACAATGACATAAATTCGTTGTTGCTCAACGATTTACCGTATTTGAAATAGGTATACGATTTTTATTATTAAATGCAAACGAACGAATGATAGCAGAGCGAAATCTTTTTTCGTTGTAGGGTTGCATCTTGTGCGTGTACTGTTATTGAAATGTATACTATTATGGGTTACAATATTACGTATGTAAGAGGTATTACCATGAGAGCAAAACCATGTATCATTGGTGGTACGCTTATGGTCTATTTCAAGAAGGTGAGGATAATTTACCTCATTTTGGGGAAGTCATTACTCATTATCGTCTTCTATTAGGATGGACAAGGAAAGAAGCCGCAACTGCACTCAACTGTACGACACGCTATATAGAAATGCTTGAAAGCAAAAAGAACAAAAATATGCCTGAGTCAAATCCGCGTAGAGCTGCTATTGCAAAAATATTCAGTATTCCACCTGTCCTTTTCGGGTTAGCTAGCCCTAGCCATGAACAGGAAAGCAATGCTCTACAAACTGCCAGCAGTTTTGATACTCATGCCATTTCATTCTATGAAGATATGCTTTCCTCTAGCTGGGAACTGTATTATACAAGTAGCGTTCAACGTGCTACTAAAAACATTGATATCTGGATACAGCGTCTCAAACAAGATGTTAAGCATGCACAGGGAGCCAAGTTCAATCAACTACTTTCAGTCCTCTGTCGTTTTTATCAACTTGCCGCTCTTGTAGCACGAGAACGGATGGATATACCGCAAGCATTAGGCAATGAAAAAGAGGCGATTGCCCTTGCATTTCAAGTAGGAAATGCCGAACTCATTGCATCGTCTCTCTTGCGTCGCACCAGAATCTACCTGCAAACTAAAGAATATAACCTTGCTCTTCAAGATGCAGAGGCTGCACACACCTATGCTGATCGTTCACGCGATCCCCTGAAAGGAAAAGTCTATCAAATCATAGGAGAAACCTCTGCTCGTATTGCCGGAAGTGATCAGCATTTGCAAACCAGGAGTTTGAAATTATTTGACCAGGTTGGACGTATTGTGCGAAAAGGAAACCTGGAAGCCGACGGAAGCTTCACAAAACTTGATATCACGAGTCTATACATCGAAAGAGCAGAGGCATTAACAAAGTTTGGGCAATTTGATGATGCCCACGATGCAATCGAGATAGCGCGAGAGAAGCTAAGTCCAGAGCTTACACGCTGGAACGTCAACATTTTGTTAGGCGAAGCAGAGACATATTTTGCCGAAAAAGAATATGAAGATTGCATTACTATTGCGCGTGATGCACTCAAAATCGTCGATGTTCTGCAACTGCAAGGCAAGAAAGAGCGTATCAGACGCTTATTTCGAGAGTTACAAAAAATAGATACGAACTATCCACTCACGCGTCTTCTCGGCAAAGAATTGAATATGTTATAGCAATTATGAACAAAGACGCCTGTGCTGGCAATGGATGCGCTCTCGGTGTTCGGGCTATCGAGTCGTGGATGAACACTGCACGCGTAGCACAGCTATACAACGCTCTCAAGACAACTAGCAATGGCAGCAGTTTCGAGGTTGCACAGCTTGAGGTGGTGTTGATGCTGCTCGAACATCCAGATATGATGAATTAGGGAACACGAGGCAGCATGACAGAGGTAGAGCCTCATACGCGTTACCGTAAAGGATCAATTGGGACTAGGGCGCCCGCAAGGGGAACGCCCCTCCCATACACCGCAATTGTATATAGAGATGTTGCGTGTATGGGAGGGGCGTTCCCCTTGCGGGCGCCCTTGCCTCACAACAGATATCTTTTTGTGCTAAAGTGAACGCCTATTGGAACAAGGCCGAATCAACAATCACTATTTGGAAAGCGAGAAAAACCATGACAACAAATAACAACATCCCTCCTCAAACATTAGCGCAAAAGCTTACTATGTGTGCTGATATCTTGCGTGATTGCGTAGCTTTGGGGCTGCACTTCGCCACGAATCTCTACGAGCAAGACCGTTGGCGAAGAACACAAGATGTTATGCTAGAGCTATTAGCTCTGGCTTCAGCACGACCACTTGAAGAGCTTGAGCCACTACGCGCAAAACTTTCTGTACAACCTTCGCCCTTTGGTGTTGGTGATGGCGCAGTCATCGACGATGCAGGAAGAATATTGCTCATTCGCAGAGCCGATAACGGCCTGTGGGCAATGCCAGGAGGCGGCTTAGAGGTGGGAGAGACGCCAGCACAGGGCGTAGTGCGCGAAGTTTTGGAAGAAACAGGGGTCGCATGTGAGCCTATCACATTGATAGGTGTCTACGACTCGCGCTACTGTGGTACACCCTCGTTCTATCAACTGTACCAATTCTCGTTTTTGTGTCGTCCCTTGCCTGATGTTGAAGTGATTGACCAAGCATCACACGCTCACGAAGTCAAAGATGTGCAATGGTTCTCTGAACAAGAGTTGCCAGAAGACATCGATCCAAGCCACATCAAACGTATAGCGGAGGCGTTCCGCGTCTGGCATGGAGATAATAGGGCGTTCTTTGATCGCTTGTAAAAACTGTGTTGAGCGTCAAGAGGAAAGCTGTCCACGTTTACTCTTGCAGGGCAACAAACTTTTTAAGTAATGCTACCACGC
>CAXUHG010000017.1:16673-48874 GCA_964250805.1 uncultured Ktedonobacteraceae bacterium | reverse complement strand
TTTTGTCCGTTTTTAAAAAAGTTTTGGCCCCTCCACGGGGCAGGGGGCCCCGTTTGCGTTTTCCCCCTCAACACAGTTTTTACGTACTCCTACCAGGAACCAACTGCAAAACCCGTAAACGTACTTGCGCTGTTCGACAACTGCCAGTGGATGTGACCATTAGCTGCATCTAACGCGTAAACTTTGTGGTCCGTTAGGACGTACACCGTTTTGTCCATACTTACAATTGGGCTAATGCCCATACCTTCTGCAAAATGGGCAGACCAACGAGAACTTCCGTCATTCACATTGTATCCTGTAACCAGAAGAGCATTCTTAGACAGCGCGGTTGGGTAGCTATAGCAAACGCTATCACTTGTAAGGGCGGCAAAGGTAACGTTTCCGGCATTGGGTGCAACACCACTTGAGGTACACCATGCCTGAGAACCATTAGCCGTTTGATAAGCACAAGCTCGATAGGTGTTCTTATCAATTCCACCTAAGATTACTACGTCGTGTGTGATGACAAGAGGACTCACACCATCATCAATCACAGGTTTTGACCAGAGAAGAGTACCTTTGCTAGTAAGGGCAAGGAGAGATTTATTCGCTTTATTGCCCCCCATGTCTCCTTTAACTTGCACATGGGCGGAATAAACGTATGTGGTATCGTTGGTAGCTACAACCTCTATGGGATCGGTAGTATAACTCCAAAGAGAGTTTCCATCACTACCTTGTAGGGCTTGTATTGCTCCTTCCCCTTGCCTATCTGCTGCTTTCTTTACATAGACAACGCCGTTGTTTGCTGCTAATAGTGGATTATCGTCACTACGGTACTGCCATAGAATGGCTCCGTCACGTTCTCTTAAAGCGTACATATTACCCGGCGCCGAGCTTGCACCATACACCATTCCACCTACAAACACAACACCACGATCAACAATAATTTTAGTATAGCTATTTTGTTGAGACCCAGGAGCATCTAAGTTCTTATGCCAGAGTAATGTACCATTGTTGGCATGCAAAGCATACAACTGACCGTTATCTACAAAGTAGACAACTTGGCCTTGTACAACTAAAGCAGAGGAAAAGCCGCCTATGACACTCTTTCCTGTTGCATAGTGCCATGCTACTGCCCCCGTGTCGGGTCGAGTTCCGTAAATTGTGCCATCCTCAGTACTCGTAACAAGAATAGATTGTGAGAGCGTTGCACGTCCACTGCCAAGAATGCCTGAGCCTGTTGTTGTATTGTGACGCGAAGCAAACAGTACAGCGAATCCACTAATAAGTAAGCCTACGACAAGCACCGCCGCTAGTGTCTGTATATATCCACTAAGGTGCTGTAAGCGCGGACGTTTCGTTGGAGCTTGCTGTTTTTGGACTTTTGACAAAGTTGTGTCTTGCATAGATTTCATCCTACCTTTTTGTGTATGAATAGAATTGTTTGTTGGTATAGGAAGCTTCTCAGAGGAATACATGTGAGTGTCTTCCTGAAACTCTTCGCTCTCGTAAGAGGCGAATGTATTGAGAAGCAAAGCTTGCGCCTGCTCAACTTCGTTGAGGGAAATAGTGATGGAGTTTTTCCGCTGATAGAGCGTATTGGCATTAAGCACAAGCTGTTCTAGGTGCGAGTCTTGCTCTGCATCGCGCATTATCGCCGCTACGGTTTCGATGTCGCCGTGTTCTAAAGCGGCAGTGTAGCGATGTAGAGCTTGCGTATAGCGTTGTTCATACGGAGTCGGGAAGTCACTCATTGCTTTCTCCTCTCATAAGCATTGTTTGTTGTGTTTGCCATGCCGAACGTAGCCGACGTAGGGCACGATGGAGGCGCATGCGGGCCGTTCCGGGTGGAATGCCCAAACGTTGCGCTAGACTCTCTCGCCCAACATCTTCGAGAATTGCCAAGCGCAATATCTCTTGATCTTCGGCTGGAACAAGCGAGAGTAAAGCCTGTGCTTGCTCATTGGCGACAAACGTCTGCTCCGTTCCTACAGACGAAGGTGGAATAAGCTGGTCGAGCAGGTCGCTCTCATCGCTCAGTTCTGGATAACGTTCGCTGAGATGCGAGAAGAGTAGTTCCCGCTGATAGCGTTTCGCCTTTTCGACTTTTTTGCGCTTGATGACATTGATGGCGATTCCTAGCAGCCATGCCATTGGTGATTTAGCGGAAATAAACCTGTCTGCCGAGTCGAGTGCCTCGATAACGGTGTCTTGCAAGACCTCAAGGGCAACGTCGTACACCTCTGCTCCTGATGCAAGACCAAAGCGTTGTACATATGCGCGAAGCGTACCGAGCAAGGGTTGTATGTTGTCTTGAATAGACTTCATCAATTGAGATTTGCTATTGGCTATTTCCGTTGTAGAGTGTGTTAGCATGTTGTTGAATATCTTTCGTTCTTCATGCAATAATTTTTTGCCTCCTGGCATTCGGAATAGGAAAGCTCCTACTACATATTCACTTTGGAGGCACAAAATGTCACAGCAATAGGAGTCCACAAATGCTGATTCAATTTTCGTAGGGACCAGATGTATCGCGTCCGTTGCTCAATTCATTGAGCGAGATCATGACGAACTCTGTCTATAAGCTATGTCAGACACGATCTCGCGTGATAAATCACGCCTCGGACGCGATAAATCTGGTCCCTACGAAAATCATTAGATGGTAGAATACATCATAACCACACTTATTTTATAGGAGACCACTCATGAGTATTTCCACTCATCCGCGTGAAACGTGGATTGATGAGGCAACGTTACAGGCTGATATAGATTATCTCGACTCGCGCTGGCAACGTAGGGCGGTTGGCGACGAGGATAAGCCAGTTATCGACATTGGTATGGGGGAGCCGCTGGTGTTCGTGCCTATTCTTGAGCATCTGGATTGGGTATATAGCCACCAGATACAGGAGTTCAGTCAGACGCGGCGCGTTATTTTTTATCGTCGTCACGAGTCACGTACCGTTCCCGTGACAGCTCCCGAACGAGCTGAAGAGCTACGCCGCGTGCTGGATAGCCTCAACCTGGAACGCGTTGATCTGGTGGGACACGGCGACGCAGCGATAGTGTTGTTGGAGTTCGCCATTCGCTATCCACAACGTTGCCGCTCGCTGACGATATTGGTGCAAGGACCTGACTATGTGATCGCTCCCCATCCACTTATCTGGATACTACATGACCTGTTTATTCGCTTACCGATAGAGTCTATTCTTCCGCCACGTCTGTTAAGCAACATTGTGGCGAACTACGCAACGGCGCGCAGCCCTCGCAACACCACGTTTCCCGCTATGCCGCACTACCTCGTTGCGAAGCAGTTTAGCAAGATTGCCTTCTGGCCCGCCGTCTATAAGTTCTCAGTGCTACCAGTGATTCACAATGTCAATTTCTATGAACGGCTTGCTCCTCTGACTATGCCCACGCTCGTCCTCAACCGCACCGATGATCGCCTCACCCCCGAACCCAAGACGCACTGGCTCGCCAAACACCTGCCGAATTGTGCTGGCTATCATGTTGTGCATGGTGGCGACCGCTTCTTTATGTACGCCCAATCCGATGTGGTCAATCCATTGTTAGCGACCTTTCTCACTCAAAGAGTGTGAAGAAATTCACACGCATAAATAATGCTTCCTGGCGTCTACTCTTTGATGGTAATACTTCACACCATGCCTGATATGTCTGTTCTTGTCTTGACACATAAAAGAAAGTAAAGCATACTGAATGTAGAGTATGGTTGACCTTTACCTATGAACAAAAACACGAGAGACAGACAGTAGAAAAGGGTATACATTACTACATTTTTTAAGCAGGGGGCGCAATGGACGACGCAAACGTAGGATCAATTCGCTTTACCAGAGGGCCGCTAACGGGTAGCACATTCCCGCTCAAAGGCTCGGTCACAACCATTGGACGCGATGCGACCAACGACATTATCATCAAGGATGATTTACAGGTTTCACGCAAGCATATTCGTATTTTGCATAATAACGGCGTGTGGAGCGTGGAGAAACACCCACAGTCGAATGTTGTCACAATCAATAGTCAAAATGTACAGCAAGCAATTCTTCAAGACAACATGCTCATCGGGCTGGGGCAAGACACAACCTTTGTGTTTCTCAAACAGCCAGTGGCAATGCAAATCCCCGTCGCGGCACCTCAACAGCAGCAGCAACAAATAGTTCTTCCGCCGCAACAACCCTATTTTCCCGCGCCATCGCAACAAATACCAACTCAGAACGCAATACCGCCACAAAGTCCAGGTAGACCAACGCCACCGCTAAATCTACAGGGCATCACTGGACGCATATCACCAAGTGACACGGCACTCAGTTTGCCCTTTGACGGCATGAATGGACCATCGCTTATCATCAGTACGAATATTGATAACACCAAACAGACGTTTCAGCTCGATAAGCCTAGAATGAGTCTTGGCAAGGATAATCTCAAAAGCAATATTCAAAACGACATCAATGTTCCCTATCCGATTGTCTCTTCACAGCATGTTCTGTTTGAGCGTCGAGGCAACGATATCGTGCTGATTCACCCACATCCATCGCGTCCGAAAACAGTAAACGGTCTGCTCTATAAAGGACTGAGGATTCTGGGACACGAACATTGGGAACACACGCTCATTCCTGGCGATATCTTCCGCATTGGTAATGAGCAGGGCACGTTGATTTCGCTCACTTACGACGACGGTGCTGGTATACAGGAAGAGGTAGCTCCTCCTGTGCAGGACATTCCGCTCAGGAATGTCAAAGAACTGACGATTGGTCGCAGCCCGAACAATAAGGTTGTGTTACCACACCCGCAGGTATCCGGCTATCATGCCCTGCTCACACAGGAGGGCGGAACGTATCGTATCGCCGACCAGCACAGCAGCAACCACGTCTATGTCAACAACCAGCGTACCGCCGACCAGTTGCTCAAGCTTGGCGATCAAATCCGTATCGGCCCGTACCGACTCGTTTACGAAGGGACGAAACTGGCGCAATACGATGAGAGCAATTTCATTCGTCTCGAAGCGCACAACCTGAAGAAATTTGGCAACAACAACGTTACACTGCTCGACAACATCTCGCTCTGCATTCCGCCGCGTAAATTTGTTGCCGTCGTTGGTGGGTCGGGCGCGGGCAAATCGACGCTCATGGATGCCCTGAACGGCCTACGTCCAGCTCATGAGGGACAGGTTCTCTACAACGGACAGGACTATTATCGCAACATTCCAGCATTCAGCACTCAACTTGGCTATGTGCCGCAGGACGACATCGTTCACAAGGATTTGACCGTCGAGCGTGCGCTCTACTATGCCGCTAAGATGCGCCTACCAAGTGACTTCACGCATAATCAGATTCAGCAACGCATCAATGAGGTTCTGGAAGACGTGGAGATGACGCCGCGTCGTTCATTGTTAGTGAGAAAGCTTTCGGGTGGACAGAGAAAGCGGGTCTCGATTGCGCTAGAGCTACTCGCCAATCCAAGCGTCTTCTTCCTGGACGAGCCAACATCAGGACTCGATCCCGGTCTGGATCGCCGTATGATGCTGCTTCTACGTAAACTCGCCGACGCGGGACACACTATCGTATTAGTGACACACGCCACGAACAACATCAAGACGTGCGACTACGTGTGCTTTCTATGCGCTGGTGGTCGCCTCGCCTACTTCGGACCACCCGCCCAAGCCAATACCTACTTCGGCAAAGACGACTTCGCGGAAATCTATACAGGTCTGGAACCGACCGAGGAGAACAAACGTATTCCAGAAGAGGCCGAGGTACGTTTCAAAAACTCGGAGGAGTACAGGAAATACGTTGTCGAGCCAATGACCGAGAGACAGAACAAGCAAAATGGAGCAACGGGCCAAACAGCAAAGGTTACAAAAAAGCGTGTGAAACGTGGCAATCCATTCATGCAGTTTACGCTCCTGTTCCAACGTAATCTTGAGTTGCTGAAGAACGATAAGGCGAATCTGGTTGTGCTGCTGCTACAGGCACCTGTGATTGTGCTATTCCTGATGCTGCTCGTGTATTTCGAGGTTGGCACAGGTCTGTTCAGTTCTAACCAGATTATCCAATGTATGCCACAACGTATCGACTCTACGTTTGTGACGCAGACGAATCCAAGCGGTGTTATCGGTATCGTCAAAGCAAAGGGGGCGAAGGATGGCGACACAGTTCATTGTGACGCGATCAAGGCGTACTTAACATCGAATACCAACGGTGTCAAGAATATTGACGGCACTACCAATACCAACGGTACGGAGTACGCTCGAAAGCACGGAGGCGTCGATAAAGCTTTACAAGATTTCATCGTTCCTGGCAACATCAGTGCCCAACGCACGTTGTTCATTATCGTCTTCGTCGCTGTTGTACTCGGTTGTATCAATGGCACACGCGAAATCGTCAAGGAGGCATCCATCTATCGGCGTGAACGCGCCGTCAACCTCGGTATCGTGCCATACATGCTGGCGAAGATACTGATGCTGGCCTTGTTCGCCCTCTTTCAGAGTGCAGCCCTCATTCTGATTGTGAACGCGTTTGAACCATTTGGAAGCGGCGTTTTCTTACCCGTTCTACTTGAAACATACATTACTGTTGTGCTGTGTAGCCTATCAGGATTGATGATTGGCTTGGCTGTATCTGCCTTTGCCGCTAACGAAGACACCGCGAATAGCCTGCTACCGTTCGTGCTTATTCCAGAGGTAATCTTCGCGGGCGTCGAGATACCGCTCAAGGACTATGTGCTACAGATACTGGCGGTCTTCTTCCCGACGCGCTGGGCAATGGCTGCGGTGGGCACAACGGTTGGGTTGCATGCCGACAAAATCGGTGGCGATAAGCTGTTCGGAGATGACCCTACCTATCATGGAAGGCTCTTCTCCATCTATACCCAGCACGATGCCATCAGTCGTCTTGTATTGTCGTGGGCGGCACTCGGTGGCATCATTCTTGGGCTGGCACTCTTGATCGCGTTCGCGCTCAAACGAAAGGATGTGCGCCGCTAGCAAGTTGACGTGATCACTTTTTCAGACAGCTAAACCGTGTTAGGGACCGATAGAGCGTGTCCTTGGAGGCGGAAGAATGCCAACAGGACACGATCCATCGGTCTCATCATTACTCAAGAGGTAAAAGGAGAAAGAGATGCAAAGACGTGTTGTCATCACGGGACTCGGTGTTGTAGCTCCCAACGGAGTCGGCAAGGATACCTTCTGGCAAGCGAACATTTCCGGGCAGTCGGGTATCCGCACCATAACACGCTTCGATGCACGCGCTCTTACAACACGTATAGCGGGTGAAGTTCTCGACTTCGAGCCAGAGGCGTTGGGGCTAACGCCTCTGGAATGCACCTATATGGATCGCGGAACGCAGTTCGCGATTGCCGCCGCGAACCTCGCGATGGATGATGCGAACCTTGCGCTTAACGAAGACGAGCGAGACCGTATGGGCGTTTACATGGGTACGGCGATGGCTTATCTTGAAGAGGGAGAAAAGTTCTGGTTGCAGTCAACAGACAAAGGGGTCCATCCGCCCCGTAGCGAGAGAGATTTTGTGCCAGCGTCGTTATTCATGACGCATGCCTCGACCTCAGCTATCGCGGCTCATCATCAACTACATGGACCCAGCACAGTGATCGCAACGGGCTGTTCCGCTGGTGCCGATGCTATAGGCGAGGCAGTATGGGCTATCCGCGAGGGGCGTGCGGATCGTATGCTCGCGGGTGGGTCCGACTCTACGATTTCGCCGCTTGGCCTGAATGTTTTCGCGGTGATGGGAGCTTTAAGCACACGTAACGATGCTCCCGAACAAGCTTCGCGCCCTTACAGCACCGACCGCGACGGCTTTGTGATGGCGGAGGGCGCGGGCGTGGTTGTGCTGGAGGAGCGCGAACAGGCACTTGCGCGCGACGCTCACATCTATGCAGAGGTCATCGCGTTCGCCTCGAACAATAACGCGCATCATATGACAGCATTACCCCCTGACGGCGCACCACTTCAATCCCTGCTTACAACAGTGTTGAAAGACGCAAATATCTCATGTGAGCAACTGGACTACATCAATTCACACGGTAGCTCCACGCCCGCAAACGATTCAGCGGAGACGGCAGCCTACAAAGCCATTTTTGGCGACACCGCCTATCGTATACCGATAAGCTCAACCAAGTCGATTATCGGTCATACACAGGGAGCGGCAAGCGCGATAGAGGCAATTATCACCACGCTTGTTTTAGAGCATCAGATTATCCCGCCGACCTTGAACCTGAACACGCCTGATCCGCGTTGCGATCTCGATTATGTTCCGCTTACAGCACGCGAAGCATCTGTAGAGGTGGCACTCACGCATTCCAGCGGCTTCGGAGGCGTGAATAGCGCACTTCTTCTCGCACGTCCAGAGTGGTTCGATTTCCATACTTAGTGAGGCAATAAATCGATCCCTACGCCTAACGGAGGCACCACCTATATCGCATTCAGAAGCAATCAACCACAAATAAGGATATAATACAGTGACTCTCTTAAATCACACTATGTAACGTAATTTTGCATTCATAGGAGTCTGCCTATCTTCAAATGATAATCTTTCGTAGGGACCAGATTTATCGCGTCCGTTGCTCAATTTATTGAGCGAGATTTCGACGAATCGTTCCTACAAGACATTTCAGACCTGATCTCGCGCGATAAATCGCACAACGGACGCGATAAATCTGGTCCCTACGAAAACTATGGAATCAAAATAGGAAAAGATATATGACAAAAGAGAAAAATAGACGCGTCGTAGTGACGGGATTGGGAGCAGTGGCGGCAAATGGAATCGGCAGAGAGGCTTTTTGGGACGCGACAAGTAAGGGTATATCAGGGATACAGCCAATTTCACGCTTCACAACGGACGATCTCCGCATCCATGTAGCGGGCGAGATTAGCGATTTTGCGGTTCAGAACTACCTTGACCGTAAACTAACCAACCGTACCGACCGCATGACGCACCTTGTCCTACCAGCCGTACAGGAGGCGTTGCAAGATGCTCACCTTCTTCTCACAGAGGAAGACCCCGAACGCGTTGGAGCAGTAATCGCCAACACACTCGGCGGCGTGGAATACGGGGCACGTGAATTAGCGGCGTTGCATACGCGTGGTCCCCGTTCTATGAGTGCTTATACCGCGATAGCATGGTTGCAGGTGGCAAACGTTGGTCAAACAGCGATCCAATTTGGCGTACAGGGCTATAGCAAAACACCTGTCAACGATGCTATAGGAGGACTCGACGCGCTATGTATTGCCTATGGAGCTATTCGACGTGGCGATGCAGAGGTGATTATTACAGGTGGTTGCGAGGCAATGATTCATCCTTTGATTCTGTTTGTGTTGGGATACAGCGATGATTTTGCCGTAGGAGATGACCCAACAGCCTATCGACCATTTGACCGTCACGCGAAAGGCTTGCTGGTAGCAGAGGGTGCAGGTATCTGCATTCTCGAAGAGTACGAACACGCGCGGCAACGTGGAGCCACCATTTATGGTGAGATTGGCGGCTATGGACAGACAAACGATGCTCACGGTCTCCTACCACCTTCCTCGAATGGGACACAATACGCTCGTGCCATACGCTTAGCAATGGAGAACAGTCAGCTACAAACAAGAGATATCGCCTACTTCAGCCTCGATGGGCGTGCCATGTCCTACTCCGACGCAGGCGAGGTAGAGGCACTGCATATGGCCTTTGGCTCAGACCTCGACACACTTCCAGTAAGCATTCCACGCACAATGCTTGGTCACAGCTATGCGGCGGCGGGTGCCTTGGATGCTGTGACTGCGTTTATGGCCTTACGTCATCATCTCATCCCCCCAACTATTAACTGTGAGCATCTTGACCCGCGCTACGGCCTAGACATGGTATGTGACGAGGCACGACTACTTGTGCAACAGAAGCAAGCAGTATTGCTTGGTGGTCGTGCAATTGGTGGAGCAAACATCGTAGTAGCTCTTAAACATGTCGCCGAATAAAGTGAACGACTCATGCAAGATAACGCTGAAAACGCTCAAGCAAACACAACTTCAATACCGATTATCATCGTTGGTGCAGGACCAACGGGCCTTGCTGCCGCCAACCTCTTAGGGATGGCTGGCATTGAGACGCTGGTTCTCGAACGTAACGCGAGCCTGAGCGATTGCCCCAAAGCGATCTCGATAGATGATGAAGGGTTGCGCGTGTGTCAGGCGATGGGGCTATACGATGAGGTCGTCAAGCATGTTGTCTTGAATATCGAGGCTCACTATGTCTCGGCACGACACCTCTTTGCGAAAGTCGCCCCAACGCGCCAGAGAAACGGCTTTCCCCTCATATCGACCTTTGATCAGCCAGCCTTCGAGGAGGCACTGCTGCAAGGACTTACTCGCTTTCCCAACATCGAAGTTCGTTTTCAGCACACCGTCGAGACATGCGTACAAGACAAAGACAATGTAACGCTCATGGTTAGCACTCCCGATGACACATATTACACAGTACAATGCACCTACCTGCTAGCATGCGACGGCGGAAAAAGCCCTATCCGTCATATGTTGAATATTCCTATGGAAAAGCCAACGCTCTTGCCACGCTTACGAAGGCGAAGTAAACGTGAGACGGACAAGCGACAACGCTGGCTAGTGGTCGATACACTCAATGATGACGATACCTCGACGGCGGCTACCTTCTTTTGCAACTATCAGCGACCAGCCGTATCCGTACCTGCCCCCCACAACGCACGTCGCTGGGAATTCATGCTGTTGCCAGGAGAAAACGGCGAAGACTTACTCAATGATTCGACTATTCACGACCTGATCGAGAGGGCGAGAGCAACTCATCCCTCCATGCGTAACCCTATCCAGCAGCACAAACCCGTTATTATTCGTAAGACAATCTACACGTTTCGTGCCGTACTAGCACAAAAATTCATGCAGGGACGTATATTTTTATTGGGTGACGCTGCCCACCTGATGCCACCCTTTGGTGGGCAAGGTATGAATAGCGGTCTACGAGACGCCCACAATCTATGCTGGAAACTGCAACTTGTATTGCAAGGACGAGCCACACCACGGCTACTAGAGACCTACTCTAGCGAACGCTACCCTCACGTCAAAGAAATGATACTCTTCTCATCGCTGCTCGGAGATGTGGTAATGACAACCACACGCACAGGCGCATGGTTTCGTGACCGCTTTTTCGCGCTCATCAACGCGCTCCCACCTTTGCGCAATGCGATTACTGAGATGCGCGTTAAGCCACAACCGAGGTATCGCAAAGAATTTTTAGAAGGTATGGTAGGGACCGATTTATCGCGTCCGAGGGGTGGGGCTGGGGGGAACACGTTCCCGAACAGAATCGTCGCCCGCATGCTGCCCCGCCCTAGCCCCACCGAGGACGCGATAAATCGGTCCCTACTGGGAGCATTTCTACCACAACCCTATGTATCCAATTCACAAGGCGGAAGGGTTCTCCTTGATGATGTGTTGGGAAATGGGTTTGTGGTATTAAGACTATACGAAGAGCCGGGGCAGGCGTTTGAGGATGTACAGGGAGAGATATGGCAACAGTTAGGAGTAAAGAGAGTGTGTGTGTTGCCACAAAATACGAGTAGTGAAGGGGTTAGTAGTGAGAAATGTGAGGTTGTGTGTGACGTTGATGGGCAGTTAGGGGTGTTTTTGCAGCAGAGGCAGGATATCGTTGTGTTGGTACGTCCTGATCGGTATGTTGCTAGAATATATAGTTTATAATGATATCATCTGTTATCTGTTAAAGATAAAGCTCAGTGATAAGACGCATTAGGAAGTGAAAGCTATGGATGATTTGACATTAGAAATGCTTTTGAGCGATCTCGAAGCTGATAGGGTAGAGCGAAAAGAGTCCATCGCTGACAAAGAAAAGATTTGTGAGGCGATTTGTGCCTTCGCAAATGATCTTCCTAATCATCAAGAAACAGGAGTACTCTTTGTCGGAGTAAAAGATAATGGTGTCTGCGCTTTCCTTTCTATTGACGATAGACTACTGATTGCGCTCTCTGATTTACGCTCCAACGGGAACATTACCCCATTTCCAACGATGATTGTGCAAAAGAAAACTCTTAATGGTTGCGAGGTTGCTGTCGTTATGGTAGAACCATCCGACGATCCACCTGTTCGCTTTAGAGGACGTTGTTGGATAAGAGTTGGGCCAAGACGTGCTATTGCTACTCAAGAGGAAGAGCGGCGTCTTACCGAGAAAAGACGCTCCAAGCAACTACCATTTGATCTAAAACCGCTTGCATCCGCAAGTAAAGACGATTTAGACATCAGTCTGTTCAAAAGAACATATCTGACATCCACTTTACCACTTGATATTCTCGAAGAAAATCATCGAAGCGATGAGCAGCAACTTATGGCAATGCGCTTTACAACTGCTGATACATACCTTACTCCAACAGTATTAGGCATCCTGGTAATCGGTAAAGACCCACGCCAATTTCTGCCCAATGCCTATATACAGTTTCTTCGCATTGATGGAACCGAACTCACTGACCCGATTAAAGACCAAAAAGAGATAGATGGTCCACTACCAGACCTATTAAGGCTATTGGACGAGGTACTACAAGTTAATATTTTCACAGCTACAGATGTAGTAGTACAGCCTGTAGAACTTCGTCATCCTGACTATCCAATCGTCGCCTTACAACAGCTAGCAAGAAACGCTATTTTACATCGTACTTACGATGGGACAAATGCACCTATTCGCATTTACTGGTTTTCTGATCGTATTGAAATATATAATCCAGGCGGTCCCTTTGGACAAGTAACGAGAGACAACTTTGGTGTTCCTGGCATCACCGATTATCGCAACCCGCATATCGCGGAAGCGATGAAAAACCTAGGCTACGTTCAAAGATTTGGTATAGGTATCGCGCTGGCGCGTAGAGAGCTAGAGAAAAACGGTAATCCACTTCCAGAGTTTAGAGTAGACGATACTGATGTGCTTGTTATAGTGAGGAAAGAAAAATGAGTACTCCTGTTATCGCTTTTTTTAATAATAAGGGCGGTGTTGGAAAAACATCTCTTGTATATCATCTTACCTGCATGTATAGCGACCTGGGTTTACGCGTTGTCGCCGCGGACTTAGACCCACAGGCCAATCTTACAGCCGCCTTCTTAGACGAGGATAGTTTAGAATTTTTATGGCCTGATGGGGATCATCCCAATACCATCTTCGGTTGCATCCAGCCATTGCGAAGAGGTGTAGGAGATATAGCACATCCACATGTAGAAGAGGTTTCGGATGATGGTCAGCTAACGCTTTTTGGTAGCTCTATAGCACTCATTGCAGGAGATCTTTTGCTTTCAAGTTTTGAAGATGCCTTATCGGAAGCATGGCCTAAATGCCTGGACAGAGATGAACGATCATTTCGCGTTATGTCTGCATTCTGGCGTATCATGCAAGAGGCAGCAACAGACCACAAAGCGGACGTTATTTTAATGGATTTAGGTCCGAACCTTGGAGCAATCAATCGTTCTGCACTCATAGCAGCAGATTATGTCGTTGTTCCCCTCTCACCTGATATTTTTTCATTACAGGGTCTCCATAACCTAGGACCAGCTTTACGAAGATGGCGTGAAGATTGGCACGAGCGACTCAAGAAAAATCCAGCCCCTGATTTGCCTCTACCACAAGGTGTTATGAAACCTATTGGCTATGTTGTACTACAACATACTGTCCGCATGGATCGTCCTGTAAAAGCATATGATCGTTGGATAGCTCGTATCCCTGATACATTCAGGCAATCGGTACTAAATGCAAAGAAGACGAGCAATACAGCAATTCTTCAAGACCCTTATAATCTAGCTCTTCTGAAGCACTACCGGAGCTTAATGCCTCTAGCTCAAGAAGCCCACAAACCAATGTTCCATCTTAAACCAGCAGACGGTGCAATAGGTTCTCATTTACAATCCGTAAAAAGTGCCTACATGGACTTTGAGAAGTTAGCACGCGCAATAGCTGGGCGTACTGATATCCCTTTACGAGAGCAGTATTACCCAGCTATTGTGTAAGAAATGCATGTCCCTCAATCCTCAAGCAACACCTGATACAGTTTCTTTTGCCGCTCGGCACCTTTTTTGTAAATTTCGTTGCGTTCGGCGTTGGGCTGCACTGGCTCGACGAGGCGCGGCTCGACTTTGGAGATGTCGGGTATGATGTTGAGGGCTTCGAGAGCGAGGAGGGCGACGCCTCGTGCCGATGCCTCGTGGTCAAGCGAGGGGTAGATGGGCGTGTTCAGTGTGTCGGCGAGTATGCTTTGCATGGTGAACGAATTTAGTAGGGCACCACCACTGCCAACAACTTGCGGATTGGGCAATGCATCGCCTTCTTTGAGCGTTTCACGCATTTGCTCGAATACGGCTCCTAGCTGATAGGCCAGGGCTTCCATGCTTGCGCGTAGCAGTTCAGCGGGCGTTGTACCAGTGTGAAGGTTCATGATGGTCATGCGTGCCATTGCATGCCAGCCTAAGCTTCGCTCACCTGAGATGAATGGTAAAATGGTCAAGCCATGCGAGTCAGGCTTCAGAGAGGCAACTTGCGGTTCAGCATCAGGCAGTGCAGGCAGTTTGAGCGTGCTATCAAGCCATGTCAGCATGTTGCCACCTTCGCTGAGGGCACCACCCATAATCGCGTGCTGCGCATCAATAAGGTACATCCACAGACCTGACGCTGGCACGGCTCGCTCTGGTGGCAAGACGGCACGAATCGCGCTAGAGGTACCGATGGTAAGCGACCATGTACCCGTCTTGGCGCAACCAGAGCCGACAGCCGCCGCCGCACCATCGCCTACCGCTGGAAACCAGGGTACATCGTGTAGAGCAGGCCACGCCGATGCATATTCGGGACTTAAACCGCGTAGCCCATCGTGTGTATCACCAAGCGGCGGTAACTGCTCTGGTTTCACGTCAAGGACCTTCATCAGATCGGTATCCCATGCACGCGCCTTCGTGTTCAAGAGTCCAGTCGCTGAGGCCATTGCAAGGGCACACACAGATTTGCCCAGGAATTTTCGATGCAAGTATTCACCAAATGAAATCCATTGCGCGACTCGTTTGAAGACATCAGGCTGAGTGGTCGCAAGCCAGCGCAACTTGGCGGGCCAAAAACTCGCGTGTAAGGGCGCACCGGTACGCTGGTGTATCTCTTCCGCGTTCAATTGTGACGCTAGCTCCTGCGCGGCTTGATAAGGCCGCGTATCCTCCCATGTAATTACGGGCGTGACCGGATTATTTGACTCATCAACTCCCAGCAGGCTATGCCAGAATGTGTCTATCGCCACCGCACCAATCTGCTGCGCCATCGACCCCGCCGCCTTGAGTGCGTCGTTGATCGTCTGTGCCACAACTTCGACAAGCGCATCAGCGTCAACCGAAACCTCGCCCTCATCGGTTACAGTCAGCTTGTACGGACGTTGAGCATGCACGCTAGCAATTGTTGAAGCGGTCGAGTCAAACAATAGTGTGCGCGTCGATGATGTTCCGACATCGAGCGCGAGAATGTAGGGCGGCTTGGGGTCATTGGTTTGCGTCACCTCAGCCGCCTTTTGTTCTAAGGATGTACTTTTCTGTTCGGTATCAGTCATATGAATAACCACCTCTTTGTGTTTTTTCTTGTTACTAGTCCATCAATGTTGATGTGACGATGTTTCGTAGGGACCGATTTATCGCGTCCGCAAGCGTGGTTTATCACGCGAGTCTTGTGTGAAGTGTTAAGAACCGTGTCCATAGGACTCGCGCAGTAAACCGCGCAGAGGACGCGATAAATCGGTCCCTACGAAGAATCATTTACGACCTGCTGTAACACTCTCATCTGTCGCCGCTTTGCTATCGCTCTTACCGTCAAGACTATGGTGTGCAAAGGTAAGTGTGGACGCATTATCACCGTGCTGGTTATCGCCCGTATGTTTCGGTAGTTTCTTGGGCGAGGCAACAAAGAATACCGTACATAACGCACTACCTACCGCAAGTACAGCCGCGACAAGCATGGCGACTCGAAAACCTGCGACAAACGAGGTATCAATCGCGGTACGAATGCTTGCACGTGTCGCACCCTGTACCGAACTCGGTATATCTATGCCGACCAACTTGTTGTGCTGTGCCAGTATCGTCTGCTGCAAGCTAGCGGGTAGATGGAGGGCAGCAATAGTGCTATTCAGGCTAGTGGTAAATGCATAGGCGACAACGATGCCAAGAATCGCGATGGCAAGCAGACTGGCGATACGCGCAACAGCATTATTCACACCCGACGCTGTACCCGAATAGCGATCCTCGACGGCACCCATCACTGTTGTCGTCAATGGCGCAATGGTAATGGTCATGCCCAAACCCAGCACAACCACCGCCGGAAAGTAGGTCAGCCAGTAACTACCACCTAAGCCCGGAATAGCGAATAACACAAAGCCAACCGCGGCGATGCTGGGACCAATAATGAGCGGCAATCGCGCACCATAACGAGCAACAAGGCCACCAGACCAGCGCGAGAGCGAAAACGAAAGCAGCGTGAACGGCAACAATGAAGCTCCAGCAGCAGTTGCATTGTAACCTTGTGCGCTAATCAAGTTGAAGGGCAGGAAGAATAGCGCACCACCCAAGGCCGCATACAGGAGCAACGTGAGCAGGTTAGTGCCGCTAAATGTGCGCGAACGGAACAAGGTTAGCGGCATCATAGGATTTGGGCTACGATTCTCAACAAAGACGAAGAGACCAAGCGCGATAACACCGCCAATGATGCAGGCAAGCACTATTGGGTCTGCGAAACCTACGTTTTCCGACTGAATCAGGCCATATACCACACCTCCCAAGCCAAGAGCGGTAAGAATAGCACCGGGGAAATCGAGGTGTCTGGGACCTTCTTCGCTGCGGCTCTCTGGCAGATGCAAGAACGAAACAATCAGCACAATCACGGCAAGTGGGATATTGATAAAGAAAATCCAACGCCACGATGCGTTCTGCACTATCCAGCCGCCAAGCACAGGTCCCAGTGCAGAGGTGATCGACGAAAAGCCCGACCACGTACCAATGGCCTTACCGCGCTCTGCCTCGCTAAATGCTGAACGAATAATAGCGAGGCTCCCCGGCGTCAATAGTGCGCCGCCTATGCCCTGAACGGAGCGTGCGATGATAAGCTGCGTGATGTCCTGCGCGAAACCGCACCAGACCGAGGAAAGGGCGAAGACAATAACGCCGAGCATAAAAATACGCTTGCGTCCAAACTGATCGCCAAGCGAACCACCAATCAAAATAAGCGCACCGAGGAAGAGGGCATATGCCTCAACCACCCACTGCACACTCGATGCACTGGCATTCAGATCTGTTTGGAGTCTGGGCAATGCCACGTTGACGACGCTACTGTCGATAAAGGCCATACTTGACCCCAGGATAGTAGCGATGAGTATCCAGGTGCCCTTTTGCTTAGACATGTGTGTTTCCTTTGACCCGATGAGTAGATGAGATGGAAAGGGAACCATTGTGAGTGTGAACACGCCACAAAGACGTAGAGACGAAAGTATAGTCCCCCTCCACTAGTTATACGATATTTTGAGAGGTGCCGACGCAAGAGAGGAATAGAAGGTCGGAATATCGAGTCCACATCAAGCTTTTATAAAGTCTTGTCGTTTTTATACACCTCAAAGCACCGAAAACACGTTGACCGGGTTTTCGGTGCTTTGGCACAAGTTCTATGAAATGGCGAAGGTAGACATATCCTGCAAGGAACATATAGGACATGAAATCATTACTTTTTCAAGATACTTCAACAACCTGCTGGTGACGGACGTCTGCCATAAAGTCTTGCCACCACTCTTTTTGTTCTGAAAGCACTGAGAGCGTGTCCTGCGAGGTATTCCATCGCTCCATGAGTGCTTCCCAAGCTACAAGCATAGCATTTCTGTTCCCAAAGTGGGGAAGTAACCACTTGCGACCAATCTGTGCATGCAGAACTTCATCCGCCCAATCGTAATCCTGGAAGTGCGTCGCAAGTGTATCATTAGCTGCCGTAGCAATCTCCCACTCCCAACGCTTCCCCGTCTCGCGTGGCATTAAACTTTGTTCGATTCCCCACAGGATTAGATGTGCTTCTAGTGGTTCATACTCCTGATTGAGAGAGAAAGAGGATTTAATATTGATGGGATAGCGATAAAAAGGGACGCCTTTGCTATACAATCCGACTTCTCCCATCATCGCGTGTCGAGCCTCATCCCACAATTGTCGGCTCATATCGTGGTAATAGTCCCAGGGCTGCCCTGGAGTTTTAAAGATAATCGGTCCCATCCATTCTGGAACATCTATTTCGCGCAAACGCTTATAGAGAAGCGCGCAGACTCGTTCCTCGTCGTCTCTTGTTTCATCTTGATAATACTCATCAATTTTTGCCGATTTGTTGAACGGATCGTGGAATCGTTGATCGCGTTGCGGGACACTATCCATCTGATAAGTTGCTCCATCAGCACGTGAGGAGGGCGACAAAACATCTTCCAGTGCTGGCTGATCTCCCGCGATGCCACCTGCGGCAGCCAGGAACCAGCCGATATGCTTTTCCCAGCGGTGAGCTGCCTGCAGTGCTTTAGGTGTTCGCGTCAACGCTGCAAGAGCTTGGCTCCCCCAAATCATCATCTCCTCTTCCTCGCCGAGTATAAAACGCAGGATACGACAAGTTGGATAATCAATCAGAGAGTTTGTTTGGGCTAGGTGTAGCTTCAATGCCTGAATCATCGCCGGTTTCAGCACGCCATACACGCCAGCCAGAAGCTCAACGGTCGTATTGGCACGAATGAGTTCTGCAAAGAGAGTCTGGAGCTTCTCATCCGGGACTTCATCCAGATAGTGAGGAGGTTCACGCATTTCCATCACCCTTTTACGTAGCCAAGCACTATGCTCGGCCTCCAGCCAGAGATGCTGGCTCAATGCACATTTGACCTCCCATTCTGGAGTATGAGCGAGATGCGCGGCAAAGAGCTTATTCAGGCTTGTTTTGATATAATTGTAGCGTTTCAACAAAACAACTGTTTTCTCGACAGTATAACCAGGTTTGCTGGCCTCCTCATAAGTGCAAAGACCAGCCAGTGGTGGAATGCCGAGATTATCAATCTTCGGTGAAGTCATGTGTATCTCTCCTTATCATCTAGGCTGCATTTGAATGATGTACAAGAAGTATACTTTGAAGCACGAGCAAAAGCATGGTTTAATCCAGACAAAGTAGGGTCAAAAACACTCATTGTGGTAGAATAAGAGGAGTCATTCTTTTCTCATTTATCTCTTGCAGGAGTGCTGATGATACCAGAAACACCAGGAGCCATCTGTACCTTCCAATCTCCCATCGTGCCTTTTATTCGTCAGGGAGAGTTTGCTGTGCGGCGACCGTGGCATGTTCCACCGCGTCGTCTGCTTGACTACTTGCTGATCTTTGTTCAGGAGGGACAATGCACCATTGTTGTCGAAGGCACAACGTATCATTTTCAAGCGGGAGAGTTTTGTCTAATCCAACCAAATGATCTCCATAGTTTGGAAGGCACAACCAAGACGATTACTCCCTATGTGCATCTGGATATGTTCTATAATCCGCGCCGTGAGGAGAGCTTCCCTACTGTACCAGGCCAGGTTGAACTGTCTGCATATCGCGACTTGCTCCAACCACGGTTAAATGATTGGAAGAACATCCACATCCCAGTTAAGTTCGTGCCAGCCCATCCAGCTTGGTTTCGTGAAACACTGCTGGTCATGGTCAGCACATGGCAGCAACGCGATGTGGTGAGTCAGTTAGAAGCACAACACTATGCAACGGCCCTCGTACTGTCGTTGTTGAAAGAGTACCTTCTGTCGGGCGAGCTATTGCAAGCATCCCCATCCCTGCACTGGATTCTCTCGTATCTGTCATTTCATCTGGCGGAACCAATCTCGATCACAGAAATGGCGAACTATGCCCATCTCTCTCCCTCCCATTTTGCCAGGCTCTTTCGCCAGCAATTCGGGCTTGCTCCACATCAATATTTGCTGCACCTGCGTTTACAACATGCTCAGAGTCTGCTCCTGGAGACGCGCCTGACTCTGGCACAGATTGTCGAGTATTGTGGTTTCGCTGATGCTCACCATTTCTCGAAAGCTTTTCGCAAACATGTTGGCTGCTCGCCCGGAGCGTATCGCGAGGGTGGCGTACAAAGAGAACGGTAGCGCAGGACAGTTTTGTCAGAACTGAGAACACAAAGCTCACCGAGGCAGCTTTGCCACTCTCGTTTGAGACTCATCGCCCCATAAAAGATCGTGTAGCGTCCCTAGACAGAGAGAAGCTACACCTCCTCGGAGAGCAGTTTCGCCGCAGGTTCTAAATCAACGGACTTCTCCGCAACATTGTTCTCGACGGACGCCGCAATCGTGTCCTTGGCCTTCTGAAAATCATTGGGGTGCATTTCACGCCATTCTGACCACACGGCGATGAGGAAGGCTTGCAAGACACCTGCAATTGGTGATGCAAAGAGGGCACCCCAGATACCGAACAAATCCCCGCCAATGATCAGTGCCAGCAGAGCTACCACAGGATGAAGTCCTATCGCTTTTCCAACGATACGTGGACCCACAACATCGCCTTCGATCACATGCACCACTACAAAGTAGATTAGTACGATAACTGAAAGGACCCAGCCTCCCTTTGTTAGCGCGAGCAGTACACAAATCGCGCCTGAAACCAGTGTTCCAAGAATTGGAATAAATTCCAGCACAAATGCCAGAACACCTAGCAGGATAGCATAGGGAACACCCAGAACTTGCATGCCAGCACCAACCAGGACTCCAACAATGCTACACAGCAAAAGCTGTCCACGAATATAGCCGCCAACAATGCGTTGCAAGGTCTCTAACAGAAAACGGACTCGCCCACGCTGTCGCCGTGGCATGTTTTGACGAAACCAACGTGTTGCCCGCGAGCCATCAATGAGCAGATAGACACTCAGAACCGCAACCAAAATAATATCAAGAGAGGCATTCACCACTCCTGTAATTAGTGGCAAGATATCTCCCGCGAGGCCCTGTGTTTGCTGAAGAATTTGTGTACGGATGGAGGCAATCTGGCTTGACGATATGCCGAACGAGCGTAACGTCTGCTCCACCGCCGTTTGATGCTGCCCAGTGGTAGGCGTCAACAAGAATTCGAGATAGCCTGAGAGCGAGGTAATTTGGTCAACGGTGGTGCGAATCACAAGGTAAATCAAGGCACCAACTCCGCCAAGTACAATCAGGTAGACAAAGAGAATCGCGAGAAATCGTGGAACCACTCGCGCAAAAAGAGTGACAAGAGGTGCCAAAGCATAGGCCATTAAGGAGGCAACCACGAGCAACAAAATGGCTCTAGTGATATGACTTGCACCCCAGAGAAGAAGGATAATGATGCTCGCCCACGCCACCAGCGAAAGTGGAATGAGCAGGCGCCGCACCCATTTCGCAAGGTCGAGGAGTACATCATCAAGCTGAGATGGCTCTATACTCATATCCTCAGAGGCATCTATAGGAACATCAGCAGTTGTCTGTGTGCGGGGGAGAGGTCTCCAACGAGTGCGCATGGTTGATTGGAGGCGTTTCGTCACCTGACCTAAGACGCCTTGCGCCTTGCCTTCTAGCCTTTGTGTCTTCTCCCCGCCGTTGCTAAAATCGTCATCGACTCCGTTTCCCTGCGGAGGTTTGATTACCATGACACGCTTCTTCGTTGTCTCCTCATGCTCGTCGTTGCTCTGCATTCTGATTCTCCAATGCCCGCTATTTTTCTCTCTTCATGTAAGCCACATCTTACATCTCTACAGTCCCAATGGCAAGCTTTCCATGAATTTTTGGAGAGTTGTACTCAGTACCAAAAAGGAGTTTTTCACTCTAGTCCTCGTCTTCTCTTGCTATTGAACGGAAACGGCTGGCTCGTGGAGAGGAGTTAGTGCCCTCCGTAAAAGTGGTTTCGCACGATGCATGTAGGTTTTCGCAGTTTGTTCAGGGATGCCAAGTATCTGAGCAATCTCGGAAAACGTGAGTTGTCCTTCATATCTCAGCAGCACAATGGCGCGAACCTTCTGTGGTAATGCACTGATTGCCTGCTGAACGGTTGATTGAAGGTCGTGTAGTTCCGCAATGTCTTGTGGAGAGGGTTGTGTATCAAGCAGTTGTGCTAGTTCTGAGAACTCTCCATCTTCCCGCCCTTCCTCAAGCTCTGAGAAGTGAAAGACGTGTTTGCGACGTACCTCATCATAACAGCGATTGCGTGCCACCTGGAACAACCAGGATTTGAGTGGCTGGTCGGTGCGCAAGGTAGGCAAGGCGAGATATAGTTTGAGAAATACTTGCTGAACAATATCTTCGCTTTCTGTCACATTGTGCGTCAGATGGCAGATAAAGGGAAGGAGCCAAGGTCGATAGCGATGAACGAGCATCGCAAAGGCATCATTGTCTCCAGCAAGCGTTTGCTGGACAAGCCACTCATCCGAGTATGCTTCGCGTGGCTGACATAACACATCATTTATTTGCATCTCTGTTCTTCTTTCCATAACCATAGACATACACAAAAATACCAACGATAACGCCAACAACATATGGCGTTCTCCTCATAAGGGCAGTAAAAGTTAGAAAAAAGTTCCGAAAAGTAGGGGAAATAGTTCAAATAATAGTCTCATGTATTGTGAAGAAATACATTCGACATATTCTCCCGTTTTTGAGGCTTTCACTCATACGAACTCGTCTCTCAGTAAGACGGCATCATCAAAAAAAAGTCACGCGAGGCACGTTTGTTTCTCTTTGTGGATGGGTATGAGAAGAAAGGTGTTGTGATACCATAGGATGCTTCACATAACGAACAAGTGCAGAAAGGCAAGCCTTTCTGCACTTGTTCGTTATGTGAAGCATCCTTCTATAAACTGGGCAATTGCCAGTCAATCTCTGGTTTGTCAGCTTCGCGCAATGCGTTGTTGATGGTCGAGAATGGTTTGCTACCAAAGAAACCGTTACGCGCTGAGAGCGGCGATGGATGCGCGGACTGCACAACGAGGTGGCGCGAGGTATCAATCAAGCTAATTTTCTTCTGAGCATACGCTCCCCATAGCACGAATACAACCCTACTCTCTTTTGCGTTGACGCGTTTAATAATCGCATCGGTAAAAATCTCCCATCCGTGATTTTTGTGCGAGTTGGGCGTATGGGCACGTACCGTCAACACCGCATTCAACATCAAGATGCCTTGTTGCGCCCACGGAACGAGATATCCATTGTTCGGTATGCGAAAGCCAACATCATCGCGCAACTCCTTGAACATATTGACCAGCGACGGCGGCGGCTTAATTCCCGGACGTACCGAGAAGCACAGGCCGTGCGCTTGATTATCGTCATGATAGGGGTCCTGCCCCAATAGCAGAACATTGACGTTTTCGTAGGGCGTGAGCTTCAACGCGTTGAATACATCCTGCTCTGGCGGAAACACCGTGTAGTTCTGTCGCTCCTCATCAACAAATTTTTGCAGTAATTGGAAATAGGGTTGCTCAAGCTCTTGCGCAAGCAGGGTATGCCACGATGAAGGAAGGTCTATCTGCATATTTTGCTCTTTCTTGTATTGTGTGTGAGGAAAAGGTAAAGAGATTTTCCTGTATTTTGACACATTTTCGTGCAAGCGTCCAGGACTTCTGGTAAAAAAACGAGGCACTTGGTACCCTTAATGTCATCGTTAGTGATAAAATGGTATAGGTTGCGTTAGAAACATAGCTTGACCGTATCGCCAGTCGCATAAACAATCTCTTGAAAGTGCAAAACACGGCTGATACAGTCGAAGTAAGAGAGGAATAAAAATGGCTCGAATATCTGTGCTAGCACCTCTTGATGGGGAGGCGGTCGCACTGGAAAATCTTCCTGATGAGGCGTTTGCACAAAAGATAGCAGGTGACGGTGTAGCAATCAATCCTTCGGGGAGTACAGCCGTTGCTCCCGTTACAGGAAATATTATCACATTCCTTCCAGGTGAGTATGCCTTTCAGATTGCAACAGACGCTGGCGTTGAGTTGATTGTTCAGATAGGACTTGACACTGTTAAACTCAAAGGCAAAGGTTTTGAGAGTATCGTCAGCGAGGATCAAGACGTTCAGGCTGGCACACCTGTCTTGCGTTTTGATCGTTCGACTCTTGAGCGGCATCGGAAAGTGGTACTCAGCCCCACTGTCTCCATTCGTGTCGGAACCATAGTATGGCGTGCAAGTGGGACGGTGCGAGCAGGGCGCGATGTCCTTTTTGTGTTAGAAGTATAAAATAAGCACCCACAATATCATAGCGTAAACCAAAAACTCAAAAGATGGGCGCGGAAACTTTTCCGCGCCCATCTTTTGAGTTCATAGTACAGTTTTACTTATGAAGCATCACCTTCTACTACAGCTTCGCTTTGATCTTGTTCGTTGCCTTCTTCCAAATGACTCTTACGCCGACTATAAAGGAAGTACACGATGAAGCCGAGTAGCAACCATACCACAAAGCGAATAAGTGTCACAATTGGTAGACTTGCAATCAGTACCCCCGAAGCGATAATAGACAGAATTGGAATCCAGGGTACAAGTGGTACGCGATAGCCGCGCTTCAGGTCTGGCTGTGTACGGCGCAGCACCAACACGCCAATCGAGACCAGTACAAACGCTGCTAACGTGCCAATATTGGTGAGTTCCGCGACCACATCAATCGGAATAAAGCCAGCGATAGCCGCAACGACTACTCCTACAATCAAACTCGATAGGTAAGGCGTGCGAAGTCGCGGATGCACTCTTGCGAATACACCTGGTAGGAGACCATCGCGCGACATAGAGAAAAAGATACGGCTCTGCCCATAGAGCAAAACAATCAGCACGGTTGTCAATCCGCAGATGGCACCAATAGCAATGATTGAGCTAGCTACGTTGAGACCGAGCAGAACGAGCGCATGCGATACAGGCGAGGCAACATCAAGCTTTGTATAGGAAACGACACCTGTCAATACAGCAGTTACAGCGATATAGAGAACTGTGCAGACGAGCAAGCTAACAAAGATACCAATTGGGAGGTCGCGTGAAGGGTTTTTCGTCTCCTCGGCGGAGGTAGAAATCTGGTCGAAGCCAATGTAGGCAAAGAAGATAATGCTAGCACCGCGAAAAATGCCGCCGACGCCGAACGGTAGAAAAGGTTGCCAGTTGGCGGGATTGACGTGCCCCACACCAACGATGAGAAAGAAAAGGATTACCGCAAGCTTGATACCTACGATGATATTGTTGACAATAGTGCTTTGGGAGGTACCCAGAATTAACAGCGCAGTCACCAGCAAAATGATAACAAGAGCGGGTAAGTTGACGATGCCACCGGAGAATGGTGAGGCCGTCAATGCTTTAGGAAGCGTAATGCCTAACGCACTTTTGAGAAAGTCAACGACGTAGCCCGACCAACCAATGCTTACAGCACCAGCACCCACTGCATATTCCAGAATCAGGTCCCAACCGATAATCCACGCAACCAATTCACCCATTGTCGCATAGGAATACGTGTATGCGCTGCCCGAAATAGGCACGGTGCTAGCAAATTCAGCATAGCAAATGGCGGCAAGCCCACTTACGATACCTGCTAGGATGAACGAGAAGATAAGCCCTGGTCCAGCATACTTTGCAGCCGCCACACCCGTCAACACAAAGATACCTGTGCCTACAATAGCACCAATACCGAGCAGTGAGATGCTGAAGGCATTTAATGTACGTTTAAGTCCATGCTCCTTATCACCGCTTTGTTTCATGATGAGGTCAATTGGTTTAATCCGACCGAGATCACTTAACCATCTGCTTGCCATGTGCTTCTCCTGTTCTCGTGTTCAGCTAGAGGAGAGTATACAAACACATCCTATCAAAAGGACACGTTCATACCTCATCTCAACGTACTCCTAAAAATTAGCATTCTCAATTATACGACTGGATGAGTCATCATAGCTATATATCTGTATACTACTTTGTATTGCGTAAGGCAAACAGCACGTAGATACCTGCTCCCATGACAATGAAGCCTGACAGGGAGAAGAGAGTATCTAACGTTCCAAAAGAACTTCCTAAAAACGTGGCGTGAAATCCATTCAGTACTGTACTAGCAAGAAAACCTGCTAGAGTAGTTGCAAGCAGCGATGAGCTGATTATGAGCGGAGTATTGAAGGATTGTACACGCCCCACAAACTCATGTGGCGTCGCTTTCAGCATGAGGGGTCCAGCGACAACATTAATACCTGCATTAGCGAAACCAAGCAGGAAAAACAAGGCGAAACCTGCAATGAAGTTGGTTGTTCTACCAAATATAACCATACAGCTTCCCCACATCAAAAAGGACAACCAGAAGACTCTTACCTCGCCAAACCACTTAACAAAGTAGATAACCGCCAGTAAGCCTACAATAACACCTATACCATAGTTTGCTTCAAAAAGACCCAGTAAGTTCTTCGGCGTATGCAGATTTTGTATGACAAACAAAACATATAGAGCATCAGATGGACCAGCACCAAACTGAAACAATATGCCCGCAATCAGAAGCACGACTAATAATTTATTTCCCTTAAAAAAGCGCAATCCCTCAACAAACTCACGGAGAAAGTTCTTGTTATCTCGAATTTTCTTACCAGACATAGTTTCTGGTACCTGCACCGCCATAATTGCGAGAAACGAGATAACAAACGAAAGTGCGTCTATAGCAATAGCCCACTGCACACCAAGCGCGAAGTAAAGCGGTGCAGCAAGCGATGGTCCAATAATCAATGATAGATTGAACGAAATGCTGGTAAAGCTCATGGCACGTGTGCGCTGTGCCTCTGGAACAATACTCCCAATTAAAGCAAAGCGTGAAGGATTGAAGAATTGAGAGCAAACGCTAACAAGAGCAATCGTTGTGTAAATAGCAATGAGAAACTCCATGTTCGTACTATGATTTCTCCCAATCGAAATAAGCATGATGAGCAGCAATAGAAGTGCAACGAGAATCGCTCGTAGCGCATCCATACGTAGCATCGTCTGACGCTTATCCCATCGATCTACGAACACACCCGCAATTGGTCCAACGAGAAGCAATGGAATTACGCTAGCCATTGCAACACCACTGATGGCAAGGGGTGCCCATGACTGACTCCGCGCAAGCTGTGTCGCGACCCATAGTGCAAGTGTTGTTGTGAAAAAGAAATCACCGATGCTTGAGATACTCTGCCCAAACCACAATAGAGCAAAGTTTCGATTGATGAACCAGGATGTCCTTTGCGAAGTTGTAGTCGCGTTCGACATAAAAATTCCCTTTACATGACAACATGTTGTCTCAACATACATGTGTATATGAAGAATATGTACAACCAACGATTAGCGAATAACACGAGATTATAGGAGCTTTAATTCATTACGTCCTCGTCCCCATCGATCCTGTTTTCCACCATTAGGTATATTTCTCAATGATCGCCAACATTGTTCATTGGCACAAAGGACGCGATAAATCGGTCCCTACAGAACGGTGCGCGGCAACCGCCAATAACCATTGTTATCGTGTTGCAACAAATTTTCATCGACCAGCACACGCAAAAGATAGGGGTAATCCGAGGATTGCTGGCGAATAAGTTCATTGGCCTCCTCCTCGCTGTATACTTTATTCAAATCGAAGGAATTGAGAATTTGTGTGAGTAGTGCCTTTCGTTTCTCTGGCTCAAGCAGTTCGGGTGTGATGCGCCAGTATGTGCCTTTGTCGCGTTGCATCAATCCATAACTAGTGGCGATGAGTTCACGTCGCAGGTAGGCGGAGTCTTCGTGATGGCGTTGCAGGATTTCGTTCACTTGCGCCTCTTTATAGAAGACACCGTACTCGAACTGATTTGCCAGCCATTTGAGAATGACGGCGCGTTTCTTAGGGCTGGCAGGGATTTCCTTCAACTGTGTGCCGTTAAAGAAGTCTCTCAGGACTTTGCGTTCCCACGCATCACCCTCGACATCATCGACAAGCGAAGCCATCTTTTGCGGAGTGAGCAGCAATTTATTGGTTGTACGCAAAGCCTCGGCATTGAGCCAGTAGTAGTGCGTGTTGCCATCGGAACGCATACCAACAAGATTCAGTTCTTTGAGTTTGGCGAGATGATGAGAAACAGTGGGTGCCTTGAGTTTGAGCAGAGCCGCTAGTTCCTCGACATTACGCTCTCCATTTGCCAGGATACCAAGCAACTTGAGCCTGTTTTCATCGGCTAACACTTTGAAGAACTGTAGTAACGATTGAAATTCTTCCTGTGGCATTTCTCATCTCTCTTCACTATAGTAGATACATATCTAATTAGAATGATATCTAATACAAAGAGTATTGTCAAGGATTAAATAATCAAGACACAATCAAAACAACACGATGCACAACCACCGCAGGTGGTTGTGCATCGTGTTGTTTTGATTGTGTCAGAGACTTTTCGCCATCTCATATGCCTGCTGCGCTTCTTCGTGTCTGTTAAGCTTCTTCAGGGCATCACTCTTATTCATGTAGAATGCAGGCGTGGTTGGCTGTAGTTGAATTGCTTGATTATACGCGTCGAGAGCTTCATCGTAGCGTTGCAAATCAGCGAGGGCGTTGCCGCGTCCATTATGAGCCGAGGCCATTCTGGGATTGAGTTGTAGGGCGTACTCGAAGGATGCCAGCGACTCTTCGTAGCGTTTCAGGTCGGACAGCACGCTCCCCTGTCCTTCATAGGCAGATTCGAGTTTTGGGTTAAGTTTTATTGCGCGTTCAAAACAGGGGAGAGCCTCTTCGGGACGATGCAGGTGCCAGAGTGCTTTTGCCTTGCCTTCATTGGCTGCGACCATGCGTGAGTCGAGTTCAAGGGAACGGTTGTAGGCGGCGAGAGCTTCGGCATAGCGTTTCATGTGATAGAGTGCATCGCCGCGAAACTCATGAGTAAGGGCGTTACGTGGGTCGAGTTGTTCCGCCTTGTCAAAGAATGGCAGTGCCTCTTGAAAACGTCCCAGGCGGTAGAGAGTGCGTCCTATACCGTTTTGCGATGAGGGATTATTGGAATCAAGTTCCAGCGCACGCTCATAGACTGCAAATGCCTCTTTGTGGCGTAACAACTGCCTCAACGTCCAGCCCATACCATCATAAGCTTGCGCACATGAAGAGTCGCGGCGTGCGACCTCTTCGTACACCGCTAATGCTTCAGGAAAACGCCTCATATAATACAGCACACTCGCCTTGCTCAAGTAGGCATCCATGAGAGTTGAGTCACATTGAATGGCCTGCTCCTGGCACGTCAACGCTTCGCTGTAGCGTTTCAGATAATAAAGGACGTTACCCTTGCCGAAATACGCCTGCGCAAACTGTGGGTCAAGATTGATTGCTTGCTCGTAGGATGCGAGTGCCTCGGCATAGCGTTCAAGCTGGTACAAGACGCTACCACGCCCTTCGTAAGCATCGGGATATTCTGGATCGAGACGTATAGCGCGATCAAAGGAGTTTAGTGCCTCCATGTATCTACCCACGTTGAACAGGCTGTTGCCATCATCTATCCACTGCTGTTTCGTCTTATCACTTTTGAGGGAAGTCGTGCGTGGTGTTAGCAGGTCGCTCACAAATGAGGCAACATCGTGATAGCGGTCTTCACGTTTCTTCGCCAGTGCGGTGAGAATAGCCCTTTCGATATGTACGGGCACGGCAGGATTTAGTTCAGTCAGTGGACGTGGTTGCTCGTTCTGATGCTTATTCCATAGAGCGATAGGGTGTCCAGCCGTAAACGGTGGTTGGCCTGTGAACAGTTCGTAGGCGATACAGGCAAGGGCATATTGATCGCTACGGCGACTTGCGAAGCCCTCGAACTGCTCTGGTGGCATATAATGCGGCGAGCCAATGACGTTCACGTATTTCGTCTTTTGCGTTTCCAGGAATACCGCGATACCAAAATCAGCGATCAATGCCTCATTCTTAGCATTGAACAGAATGTTTTCGGGCTTGAGGTCACGATGCACAATCAACTGCTCATGCACGTAATGCAGTGCCTGTCCCACCTCTGTCAGAATGCTCAACGCCTCCTGTTGGGGCATTGTTTTAGGTGCGTAACGTTGTATGCGATTACGCAAAGAACCATTCGGTGCGAATTCCGCAATGAAGTATGGGAAGCCCTCTTCTATGCCTAAATCGTGAATGGACAGGATATTGGGGTGCTTTGAGATATCAAGCAGGCGTGCCTCTTGCAAGAAGTTATCGCGCTCCTGTTGTGAGCCGAGAAACGTCAGGTGCATCACTTTGATAACAACGACGCGATTAGGCAAATAGATATGCGTGGCACGATAAATACGACCAAAAGAGCCACTATCGAAAAGGTCTGTAATACGGTAGTTGCCTATTTGTTTACCAACGTAGTTATCTTCGCCTTCTATCATTTTTTGCTTCCCCTAATTTTACGTATTCTTAACATACATAACTATAGCAAAAACGAGCAGTTGTAGTCAACACGAGGAGCAGTTGTTTCAGTCTGCAAATTGTTCGCATATTATAAGACGGAGTGGAGAGAGAAGAATAAAATGTATCTCTTACTTATACTACGAAGACTTCCCGCAAATTATCTCAACGCGATACGTTGCTCTCTTAGGCATCATCGATATACCTTTGAATGACTGGGGCAACATGCACAATCAACGACTCAATAGAGCTTGTAGTTAGGGGAGTTATGTATAACACGTCTTGCATGATCGCTACCCCAAGCAACGTTGAGGCAATCAAACTTGCTCGTAGAGAACTATCCTTGCCTCCTAACCACTCAGCAAGCGGTTGAATAAAGTTTTTTTCTAACCCCTCACGCAATAATACCGATCCTTGAGGGCTGGTGGCAGATTTCAGTAAGGCAAGAATAGGGTAAAAGGTAGCATCTGAGTCCTCTTGCACAAGATATCGAACTAGGCGTTCACCCAACACTTCTCGACGCTCTTGAAGAAAGTCCTCCAAACGAAAAGCTTCGGTGACAGCCTCAGCAAAGAGCTGTTCTTTTGACCCAAAATAACGAATGACTAACGCCCCATTTATGCCAACCTCAGTAGCAATATCCCGTACTCCGACGTGTTCATAGCCGCGCTGACTAAACAGCCTTTGTGCAGCTAGCAGTATGTCTGTTTTTGTTTGTGATGCATTACGCGGTCGCGAGGAATGTGTTGGCATGTTGTGTCCTTTCCAGAAATACCTTCGACTTTCAGAAGTAAACCACCGTTGACAAATTCTGTCAAGATGGTATACTTTCTCTTGTAAACATCTGTTTACTTACATAAGAAGAATTTCCACTATCTCTAGGAGGATACTTTATGTCTAGTCTTGTTGCGTTGGTAACAGGAGCTTCTTCGGGAATTGGCAAAGCAATAGCCCAGGCATTGCTTGCACAAGGTTATATCGTGTATGCCACCGCTCACCAGCAGGATACGCTTGTTGATATGAAAGGTGTTCGCCCTCTTACACTTGACGTAACTCAGGAAAGCTCTATGCAGCAAGCGATACAAACTCTTGCATCAGAGCAAGCGTCGATTGATGTATTAGTTAATAACGCTGGATTTGCGTTAAACGGACCTGTTGAAGAACTTGCGCTTGAAGAGGTTCGCAATGAATTTGAGACGAACGTTTTTGGGCTGGTGCGTATGACGCAACTCGTTTTGCCGATAATGCGGCAGAACCACAGCGGTCACATTATCAACATCGGCTCGATTGGAGGAACGTTCACTGCACCAGGGGCGGGCGCGTATCATGCCAGCAAATATGCAGTCGAGGCTTTCACAGATGCGTTGCGCTACGAAGTGCAGAGTTTTGGTATTAAGGTTGTTCTCATTCAACCGACAGGAGTTCACACACCATTCTTTGCCAAACTAACTGAGACCCTACCACAAACGGGAGAAGAGAGTCCTTATGCCTACTTCAAACAACGGTTTGTACAAACAACTCATCGAATGTTTGCTGGTCGAATGTATGGCTTAATCGAAGCCGATGATGTTGCAAAAGTGGTCGTTCGTGCAGCACAAAGTGAGCGACCACGAACGCGCTACAAGGTAGGAGTAAGTGCTCACCTCTACTATCAACTACGTCGGCTCCTTACAGATCGTGCATGGGATCGGATTATGTCATTACAGTTTCCTATGCATGCCTAAAATGGTTATCATTACAAGTGGTCACAAATATACAAAGACGGGTACGCCCTAGGGCGTACCCGTCTTTGTATATTTGT
>CAXUHG010000017.1:3040-16663 GCA_964250805.1 uncultured Ktedonobacteraceae bacterium | reverse complement strand
CTCGTCAAAAAAAACAACCCCCGTGGTCCCGTCCTTGGTGTGTTTTTTTTTTTTTTTTTCTGTGACCACTTGTCGTCAAACTACCCCTTCATCAACCGCCTCAACACAGTCGGCAGAATACCCCCATTCACATAATAGGTCACGTCAATTGGGCTATCCAAGCGTGCGATTGTTGAGAAGGTGAAGGTCGAGCCGTCTTCGCGTGTAGCTTTGACGGTAACTTCCTGACGTGGCTTCAAGCCTTGCTCGATGCCTTCGATCTCGTAGGTCTCGTGCCCTGTCAGGCCAAGCGATTCTTTGTTCTCACCTTGCTTGAATTGCAGAGGGAGAATGCCCATGCCGACAAGGTTACTACGATGAATGCGCTCGAAGCTCTCGGCGATGGCGGCGCGTACACCTAGCAGCAACGGCCCCTTCGCGGCCCAGTCGCGTGAGCTACCGGAACCATACTCTTTACCTGCAATCACGATCAGAGGCACACCGTCTTGCTGGTACTGTACTGAGGCATCGTAGATGGTTGTTTGATTGCCTTCGGGTAGGGAAACTGTATAGTAGCCTTCCTTGTCGGTCAGCTTGTTGTGGAGACGGATATTGCCAAAGGTGCCGCGTACCATAACCTCGTGATTGCCGCGACGCGCACCATAGGTATTGAAGTCGCGCTTCTCCACGCCATGCTCAAGCAGGTATTTACCAGCAGGGCTGTTGGGCGAAAAGTTGCCTGCTGGCGAGATGTGGTCAGTCGTGATCGAGTCATCGACCATCACCAGCACACGCGCCCCATGAATATCCTTTACAGGCTCGATGTTGTCCGAGATGTCCTGGAAGAAGGGTGGCTCCTGTACGTAGGTCGAATTGCGGTCCCACTCGAACAATGCACCCGTCGAGTTCGTGAGAGCTTGCCAATGCTCGTCACCATCGAAAACATGTCCATAGCTATGCTCGAACATCTCTGGTGAGAGCGAGCTAGCAACGACATCGCGCACCTCTTCCTGCGACGGCCACAGGTCTTTCAGGTACACGCTATCACCGTTGATATCGGTGCCAACGGGGTCTTTTGTAAGGTCGATATCGACAGTACCCGCGAGGGCATACGCAACCACGAGTGGTGGCGATGCCAGGAAGCTTGCACGTACCTGTGGGTGAATGCGTCCCTCGAAGTTGCGATTACCGCTTAGGACGGCTGCGACAACAAGGTCGTTGTCTTGCACAGCCTCGGCGACTGGCTCTGATAGAGGACCGCTATTACCGATGCAGGACGTACAACCATAACCAACCAAGTGAAAGCGCAGAGCTTCGAGGTACGAGAGAAGTTCAGCATTTTTAAGGTAATCGATAACGGCACGTGAGCCAGGGGCGAGGCTTGTCTTGACGGTTGGCTTGACGGAGAGGCCGCGCTCGACGGCGTGTTTTGCGACAAGGCCAGCCGCCACCATTACCGAGGGATTCGAGGTATTGGTGCAACTGGTGATCGCGGCGATGGCAACAGAGCCATTCGTCATATGCGATTGTGAGCCGTTCATCTCAACGAGAACTTGTTTGCCCAGCCCATTGTGACCGTTCCCGTTCTTAGCGGTCGCAATCACTTGTTTCGCAGCCTCGTTCTGTACGACAGGATCAACGCCACCATGTATATCGCCCTCGCCGAGATAACGGTTGACATCATCCTCAGTTGTGACATTCTCCTCTGCATCCTTAAAACGGTCAGCGTAGGCAGCGCGGAAGACCTCGCCCAAGTTTTGCATCGCTACGCGATCCTGCGGGCGCCGCGGACCGGCAAGGCTTGGCTCGATTGAGGCAAGGTCGAGTTCGAGCAGGTCGTCGAATTGTGGCTCCGCCGAATCATCGGTGCGGAAGAGTCCTTGCGCCCTTGTGTAATGCTCGACCAGTTCAACCAGCTTCGCATCACGGCCTGTATCGCGTAGATAGCGGAGCGTCTCGGCATCGACGGGGAAGAGTGTCGCGGTCGCACCAAACTCTGGCGACATATTGGCGATGGTAGCACGGTCAGCCAGTGGCAAGCGGCTCAAGCCAGGACCGGTGAACTCGACGAATTTGCCGACGACACCGCGTTTACGTAGCATCTGCGTCACGGTCAGCACAAGGTCGGTCGCGGTTGCGCCCTCTGGCAATGCTCCAGTTAGGCGTACACCAATGACCTCTGGTGTGAGCAGATAGAGAGGTTGTCCGAGCAAAACTGCCTCGGCCTCGATACCACCGACGCCCCAACCGAGAACACCCAGACCGTTAATCATAGTAGTGTGGGAATCAGTGCCGACGAGTGTATCTGGATAAGCGACGGTCTCACCATCCTCGTCCTTCGTCAAGACGACATGCGCAAGATACTCAAGGTTGACCTGATGCACGATACCTGTTCCAGGCGGCACAACGCGAAAATTGTTGAAGGCTTGTTGTGCCCAGCGCAATAGGGCGTAGCGTTCACTGTTGCGCTCATACTCACGCTCAACATTATGCTCGAAGGCAAGCGTCGAGCCAAACGAGTCAACCTGTACCGAATGGTCAATCACAAGGTCAGCGGGTACGAGTGGATTGATTTTTTGCGGATCGCCACCGATACGGGCAACGGCTGAGCGCATTGCCGCAAGGTCTGCCACGGCAGGCACACCTGTAAAGTCTTGCAGCAGCACGCGACCAGCCATGAAGGGATATTCCGCGTCGGAGTTTGCGGCATGTCCTGGTGTCCAACGAGCTAGCGAGAGTACATCGTCTTCGGCGACAAGTTCGCCGCCCGCATTTCGTAGGAGATTTTCCAGCACGATGCGAAGAGTGAAGGGCAAACGGTCAAGATTTTGTACGCCTCTATCTGTGAGGGCGGCGATTTTGTAGTAAGTGACTTTTCCATAGGAGCCTTCGAGGGTTGAGCGTGCGCCAAATACGTCGTTGTACGTCATGGTATGTATTCCTTTTACGTGAATTTAGAGAGTGGGAAATGATGAGGACGCCATTTCCCTGTGTGCTTGCTGTACGGCAAATTTCTTTTCTCCCTCATTATATAACAGAGAGCGAGAAGATAGATATGTAACCCTTGCATATTGCCGCCTGACCCGTTATAGTGACGGAAAGAGAGAGAAATTCAAAGAAAAAAGTTCAATCGGGAAACCGTGTCAGAACACGTATATTTGTTAAATTCCTACACGTAACATAAATCTCAAGATATGTACTGTATCTATTGACAAAGTAATACTATTTTCGTTACAGTAGAGGCAACCAAATACTGGAAAAAGTATTTCAAAAAGTGTGTAGGACAGGGAAGAGGAAGCTTTTATGGGGCGATGTTTGAATGAGTGTGGTTTCGAGAATAGAGAAAAAGCTCGCTTTTGCGCTCGCTGCGGCGTTCCGACGAGAGGAGCGTTCTTGCAGGGTCGCTACGAAATTCTTGCGCTGACTGGAAAAGAGCGCGGTATCGTGACGCTTCAGGCAATTGATCATCACACGCAACAACCTGTGACAGTGCGTGCCTTGATTCCGCGTGAGACCAATCCAGAGGAGCGTGAGAATTTCCTCCAAGACGCGGAATTAGCGACTGTATTCTCCACGAACGTTGTGGACCCACAGAGTATTCGCGTTATTGACTATGGACAAGATGGTCCCGTAGCCTTTCTGATCAAGTCTGAGCATGTCCCCGAAGAGAAAAGCAGGACAGAACGACCACAAATGGTCGCGCGCGTAGGCGGAGATGTCTTTCAACAGCAACGCATACCTGCAAAAGCAACGCCCTTGCCTCCAGTTCATTCCGACTTTTTGGACGATGATGACTCATTGACACAAATCAGAATGGTCATACCAACGCTCAAACAAGAGCAAATAACGGACGCGCCCGTACCAAGTACGCCAGAACCGCAACAACCCAATGTTCCCTCTTCTCTCGACTGGCTTGAAGAGGGCAATCAAGCCTACGAGTCGGGCAACTATGAAGAGGCGCGTGTGGCCTATGAGAACGCGGCGACGGCTGATATTACCTCGGTTGATGCGTGGAGTGGCAAGGCCGATGTTCTCTTTCATCTGGGCTATGCTGAAGAATCGTTGGCTGCGTATGACCATACACTTTCTCTCCAACCTAACAATCCTGAACTATGGACGGCTCGTGCCAGCGTCCTGCACGAACTTCGCCGCGATGACGAAGAGATGTATAGCTATGAGCAGGCACTACAACTAGACCCAAACTACGTCTATGCATGGAGCGGGCGCGGCATGGCTCTAGCGGAACGAGGAAATACAGAAGAGGCTCTGGTGGCCTTTGACCGTGCGTTGCTGCTCGATCCACAGCAGAGCATTGTGTGGCAAGCAATGGGCGATACGCTCTATACCTTGCAGCGTTATGACGAGGCACTGCTCGCCATCGACCATGCATTGGAGTTAGACGCGAACAATGCTTCTTTATGGGATAGCAAAGGAAACGTTCTGCGACGTATGAAAAAGCCAGAAGAGGCACTACCGATGCATGAACGTGCCAGCCTTCTCGATCCACAAAATGCAACCGTGTGGTTTGATCGCGCCAACGACCTACGCGACCTGCGACGCTTCGCTGAGGCACTGGTCATCTACGATCAAGCGCTCAACTTTGACCCCACACTAGCAAGCGCGTGGTATAATCGAGGAAATGTTCTCGCCGCCCTACATATGTATGAAGACGCGCTCGAATCCTATGACCATGCGTTGGAATATGATAGCGGTTTAATATCTGCATGGTATAATAAGGGGAGCCTGTTACACGAACTCAAACGCCATGAAGAGGCTCTTTACGCTTTTGACCGCGCACTGGGTATTGATGTACACTATATAGCGGCCTGGAATAATAAAGGGCTATCGCTCTTCGCACTTGGGAGAATGGACGAGGCGTTAGCAGCACTGGATCAGGCGACTTCATTCGCACCCGATGAGCCGGATGCATGGTATAACAAGGCCGTCGTGCTGGAGAAATTGGGGAGGCAACAAGAGGCACAGTCTTGCCAGGACTGGGCACGTTCGTTAGAACAACAAATGAAACCTATTGAAGCATAAACATTTTCTATAAATTATTCTGTATTGGGCAATCTATGTATTCAGAAGGGAACATCCCTATGACTCGGAGGAGGGAATGCGACGCTGCGCCGATCTTGTAGACTGCGGATTTGACAATCGGGACAGCGATCTGTTTTGTCGAGCATGTGCATTGCCGCTACTGGATACCTCCCTCGCCGGACGATATCTGGTAGAAGCGTTATTGAGTAAAGGCGGCTACGCGGCTGTATTTCGTGGCATCGACCAGAATCTTTCGCGCCACATTGCTATCAAAGTGCTGTTACCAAGCAAAACGACCTCGAATGAACGAGACCATTTCTTACGAGAAGCCCGCATAGCGGCGGCGTTGGATCACCCCAACATCGCGCCTATTCTGGACTACGGTAAGGATGGTCTATCAGTGCATGGCAGAGACGGTGTTGTCTTTCTCGTGATGCCGCTCTATACCGCTGGTTCTCTACGTACCCGACTGGCAGAGGTGAAGGGACCGATGCCCCCGGCGGAAACTGTGCAGAGCTTCCATCAACTGGCACAGGCATTGCACTATGCTCATACACGCCCACGTCCAGTCATTCACCGCGATATCAAACCCGAAAATATTCTGTTGCATCAAGAAGATCATCGTCTCGTCATCACAGACTTTGGCATCGCGCGTTCACTAGAGCCTGGTGCGCGTGTCGGCAAAACGGTCACGGTACGCGGTACAGTTGGCTATATGGCACCGGAGCAGACTACGGGAGTTGTCGATCCACGGAGCGACCAATACGGAAGTGCTATCGTCCTCTACGAAATGTTGACAGGCTATCATCCACTTGACCCAACGGGTGGCAACATTCCGGCGGTTTCTTCTCTTAATGGTGAACTACCCGTCGCCCTTGATGCTGTGATGCTGAAGGCACTCTCGACGCGACCAGAGGATCGTTACGCGGACATGTTGGAGTTCATGTACGCCTTCGATGTGGCCTGTCGTCCCGTGTCAACGGCAAAGGTACGTATTCCTACACAAAGTCCGGCACCGGAGCTTCGCACGCCACCATCGGTGCGGAATGCGATCAGTTCATCCTTCTCTGTAGCTCCCAATGGTACAAGCAAAAATTCGGCGGCTCATAGCAATAATTCTTATCCAGCAAGAGGTGCGGCACCCAACACAAGTACGGTGCGCGACAGATGCCGCGAGGGAGACCAGTACCTCAGACAGCAACACTACTCGCAAGCGTTACAGGCATACGAAGACGCCCTACGCCTCGATCCGCGCAACTTCTACGCGTGGAACGGCAAGGGTACAGCACTATACAATCAGGGTAACTATCGCAAGGCATTGGAGGCATACCAGCGTGCCACCGAAATCGACTCGAACAACGCTGTTGTGTGGGTAAGCGCGGGGCTTGTACTAAATCGCCTACAACGCTACCAGCAAGCACTCGTGCATTTTGAACGCGCTTTAAGCATTGATAAAACTTATGTCGCGGCCTGGAATGGCAAAGCCGACGCACAACTTGACATGAATATGCCAGCCGAGGCAATGGCGTCATACGAGCAAGGCTTGACGATGGATCCGAAAAGCTTTCAAGCGTGGAATGGTCTCGGCAATGCACGCTCCTGTCTGCGCGATTTTAATGGAGCGGTTGATGCCTACACGCGTGCCCTGCTCGTCAATCCGCGTAGTGCTGTCGCGTGGTGCAACAAAGCCGAGGCACTTATCCGTCTCGGTCACAACCGCGCCGCCCTCGACGCCCTCAATGAAGCAACCGAGATGGACAAGAGCTACGCTCGCGCTTGGACGCTCAAAGCCGACGTGTACGAGGCTCTGGGCAATCCGCAGGAGGCTCAGAAAGCACGAAGAAGAGTGAGACCTTGGGGTTTGCTCAGTTAGCTAATATGCTTTTTTGTTAAGTAACTAAATACCCTTACTGAAGTTTTCAGCTTCAGTAAGGGTATTTAGTTACTTAACTTGTTTAGTCCCTCCTCTGCTTTGCTCTCATACCCTCTAAAAAGCATCTTGCTGGGTAATTACTATCTATTTCTCATTCAGTGAGTTGGCGGATTAAGGGAGAGAGTGCAGGGAACTTATTTCATTAGAAATAAGTCATTGTAAGGAGATAGTCGTTAATATCAAAATTAAAAACGAGGTAAACGTCTATGAATTGGAAAATCCTTTTGTTTGTATCGATTTGCTTCTTTGTGTTAGTAAGTTGTGGTTCATCACCTACAACATCAACAGCATCACAGCAAAATAGGGTACTACAAGTGATTCGAGATACTGGCACAATCAATCATTACCCACCACTTAACCATACTACCACCAATACAGATGCCATTCAAACACTCTATAAAGCAGCACTAGCCCTTCCGAAAGCATCACTCACTGGACGAGTACATTCATGTCCGAGCGCATATGATCTGTTTTACCACCTACGTTTCTATGAAAATGGCACACTCGTTGACAGCATGGATATGAATCCTTCAGGGTGTCCATACCTTTTGATCGAAAAAAAAGACATGCGTTCTGTATCGAAGTCATTTGTTTCATTGTTTGCACAAACAGTAGGGATACCACAATCTCAGGTAGATATACAACCAATTCATCAACCAACAAAACCTCCTCTTCATTCATAACACTGAGACGAACAATGTGCTAACAAAGACGAGTGAGGCAATTTTGCATGATTGCCTCACTCGTCCTTATCTATTAGCTCGCAATCCCCCGTCGCATTGACAACACACCCAACCCCAACGCCGCAAGCGCACACACACCCAGCACAAGCATATCGCGCCCAAAAAGATCGGATGAACTGTAGAAGACAGCTTGCCCTAGCGCATGAATGCCGTAGGTGAGCGGTACGTAGGCGGCGATATTCTGTAACCATAGCGGCTCAAACGCGATGACGCCGATGCCTCCTGCAAGGAAGAATAGGTAGATGGCAACGTTGATTGAGATGGCGATAACAGGTTGCGACTTTTGCAAGGCGGCACCTAACGCAACACCTAGCCCCGTGCTGAACAGAGCAATCATCGCAAGAACGATGATACTCGTAAGCCAGTAGATGCCTGTAGGTCGCGTCCAATCGAGAGCCGCCCCCAGTAACAGCACGAGTAAGCCAAGCAGGAATGTGGTCACAAAACCCGCTAGCACCTTCCCAACAATAATCGAGGTTCGTGATGTGGGCGCGAGTAGCAACTCTTTGACGGTCTTTGTCTCCCACTCACGAGCGGTAGAAATGCTGCTCGTCACTAAGCCTGAAAGTGTGAGCAGTAGGATAATGGTCGGGAGTACCGCGTATTGGAAAAGTTCTACATCACGCACTCGCAGGTCTTGTTCCTGTATGCCAACCTTGATGGGACTAGCACTGCCCTGAGCTTGATAGAATTGCGTGATGGCATCCGGCACTGAGCGACGCACATCATTGGTAAAATCGAGATTCAGGTTATTGACGCGCACAATCACCGGAGACGGATCGTGGGCGTTGACGCGCTGTGTAAAATCACTTGGAATGGTAATGATCGCGATAACCTGAATGTTATCGTACAGATTTTTTGCCTGTGCAGGTGTAGCATCTGTAACGCGGAATACATCAGCCTGATGCAAAATCTGCTGCATCTGTTGCCCCTTTGGGCCTGAGTCCATCGTCACGAGCGCAACAGGGCTACGTCCCACGGCAACGGCACCGAGTGCTTGAATGAGTAGAAAGGCGATTGGAGGAACAACAGTTGCCGCGATATTGCGGCGATTGCTGAGCCAGACTCGCAAATCTTTTCTTAGAATCGCCCATACTGAGCGTAGAAAAGAGTACGTCATGCTAAAACTCCTTGTATCAAAAACGTCGCATCGGTACTAGCTTGCAACTGTACTACGGCGTAGCACCAGTGCCGAGAGCAGAATCAGACCCAGTGCAAACCCACATAAAATCAATGTGTTCGCCGCCACGCCATAAGTGTTCAGGGCGAAACCGTGAAAGGCGTACTGCTGTAACACAATCGCGTAATAGACAGGAAAGATTTGCGCGATAACCTGGATGATAGGGACATTGAACGAGATTGGACCGAACGCACCACTGATAAAGAAAAGGGGAATCGCGAGACCAAATGCCAATCCTGTAAATGCTTGTCGCTGTTTGAGCAATGTTCCCAGCAACGTCCCTAATGCGATAAAGATGGCAAGTGTAAGTAACGTAAAGCCAATCACCGCTCCCCAATGTAGCGGATGTACACCGATAATGAATATAAGTACAGCCAGCACAACTACGACTGAGGCAAGGCTCATTACAAGCGCACCAAGCATTTTTCCCGTAACGACTGCCCAGCGACTTGCGGGCGAGAGCAACAATTCCTTCATCGTCGAATTTTCCCATTCACGCGCCGCCGAGGTGCCTGATTGCAGAAGACCACCGACAACCAACGCGATAACGAGAATTGAGACGGTCAGATACGGAATGTAATCGGTATCCTGCTGATACTGATCATGCTCCTGTGGCACGATAGTTACAACGTTGGGAAATGCCTTCGCATAGAACGAAGTAATCGAGAGCGGCACAGCACGGCGAATATCGTTGGTGAAGTCGGTATTGAGATTATTGATATCGACATCCACAGCCACAGGTTGATTATTCTTGATTTGGGTATCAAAGTTGGCTGGAATGGTGACAACCGCGACGATGCGTCCAGCCTCAATAAGACTATTGGCTTCATCCTTGTTCGTTTTTTGGAGACGAAACGAGTGCGCTCCTGCCATTGACTGATAAAACTGTTGTGCATATGGTCCTGTATCATTCATGACAACAGCAGTGGGTGCTTGACCACCACTTAGCACAAACAGGCTGAACAGCACCAGAAAGTTTACTGGCAAGAAGACACCGAGAATCACAAACACGCGGTCAGTAAGCGAGACTCGAATATCTTTTTTCATACAAGCCCAAATGACTCGTAGGTTGTACATAATTCGGGACATAATTTTTCCCCTTTTAGTCGCGCAACTCGGTGCCGGTTAGTTGTAAGAAGATTTCGTCGAGGTTGGGTTCACGGATTACAATATCGCGGATATCGCCTTCTTGCGACACGATGTTGATAATCTGTGGTACCACGTTGGCTGTACCCTGTGTGGTGATGGTCAAATGCGTCTGCTCTTGCTTCGCCTCTTTGATGCCATCCAGAGCGCGTATCTTATCTATCGCAGAAATGACGTGCGCGGTCTCTAGCTCAATCACGCTACCACCATAGATCTGCTTGAGATGCTCTGGCGTATCGACGGCAATCAATTTGCCGGAATCAATGATTGCCAGACGATCACACAATGCCTGCGCCTCTTCAAGATAGTTGGTGGTAATCAGAACGGTCTTGCCTTGATCGCGCAGCGAGAGAATGTAGTCCCAGATGGCGCGACGTGCCTGCACATCGACACCTAGCGTTGGCTCGTCGAGATAGATCAACTTAGGATTATGCAGTAGGGCGCGTCCGAGTGCAAGACGACGTTTCATGCCGCCGGAGAATGTGCTCACGCGTGATTTTTTGCGGTCCGCAAGCTGCACAAGCTCCAACATATCGTTGATACGCTGCTTCTTTTCTCGTGCGGGAATGCCAAACAGGTCGGCATGGAAGTCCATGTTGGTCCATGCCGATAGCTCCTCATACAACGCGGTCTCCTGTGGCACCGCACCAAGAATCTGGCGCACTGCTCGTGCATTGTGACGTACATCATAGCCAAGCACCTTAACCTCGCCACTCGTAGGCACACTCAAACCACTAATCATATTGATAGTTGTCGTCTTGCCTGAACCGTTTGGTCCCAGCAAACCAAAGACTTCGCCCTGCTTGACCGTGAGCGTCAAGGAATCGACGGCGTGGAAATCGCCAAATGTTTTGGACAGGTCGCGTATCTCAATCGCTGGAACAGCGTCGTCGGCAACATTTCCTTGTTGTGGCACGGTCAATACTCTTTCTTGACTCATACAATCCTTCTTTCTTTATGAGAAACACGCACCTTGCTTCGCACGTGCGTGGGGCGTGATAAATCAGGCCCCTACATTTTCTTACCGATAATTAAAAATCCAGGTTAGCGGGGATAAGCTTGAAACGGTCGCCTGTCTCTCTGGTATCATCAGTCAGATTGACAATGATGTGTTGTAAGTGCTTCAGAAACATATCACGGTCTTCTGCTGAGAAGTCTGCCAGCATCTCGTCGTTGAAAGCTCCTACCATTGGATTGAGAATCTCAACGATTTCTTCTCCTTCCGTAGTCAGGTACACTTTCACAACGCGGCGATCTTCGCGGTCATGACGACGTTCGACCAATCCACTTTGCTCAAGCCGCTTGATAATTCCTGTGACGGTTGCCGCATCTATTCCCCGCTGCTGACTAATTGCACCGATGGTCATGCCGTCACCACTGGCTAACAGTGCTAAAGCTCCCCATTGTGATGGAGTCACAACATAGGATTTTCCTTGCTCAACACAGACTTTTTGCAGCATGTTGGTAAACGCATACTCAACACAGCGTTGTGCATAGAAAAGCCAGTAACCAAGGTTGTTGTTTGGTTCGATGTTCATGTCTTTCACTTGCTATTATTTAGCACGCTATTATTTTGCTTGCTAAATAATTTATACGTTATTTAGGGGTTACGTGTCAAGAGGTACGAGGCACAATCAATATGTTGTGAAAATATTTAAGGTACATTTAGTACCTTTGTATGAGCTTCTGATGAATATGCAGCGCAATCAAACCCGACTTCTCCAATTTTGCTAATAAAGGATAAAGTCACCCATTGCTCACATGAGCATAGGGACCAATCATATCGTTAATAATTTTGGCTATAAGATACCCATGCGCTGGTTGCCGCATAAGTTGTGCAAGAATAATCAGTTCGTACAGCATTGTGTATGTTTCCTGTGTCTCGAAAATCCATAATGACCTGTCTTCATGACATGTCTCTATGATATATTTTTTATGGTAAGAAGTTAGTAGTGTCAAGCCATTGTTTTCGACCATAGTACCCCTTGACAATTCGGAAAGCGACATGCTATATGTTTATAACAATCAGTAATAAAAATGATTAGTAAAATGTAGTAAAGATTTTTATGAATCAGAATTCTTACGATTCAGATACACGAAGCGAAACAGAATTAAGACCTACGCAACCAACAAGTCACTTTTTCTTTGGAAGACGCAGAGTTCCAGACACGGAACCCTATAGCTTAACAGATGCTGGTTCATCAGCACAACTTTCGTCCTTTGTCATCCTTTTCGCCATTCTATTAAATACAATAATTGGGACAGCTAACCAAAGCGTCATTATTGGGATTGGCTCATTTGTTGCTATTGTTATCCTTGTCATTGTCGGCAATCTCCTTATTCAAGGAATCAGGAAACGAAACAACCGATTTTAGCAAGCCTTCCCGCTATCCCTGCATTCCCATCAAGTTCCCACTCTCATAACGGCGCAATCCGAGATGAAACACTCCTGCCGCAATACCAACAAACAACACAGTAAAGCCTGCTAGTGCGCCGAGTAGCAGCCACGAGAACTGATGAAGCAGTTGCAGGGGTATGAACGAGATGAAACCTGCTGGAATGACGGTAAAGAGCAGCAGACGGACAGCACCCTGAAAAACGTCCATCGGGTAGGTGCTGAACGAGATCAATGCGCCAAACATCTGTTGCACCAGTCCTTCGGTGTTGCCCAGAAAGAACGCTAAGGAACCGAGCAAGACGAAGAAAGAGGTAAAGATGAGACAGACGAACACAGCCAAGAGCAGGAATAACCCCATGTGTAGTATATCGGGGCGTAAAAACGCTGTGTAGGCTCCGACGGCAAAGAGAATATCACCCAATGCCGTCGGATCGGATGCGGCAATGATAATGTGCAACAGGACGTAGCGCGGCATACCGAGGTACGCGTCAAGGCTACCGCGCATGATTAAAGATGATAATTTACTGGCATTGCCGAATACAGCAACACTCAGGCCATAACCACATGCAGAGACCGACCACAGAATGACGACATCGGTATTCTGCCAGCCATGTACTAGCGGGAACTGGTGAAAGTAGGTCCACCAGAAAAAGAGCCACAGGGAGTCGTTCGCAGCCATTGCAATTACCTGCACGAAGAACGCGGTGCGATACTCTAATGACGATTGCAAATTCGCAACGGCATATACGCCGATGAAGCGCAATGTACTTATACTTCTCTTGAACATACCCTATCCTCCATTGATGTTGACGCGTCGCATCGCCAGCGAATACAGCCCGAACAGCAGCACACTCCCGACCAATAGCGTTACGCCTTGTTGTAGCAGTGTCCAGCCGAAACGGTCCCATTCAAAGTGAACCAGCGTGCGTGCAGGTGCGTAGAGAATTGTGCTGAATGGTAAAGCCTGCGCGATACTACGTAGCGGTTGTGGAAAAATCTCCAACGGTGCCAGTACACCACCAAGCACCAGCGTCAAGCGGCTATATAGAAAGGCGAATGCTTGCGTCTCCTCCGTCCAGAAAGCCAACAGTCCGATTGCGAAGTAGCACACGAACTCAATGCCGAACGCTAGCAAGACGACAAGCGGATACGCCAGCACACCTTGCCATGTAAAGTGAGGCAGTCCTCCAATGAGCAGAGCTAG
>CAXUHG010000017.1:0-2940 GCA_964250805.1 uncultured Ktedonobacteraceae bacterium | reverse complement strand
TAGATTGCCGCGATAATCTCCTCCATCGGCGGATCGGTGATGGTCATGTCCTGAATATGACACTGCTGCATAATCGCCGCAATGATCGGTTCTAAGGGATTGCGTGTCGTGTCTATCTCTAGTTTCAGGCCGTAGCCTTTTGCCTTTACAATGCTTACACCCGCCGTATCCAGCAACTCTTCGTAAATAGAGCCAAACGTTTGTACGCTCAGGCGTTGCGCTCCTGTGGTTGTATCTATTTTTAACAGGGATTGAGCAGGTTCTCCCAACAATAGGTCAACCGTCTTAGTTTTCAAGTAGTCACGCTTCAATGTCGCAACGGGCGCGTCAAGAATAATGTCGCCATGATTGATAACGATGGCTCGGCGGCACACTTGTTCGACATCTCCGGCGTCGTGAGACGTAAGGAGAACACTTAATCCCTCTTCCACGTTCAACTGACCAATCAGTTCGCGGATACGCTGCTTGGCGATGACATCCAGCCCAATCGTCGGCTCGTCCAGGAAAATCACGCTTGGTTTATGCAACAAGGCAGCCGCCAGTTCGCAACGCATGCGTTCACCAAGACTTAGTTTGCGCGTGGGTGTGCATATGTATTCGCTGATATCGAACACGTCGATCAGGAAGTCGCGCCGCTTGCGATACTCCAACGGGTCTAGCTCGTAGATGTGCGCCAACAAGTTGAAGGTATCCTGCGGCGGCAGGTGATACCACAACTGCGACTTCTGCCCGAAGACGCTCGATATGGAGTAGGCCAGTTCGCGCCGTTGTTGCCAAGGCGTTAAACCCAAAACGTGAGCTGAGCCACCTGTTGGGTAGAGAATACCGGTGAGCATCTTGATCGTGGTAGATTTGCCCGCACCATTTGGTCCGATAAATGCCAGCACCTCACCAGCCTCAAGCGTAAAGCTAATACGCTTCACCGCCTTCCGCTCACGGTAGCGTGGTGCCACAAGTGAGCGTAGGCTACCGCTGAGTCCCGCTGTGCGTTCTCGGCTTCTAAATGTCTTTGCCAGCTGATTCACTTCGATGATTGCCATGAGTATGCTCCTTTTGTTGTATCAAATGATGAATTTCGTAGGGACCAGATGTATCGCGTCCGAGGCGCAATTCATTGCGCGAAATCTTTACTAACCCTATATATGAATATGAGCCATATCAGACATGATCTCGCGCGATAAATCACGCAATGGACGCGATACATCTGGTCCCTACGAAATTCATTGTTGGTTGCTCATTCAATGCGTGGGAACAGGAGGTTGCCAGGGACGACAGTTGTCAAGGTGTTGTGTCCCCATGTGGTGTCCTGTATCCAGGCATTTGAACGCACTCCTTCATCGTTGCCAAGTTGAGCAAGAATACGGTTGCTTGTCGTTGGCAGAAAGGGCGCAAGCAATAGTGCGATGAGCCGTAATGCCTCGGCTGCCGAGTAAAGTACCGTGTCGAGTTGTTCTTGCTGTTCCACCCGTTTTGCCAGTTTCCACGGTTCGGATTGCTCGATATACTGGTTCACGCGGCGCACGAGTTGCCAAACGACGCCAAGTGCGCCACCAATATCCCACGCACCAAGGGCATGTGCCACCGCCTGTCGCGTCTCGGTTGCGACGCGCTGTAAGTCCTCTTCTCGTTTGGTAATCGCCTTCGACGTTGGAATGGAACCTTTCCGGTAACGTTGTATCATTGAGACGACGCGATTAAGCAGATTACCGAGGTCGTTGCCTAGTTCTTCGTTATAGCTACGAATCAATTCAGTCATTGAAAAGTTGCCATCTGAGGTAAATAAGAGATTGCGTAGCAATGAGTAGCGCACGGCATCGACACCAACCTCATCGACGAGTGCCACAGGATCAATTGTATTGCCCGTAGTCTTCGAGATGCGCTGCCCATCGAGCGTGATGAAGCCATGCACAGCGACCTGCTTTGGCAATGGTAAATCGGCAGACAGCAGCATGGCAGGCCAGTAGAGACAGTGAAAGCGCGTGATGTCCTTGCCTATCACATGAGCATCAGCGGGCCAGTAGTGTGCGAATTTTTGCGAGTCATCGGGGAAGCCTACCGCTGTTAAGTAATTGGTCAAGGCATCGAACCAGACGTAGACAACGTGTTCGGGATTGACAGGGACAGGAATACCCCACGTTCCCAGTTCTGAACGCACTCGACGCGAGACCGAGAAGTCGCGTAAGCCTTGTTTGAGAAGGCCAACCACCTCAGCGCGTCTATTGGCTGGAACGATAAACTCTGGATGCGCCTCGATATGAGCAAGCAAACGATCCGTGTATTTCGAGAGCGCAAAAAAGTAGTTTTCCTCTTCCAGCCACTCAGGAACGATTGAAGGATGATTTGGGCAACGTCCATTCACCAGTTCATCGCTTGTATAAAAGGTGTTATCGTTGGGACAGTACCAGCCAGAATAGAGCGATGAATAGATGTCGCCTTTGTCCCATGCGCGTTGAAACATCTCCTGCGACGCTCTTCGGTGTCGAACTTCGGTTGTACGCATCCAGTAATCGTTCGAGATATCGAGCTTCGACCATGCTAAACGGAATGCCTCATCCAGCCGTTGCACCCATTCCAGGGGATCAAGTCCGTTCGACCTAGCCGCACGTACTACATGCTGGCTGTTCTCATCAAGGCCAATGCTAAAGTACGTATCATGCCCTAGCAAACGGTGATGACGTGCGATTACGTCGGCGGCAACTTTTTCTAGCGCATGCCCAATATGCGGTGGGGCGTTTGGATAATCTATCGCCGTTGTAATGTAGTATTTTTGTGTATTGCTTTTTTCATCAGTCATACGTTACCTCTTATTGCTGCGTGTTTGAAGAATAAAAAAGAGGGGCGCAGGTGTGTCACCTGCGCCCCGCGTTACCTGTAGCTACTTTATGTATGCATTGCATGGAGATTGAAAGCGGACAGCGACACCTGACTATATTCCATGTG
>CAXUHG010000016.1:63676-66464 GCA_964250805.1 uncultured Ktedonobacteraceae bacterium | reverse complement strand
CTTGTGAGCAACTGTAGGATGTGATATAATAAGGAAGGCAATAATACAACCTTGGAGACCCCTCCGCCCTATTTATATCACAAATTCAACCCGATATCGCCACTTGGCTATGTCTAACTTTTTTTGGTGAGGATGATGTTTTATGGAACTTGGCAATATTAGGCCGGTCAGTATCGTTGACGAGATGACAGGTGCCTATCTCGATTACTCTATGAGCGTTATTGTCAGTCGCGCACTGCCCGATGTACGTGATGGCTTGAAGCCTGTACATCGTCGCGTCTTATATGCTATGGAAGATATGGGTCTCCAGTCAACAAAGCAGTTTCGCAAATGCGCGGGTACCGTCGGTGAGGTACTCAAGAGCTATCACCCACACGGTGATGTCGCGGTGTACGACGCTCTGGTGCGTATGGCACAACCCTGGTCGATGCGCTACCCACTCGTGCTTGGGCAGGGCAACTTTGGCTCACAGGACGATGATCCACCAGCCGCGATGCGCTACACCGAGGCGAAGATGGCGGCAATCGCCGACGAGCTACTCCGTGACATAGACAAGGACACCGTAGATTTCGCGCCGAACTACGATAACCAGACCGAAGAGCCAACCGTACTGCCTGCACGTCTCCCCAATCTCCTGCTCAACGGATCGACAGGCATCGCCGTTGGTATGGCTACCAATATTCCGCCGCACAACCTGAACGAAGTATGCAACGGTATTATGCATCTCATCGACAATCCCGATGCCACAACCGAAGAACTCTCTTTCATCGTGCGCGGCCCTGATTTCCCAACGGGCGGCATTATTCATGGGCGCGAGGGTATCCGTAACACCTATCTCAATGGACGCGGACGCATTGTGGTCCGCGCACGCACAAATTTCGAGCAGACCGAGCGCGGACGCACCAGCATCATCGTGACGGAATTGCCCTATCAGGTCAATAAGGCTGAACTAGTGAAGAAAATCGCGGAATTGGCCCGCGACAAGAGGATTGATGGCATCTCTGAGGTGCGCGATGAGTCCGACCGCAACGGCATGCGTATGTACATCGAGTTGAAGCGCGACGCCAATCCTGAGAGCGTGCTGAACACTCTGTACAAATTTACCGCGATGCAAAGTGCATTCAACGCGAACATGCTGGCTCTGGTAGACAAGCAGCCACGTACACTGCGTCTCAAAGACTTCTTGCAGTATCATATCAATCACCGCGAAGAGGTCATCACACGCCGCACAAAGTACGAACTGGCAAAGGCCGAGGCACGCCGCCATATTCTCGAAGGCTTGAAGATTGCACTCGACCATCTCGATCAGGTAATTGCTCTCATTCGCGCTTCACAGACAACCGACGAGGCGTTGACAAATCTACGTCAACAGTTCACCTTCTCAGAAGAGCAGGGACGGGCGATTCTGGATATGCGTCTGGCGCGTCTAGCGGCTCTCGAACGACAGAAGATTGAGGACGAACTCAAGGAAGTCTTAGAGCGCATCAGCTACTACAATATGTTGTTGAGCGACATCAACGAGATTCGCAAACTGATCAAGGCCGACCTGAAAGAACTGATGGAGAAGTACGGCGACCCGCGCCGGAGCGAAATCATCGAGTCGGAGACGGGCGATTTTCGGCACGAAGACCTCATTCCGAACGAAGAGGTCGTTGTCACGCTCACGGAGAAGGGCTACATCAAACGCTTGCCATCCAACACGTATCGCGCACAGCGGCGTGGTGGACGCGGCATTACTGGTATGGTGACGCGTGACGACGACGCCGTACAGCATTTGTTAGTGGCGCATTCACATGATAGCCTACTGTTCTTTACGGATCGTGGGCGCGTCTTCCAACTACGTGCCTATGAATTGCCCGATACAGGGCGTACCGCGAAGGGTGAGCACCTCATCAATCTCATCTCGATAGAGCAGCGCGAACGCATTACCGCCATTGTGTGTGTGCCCAAGGGTGTTGGTCACGATTTTATGATCGTCGCCACACGTAAGGGCGAGGTCAAGAAAACAGCGATGGAAGAGTTCGAGGTCGTGCGACGCAACGGTTTGATTGCGATGAACCTGGAAGAAGACGACGAACTGATTGGCGCGAAATTAGCAGGTGCCGACGATGATATCCTGCTCATCGCCGCGCAAGGACATGCAATTCGCTTCACCGTTGCGGAACTACGCTCGGCCTCGCGTACCAGCGGTGGTGTACGTGGCATACGTCTAGGCAAGGACGACAGAGTTGTGTCGCTCAACCTGACGCCAAAGGATAGCGAACTGCTCGTTGTCACCGAGTTCGGCTATGGCAAGTGTACACCCATCGACGACTATCCAACACAGACGAGAGGCGGTGGTGGCGTCATCACCTCCAAAGTCACAGAAAAAACTGGACGTGTCGCGGCGGCTCGTATTCTCACGGAGAAAGATAACGACCTCATGATTATCTCCGCCGAAGGTGTAGTTATACGCATGGATGTGACGAAGATCATTCGCGGTGGTCGCGCCACACAGGGACGCATCATGATGAACCTTTCCAAAGGCGATACTGTCGTCGCCGTTGCTACTACTAACGGCAAGAAGCTAGCCGATGCACTCGAAGAAAACGGTGGAGAGGCGGAAGAAACTGTTGAGCCAATCGAGCCAGTCCAACAGGATGAAGATGTTGCGGTTGATGTTGAGGTCGATGATGAAGAGGGCGAAACTGAGGAGTTGGTGGAGGATGGGGAAACGGAGGAGTAGAGTTGATGAACAAAAAAAAAATTTTTAACGGCGATGGGGGCGAGTTTTTTTTGTTAAAAACAA
>CAXUHG010000016.1:52697-63666 GCA_964250805.1 uncultured Ktedonobacteraceae bacterium | reverse complement strand
CGTTATCTTTTTTTTTCAAAAAAAAAACGTTCTTCACACCTCACTTACAAACTTTTTTTTTTAACATCAACTCTACACGGACTCGATAAATCTAGTCCCTACGGTACCTGCGTATACCCAAGTACATCAGTTCCCCCTGGCTCGCCGTGGAAGTTGAAGTACATCGGGCGTTCCGCCACGATTTTCGCGTTTGTGCCCAGAGCCTGCACCGTGAGCGAAACCGCATACGAGTTAGCTTGCATGTTGTTGTACGTTTGTGCGATTGGCACAACGTACTTGTTGACACTGACCGTCTGGCGGCTCCTTGCCTTAACGATTACCTGCTCTTGCAGCACGTAGGTGTCTACGAACATGGTGATCGCAACGGTCTCATCGGTTGCTGTGGGATTTTGCAGCGTGATGTATTCCTGGAACGAGCCAGCCGTGTAGCCCTCGGCGAAGGCGTAGACGCTGTTCGAGGCTGGTCCAGGTTCGCCCACTGTCTCTGTTACACCAGAAATTTTCGCGCTGCTGTAGTGGAAGTACATCAGGCGGTCAACTACGATGTTATCCACCGAGGTAACTTCAACCGAGGAGGCGGGCGACGTTTGACACGGCGTGACATCACAGGTACCAGTTGGGTGTGCGTTCGCCTGATTCACGTCGAAGTAGACATGATTGAGGGCAGGTACTGGCACCGTAATGGCCTGTTGATGTCCATTATCGTACTCCAATGTCACAGTTGCACTCGTCGCGGTTGTACCAAAGTTCGCCAACGTGAGGTATTCCTGGAAGTTGTTGCCTGTGTAGCCCTCGGCGAAGAGCCAGTCCTTGCCAGGATTTGTCGCACCAACCTCACTGCTTGCGCCCGTTATCGCTCCACCTGCCGTTGCGATGGTATCGCTCATGTAGCTTGGACGTTCGACAACAACGGGCTGGTCGCTCTGCACCGTTACCGATGTTTGTTGCGTAAGCGGTGGATTCAGTGCTAGCGGTGTCGCCGTACCACGATGCAATGGAGCAATCTGCACGGTTTGCGTTGAGCATAGTGCTTGGCTCCCTTGTCCACAACTGCCCGTGTAGTACGTGACCGTGACGTTCGCGGTCTGCGACGCACTCGGATTGAGCATGGTGAGGTAGGTCTGGTAGTTGCGTCCATTGTTACGCGAGTCCACCGATGGGAAGTAGTACGTGTTCTGTGGATTCGTCGCGCCCATGACATCTGTACCGCTCTTGACACCATTATGTGAGAAGTACATGGGACGTTCGGCAACGATGGCTGGACCGCCACTTGCCACCTGAACGATAGCCGCTACAGCCTGTTGCGGGTCCGTCACCTGTACATTGCCGAGGTCAGAGTTGACGCTGACCGTACCACGCGTACTCCTGGGTACAGAATGGCTAACCGTAACAGACGGTTTGTTCTCGAAAAGGTAGGTGATGTTGACCGTCGCATCTTGAGTCACGCTCGGATTTTGCAGCGTGATGAATTCTTGGAAGCCGTTGCCGACGCTACCCTCCGCGAAATACCATGTGGTATTTGCCGGTGAGACACGCGTTGGCGATGCATTTTTTGCTAACGCTACGAGGTTTGTGGCGAGCGCGAGCGCGTTGTAGCTCCCAAGACCCGTCGCCATATCGTAGCCCGTTGTCGCCGGGTAGAGGCCGCTGTTGTAATTGTTATAGTCGTCGTTGCCAGTGGTGATATCGTGAAAGCTTGCCGCATAGTTCGTGGAATTGCTACCAACCTGATATAACAACGGATTGACGAAGCCGAGGTTAAAGCCGCCTTGCTTTACCGACATCTCATTTGCCAACGCAATCAGAGCCGCCCACATTGGCGCGGCAGCAGATGTACCACCGATTGAACCCCACGGATGCGTGGAATCACAACCCGCCTGCGTCGCTGTACAGTAGATGAGGTAGCTGTTCGTCGTCGGGTCGGCATTGAGCGATACATCCGGCGTCTCACGGCAGAAGCTACCAGATGGTGCGCTACAAGGTGCCGCAGTTGTGTGGCTGTTTTGTACACCAGGAGCGGCTTGCCATGAGGGAGCAGTCCAGTATTTGCTGATGCCGCCACCAGAGGCACCACCGCTATAGGTCCCACTCGGAGCATTATTCCAGGTTGTTTCACTCGTATATGTTGAGGTCGAACTGTTAACCGTGAGAGTGGTACCACCTACACCCGTAACAAATGGCTGTGCGCCAGGATCGCCTGCACTCAGGCCAGTGTAAGGTTGGGCACCACCAGTAGTGCTATCAAAGGCACAACCCGCGCTACCACTATCGCCAGATGCCGAAACAATAGTCTGGCCCTCGGCTGCAGCCATTGTAAAAAACTGGTTTTCAGCCTGAGCATCGCTAAGAGCGAGGTCGTTCTCACAAACACCCCAACTGGTGCTAACGACGGGAACGGCATCCTGCACAATCTGCGCCCACTCCGCGAGATAATCAGACTCGTTATTGCCAGCTTCGTAGACTACGAGCCGCCCCAGTTGGGGAGCAGCACTCAAAACAACCTGTGCGTCAAGCTCAACCTCTAAGATGCCTCCATCCGAAGCTGGGGTAGAGGAGCCAGTCACAACCGTCTGTACGGGCGTTTTACTGTGTCCATAACACGATGCGTAGGCTGAGAGGTCACTGGCATTATAGGTTGCTAGCTCAAAGAGGGCAATGCTCTGCCCCTCGCCATTATAGCCAGCGCTATACATGCTGTTCAAGTTATATGCTGTCGCCATCTGGCTTGGCAAGAGATAAGATCCTGAGGAATCAGGTCCAAGACATGATGGTGAAACGCTCGCATGCGTATATTTCTCAACCGCACGGCTCTGTAGCGGTGGATGTTGGAAACGCACTGCATTATTCAAACCCGTAAAGCTCTCCGTTTGACTGGCAAGCCATGCGGGAAGTTGTGGGTCTGTATCGTTGCCATAGTAAGTTTGCCCATTGGGGGCGGTGTAGTTTTTGAGCGTGACGCCGAACGCGTGGTCAACCTGCGCCACCGTTCCAGTGAATGTCATCAGCAAGCGATGGCTATAGGTGTGGGTGACGGTGAAGCCCGCCGCTTGCAAATATTGCTGTAACGCACTATAGGTTGCCTTGCTCGGACTGAATACCGCCTCGTACTGAGCGGCGGTGAGGTAACGGTGGTAGTTCACCGAGCCGGGGCGCGAAATATCCTGGACATACTTGGTGAGCGCGTCTTGATTGGGTACCCGTAGCCCAATGGAGAGCGAGAGACGCTGCTGCGCGTTCGCGTCCCCAATAACGCGGCTCTGCTTGAGAATAGCCGGATGGCCTGTAGGAAATGTAACCGCTACCTGTGAAGGCGCGGCATGCGTCGGTGTAAAGCGCACGAATTGAAATGCACCAACGCCTACGATGCACAACATCGCGCAGAGCGATGCTGCGAGAACAAGCAGGCGTTTACGCTTGTTCTCGTGTCCCATGCCTGATAGTTTCCAGAATGGCATGAAGAGTTCCTCCCTTTCAACCTAACCTCAAAAAGTAACTTTGTACGCCGCCTACGGCGGCAAACAGAAGGGGTAACTGGGGCACAGCCCCAGACCCCAGTCAAGGGGTTGCACCCCTTGCAACCCCGCCTTTCGGCTGTATCAGCCGTGCCATTGTTTGGCGAACTGTTGCGTCAAGTTCAGGTATTGATTGTTGTAGTGAATGCTTGGCTCGATCATTGCCCCCTCAAACCACTCATTGAAGGTGGTGATGGTGATCCAATCAGGCGCACTACTCATTGCGGCACGCCAACTGGTCTGGTACGTCGCACCATTGTTACGTGGCACAACATATGTGCCCTGGCGTCCTGGTATACGCGTGTCGTCATAGCCAGGGAGAACACCAGCCGCCCATATTTTCTGACTGTGGTGTGCCTGGTTGTAGCTGTTGATCTGATTGCGGAAGCCCTGATCGACCTGTGTCATGTCGTTATGAAGAATGCCCCAGTACCCTGCGCTAAACAGGTGAATGCCATCGAAGACATTCAGCAAGTTCATATCGACGCCCTCCGCTGACCAGATCATGTTGTGATTGGGATCAATCTGGCTCCGAATGTACGACCATTCCGCAAGCGTGCGCCCATTGCCCAATGGATTCCAGAAGAACAGCACGGGCTTTCCATGCCACTTGAAAAAGTGATTGTTCCCAATGTAGTGCTGTTGCACGAAGCGGAGACCACTGATCATCTTGGCCTGTGTATTGAGGAGCGGGGCGTCACTCTCCATATAGAGCGAAGACGCGAAATGAAAGTTGGTGGTCTGTTCTAACGTATTGGCATGAACTAGCAACTTTGCGAAGTTGTTGTCCGTATTATCACCGGGTCCCCACCAGGAACTGATGAAGCCTGTGATACCCGCATTTGCCGCCTGATGAACCTGGCGATCAATTGTTGCATCATCGCTGGAGACGTACTCTGGATTTGGCAGGTCCGACATGTGACAGCTACACCAGTCCGAAGAATGATACCACATATAATAGAAGGCAAGTACAGGCTTATTATAGTTGACAGTAACGGGTGGAATGGGTGTAGCCAGTGGAGTTTGATTTGGCACAATCTTAAAGCCAACGGGCTTACCTCGATGTGAAACCCAACTCGCATTTGCATTGGCCCAGCCTTGATTGAGCAGAACAGCGAGAGCTATAACGACCAGCACAACTCCTGCCATATGGGGCAGCGAGACACTACGAAGACGGCGACGAGGGGAGCGGGAAGCATCGTCATGATATTGATGCTCCAAAACACTTTTCTGACGAGAAGACAAACGCATGAAAACCTCCTTCGTATCCAGGATACACCCCTCCACCAAACACCCTCTATCATGCTGATTGCTCAACAATGTATCAGAACTATGTATATGATAGCATTATTTTTGTAGATAGCGAAGAAGGTGGGAGGATGGTACTAATATGTAAAGCTATTGAAATATGCTATACTTTCGCCAAAGAAAATGGTGAAATCTTTACTAATCGAATTCGTCGTAAAATTTGGCTTGTCGAAACGTGTTAGACGAATGAATAGCAAATACATACTCCCTACCATAGAAATTCGTCCTGCATGGAGCTAATATGTTTTATTTGGCGGTAAATCCTGGTATACTACAGGCAGGTCTGGGAAGAGCTACGAATGATATCTCTTCTCAAGAAGAGAGAGCCGGTATGACCGTGGATAAACCGATAGAGTCTCACGCATCAGCAGAGAAGATGGCGTCACAGACGGACGCTATTTTAACGATTGCTCAACTCTACGAGCAGTTCAAGCGACCCATACACTCCTACATTTATCGGATGCTTGGCAATCAAGAGGATGCCGACGATGTGACGCAGGAGGTCTTTATCCGTGCCTGCAATTCCTGGAACGGCCTCTATGAGCGCGAACGTCTCTCACCTTGGCTCTATCGCATAGCAACGAATCTATGTGTCGATATGCTTCGACGCAGGAAGCGCATCTCGTGGTGGTCGCTGTCGCATCGCTATCGCAACGACGATTATGGAGAGCAAGATGCAAACGAGGATACATTTGCCTTTCTTGCCGATAACGGTGGCATACCAGAGGTCGCCGAGCGCGACCTGATCCGTCGCGCACTACAGAATATGCCGCCTGAGTATGCAACCGCGCTTGTCCTCAATGCTTCGCAGGGCATCTCGTATCAGGAAATCGCGACCATCATGGGTATCTCCTCCAACGCCTCCGCGACCCGTATTTCGCGTGCGAAACGTATGTTTATCGAGCAGTATCAGCGTCTGAGTAAGGATGGCGAGAAACAGGAGAAAGCACAGTGAGCGAGCGCAATCTTCCTCTTCGTCCACACAACTCATTGCAAAAGTCCGATTCGCGCATCTGTGAGAGAGTGCAGCGCGATCTTGCTGTATGGGATGATCTTTCACCAGAGCAGAGACAGTTTGTCTCGACACACCTTGCAACATGTCCGTCTTGTGCAACCGAACAACGTGTATTACTTCAAGCAACTCGTCTTGTTGCCTCTCTTGAGGCTTCGAGTCCTTCGCCACGTGTCGATAAAGCTGTAATGGCTGCAATTGCGGCTCAAGGCAGTAGAAGCAATACATTCCACCTTTTGTCTATCCAAAGAGAGAAGAGGCGTATCAACTCGCTTCAATTCATGGGGCTGTTCGTAGCCGCTATTGTTGTGCTTGTTGCTACCTTTACTACAATTCGCGTGATGAAGATTCAAAGCACGCAACAGGCATTTCTGTTGCCAACAACACTCTCTTGGAGTGCGTTCATCCTCTATCACACTCAGACGAAGACAGATGCGAAAGGGAAACGCTATCAAATCGACAGCTACCACTCATTAAAGGATGGCTACCTCAACGTTGAAACGGTGGAGGAAGGCATATTCGATGTCGTGCTTATTGACGACGGACATGACACATTAGGCATGGATGAGATGCATCATGTCGCGCAACCGCATGCACAGGGCTGGGGTCTTGATATGACGCAAGAGTCTATGTTCGATCTAAACGAGTTACGCCACGAAATGAACACGCACGAAGCGAGCTATCTCGACAAAGACACGTTTAGAGGCACTTCCGTCTATCGTATCCGCTATCAAAATGGTTTGGTAATGCTACTCGATATGCAGTATCATCCCGTAAACATTCTGGCAGGTGCCGTTGGTCCAGGCACGGGTGAACCTATCTACAATAAGGTTTCGTTACTATCGCCCTCGCAAGTCCCCTCCTCGATGTGGAGTATGCAGGTACCATCAGGCTTCAAGATGGGTGTTTTGCCTGCACAACCCTCTTGATTGAGCTTACTCATGAGTAAACCAAGAGCCTCCAAACAGGAGTTTAATACCCATCAAATGTCTTACAAAGAATGAATGCGCTTACAAAAATGACGCAGAGAAGGATTGTAAAGAGCACTACCTAGAATACAACATTAGGCCGTACTACTGTTTCTAGGTAGTGTTGTACTTTTAGAGAACGAGAACGACGATGACTGCCCCTAAGGTGGTTCCGAGAAGCCCTCCAAGAGTTGTCAGCGTGACGCGATCAGGAGCAGTAATGGACTGGCCTCGTAGTGCCTGCCAAGTGAGTAATGCAAGCCATCCTCCATAAGCAAGACCCGCTATCCAAACAAGAGCAACCTGTGAGGGCATACTCAAGCCTATATGGGAAGCGACAAGCATAATCGACCATTCCAGCAAGGGAAGAACTTGCAGTGCATGAAGCCCAAAGAAGTGAGCAATACGCAAGTCGCCCCCAGCAGTACTCCATCCCACAAGTGGTAGACCTGGACCGCCATCGTCAACGCCCACGCTATGGGCACCTGCCATTAAGGGTGTAAGCCCTGCAGCTTTCCTTTGCTTCTCTATGGGAGATTGCTGAGCGGTCATAAGAAAGCCAAGACTCATTCCCACAAAGGAGAGCAGGATGCCTAAGCGCAAGGACCAAGCAAACGCGGGATTGCTCATAGGCTGGAAGAGAACTAGGACGACAGTCAACAAGGTGACGAGCCAAAGTAGGGCAATACCTATGCCCATAATACTAAACAACCGTGCATCAAATGGCGTTCCGATATTGAAATGACTGGCAGTGCCTCGCACAACTTGCAGAACGACGATACCTGTTTCCACGATGAGAATGAACATCGTTGCATATGAGATGATGCTCACAACAAGGGGTAAACTCTGGACATATTGGAGCAGCCACACAAGCGTAAACGCGTAGAGTGTGAGCGAGATGGCAAATTTTGTAGGCTTGAGCCAAGCCGATGTATTTGTGATGGTACGATGATCGACTACAAGCCCGATCAAGGAGACGATGAGCGTCATGAGCATCGTCATTCCAAGAATGGTCAATGCAGGGTTAATTTTCCATGACCACATGAAGAATCTTGAAACATCCAACGGGTCAACGAACGTGGCAAACATAGATGTGTTCATTCCAAAACTCCTTCTTGTCTGAGTCCTTTGTAGGAAACAGAGATGCTATCTTGCTGGTAGAATGTCTATATTCTCAAGCTAGATGATATATGTGCTTACAAAAGAGAGCATACCGTCTCTCGTAACGAGAGAGTCAAGCGAAAATACAGCGAGTTTTTGGAGAGGTCATTTTCTTTCTTCTGCTACGTTTGACCCTCGCCCCTTAGAGGGAATACAATAACAATAAAGAGTCCTATCATACATGCATATTCACAATGTCGTGAAGGGAGATATCTACATGTCCGAGCAAAATAATACATCGGGAGTTCCTGTTATCGTTGGAGCGGTTCGCACAGCAACAGGTAAATTTCTAGGCGGTTTGAGTAGTTTTACGGCACCTCAACTGGGTGCGATGGTGATAAAAGAGGCTGTACGTCGTGCTGGCATTGACCCTGAGAGTCTCGATGAGGTGATTATGGGCAACGTCGTGTCGGCGAACGTGGGACAGGCACCCGCGCGTCAAGCTGCTATCCACGCAGGTTTACCCGACGATATTCCCGCATTTACCATCAATAAGGTGTGCGGCTCAGGCTTGAAGGCGGTGATGCTGGCGGCGCAGGCTATTCGTGCGGGCGATGGTCAGGCGTATGTCGCGGGCGGTATGGAGAGTATGAGCAACGCCCCGTATGTGCTGCCCAAAGCGCGTACTGGCTATCGCATGGGCAATGGTGAAATCATTGATAGCGTCGTACATGACGGCCTCTGGTGCGCCTTCGAGAACATTCATATGGGCGAAGAGGCCGAGGTGATCGCCGACAAATTCGGCGTCACACGTGCCGAGCAAGACTCCTATTCGCTACAAAGTCATCAACGCGCGGCAGCCGCTACCGCCGCTGGTCGCTTCAAAGACGAGATTCTACCCGTCGAGGTAAAGCAAAAGAAAGGTAGCACCTTTGTCGAGGCCGACGAGCCTATTCGCGGCGATACTTCGATGGATGCGCTCACCAAACTGATGCCCGCGTTTCAAGAGGGTGGCACAGTTACAGCAGGTAACGCTCCTGGTTTGAGCGATGGGGCTTCAGCGACAGTTGTAGTCGCTTCAAACTTCGCAAAGAATCAAGGGTTGGACGTGATGGCGCGTATCACAGGCTATGCGGCGGGTGCAATCAAGCCTCGCTTCATCTTCGCCGCCCCACCAGTAGCGGTGCATAAGCTCTTAGAGCGCACAGGCATGAAAATCAGCGACTTCGACCTGATCGAGGTCAACGAGGCATTCGCGGCTCAGACGCTTGCCAACGGCAAAGAACTCGACTGGGACTGGTCACGCGTCAACGTCAATGGCGGAGCCATCGCCCTCGGTCATCCCATCGGCTCCAGCGGCTCACGCGTCCTCACCACACTCATCTACGAATTGAGACGGCGCGGTGGTGGGCGTGGATTGGCTACGCTGTGTCTCGGCGGTGGTGGTGCCGTCGCAATGTCTGTGGAAGTATAAATAACAAGTAAATCAATGAGGCGTTTCCACTGTGCGGAAACGCCTCATTGATTTACTTGTTATTTATCGAACAGATATTTTCGTCTCTTCGTCGTTTTGTTTTTGCCATGCAATAGGCACTTGCGCCACCTTCTCACGTCCAGTGGGTTTATGAACTGGTTGTCCGAGTGGGCGCGTTTTGAGCGTACCGTTAGCTAATTGAGCAATGCGTTCTTTGCTGATAGTGATGTACTCCGCCTCTTTTTCCACACCGACGGCTTTACGACCATGCATGAGTGCTGCTAGCAGAGTTGAGCTAACTCCACTATAAGGGTCCAATACCCTGTCCTCCTCGTTTGTGAGAGCAAGTACACAACGTTCTACCAGTTCTACAGGAAATTGACAGGGGTGAGTGGTTTTTTCGATGTGATTGGATTTGACGTTGGGAATGTCCCAATCACAGCTTTCCCACTCATCACGAAGGAATTTCCATACATCGGAAGGATTTTTGCCAAGCGGATTGCCGGAGGGTTGACCACGTTTAGCACCCTTGAAATGGAGCTTTCCAGGATATTTCGAGGGAACGCGTACAGGATCGAGATTGAAAGTGTAGTTGTCGCTTTTGGTGAACCACAGAATTGTTTCGTAGCGGCCTGAAAAGCGTTTTGAGGCGTGTAGACCATGCTCGAAACGCCATATAATCCTGTTACGTAGCTTCAATCCCAGCTTTTTAAAGATTGGATAGAAATATATGTCGAGCGGAAACACTTCACCATCATCAACGTAATTTCCGATTTGCCAGCAGATGCTTCCTTGCTCGCTAAGAACTCTTGTCAGTTCGGAAATAACCTGCTCTTGCTCTTCAAGATAGGCTGTAATGCCTTGTTTACGCTCGTAGGACTTCCCAATATTATATGGTGGAGAGGTGACAATAAGTGATATATTGCCATCTGGAATTGTTTTGAGAAATGTTTGTGCATTCCCATGATGCAGAGTTATGGTGTTATCTTTATTATAGGTATCCATAACAGGTAGAGATGGGAAATCAGGTGTTGCTTGAAATAAAGAAGGTATTGTTGTCATAGATGTTATCCTCAAAGATATCTTTGGTTGTGGTAGTAAGTATACACGACTCCTCATATGTAAACAAGTCGAAATATAGAGGGAGACGCAATGGTAGCCCAACCACCGCATATGAGTGTAGAAGCTTGGCGCGAACTCGAACGAACCAGCACTGATGTAAAGTATGAGTACATAGATGGTCATGTGTACGCTATGTCTGGTGGAAGCCTTGCACATAGTAGCATTGCCATTAACGCTACCAGAGTTCTTCAAGATGCATTACGGGCGGCTGGCAAACAATGCTATACGTACAACTCTGATGTAGCGGCGCGTCTCTCCTCCAAACGCTATAGCTACCCCGACGCATCAGTAAGCTGTGATGAGCAAGACAAACCATCGCCAGATAAGACGGAGATACAGTCTCCACGCGTCATTAGCTGCACTCTATAGCGAGGTAGGCGTGCCAGTGGTGATAGATGAGCCAGAAGGCAAAGTGTAATCAAATGCATGTGGCGGGTTGGGGGGGCCGGGACACCCCCCCCAACATATTTTT
>CAXUHG010000016.1:50895-52687 GCA_964250805.1 uncultured Ktedonobacteraceae bacterium | reverse complement strand
ATTAAATTTTATAAAAATAGTCTTGGTGCGTTCCCTCTCCTCTCAAACGCCACATGCATTTGATTATGTTCATATTTATGAATTTTTTAGCTATAGCTTAGTCCATTCGCAACAACATATTTGACGCTTTTCAGTGTGACCTCTTCACTGTAGAATGAGCCATGCGACGTTGCATTCGATGATAGGCCGTCTCCTGCGGTAGTAAGCGACCAGATGTGTGAGGTTTTATACTTGTTCAGGTACAGGAAACTGAATTGTACGTCCGGTAACGTATAAAGGGGCTTGTTCGTAAAGAAGCGTTGCATGCCTAAAATTGGTGTGTCGGCCTCGTCCTCAAGAATGCCCGATACGAGGTAGAGGAGCGACAGGGGATAGACACACGGAATGAGAGCGTCTTTCTGCTCCAATTCGTCGCTCATGGCAAAGACACGCACCGCATGAATGCGCTCTTGACAGGTTTTGAGTGTCTCGGAGAACTGCTTGTAGCTACACGCGGGAGCCAGCAGAACGATATCGAAGGTAATATGAGGTGGTAGAACAGTGCAAGCATGTTGTAGAAACTCGCAGATGTAGGTGCCGCCCGCACTATGCCCAACAAGCGTGATGTGTGCATTCGGGTTCGCCTCGCAGTATGTTTGAAGTCCCCGTACAAATGCAGTCCCTGTACAGGCATTGGAGCCGTCAAAGGTGCAGGCGGCATCGTGCTTGATGCCTTCCCAGACCTCTTTGCCAATCTTGCCCAGGAGAAATTGACGCAGAATTTCTTCGACAATCGTTGGATAAACGCCATGATCGCGACGTTGCGCGAAACGCTGAATCACATTTTTCAAAACTTCGACGCATTGCTCCACCATGAAAAAATGCACGACGTTCGCAATATCTTCTGTGACAACATCGCGTAGCTCGATTAGCAGACGCTCCAGAAATGAATGCGACAGAGGTGTTGCATCTTGATTTTCCGTGTGCGCGAAACTCTTTCTAACAGTCGATGGAGCGTGAGCAATTGCTATCTTTTTCGACTCGTGCTTTAGAACTGGATCATTGTGTAGAAGCTGACTACGGAACAGTTGCGCCTCGTGCTTATGCAGTTGTGCATCTTCGGGTAGTGCAGTTGAGGGAATCGCCGCATATGGCTCCTGTCCATCGTCGGGGTTTTGCAGTTCCTGTAGCACTGTTTGCTCATCGGGCACATCAAGCCAACGCTCAATCGCGCCACCATTAGCAGTATCAACCTTGCCCTTCACAAACTGCGTCACGCGCAACAGCACCTGTTGAAAAAACGGATCGGCGAAAATGTTGCTGATATTGGGAATAATTGCATCAAGAAAACTCTTCTCCGAGAGAACATCGAAGACGGCGGTCTGCCACAAAAAGAAGATTTGATAGGCGGGCACATCCGCGAACAGCGTGGTGATGCTCTCGGCGGTTGTCATACCAGACACAAAATCGACCAGACCCCCATGAAAGTGTAGCACTAATCGCTGGCGATTCGCGTCGGTTGCTAACGTCTGAAAGAGAGAGTCGAGGTCGGCCTGTGTTGTAACATACGGACTATCACAGGTATCGAAGGTGCCGTGTTTGCTTACAATATAGTGATCTTTGGTCAAAGTCATGATCGTTATTCCTCTGCACATACATCCAATAGGTTATACATCTTTATTATAGCGACGGTATATTACCTGATAGACGCTTGAGAAGAGGTTTTTTTGGGAGGAAATTTATAAACAGAAGCGGTTTAGTAAAAATATTTTTTATAAATTATAGTAAAACAGATGTTTTTTTAATTTTTAAT
>CAXUHG010000016.1:8351-50885 GCA_964250805.1 uncultured Ktedonobacteraceae bacterium | reverse complement strand
TTATCTTTTTTTGTGCATAAATAAAAAAAACCCACTGCTTCACCAATCTAAAAACAAAAATACCCCAAAACCCGCTTCTGTTTATAAATTATTACTGCCCCATCAACTCAAAGAAGCGAGCGACGGTACGCACACCGTTGAAGAACTGCTCAAGCGAATACTTCTCATTTGGCGCGTGCAGGTTGTCGTCGGGCAGGCCAAAGCCCATCAAAACGACGGGGACGCCGAGCTTTTCGTAGAAGAGAGCGGCAATAGGAATGGAGCCGCCTTCGCGTAGAAACACTGGCTCTTTACCGTAGGTTTCTTGGAGAGCCTGTATCGCGGCTTGAATGGGTGGGCTATCTGGTGTGACAAGAATACCTTCGCCACCGTGAAAGTTGCGAACTGTCACCGTCACATCGGGGGGTGCAACGTCTTTCACGGTGCGCTCGAAGAGCGCAAACACCTCAGCTGATTTGAGGTCGGCGGGTAGGCGTAGACTAATCTTCGCAGTTGCAACGGCGGGAATAACTGTTTTCCCGCCCTCGCCTGTGAAGCCGCCAGCGATACCATGTACCTCAAGCGTGGGACGTGCCGAGATACGCTCTAGCGGTGGATATTCTAGCTCGCCCGATAACTGAGAGACGCCCATCTCTTCGCGTAGTAACTCATTGATATGAAGTGGGTCGTTATGCCAGAACTCTTTTTCTGCATGTGTGGGCTTGCGAAGTTTGTCATATAACCCCGGAATGTGAATATGACCGTCGGCATCCTTCAAACGACTGATGATAATAGCAAGGGCGTGTAGTGGATTCGGCGCGACACCTCCATACGAGCCGGAGTGCAGATCGCGGTTGGCTCCCTGCACCTCGACCTCTGTATAGACAATGCCACGTAAACCGGAGACGAGGGCAGGGATGTCCTTCGCTGGCATGCCTGTGTCGCAAATAAATGCAGCATCGCATTGAAGGCGTTCAGGCGAAGTTTTGACGTAGGATTCGATAGACTCGCCTCCTGCCTCTTCCTCACCCTCAATGAGGACGCGCACATTCACGGGAAGCGTGCCATTGACTTGCATCAGCGACTCTAAGGCTTTGAAGACGAGCATTGTTTGCCCCTTGTCGTCACAGGCACCACGCGCGTAAATATTGCCATCGCGTATTGTTGGTTCAAAGGGAGGAGTTTGCCACAATTCAACGGGGTCAACGGGTTGGACATCATAGTGCCCATAGACCAGAACTGTTGGTTTTCCGGCAGCTTTGAGCCATTCTCCATAGACAAGAGGATGTCCCTGCGTCGAAATCAAGCTCGTGTTGTCGAAGCCAATACGTTGCAACTCCGCCATCGCGTAGTTTGCTGCACGGTACATATCAGCTTTATGCTCTGGTAGTGTGCTAATGCTAGGGATGCGTAGCCAGCCCTTCAAGTCTTCGAGAAATGCATTCTCATGCTCGGTAATGTATGCCTCTAACTGCGTCATGGTATGTACCCTTTCTCTATAAAAACAGATACATCCTATCGTATCAAGAGGCGCAAGAATTGTCTAGTGTACAACCAAACACTCCCGACAAGCCTGAAGTTTGTCGGGAGTGTTTGGTTGTACATCGGTTCTACTGATCCTCACCGCCATCATCATCGTAAGGACCGAAATTTTCGCCTGAGTCGGGACCGTCGTCATCATATGGACCAGCACTAAAGGACAATAAGTAGGTAGAGGTAATGCGCTTCATGAGTGTTTTCCTTTCGATTACATTAACTGAACGCAACTTCGTTCTGCCTAAAGTATGCCTTGAATCGGTCTTCAAAGACATATCATTTTATTGTCTTTTTGAAGTCTTCTCTCTAAAACGTCTACTTGTTAGAGACTAATGAGCAGATTACATAGACTAAAGACCGAAACGTCTAAATATTAGAGCAATGATGAGACGACTCTCCATACTAAAAAAATTAGTTGAGCAAGAGGAGTTCAAGCATGAAAAGAAAGAGTGGATGGAGTAATATTCCTAATCAACGTTTGAGGCAACAACGGGAGGTGCGAGGCTGGTCTCGGCTTTACGTGGCTCAAAAAATTGAAACTAACAGTTTCACAATAGGGCGCTGGGAGCGTGGTGTCAGTCACCCCAATCCTCATTTTCGTGCGGAACTTAGGAAACTCTTTCAACTCGGCGACGAGGAGCTAGGGCTACAAACAACGAAAAGGACAAAAACGGAACGTCCTCCCGCCTCCTCAATAGGATTAGACATAGCAGCAAATCAGCCATTTCCATCTGTGTACGATCCCGCTATTCCGTCCCTACCGACGCAAACACAGGGACTCGTGGGACGCGACAAGTTGCTGAAACGCCTGAAAACTTCCTTACTTGCACATCAACAACTTGCACTTTCCGCACTGAGGGGTCTCCCCGGCGTCGGCAAAACTGCACTTGCCAATCAACTTGTACATGATCCCAGTATTCTGGCACATTTTCAGCACGGGATTTTCTGGGCTGCAATGGGACCGCAACCTGACATAATGGCTTTACTCAGTAACTGGGGCGCATTGCTTGCCGTTGAAGCATCTGAAACTACGACGCCAACCGACAAAGCAACGTGGGCAAGTACACTACGCGACAGAATCGGCGAACGCTTCATGCTTATTGTGCTAGACGACGTGTGGAAAATCGAAGACGCACTCGCGCTCAAGGTCGGTGGCCCCAATTGCGCCTACCTGCTCACCACACGCTTTCCTCAATTAGCGGTACAGTTTGCAAGCGAACAGGCCGAGGTTGTCTCAGAGCTAGACGAAAACGACGGTGTCGAACTGCTGACTCGCTTCGCTCCTAATGTCGTCATACAAGAGCCAAAGCTGGCTCGCATGCTGGTACGCTCGACTGGCGGGCTTCCATTAGCATTGACCATCATGGGCAACTACCTGCAGCTTCAGGCACATAGCAACCAACCAAGACGTATCAAGGCGGCTTTACAGCGATTACAGGACGTGAAAGAGCGTTTGCGCTTGACACAGAACGCTATTCTCGCAACACATCTACAAGGCTCTACCTCAAACATACTGTTCTCTTTACATGCGGTCATTACCTTGAGCGTACAACAAATTTCTGTTCCAGCGCAGCAAGCACTGCATGCACTTGCCATACTTGCCCCTAAACCCAATACATTCTCGGAAAATATCGCCCTTGCAGTCGCAAACTGTGATGTAAAGACGATAGATATTCTGAGCGACGCTGGATTATTGGAGACTAGCACGTCTGGTCGCTATACGCTGCATCAGATGATAACCGATTACGCGCGACTCGAACCTGCCGACATTTCCGCAGAACAGCGACTTGTGACCTATTGTGAGAGCTTTGTGCAAGCATGGCAAAATGACTATACGACATTGGAACAAAGTTCGACAAACCTACTCATTGCACTGCAATTAGCCGAAAAGCACAAAATGTATGAAGCTTTTGTCTCTATCGTCCTGGCTCTAACACCATTCTGGGAGGCGCGTGGTCTCTACGACCTTGGGGAGACTTACTTAGATCGGAGAGAGAAGCTATGATGTCAAAAAACAAAGGACAGAAAATCCCTAACACGTTGTTGCGCCAAGCACGCGAACAACGTGGTTGGCCTCAGAGCTATGTTGCACAGCGAATGGACACGGATACATACATCATTTCACGCTGGGAGAGTGGTAGAGTCTTCCCTTCCCCGACTAACCGTATGAAGCTCTGCACGCTGTTTGAAAAGAGTCCAGCCGAGCTGGGACTCATTCCGCATGCCTCAAACAGTCCCATTTCCTCCAAAGACATAGTAGCAGATACAGTTTCTTCCCTCTTTGATTCTGCGATACCTCGTCTACCGTCTCCCGCACTGCTAGGACGAGAGAAGTTCCTTGCCGGACTCAAACGCAAGCTTACGCGCAATTCGGCCTCAAGAACAATTGCGTTAAGGGGATTACCAGGTGTTGGCAAGACAGCACTGGCGGTGACGCTGGTACATGATCAGGAGGTACGTACAACATTTTCGGATGGTATTCTGTGGGCGGGACTAGGCGACCAGCCAAATATCGCAAACCTCTTGAGCCGTTGGGCGAAAATGCTGGGTCTAGCGAGTGCCCAGACAGAGAAACTCATTACAGTAGAGGCAATGACGCAAGCACTTCATCGTGCTATTAGCACACGTTCCATGCTCATCGTGCTTGATGATGCATGGAGCATCGAGGATGTCGGAGCGTTGCAAATAGGTGGTCCACGTTGCGCCTATCTCATCACGACTCGAAAAGTCGAGGTCGCAGTGCAAGTGGCTGGAAACACGACGATTACCGTACCCGAATTGTCTACCCAGAAAGGATGCATGTTGCTCACACAGATAGCTCCCGCCTGTACAAGTATTCCGAACGATGTACGAAAACTGGTACGTGCCGTTGGGGGGCTTCCGCTTGCGCTCATCCTCATGGGGAAATATATTCAGGCCGAAACGCATAGCTCGCAGCGGCGCCGTCTCTTACAAGCTATCGGACGCCTGAGTTCCGCGGAGGAACGGCTTCATCTCGCGCAACCACTCGATCCCACTGCTGGTCTATCCAGCATTCTCACCGGTACCTCATTCTCGTTAGAGGAAGTCATTGACCTGAGTAATCGACATCTTTCGGAAGAGGCGCGTTGCGCGTTGCGTCTATTAGCGGTTTTTCTCCCCAAGCCAAACACTTTTCAGGAAGACGCCGCCCTCGCGGTTTGCGCAACCTCAGCGAATGTGTTGGACGAATTGATTGACGCTGGACTAGTCGAAAGTCAAGGACAAGGATATTACACACTGCATCAGACTATCGCGGACTATGCAAAAACCGTCAACGATATTAGCAAAGAAGCAAGAGACGCGGCTAAAGAGCGCATGATTGCATTCTTCGTCTCCTTTGTTGGGACACGTTCCCGGCAGTATGCTCTTTGGGAACACGAAGCGCGAAACATCGTTACCGCCCTTGACTTTGCCTATGAACAAGAGAACTTTCCCGCCTTTTTACGTGGCGTCAACGCGTTCGCGGATTTCTGGATTGTACGGAGTCAGCATAGCATCGCGGAAAAATACCTCTATACGGCGCAAGATATTGCGGAGCGTATTGGCGATGCGCGAAGTCTCGCCTTAACATCCGTGCATCTTGCTCGTATCGCCGAACTGCATGGTGAATTGAAACACGCCTATGCGATATACGAACATGGACTTGTAGCCGCACGACAAAGCGAGAATGACGAGGTAATCTGCACATTGCTCACACGATGGAGCGCATTAATGGTGCATCGGAGCGATTCCATTCGTGCAAAACTCTATCTAGTAGAGGGTATGAGGTTAGCTTCTAACCTACAGAATAAGAGCCTCATGGCAAGCTTGTTCAAAAGTCTTGGTGAGGTCGCGTATGTTCATGGAGAATACCAGCAAATGACCGCTTACTATGAGGAGGGGCTGCGGCTTGCACGAGCCTGTGAGGATAACGAAATCATCAGCGCACTGCTACAAAATATGGGAGCCTACGCGGTTTATCAGCACAACTATCAGCTCGCACACCAACGCTTTGAAGAGGGCATGTTGCATGCAAGAAGCATCAAGCATCAAGAGCGTATTAGTGCGCTCCTCATGACGCAAGGTTTTCTCGCAATTCAGGAGCAGAATTACGCATTGGCAAAAAAACTTTCATTAGAGTGCCTGGAAATCGCCTACGAGAACAAGAGTCGCTTCCGCATGGCCTCGGTGCTACAAAATCTTGGCATCATAGAAACGCAGCAAGCACACTATGTACGCGCGACGCAGTACTTCAACGCGAGCTACGAAATCGCTTGCGACATCGAACACGCATGGGTCGCCAACGAAACGCTCTGCGAATGGGGCGAACTCCACCTCAGGCTCGGCGAGTGGCTATTCGCCCACGACAAATTCGCACGCGCCCTCAAAGCCGCACGAGCAATGGAGGCACCCGAACTCATCGCCGCCGCCCTGTTCGGCCTTGCGCGAGCTGCTGCAGGAAAGGGTGAAAATGAGCAAGCATATAGATTAGGAAAAGAGAGTTTTGAGTTGTATAAGAAGATGGGTCATCCGAGGAAAAGGGAGGTGGGGAGGTGGCTGCAAACACTAGCATACATAACTGCTACTTAAAGATAGAACCTTGTTATTAAAGAAAAGTGCAGTTTTCTTTAATAACAAGGTTGCTTTTATGTGAAAGTGTTAGAATAACTATACCTTTACTGGTCGCCTGCAAAACCTGTTTCTTGACCTGAGAACGGAGGGCTGAAGACACATATGAGGCGAGTAGGGACGCTCGCCCGAAACCTGAATTTGTCGCCACGCCGTGCCACCCACAACGTTCCAGGTGTGATCGGGTACGTTTGATCATTTGAGAGATCAACAAGCTCAGCATTACCCTCAATGCAATAAGCAATCTCGATATGCTTCTCGTACCCATAGGTCTCCTCAATGTCTGGAAACAAGAGAATATCCGTCATGGTAACATCAGCTTGATCTGAATCGAGAAGGAAGCGATACGTTTCGTATGTCTCATTTCGTATATGCCTTGTAGTTCCAACAATCTGCTCTTTACGAATGATGTGAATGGACATTTTCAAAGTCTCCATTTTTCAGGGGATTTGGTAGTCGTTCGGTTGAACTAACGAACCTTGGCACTCATGCGGCTCCTATGTTCTCGATTTGTAGCACTTAGTGAGTGATAGTTGTATTAGAGATATCCTACCTTGTACCTCTCACAATTGCAAGAGTAGGTTACAAAGTTATGTATCCCCTCATGACCTCCATCCTGAAAGCTTAGCCCTATCTCCCATTCTTTTCAGCCAATAGCTGAAATTTGACACATATCCTCATCGTTTTCTCTCTGCTGACACATATCTCCCGTTTTGTCGAAGATATATATCAAACGATAGAAAGATGAATTGCACCAAAGCAAAAAACACAAAATCTATCTCTCGTTACAATGTAAACAATGTTTTCTGTGATATCTTTGTTCCTAGTAGCTTTATAATCTGCTCAAGTTCCATACGCTGGTTTGTTTGCAACCCTAGACATTCGGCAATCCCGTTGGCATCTGTACTAAAGCGCGTATCAAGACCTAATCGAAAAGAGCTATTTGGCATCTACACCTTTCCTCAGCAATTTGCAAATAATCATCACATATGTCTATTCCAACAGACTTCCGCTCTAGAGACTGTGCAACATACATCGTAGTTCCTGTCCCACAGAACGGGTCTAGCACAATACCATCAGGTGGACAGGTTGCAAGGATAGGTATTTTGCATAGGTCTTCTGGATAAGGTGCAAAATGCACAAGTCGCTTCTGTGTGTCTTCTGGTAGAATGTCCCACACGTCTCCTGGCTTGCTACCTTTGGGATGATAAAAGAGAAAATAGAAGCCCTTCTCTTGTAGTTCGCGGGCACGTCCCGATATCTGTTTTGAGTCAGAATGCGTTGTGCGCTGTTGCCCTCGAATAATCATTCTGAAATCTGCTATCTCACCCTTACCGATACGTTCTAAGGTAATGTTTAGAGCCTTGAAAGCTGCCACTTTTTCGTCAGCAGTGAGTGTCGTCGAAAGCTCTATTTGTCGTTTGTAACGAACACCGCTTACACCTGTCGCAGAAACAATCGCACCGTTGACAACCTTTGCCTGTCGAGGGGTAGAGCGAATGGCATCGGCATTATAATAGTAGTCGTTGGATTGTTTCACAAAGTGAAAGACATCCTCATGTACATTTCCCAAGCGGTCTTGTGTATTGTCTAAGCCACCCTTGACTTTGTTCCATACGACACTGTTACGCAAAACCCATCCTTGCTCATCTGTAAGAGAAAACGCTACCCGCCAGGGTATTCCTACTAAAAGCTTATTGAGATAGCTATCTCCAATCACAAGCCAGAACGAACTCTGTGGCTTTAGTACTCTCTTTACCTGTGCAAAAATTTGTACGAGGTGTGTGATGTAGTCCTTGTAATTTTCTTCTAACCCAATACCACCATTATGATACTGACGCTTGTTCCAATAGGGAGGACTGGTCATACAAAAGTCAATAGACTCATCTGGCATACATTCCAATATAGAGAGTGCATCACCAAGCATAAAAAGAGGAGAAATATTGTGTTCTGCTCTATATGTGCGAAAACTGTTTGTGGGGTTCGCAGTAATCGTGCCTATTGTATCTCGACAAATCATATACACATCCTCGTCTGAGCGCATTTTTATTGATTGTATCATGGACATCCTACTACTCGGTACAAAATAGGAAGATATTCGGGTTATTCAACAACGTCTCTCTATGTTATAATGGCTTCTGAACACTCGTTCTTATTATTATATCTCTCTTCTCTGCTATTTGCTGGTCTATGGAGTTCTGTGCTATGCCTATACGTCAACTCGCGCCCGATGTCGCCGCGAAGATCGCGGCAGGCGAGGTGGTCGAGCGACCTGCCTCGGTTGTGAAAGAATTGATTGAAAATAGTATCGACGCGGGCGCGACGCAGATTCGCGTTGACCTGACACACGGTGGGCTACAGCTTATTCGCGTCACCGACAATGGCTCCGGCATTCCCGTTGATGAGCTACCACTGGCTCTCGCACGACATGCCACTAGCAAGGTAGCGCAGATCGACGACCTGGAACGCATTCATACGCTTGGCTTTCGCGGCGAGGCACTCGCAAGCCTTGCCGCCGTCGCCGAGGTGACGCTGCTTAGTCGGCATCGTGGCGCGGAGCAAGGCGCACAAATTAACGCGGCAAACGGCGAGGTGTCGGAGGCGACAACGGCGGCCTCGCCCGAAGGCACGACGCTCACGATTCGCAATCTGTTCAGTTCGGTACCGGCACGTCTCAAATTTCTCAAGAGCCGCAACACCGAGGTTAGCCACTGCCATCACTTATTAGAGCAGTACGCCCTCGCCTATCCCGAAATTCGCTTCAGCGTCTATAGCGATGGCAAGCAAATCTTTGCCACTCCTGGTGACGGCAACCTCAAAAGCGTACTGGTCGAGGTCTATGGACTACAAATCGCTGAGCAGATGGTGCCTGCTGTAGCACCTAGCGAACCTGACCGCTCCGATGACCCGGAATATCCTATTGTGACGGGTTATGTAAGTCGTCCGACAAGTTATAAGAGTACGCGCCAATTCATCTCGTTCTTTGTCAATCGGCGCTGGGTCTTGAGTCGCATGCTGACCTCCGCCGTCGAAGGTGCTTATCATTCACTGCTACTCACTGGTCGCCATCCTATCGCGGTTATCAATATTCAAATCGATCCTGCGCTACTCGATGTCAACGTACATCCTGCGAAAACGGAGATTCGTTTTTTGAAAGAGCGGCGCGTCTTCGCCTCCGTTCTACGTGCCGTGCGCGGTGCCCTACTCGAAGAACCCGCTATGCCACAATGGAAACCACGCGCGAAAGAAACTGACAAGAGCGACGAACCTTCTGATATTTACAACGAATTGTCACAAGCAGAGAACGATGTAGACGCCGATATCACTCATTCTCAACCAGAAACAGACGAAGCGGAAGAACCCGCGTTACCGCAAGATAATCCGTGGCTCACCGTGACCGAAGAGGAGAGCGGCACTAAACCGCCACTGCCTTCGCGCCTCTGGCAAAACCATATCCATACAGGTGAGAAGAAGGTAGGGACCGATTTACCGCGTCCTGCCAACATTACAGACGCCGACGAGGACGTGATAAATCGCTCCCTACCTGATTCGGCATCCGTAAATGTACCTATGTTAAGAAATAGTTCCGAGGTAGGGACCGATTTATCGCGTCCTGTTGGCATTCCACATTCCGACCAGGACGTGATAAATCGGTCCCTACCTGATTCGGGATCATCCATTCCTGTTCAACAAGAAAAGTTGTTGGGGCAGACGTATGAACAACAGACACGTCATTTACCACATTTGCGGGTCGTGGGCCAGCTTTCACAGAGCTACATTGTAACTGAGGGTGAGGATGGCATGTACCTTATTGACCAGCATGCCGCGCATGAACGTATTCTGTTAGAGCGCATGGTGGCAGCAATGAAGGCACGTACTCCTATCTCGCAATTGCTGCTTACACCGATGGAACTTATGCTGGCACCGAGCGAGTTAGAGGCGATAGAGGAATATCAGCAGCAGTTGACGCTAGTTGGCTTCTCACTTGAGATAAGCGAGAGCAATACGCTCTCTGTGCTTGCCGTACCAACGATTCTTGTGAAGCAGATGAATATGCGCTCATTGCATGAGTTATTGATTGAGCTTACCGCGCGAGACAATCCGAGGTCCACGGAGACATGGGAAGAGCGAGCACTAGCGAACGTGGCCTGTAAAGCTGCAATCAAGGCCAACTACTTTCTGACGGTTAGCGAGATGCGCGAGATGATCGAGCAGCTAGAACAGACGAAGGCACCTTATAGCTGCTGTCATGGTCGCCCAACGATGGTACACTTTGGCCTATCGGCACTGGCGCACGAATTCGAGAGGCGGTAATACTTCATGCTGGCAAACATTCTTACCGCCGCCGCAAGCTGGCTGGCGGAACATCCCTTGCTGACCTATAGCGTGCCGGAAGAGTTCCAGGCCGACCTGCGTGCGGGTCAACTGGTCGCCGTGCCCTACGGCGAACGGCTCGTCGAGGGTATCGTCTGGACTATCAGCGACGACGAAGATATACCGACGTTCGAGAGCGACGATGGAGTAATCCGTCCATTGAACGCTATTCTCGATCCGCAACCTGCCCTGCTGCTCCATCAACGCGCCCTCGCCGAGTGGATGGCGGATTACTATGTAACACCACTAGCGTTTGTCGCGCTGATGATGCTGCCCCCTGGCCTGATGCAACGCTCACAGGTTGTGCTGCATCTCGTCAAAGACGAAGACAATCCTATCGAGGCGAGCGAACAAACGCTGCGTATTCGTGCGCTAATCGGCCTGTTGCTTGAAGAGGGCGAACTGGATGTCGAACGGCTCAAAGAGATGCTGGGTCCCAAACGCGCCAAAGAGGTTCTTAAAGAGGCACTTGAAAGCGGCGTCATTCAGCGCGACGCGCAACTACACGCACCACACGCGAAGCCGCGTACACAGCGCATTGTACGTCTTATCGCCTCACAAGATAAGCTTGAAACATGGCGGCAGACTCTTGAAGAGCAGACGCAACAGAACATGAGGCAAGCCGAAGCAATCGTGATGGCTCCTGACAATGTGCGAAGGCGTCCTGGTGGCAAAGCTGGAGCTAAAAGTAGTGCGAGTAGCGCGTGGGCTATTCCAGGTGCAACTGCTACATTGACGCTTTCAGAGGAGGACAAGGAAAGCTTGCTAGCGCGTCGCCAGGTTGCCGCCGTTGATCTGTTACAACAGGCTCCCGCTTCTGGTCAATATTGGACTCCTGGCACGTTGTGCAAGGCGTGCGAACTCACAGAAAAGCAGTTGCAACCGCTTATACAGAACAATATTATCGTTATTGAGATGACCGAAGTGAGGCGCAATCCCTTCTTAGGGCGCAACATTCCAGCATCGAAACCTCTACACTTAACTCCCGATCAGCAACAAGCTTTAGAGCATATCCTCGGCGATGCATCACACCCTATTTTGTTGCATGGAGTGACAGGTAGTGGCAAGACCGAAGTATATTTACAGGCACTCGCAGCCATTATCGCACAGGGCAAACGCGGCATCGTGTTAGTGCCCGAAATTGCTCTCACGACACAAGCCGTACAGCGTGTCGCGGGTCGTTTTCCCGAACGGGTCGCGGTGATTCATAGTGAACTGAGTGCCGGTGAACGCTATGATGAGTGGCGACGCATCCGTGATGGCAAGGTCGATGTCGTGATTGGCTCACGCTCCGCCCTCTTCGCGCCCTTGCCCGATCTAGGCATTATCATTGTAGACGAAGAGCATGAGGCAGCCTATAAGCAGGGGGAGCGCAAGCCAACTTATCACGCGCGCATGAGTGCGCTCGCCCTCGGCAATATCCTCAGTATTCCCGTTGTCATGGGTAGTGCCACACCATCGGTGGAGACGTTTTATCGTGCTGAGCAGGGCGTCTATCGGCTTGTGGAGCTACCTGGGCGCATTGGGGCATCATTACCACCCGTTGAGGTCATCGACCTGCGCACGGAGCTACATGCAGGCAATACCAGCATCATCAGTCGTCGCCTGCAAGAGGAACTGGAACAAGTGTTGAGCAGGAGACAGCAAGCTATTCTCTTCCTCAATCGACGTGGTGCGGCAAGTTTTATACTATGCCGCGATTGTGGCTACGTCGCCATGTGTGATCGCTGCGATATCTCGCTGACCTACCATTCGACTGAACACATCCTGCTCTGTCACTACTGCGGGCGCAAGAGCAAGATGCTGCAATTCTGCCCAAGTTGTAGCAGTTCGGGCATTCGCTACTTTGGTCTCGGCACTGAAAAAGTGCAAGATACCATTCAAAGGAGCTTTCCAGAGGCGCGTATTCTGCGCTGGGACAAGGACACGGCACGCAACCGCCGCGCCCACGAGCAACTTCTGGACCGTTTCGCCAATCACGAAGCAGATATTCTGGTGGGCACACAAATGATCGCTAAAGGACTTGACCTCCCTGGTGTTACGTTGGTTGGCGTCATCTCAGCGGATATCGCCCTCAACCTACCCGACTATGCCACACCGGAGCGAGCCTTTACCCTACTCACACAGGTAGCAGGGCGTGCTGGACGCGGTGCCGACGCTGGACGCGTAATCGTTCAAACCTTCAATCCGCAACACTTCTGCATCGACGCCGCCTCGCGCCACGACTACCACGAGTTCTATCAAGCCGAAATCGAGGCGCGGCAACGCTATGGCTATCCCCCATTCCGTCAATTCGTCAAATTCACCTACAGCCACGAAAATCGACACCGTTGCCAGAACGAAGCCCTGCTGCTCACCGAACGTCTCAACGCATGGATAACACGCCTCCAACTGCCCAATACCGATATCGTCGGACCCGCACCAGCCATGATGGAACGTGTCCGTAGCAAGTATCGCTGGCAACTCATCGCACGCGGTCCCGACCTGCACCAGCTATTGAGAGTCGTCGATGCCCCCGATTGGGAGGTCGATATTGATCCGGTAAGTACGGTGTGAGGATGTAAACAGAAGATAACTCCATCAAATTGACGGAGTTGTTTGAAGTAGAAAGTAGTTATCCATGCAAGATAAGTTTTTAAGAATTGCTGAAGAACTTCTTAGTAATCCTGATGTAACCTCTCCGTTAAATGAACCACTACCCGAAAAGGGCTTCGGCTCGTCAGGATTAAAAATCCACAATAAAATCTTTGCGATGCTCGTTAAAGACAGGCTCGTCGTGAAACTCCCAAAACTCCGAGTGGATGCGCTTATCGCCTCTGGATACGGAGAACGCTTTGATCCTCAGAGATGTAATAAAGTTTCCATCACAGCAGCACTGCCGCTGTGATGGAAACTTTATTACATGTGCTAGTATTACCGTTGTAGGTCTCTAGCGGAAATAGCAAGGAGTAATCCCATGCCAGAAGTTTACGAAACACATAACAAACGCATTACCCTTATTGATCTGAGCGATAACCTGGAAAATGCGACCTCGGCGTTCGAGTTGAACGCGCACAACATTGAATACACTACTCCAGAGCAGGGCGTGGAGATGACCGATTCTTTGCTTGGGCTGGGGCCGTCGTACTGGCCTGATGGCGTTGGGTGGGCTGTGGAGAAGGTGACGCTCTCGACACACTCCGGCACACATGTCGATGCGCCTTCGCACTATGGACCAGCACAGCAGGGCAGTACGCGCACAATTGATAGTGTGCCCTTGCGCTGGTGCTTTAGCGATGGCGTTGTGCTGAATATGACGCATAAAAAACGGGGCGAAGGCATTACCGATGAAGATGTACAGGCGGAGCTACAACGTATTGGCTACACGCTCAAACCATACGATATTGTGCTTGTGCGTACCGATACGAGCAGGCTCTTCAAACAGCCCGGCTATGATATGATGCATGCGGGGCTTCGACGTTCGGCAACGGAATGGCTCGTCGATCAGGGTGTGCGACTCATCGGCATTGACGCGTGGGGCATTGATCGTCCGTTCGATGTGATGATGCAAGAGGCGAAGGCGGGCGAGAGCCAGTTCTGGGAATCGCACCTGCTGGGACGCGAAAAAGAGTATTGTCAGATCGAGAAGTTGAGCAACCTCGACTTGCTGCCACAGCCGTTCGGCTTCACCGTCTCGGCCTTCCCCGTCAACATTCGCGCCGCCAGTGCTGGTTGGAGCCGCGTCGTCGCCATCTTTGAAGAGCCGTTGGCGTAAAACGTGATATCCAACCATGTAGGAGACCTTTGCTGTCTCCTACATGGTTGGATATCACATTTTTCTTGCCATTATTATAACAAAAACGGAAGAAATTGTCTGTAATGTCTCCCCTCGTTTCAAACCGCTTTTGAGGTTACACTTATGTTATACACTCGGTGCGATGTGTTGAAATCAACGAATGAATTATGGCTCCTACGGAAAGGGTAAGGCATGGTCAAGTCTTCCATCTCTACCTCTACGAAAGACAACGATAAGCAGAACGATTCGTGTGATCTGAAAAAGGTCTTTACTGCATTTGCTGGTTTACCGCGTGTGGTGCGCCTCGTCTGGTCTGCCAGCCCAGGTCTTGCCGCAGGTATGGCGACCTTTACCATCATTGGCGGCTTTACGCCGCTTGCGAATGCCATCATTGCGCGGCTGCTACTGGATAGCGTCATTCAGGCTTTTATCCAGCACACCTTTGCTCTAATATGGTTGCCAGTCATTCTACAACTGTTAGTAAACTTGCTTGATCGCGTATCTAATACCTTCACAGCCCTTTTACAAACATTGTTACAGGAGCGCGTATCGGAACATGTGCAGTTGTTGATTTTACGCAAGGCAAATACGCTAGACCTCGCCTTTTTTGAGAATCCAGAGTTTCACGACAAACTACGTAACGCCACACAAGACGCCAACAACAAGCCCTTTATGATGATTTCGCAGACCTTCAACTTGATACGCGCAATCGTCACACTACTTTCGATGCTCGGTCTACTGCTTCATCTAGCATGGTGGTTGGTGCTGGTGGCTGTGGTTATTCCGTTTCCCGCGTTTATCGCAAATAGCCGCTATAGTTTGAAGGGCTACTGGAAAATGCGCTGGCAATCGCCTGAGAAGCGGCAACAAATGTACATCAATCAGGTCATGACGCTTGATGACTATAACAAGGAAATTAAACTCTTCAACCTTGGCGACTTCTTTATTCAACGCTATCATGAGTTAGCGGAAAAGTTCTACCGTGAGAATAAGAGCCTTGAGGTGCCGCGCAACGTCACGAGCCTGCTCTGGTCAACGCTCTCGGTTGTTGCCAATTCCAGTGTCTATCTCTATGTCGCGCTACAGGCCGTGTTGCATCGCATCTCGATTGGTTCCCTGTCACAGTACACCATTGCAGTCAATCAGGTGGGGCTAAGCGTACAGGGGGTGTTGGACGGCATCGGCAACCTGTACGAAAACAATCTCTTTGTCGATACCATATTCGACTTCCTGGCATATGAGTCAAAAATAGTCTCACCAAAAAATCCGGCAACAATCGAGGCACCGTTAGAGACGAAGGGGCTGGATATCGAGTTCCGCAATGTAAGCTTTACCTATGAGGGTAAAGAGCAACTCGCCCTACACAACATCAGTTTTACGCTTCATTCTGGTGAGACAATCGCGCTTGTTGGGCGCAACGGTGCTGGTAAAACGACGCTGGTAAAGCTTTTGACTCGCCTCTACGATCCCGATGAGGGCGAGATACTGATTGGGGGACGTAACATCAAAGAGTATGATTTGCAAGATTTACGTGAGCAGATCGGTGTCATTTTCCAAGATTTCGTAAAATACGCGATGAAGGCACAAGAAAATATTGGCATGGGTCGCATCGCCGACCGCATCTTTGTCATCGAAAACGGCTGTATTCTCGAAAGCGGTTCCCATAGCGAACTGATACATCTCGATGGTCGCTACGCGGAACTGTTCAATTTGCAGGCTGAGGCGTATCGCTAGTGAAGCTCATAACCGTTTTCGTAGGGACCCGATAAATCTCATCCCTACAAAAAACCTTCGATATATCAAATACTATTCTCATTAGTACCGTATTCTCTACGAGACAGGAACAAACTGCCACTGCTGATTCGTGCCGCCATTGTTAGGCCATTCGATGACTGGGGCACCGCTAGTAGTGGATGCATACTGAACATCTACGTTTTGACCACCATAACTAACGATGTTGTAGTACTCCCCTCCGACAGATGTAATCGACCACTGCGAGTACGGATCGCCATTATCGAGGTATTGGATTAACTGCGTTCCTTCATGCGTCTCAGCTCCCCCTGGGTTGTTGAGCAGCAGACCACTAGAGCGATTGACAATCTTGCAGTAGCCATTTCCGGCATCGACAAAGGACCATTGTTGACTTGACTGACCATTGTCTGGATTCTGGACAATCAAAGCACCACTTTGGGTGGAAGTACCAGAAACATCGAGGTTTTGACCACTGTTATGATTGACAATTTTGTAATAGCCCGTCAAGCTGCTACAAGTAAGGGTAGTGCCTGCTGCATGTGCTGAAAACACTCTTGTACCTGCAAAAAATGCTAACAGAGTAACAAGAGACAAACTAAGAGCAAGTAGAGCGAAACGATTTCTTTTGTACATAGATTCTCCTTTTGAGGCAACATCTTCATAAATTACCTCCTTCTCAACTATAAATAAGACGTAGTGAGGTAAGGACATCCTTACATTCTGTGTACATGAGGAAGCTGGAAGTCAGTCTCCCCGAAAGTAGGTCAAAAGTATGGAAACAGAGCAACGCGATGATAGGAAAATATGCTTTTGCATCCTTGCCCGTGAATATATGTAACACATACATCTCACTATAAGAAGAGTAAATCAGAAACCGGTTTCTGTCAAGTGTCTCCGGTATCAAGTGGTACTATTTGAAATAAGAAGAGCAACACTATTGCAAATTCCACCGTCAAGAGGTGGAATATAAAACATGCCAGATACAGGTTCCTGCTTGAGCAGCGCGAGCGTTATGGCTTCTCCTACCTGCATGTCTCTGCACAACAAATGGAGAACTTTGCCCCTGTACTTGCACAGTTGGTTGGAAAATAAATAGGAGCAAGGGCGAAGGTTTTTACAACGGACGCCCACAAGGGGGCGAGTCCCTACTATACCGCACGCGCTTCGCGCGTCCATACGACGTATAGTAGGGTGCGACCCTTGTGGTCGCCCGTCGCTCTCTCCACATTGTACATATTACCCGTGAATTTCGGTATATGGGCGAGCATGACGTATGTGGATATTCAGCGTTGCCATAATCGCTAATAGCGCAAGTACGAGTGTGCAGAACAGAATCGTTTGCACTATTCCAGCATCCTGCAGAAGAAAGCCTATCAGAGCCAATCCCAGTGGTTGACCGCCAAATGCTATCAAGCGGAAGACGCTGTTGACGCGTCCTTGCAATTCGTCTGGAATAAGCGCACTGCGATAGCTAAACTGCACAATGTTATAGATCGTACCAGCCATGAAAGCCGTGCCTGTGATCAAACCAAGCATAAACACGTTCGGCGCAAGAAGATACAGTGGCATAACAAGTGCGAATATCCAGGAGGTGCCGCTAATAGCTAATCCAAAACGAACATGTCTCTGAACGAAGGGACCTACAACTGCGCCTAAGAAACCACCAACTCCTGTGATGGTAAAGATGAGGCCAATCAGTACAGATGAGGCATGCATACGTTGCGCGAGTACAATTAATATAAGCGTGTAGCCCGAAGTGATGAAGTTGTTGCCACCAGTGAGTATCGCCATGAAGCGAATGAGTGGTTGCTGCCAGAGCCAGTGTAGACCTTCACGAATTTCGACCCATAGCTTACGCGGCGTACCAATCCGTTTTTCTTGAAAGTCTGCCTTGATAAAGAGCAACGAAATGACCGAGGCAACATACGAGAGAGCATCGACGAGAAACGGCAGTAGATTGCCGAGAGCGAACAATGCGCCACCGATTGGTGGGCCGATGAATACCATAATGCTATCTGTCGCTGAATTTTGCGCGGTGGCAGCAGGTAGTTGCGCTTTTGGTACAACACGAGGTAGACACGCAGCCTCAGCAATATTGAAGAAAACGAACAAGGCACCTTCGATAGTCGTAACAAGAAATATTTGTGCTATCGTCAAACCGCCCAGGAGAAACGCAACGGGAATACTCGCTAATGCCAGTGCGCGTCCTACATCACACACAATCATAACACGCTTGCGATTCCAGCGATCAATCAACGCCCCAGCGGGCAGACTTAACAGGAGATATGGCAAAGCACGCAATGCTCCCGCAATACCAGCCACAGCCGGAGAATGAGTGAGAGCCAGGATAAGCAATGGAAAGGCTAACTGCGAGACCTCGGAGCCTGTATTCGAGACAAGTTGTCCACTCCATAGCAGCATATAGTCACGATTGCGCCACAACGAGAAGCGAGACAGCTTCTGTTCCGAGTTGTCTTCTGTTGATGGCATTGAATACTCCTAATAATAACAGTCTCTCAAGGGCCAGGGCGCCCGCAAGGGGAAGCCCCTACCATACACGAATAGTCTCCACAAGCTACTTCGTCGTATAGTAGGGGCGTCCCCTTGCCGGTGCCCTAGCTTTCTGTCACGTAAACTACCTCTGTTGAACAAGCGAGGCTACTTCTTCCTGAAGTTGCGTATGATCGCGTTGGTCATATGCCGTGCGAGCCTGCGCGACTTCCTGCAAATGCTCGTATGCCCAGCCCCTTAGTGCATTCACTGGTTCTATCAGCGTCTGTCCCAATGGCGTGAGAGAATACTCTACTACGGGAGGCACGACGGGGTAGACGACTCGCTGTACCAGACCATTACGTTCCATAGCTCGCAATGTCTGCGTCAACATTTTTTTCGAGATGCCGTCGATGCGCTTGAGCAATTGCCCAAAACGCATTGTGCCCCCTTCCAATGCGTAGATGACCAGGGGCGTCCACTGATCTGCGATCAATACCAGCACTTGCCGTGATAGGCAGTTTGCCTGGAAAATGTCAGGCTGAGTTTGTTGCTTAGTTTCCATAAAGTGACTATATCACTTTTGAGTTCCTTCTTACAATATACAAGTTTTTCAGGTACAGTAGTACATAGTCAATCTTGATGTGTCACAAGTTGCTCATTGCGACTCGTGAAATGGGAAGAGAACTACGCGGTGTTTTTTTCGTAGGGACCAGATGTATCGCGTCCGAAAGCGTGATTTATCATATGAGATCACCGACGAAGCCGTTTGTAAAGGGATTTCGCTCAATTTATTGAGCGATGGACGCCGTAAACGTGGTCCTTACGAAAAACCATCACATGAAAAAGGAGTTAAGATAATGCCAAAAGCAGTTAAGTTTAACCAGTATGGCGATATCGACGTGTTGCAGGTCGTAGATGTAGAGCGGCCTGAGCCAGGAGCGGGAGAAGTCCTTGTCAATGTCAAGGCGGCAGGTATCAATCCAGGTGAGGCATCCATTCGTAAGGGCCTGCTTGCCAAGCAGTGGCCTGCTACATTTCCCTCTGGAGAGGGCAGTGACCTTGCAGGAATCGTTGCAGCTACTGGCGAAGGAGTGCAGGGCTTTGACGTAGGCGATGAGGTGATCGGTTTTACAAACAAGCGAGCAAGTCACGCAGAATTTGTAGTAGTAGAGGCGAACGACCTGATTCATCGCCCAAGTAACGTTTCCTGGGAAGCGGCTGGCGCGTTGTTTGTCGCCGGAGTAACAGCTTATGCAGCCGTTCGCGCGGTCGCGCTGAAACCAGGAGACACGGTTGCTGTTTCGGGAGCCGCAGGTGGAGTCGGCTCAATCGCAGTTCAACTAGCAACAAACAAAGGTGCAAAGGTAATTGGCCTGGCAAGTCCAGCTCATCACCAATGGCTACGCGATTCCGGTGTCATTCCAGTTGCCTATGGTGAGGGCATCGAGGAGCGTATTCGTGCTTCTGCAGACGGTCAACTTGATGCATTTATCGACACATACGGTGCTGATTACGTCGAACTTGCAATTCACCTTGGCGTGCGCCCCGAACATATCGACACGATCATCAACTATGAGGCTGCGGCAAAGTACGGCGTCAAGACCGAAGCCAGTGCAGCAGCATCGAGCGCGTCTGTCCTGGGTCATCTCGCCCAGCTTATCGACCAGGGAAAACTGGAAATCCCGATTGCTCGCGTCTATCCTCTCGCCGAGGTTCAAGAGGCGTACCGCGAGTTGGAGCAACGCCATACGCAAGGCAAGATTGTACTCATGCCCTAAACTCTCACCCCTGATTTGTTGTCACCATCCGTCATCCATTAAACTTGTTCACAAAAGATTTGAAAGGAGACTCATAACTATGGCAGACAACGACAAATTCAAACCAGGGGATTCCGTTGAATGGAACACCTCGCAAGGCAAGACATCGGGCAAGGTGGAGAAAAAAGTTACGAAGCCGACCGATATCAAGAAGCATCATGTGGCGGCTTCGGAGGATAATCCTGAATATATCGTGGAGAGCGATAAATCCGGCAAAGAGGCGGCACACAAACCCGAAGAACTAAAGAAAAAAGGGAAAGAAAAGTAATTGTAGGAAATCGAAACAATCAATGGGCGACCCTTGCGGTTCGCCCATTTTTGCTATTACAGAGTTTTTTCTAAGAAAAAATAAATGTGATTAGCATTCTTTTCTCTAAGAAAGGACGTGTTGCGGTAATCTTTACAAGAAAAGATATGGAGCGAACTATAAATAAGGGCACTTGACAATTATACTAAAATGAAATAGTCTATAAAGTAATGATTGGTACTTACTATCATATGTCTCAATGACGAATTATTGAGATATCGTTCTTGCTTGAAGAAAGGATTGTCATGTCAGAAACATCCTCATCAACGGGAGAAGCAGGAGAACATGTTTCTGCTTCTTTGCCTTCCGACCTCACAATCTGGACAAGTTTTTTGCTCTGGCGAACTACATCACTCGCACAGGAGCGCATTCGGGAAACACTAGCCTCCTTCGGGCTACGTATTCCCCACAACACCGTGCTCACGTTGCTCATGTCAGGACCACGAACGCAGGTTTCGCTGAGCGACCTCACCCAGACGGATAGAAAGACGATGGTCACATTGGTCGATGACTTAGAACAGATGGGATTAGTGATTCGTAAAGTTCATCCTCAAGATCGTCGTGCCCACCATGTAACCTTAACGGCGGAGGGAAGTGCGCTCTTAGAGCGAGTATATAGAGAAGTAACCACAACAGATACCGCTTTCTTTGCTCCACTCTCTGTTGCTGAACAAGCACAGCTCCGGTCGATGCTCTTACGACTTCTACATGTTCATTTATCGGAGAAAACAAGCCAGGAGTAAGGAACATAGGAAGCCTAAAACTGAAAGGAGGAAGACAACATTCTGGGAAGAACAGCACAAAACGACGATTCCGACCACTGTTTGCTACATATAGAACAAGCAAAGAAAAGGACGAAAACTATGACAACGATAGAGACAGGGAGAACTATTGCAACTCTTCTCAACACCTTCACCGTGACACCTGAGAATCAGCAACCCTTGATAGATTTGTTAATTGAAGCGACGGAAACTGCGATCAAACATCGACCAGGATACATTTCGACGAACCTGCATAAGAGTGTTGATGGGACGCGAGTCATCAACTATGCTCAATGGGAGCGGCAAGAAGATGCTGAGGCATTGTTCTCTGATCCACATATTGCAGCGTATTTCGCACAAGCGGCGAAACTTGCGACGAACGTCGAACCGCACTTTTATGGTGTGTCCTTCGTAGATAGCAGAATTTAGTTAGAAAAGGGAAAACTATGACCGCTCATACTGTTGTTCAGTTTGTATGTTTTACAACTCCACTACCTCGTCTAGCCTTCACACCAGCATGGGTACCTTTCGCAAACACATTTCTTGCACAAGGATTACAGCAGATTGTTCTTGCCGAACGCATAGAGCAACTTAATGACGTAAGTCCTTCCTTCGACTTTATTTCACGCAATATCTGGCCTGAGGAAGCGTTCATACGCTCTTTGCAATCAGGACGAATTGGGGATGGTGCAGGTGGACCTGTACGGGCCGAACAAGGTGGAACATTCAAGGTGACAGGAGCGGTTCCTGGACCTGAACAACCAGAGCGAGAGAAAGTCATCGCTTTGTTGCGTCTCTCAAATTACGATTCCTCTGCACTTAGTACGAGTATCAAAGATGCATTTACAGCACTACCTGATGGAAACGTCTCAGTTTACCAGAATAGTGCAATAGGGGATCGTCAACGCTTCGATATTATCGCCGAAATATATGATGCACAAAATCAAGGCGTGCAACTAGCTGCACGGCTAGAAGCAGTCATTGCAGGTCTCGTTGATATGTCTCAGAGTTCTCTTGGCATATATCGAGAAGTCATGACCTTGCCACCTCTCCATACATCGTGAGCGACGACGTGTTCTTTGGTCATCAACCTTTTCCTCATTTCTACTCATAGAAGGATTTGTATGCAACTCTTTATTCTTGGGGCGACTGGTTATATTGGGAGTGCTGTAGCCAAGCATGCACTACAAGCAGGGCATACTGTGCGGGGTCTCGCCCGTTCAGAGCAAGCAGAGGACTTGTTACGTCAACGAGGAATCATCCCTGTGCGTGAGCGTTTAGAAGATAGTGAGAGGCTAGCTCATCATGCTCATGAGAGCGACGCTATCGTCTTCGCCGTATCTTACGGTGATGATGTATCCGCATCGATGCGGATACACTCCACGGCGATCAACACCATTCTTTCGACAATTGCGGGGTCTAACAAAGTATTCATGTATTCGAGTGGTGTCGGTGTCTATGGCGATACTGGTATACGTGTGGTCAACGAAGATGAACCACCCAACCCCGATCCACTTTTTGCCCCCTTACTGCAAGTTGAGCAAGACATTCTCCATGCAGCGTCGCGGAATGTGCGAGGTGTTGTTATTCGGGCAGCGCAGGTGTATGGTGGCGGTGGTGGTGGGAGTGCTCCATTCGTCCGGCTTATTGATACCGCGCGTCAAATGGGACACGCTGTTTACATCAAGCAGGGAACAAACGAATGGTCTACAGTTCACCTTGACGATCTAGCAAATTTGTATGTCCTGGCACTGGAGCAGGCACCAGCCGGAACACTGCTCAATGCAGCAGCAGGAATGCCTGTGCCTATGAAGGATATCGCCGTAGCAGTTGGACATGCTGCTGGACTCGTCGAGTTACCGCAATCTCTTACTCTCGATGAGGCGAGTGCTGTCTTCGGTCCATTTATGACAGGCTTCTTAAGCCGCAATATGCGTGTATCCGGTGATCGTGCCACATCTCTCCTCGCATGGAGGCCCAAGGAACCTACTCTGCTTGATGACTTGTCACATGGCTCCTACCGTTCCTCATTGACTAGATAGCATAGCAAAGCTCTTCCATCACATCATCAACGAGAACGTGATGGAAGAGTACTCTAAAAACTTCAAACATTCCTACCCTTTCGACAGAGTGCATCGCTCACAGGACGTGATGAATTAGACTCCTACAAGGAGTGACCTATCCAACAAGCATGGCCTCGCGGCGCGATGCATCCTCCTCCGCGCTTACTTCCCCGTTTGTGACAGGAGTAGCAGCACGTCTCTTCGAGCGAACAAAGCAGACCGCGACAATCGCAGCAAGAATAAACGCAAACGTGACCCAGAAAGAGTCGATTAGGGCTAGCATGTAGCCTTGACGCTGCACCAGACCTATTACCTCCTCGATTGCCGCGATATTCGCATTGACAGGACTGTAGCCATGCGCGATCAAGTATGTTCGCAGACCAACAAGAATACGACCGTAGGATGAGGCGGGTGTCACCTGTTCGGCGAGATGGCTGTAATGGACCTTCGCCTGCGTCTGCACAAGCGTTGCCAGTACCGCGATACCGAGCGAGGTCGAGACGAAACGCACAACAGTGTTGAGCGACGACGCCTGTGCGAACTGGCGCGGTTGTACATCAGTCAGGGCCGCAACGGTCAACGGCTGGATAATCAGCCCAAGCGCGAGACCGCGTGCAATGAACAGTATTTGAATCCACCAGTACGGCGTAGTGGTGGTAAAGTAGGTGAATTGCCACGCCGCGAATGCGAGCAGGATAAGTCCAGGTAGCACGACGAGCCGCGCACCCAGACGGTCTACAAAACGTCCCCCTATCACCGCTGCTACAATTGAGGCAAACGCCTGCGGCAGAAAGAGTATGCCAGACTGAAAGGCACTCAGGCCACGCAGATTTTGAAAGTAGATTGGGAAGAGAAACAATCCTCCAAAGAACGCGAATGTAATCAGCACGTTCGCGATATTACTGGTCAAGAATGGCCCGTTCGTGAAGAGCGCAAGATTGATGAGCGGCTGTCCACCACGCCTTATAATCAAGAGTTCTACCACCACAAAGGCGCACAGAATAAGTAGACCAGCAATCAGGAAACCCTCCACCTTCGTCGATCCCCAGCCATCGGTGCTAGCATCTGAAAGCGCGTATAGTACGGAGGCCAGTCCTGTCGCTGCAAGGATAAAACCAGGTGCGTCAAAACGTGTTCGTAGTCTTGTACGTACATTGCGCAATAAGAAAAAGGCCATGATAATCGCGACGATACCAATGGGTACGTTGATTAAGAAAATCAAAGGCCAATCAGCATAGGTGACGATATAGCCACCGAGCGTAGGACCAACCGCAGGGGCAAGCAAAGCCGCGATACCAAACAGACCCGATGCAAGGCCACGTTGCTCAATGGGAAATTCGTTAAAGAGCAGCGTAATACCCATTGGAAATAGGAAGGCACCACCAATTCCCTGTAGAATACGAAACGCGATAAGTATGGGTAGGCTCCATGCGAGACCGCATAGGGCAGAGCCAACGGTGAAAATCACCAGAGCAATCAAGTAAAATCGCTTATTGCCGAGGCGATCCGCGAAGAAGGCAGTAGTTGGCGTCACCACGCCCTGTGTGAGAATGTATGCAGTAAGCACCCATTGCACACTGTTTAGATCGGCACCAAAGGCACTCTGGAAACGTGGAATGGCGATGTTCACAATGGTCTGGTCCAGCACGCTCATGAATGCGCCAAAGACCACCACCGCCGCGACAATCCATTTATATTCCAGGCCCCCACGCTTCGCTGCCTGTCCCTCTTGTTGTATAGGAATGTTCATTGCAAGTATCCTTTGATACCTATGTACAGGAAGACCACAAGGGTCTCCCCTACATTTATCGTTTCCTAGGTGTAGGAGAGACCCTGCGGTCTTCCTGCCTAGACGTTTTTACCAATTACAGCACAAAACCAGAGGTAATTTATTTTCTCTAGCATTGCTTTATCGAGTTCACTTCTCAGGTCCAGCACAACGCTGTACTGCATCGCCAGAAACATGCTGACATAGGCCCATCCCGCGGCGTCAATGTCAATATCGGGTACGAGTTTGCCCTGTACCTGCCCCTGTTCCAGGAGAGAACGAATGATTTTTCGCACACGCTCATTGTGCTTGCGTAACCCATAAGCGATATCAGCATCGCCCGCCTGCGCCACGGCATGAAACAATACTTTTTGCGTGTCGGGATCGGCAGCAATCGCGTTATCGTAATCCATCAACACACACGAGAGCGCATCGAGAATATCATGCTGCGCTCTTTGCTCAACCTGCGCCTCCCATACCTGCATAAAATTCGCGCTACACTGCTTCATTACTGCTTGAAAGAGACCCTTTTTGCTTCCAAAATGCTTGTACAGCATTGGCTCTGTAACTCCACTGGCACGCGCCAACTCACTCGTACTGGCATCAAGATAGCCATATTGCGCGAAAACCTTACGAGTGTGAGCAAGAATAAACTCTCGCCGCTCTTCGCCACGCATCCTTGTTCGTTTCTCTGTCATTTCTGTTCCATCAGTAGACATATAGTCAGCACTCTTCCAAATTTGTTACTGCTAACTAACTTATGGAAGAAATATACATTGATAAAATGTGTTTGTCAAGGGAGGAGTTTTGCTTTTACACTTATTTCGGCAGTTAGTACTAAATTCTCATTCATCTCATAACGTAGTTGAGATTTATTAACTCCATTCAGGACTTTTGTGTAGATATCTTCACCAATCTACGAAAACGGACAGCAGGTATGTTATGCTCCCTTCATAGTAATTATGTTTCACCGTATTTCATGCTTAGTTACTATGACATTATTCTCACAATCAAGGAGTTAAAGTAGTCCATGTCTTCTGTATTATTATCTCAACAGCCTCCCACCGCGAAGGAGGGAAGGCCGTCACGGAAAAAGAGATTTATACAATGGATAAGTCTCTTTCTCGTTTTACTGAGTGTCGGCGGTATTGGTATATTTACCGTTGTCAATCAGCACAAATCTGCGCTTGCATACTTATCAAGTAGTTATCAATGGAAGCAACTACCAATAGGTGGGGGGGGCTGGTTGACTGGTATCGTTGCACAACCAACGACGCCCGGTCTGGTATATGCTCGTGCTGATGTTGGTGGACTCTACAAATGGAGCGAGCAGACACAAAGCTGGTCCCAACTCTTTGTTGCGGGTGCCGTCCCCAATCTGAGTTCAACGGATTACAACGTTGAAAGTGTCGCGGTGAGCAAGACGGACCCTCAATTAGTCTACGCTGCGGTTGGTCTCACCTACAGCTTAACAGACGCTCCCGCTGGTCGTATTCTTAAAAGCACTAATCAGGGAAAGACGTGGACAGATAGCGGACAACGCTGGCAAATCAACGGAAACGGTGACAATCGCCAGGAAAGCGAGCGTCTCGCGGTTGATCCAAACAACGAAAACGTTGTGTACTTCGGCTCGCGCTTCGCTGGCTTGTGGCGAAGCACCGATGGAGCAAAGACATGGAGTCAAATTTCCACCAGCCAAGTTCCTTCTGTCACCCCTAACGACACCAACGCAGCAGGAATCAAGTCTGTGCTGTTCGATGCAAGTAGCGGCACAGTGAATGGTCTCACAAAGCGCATTTATGCAACAGTTGCTGGTGTGGGTGTCTATGTGAGTAACGATGCCGGAAACAGTTGGCAAAACATCTATCAAACGACACAAGTCATTGTTGCTGCCGACGTTGCTAGCAACGGCAACGCGTACTTCTCAATTGGCGATGGTCATGTGCAGCGCTATAACCCCGCCGACAATACTTTTAAGGATGTTACACCAGCTACTGGCAACAACTACTTTACGATTAACGCGAATCCATTCAATCCACAAGAGCTTATTAGTGGTGCTAGCCCAGTCACCAATGGACACCTCTGGCATAGTCTCGACGGAGGAAACACTTGGACAGCCCTTAATGTCACGCTCCAATCGAAGAATATTCCCTGGATGACGAACAGCGACGAAAATAATTGGTTGAGCGTTGGCAACATTATCTTTGATCCTCAGGTCTCTGGTCGAATCTGGTTCTCCGAAGGTATCGGTGTCTTTCGTATCGACAACGTTACCAGTCCAAACACAACCTTGAATTCTATCAGCAACGGCATCGAAGAGATGGTCTCTACGGATATCATTGCCCCCCCTGGTGGTCAACCAATTAACACAAACTGGGACCGTCAGGGCTTCTACCATGCCAATCTTACTCAATATCCGCAGAATGAGTTAGTCAATAATAAGTTCAGCAGTGGTTGGGATTTGGATTATAGCGGACAAAATCCACAATTCATTGTGGCGGATATCTCGGACCATCGCTATCTCAACCCGAATTACAGTGGCTACTCCACTGATGGCGGTAAGACATTTACAACGTTCAGCGACCCTGGTACATTTAATGATCGTTTCGCTGGCAACATCGCTGTCTCCGCCACAAATACGAACACAATTGTCACATTGCCTACCTTCGGTCGTTCGCCTTACGTTACCACAGATCGCGGCGCACACTGGACGAAGTTGGATTTCTTCGATGGCGTCGGTGCGTTGCATTCGGCGTACTACCTGAGTGCGCTTCATGTTCTGGCGTCTGATAAAGTAGATGGCTCATTCTACATTTACAGTGCTAGTGGCAACTTCTATCGCTCTGCTGATGGGCAGAACTGGGAGAAAGCTCCCAACGCGCCGCAAGGCAGTGCTAATGCATGGGTCGTGAGTCAAGTGCATGCCGCTCCTGGTTTTGTAGGCAATGTATGGGCCAGTACTGGTCTAGGTGGCCTTTCCTACACAACAGATAAGGGAAATACCTGGACTAAAATCAATGGTATACAGGAGGCAAGGTCTTTTGGCTTTGGCGCAAAACTTCCTGGTGCCTCCTATCCTGCTATCTACCTGTACGGTCAGATGAATAATCAGTGGGGCATCTGGCTCTCAGGCGATAAAGGTGCAACATGGCAGAAGTTGGCGGATTATCCATTAAACATTTACGATAATGTCAATGTTGTCAATGGAGATATGAACATTCCCTATCGTGTGTATGTCGGTTTCGGAGGTAATGGTTTTGCCTACGGTGACATGAGTGGTCAAGGTGGAAGTGGGACGCCAACGCCAGCACCAACATCCACATCTGGCACACAACCAACGCCAGCACCAACATCGACCCTTGTGCCACAACCGACGAACACGCCAATTGTTACACCAACCGCAACGACCACTCCGGTTACAGGCGGTAATCCACCTAAAAACAATGTCGGTGTGAGTAGCAATGGACATGCTGCTGATGCCGATTATGATGGAGACGGCTATAGCTATTCGGCACAAGCCCTGAAAAAAGCAGGACTTCTTCCCGGCAAAGCTGTTACTCTTGATGGAGTGAGTTTCCCCTGGCATGATGAACCTATTGGGCAAGCAGACAACTATCAGATTATTACTCAAAATGGTGGAGGAATTGTAAACTCAACTCAAGGCAGTAATTCTCCTCCCTTGCAGGAGAATGCTGGGAATGAGCAGAGTTTGACGCTAACGGTTACACCCGTAAACAATGCTACGACAGTGGCAGTGCTTGGCTCGTCAACAAACGGTCCCTCTACTGTCTCGATAACTCTCACCTACACCGATGGAACAAAGCAAACGGGTACACTGGAGTTCCCCGACTGGACACTCAATGCTGGCAGTGCTCCTGTACCATCGAATAAGAGTACTCTGATCGTCATGCCTTATCGCAACAGCAGCAATGCGAAGAGTGGAAGAGAGATAGTTAAAACCTACCTATTCTCTTCCGAGATAGCGTTGCAAGCAGGAAAGACAATCGCAAGTGTCACTCTGCAATCGACGACATCTCAAGGATTACTGCACGTTTTTGCCGTCGGAACCAAATAAAAGTTCTGGTTGAATCTTCAGGGCACTCACAAGAAAACTTGTGGGTGCCTTGTTTTCATAACTCGCATATTGGAAGCGATTATACGCGTGAATAGCTCCAACTCACCATCTCGCCATTCTCGAACGGCATGATGCCGTGAAATGGGCGCGAGTCATCATCGAAGACCATTGGCAGAAAGTTGTGGTCGCTGGGCCAGAGCGGTAGCGTCGGAATCGCGGCGAGTGGCACCCATTCGAGTGTGCCTTCATGATTTCCCGCTAACACCTCGCCATGCCAATTATCTATACGAAAAATAAAGCCGAACCAGTCCTCACCATTCTTGCCAAAACCAGGCCATGAGATGGTGCCGCGCAACACGGCGTGATCAACCAACAGTCCAGACTCTTCGCTAATCTCGCGGCTCAGCCCACTCACCACATCCTCGCTCGCCTCTAGCTTGCCACCTAAGCCATTATATTTTCCATAGTGAATGTCGTCGGGACGCTTGTTGCGATGTATCATCAATACGCGCTTGCCATCTGGCGACATAATATAGCCTAACGTTGCCAACACGGGTGTATATTTCATATTGCTCCTTCATACTATTGCTCAAAGAATAAAAAGACGTGAGCCTTCGCACACGTCTTTTTATTCTTTGAGCAATTTCAACCATTGTCGTGCTTCGCGCACCTCTTCGTGCGTCATGACATGCCCTCCGCTGTGCCAATGTGTTTCAACGTTGGCACCTGCGTCCTGAAGCAGTTGCACCAGTCGTTTCGTGTTTTGCATGGGTACGATGGAATCGCGGCGACCTGCGCCAATAAATACTTGTTTGCCTATCAAATCAGGCGTTCTCTCTGGCTCGAATGGCACCATAGGATGCAGGAGTACAGCCGCTGCTAATACCTCTGGGCGCAATAACAGCATACTTGCAGCGATATTTGCACCATTGGAAAAGCCAACGGCAATCACGCTATTGGCGTCGAAACTGTATGCCCTGCTCGCGCTCTCTACAAAGTCCGCGAGTTCGTATGTACGCTGCATCAGGTCAGGCACATCGAATACGCCCTCCGCTAGACGTTTGAAGAAACGCGGCATGCCGTTTTCCAACACGTTACCGCGTGGGCTTAACAGCCCTGCATTTGGCGCAAGCATACGCCCTAAATCGAGCAGGTCGTTTTCATTGCCGCCTGTACCATGCAATAGCAACAACGTGAGGCCGTGCTGTTCTTTCTGAGTTGGCGGAATATAGTGATGCGTAAAGCTTCCAATTCCTCTATTATTGTTGTGGGGCATACTTATATTCCTTGTGTTCCAGCAGGAATATGTACAGGAGGCAAACTCTTTTCCAACTGGTAGCGATTTGGCTCTAACCAGGGCGGTAGTTTGAGGTGCGAACCGAGTTCACCGGGAGCCTCATCAACGGCGAAACCAGGAACGTCGGTTGCAATCTCGAAGAGAACGCCGCTCGGCTCACGGAAGTAGATCGAGTGAAAATAGGTGCGGTCAAGTTGCGGCGTCACATTCGCGCCGATAGTTGTTAGCTTTTGTCGCCACGCCACCTGCTCTTCGTCGTCGGATGTGCGCCATGCAACGTGATGCACCGAGCCAACCGCCACCATACCCTGTGTCTCTCCTGGCAGGTCTAGCAAGTCAACAAAGGCACCACTACCAGCGTTCTCTCCTCTCCCAACCTCGTAGCGTTCACGGTTGTCTAGTTTCGCAAGCGAGCGAAAACCGAGTACCTGCGTCAAAAGCGCGACGGTCTGTTCCTTGCGTGTAATCGAGAGCGCAACGCTGTGAATGCCACGAATGGCGTATTCAATCGGCACAGGACCCATCGTCCACCCTGTACGCTGTTCTGCGCCTTTGTGGGCCACCAGTTCAAGCCCCAACCCTTCAGGATCGGCGAACGCTAACACCTGTTCATCGAAGCGCGGCGTAGGTTCCTTAGCCTCGATGCCATGCTGCGCCAATCGCTCACGCCAATACGGTATGGCGTTCTCTGCTATCACGAACGATATCGTTGTCACCTGTCCCGTACCACTTACTCCTTTTGGAGCATCAGGCCATGCAAAAAAGGTGAGAATGGTCCCTGGTGTGCCTATATTGTCGCCATAGTAGAGGTGATAGGTGTCGGGCGCATCGAAGTTGACCGTCTTCTTCACCAACCGTAGCCCCAATACGCCAACATAAAAATTCATATTTCTTTGTGCATCGCCCGTGATCGCTGTGACGTGGTGGACACCGAGTAGATCGTTCGCCATAGTTCTGCTCCTTGTGAATTTGTGTTCGTCTCAGAATACTATATAATACTCAAACACAACTATCAGCAAGGATATTTCTTCTAGAACGGCTATCGTACTTCTATATGACAAGCACTAATCACAGTGCCTGCCAGACGCGTACAGTCTTATCAACACCCGTAGATGCAATACGCGAACCATCAGGCGACCATGCAACAGCTAGTACTATGTCCGTATGTTTGTTATAGGTATAAATGAGACTTTTACTCGTTACGTCCCAGATTTGCACCTGATTGCGACCATCTGCAAGAGCGATATATTTGCTATCTGATGACCAAGTTATTGTGTGAGGATGAGCACCAGCATGAGGACTACTTTTCACTTCGTCTCCTGCTGCGGGCATTCCTGCTGATACTGAAAGGACTGTTTGGCCTGTATCTACATCTTGCACTTGCACCTCGGAACCTGTGCGTGAAAGAACGCGTTTACCATCAGGCGACCATGCTAAAGCCAGTGGTTTGTGACCAGAAAAGTAATGCAGAGGCTGACCACTATGAGCATCCCAGAATTGAATCGAGTGACCCAAGTTAGCAGCGGCAGATGCTATGGTACTGCCATCAGGCGACCAAACTACGATATCCGAAATTTGTGGACCAGATTGCGGTTGTTGAGCCGGATAAGTTAGTAATTTTTGTCCCGAATTCGCGTCACAAATCTCGACATCTCTGTCTCCACAGACCGCTATACGGCTATTATTGGGAGACCATGCAACTTGAAAGAAGTAGGAATTCACCAAATGACTGCAAGCTGTACGTGTTTTCCCTGTCTCAGAATCAAGAATTAACACTGCAAGATTTGCTTCTGATAGATAATCAGAAAGTGCAATACGCGAACCATCTGGTGACCAGACTACAGTTGCAACTGTATTTGCTCCACTAGTTTGATGTGAGAAGCGTTCCTGCCCTGTAGTAGCGTCCCACACACGAACAGCATAGTCATTGATACTACTATCATTATAGTAGAAACTGGCAGGGTAAGAGGCAATCCATTTGCTATCCGGTGACCATGCTAGGTCATTCACCCAATTAGTATGACGCCTGTAAACGTAGAGCGTTGTTCCTTGTGTCGAAGTTAGGGAAGTGCCAGACTGAGGAGTGCCAGACGTAGTAGCAGAAGTAGCTGTCGGTACTAGTGATTGAGAAGTTGATGAAGTATTTGAGGAGCAGCCGGTTACAACCACTCCTATCAGTCCTGTCAGACCCAGAACAACTTGTCGTCGTTCAAGATAAACATTATTTACTTGTTTGCTCATTAATATAACCTTTTCTATTGTTAGAAAATATTTGTTGAACTAGCACTTATTTTAGCAGATTTTCTCGTAAAGGATTGTGAAATATCTCACTATTATCAGAGGAATTTGCAAAAGAGGCACTCTCTTTTATGATAAAATGCAGACAAGATGCAGCTATGGAACGACCTCGAAGACAACTCACAGCTTCCGACTTCGGCGGGACGCGGACGAACACGCCGTCTCACGGAACCCGTTGTCTTCTCGTCCTTACGTACATGGCTTCTCGATGAGTACGTCGCGGACTATTGTCGCTCGCTTGCGGCAACGCGCATCTTCAAACGCTGCTATTTTGTTGATGGCTTAGGGATAGCCGCGAAAGGACGTAAGGCTGCTACTGCATCTGCTACACTTTCAGCACAGGAACAAATAGAGGCGTTGGCACAATCGCTGGCGCAGGCGAGTAAACCTATTGCCCTCTACGGTCTGTTGTTGGCGGCAGGTAGTAGTAGAGCGCGACAGAGAAAGATAAAGGAGCCAACCATACCTGAAACGGGTGGCATACTCAAGACAAGTTGGTTAGAGATTGCGCCACAAGTCATACAAAGAATTGACCAATCGCCAGCCATCTTCTTGCTCAACCCGTTTGGGCACACGATGTTTACAGGCGACGATCTTGCCTTGCTCTACAAACGTACTGCCCCGACTGAACTCTGTCTCCTGCTCTCGCACAAACAGTTAGAGACGCTGTTTCTTAGTGCTATGAGCTTACCAGCACTTGCGACTACCCTCACGGCAATGTTGCGTACAGACCGTTGGAAGACGCTTTCGACAGAGGAAAGTGAGCGCAAAAAGACGATTTCTAGCGTGGTCGATCTGTTTGTCGCCTCGCTACAAAAACATTTCGTATTGCCGATTCAGCAAATTACGCTCCCCATGCTCACGCGTCCTGGTATAGTCGAGGACGTCCCCTATACACTTGTCTTCGCCACACGCCGACAGGATAGCTTTGCCAGCATGAACGATGCGCTCTGCCGCTATCAACGGATGGTGTATGAGCAACGTCATCGCGGTGTACTGAGCGAAGAATGGTTCGAGCGGCAATATCGAGAGCGCGTCGAGAATGAACGAGTTCAACTACAAGAAAACCTGTTGCAGCAGGGACGAGCGCAACGAATAAGACGCTGGCCCGATTTACGGCTGCAAGTTCTACGTACAAATTTTGGACGCTTCTTGCTCCACGATTATGATATCCTGTTACAACAACTCATACAGGAGGGTGAGGTGCGCGTCGAGTGGCGGCGTCTCCCAACTGAAGGAGATGGAGATAGACTTCCTGGCGGCGATGACACATTACTGTGGAATGTTGAGCGAAACGCTCAAAAAGAAAGAGGTGGTACTAGGGGGAAACATTGAGCATGGGGACACTCAATGTTATAGTAACACCTCCTAGAATAGTGTACGATAAAAATAAGAGTTTAGTGGCAAAAATAGGAAGAGATTTTAGATTCACTTCTCGTTGTGACAAAATTAGCCCTGTCGTACTACAACTGGGCTATGAGTTTAGTGGCAAAATGCGAAGGACTTTCGGTAAGTCATTGCTTTTTTTTGTTTGTGTTGATACAGTAAAATTATTACTTACAAGAAAAGATATAAAAATATGATTGAGTATGACCAAACAATCTTATGGCCTCGTCTTTCGCCGATTGCTTCAGTAGCAAAAGCAGATAAGCTGTCTCCTCTATTAAAGTGGGCTGGAGGAAAAGAGCAAGAACTTAAACACATTTTGCCGCTAGTCCCAACATTTCAAAGATATTATGAACCATTTATCGGAGGTGGTGCTGTTTTTTTTGCCATCTCAGCCACCGAAAAATTTATCAATGATAAGTCCTCTGATCTCTTCAATTTTTATATAAAAGTTGCTGAACAAGACAAGGATTTCTTTCAAGCGTTAGATGTACTCTTGTATTCCTGGCAAAGTATCAGCCAAATGATAGATACTCACACCTTAGAACTCACTGCCATCTATAAAAAATATTCCTTACATAAAGCGTCACAAGAAGAAACGCAAAACGCGCTCTGTGCGTTTCTTTCCTTGCATCAAACTCGGTTTAACGATATGGTTATAGCGATCTTTGGGAGAGATAGCGAAAATTTTATGCGTGAACTTAAAAGGAATTTAGTGAGTAAAACTGAAAGAATGAGAGTACTAGAAAGCAGAAAATGGCAACTACCTGAGCATGATATCATAGCGAACATAGAGTGTGCCCTGAAAAGTGCCTTTTACATGCATCTCAGGCATCTCTATAATAATATTGAGACATATAATATTTCGTCAAGCCTAGCTGCCGCACTTTTCTTTTTTGTACGCGAAAATGCTTACGCGTCTATGTTCCGCTACAATAGTCATGGAGCCTTCAATGTCCCTTACGGTGGTATAGCGTATAATCGCAAAGATTTAGCCCGCAAAATTGTGTATCTGCGTTCAACCAACCTGCAATCTCATCTTGAGCATACAATTATTGAAAATCTGGATTTTGAGGATTTTCTACAAAAACATCAACCACAGGCAGAAGATTTTATTTTTCTTGACCCTCCCTACGATAGTGAATTTAGCACTTATTCACAAAATGTGTTTGGGATACAAGATCAGGAACGCCTCGCGTCATATCTACTTCAGCAATGTAAAGCCAAGTTCATGCTTGTTATAAAAAACACTCCAACTATTCTCAATTTATATAGTGGCACAGGCATATCTATTGGAGTACGGTTTGATAAGAAGTACCTTGTAAGCTTTCAAGCTCGTAACAATCGAGACGCGGAGCATTTGATTATCACGAATTATTAACGATTGAACCCTGTAGGGGCCATAATTCATTACGCCCTGTGAGCGATACGATATGTTGGCAAGGGTTGAGGGACGTACCCAATGATGAAAAACGGAATCGACAGGCACGAGGGCGTAATGAATTATTGCCTCTACACCTTCCCACACCGAGTATAATATTTCCAATAGAGAGAAGAGAAAACGATAGACGTTCTCAAAGAAGAGAGATAGAGCTATATGGCACGCAAGCGTAGAAATTTTGATGCATTTTCCAATACACAACATACCCTCGGTGAACCCATGGAACAAGAAACACTTTCCGACTCACAGGCATTAGCCCTACATCGAGTCGATGATGAGATTATCGAAACACAAGACGACTCAGAAGGTCAGCAAATACGCGCAGATGTGACTCCTGCGTTTGAGCATGGTGAACGTTATCATGCGGCAGGAAAGCGCGATGTAGAACTATACATTCGCACATACAACACATTGTTACGTAGCTCTGGCGACGTGAGCTTGAAGGCTCTCGTACAGGCGCACTATAATATCGACTCCAGCCTACACCCCGATGCACGTTCGCGCTATCCCGATATGTCGGCGTTCATCTACAGCGTTTTACGCCTTCCATCGGCGATTATTCACTGCAACCGCGTATTGCTGGGTCAATCAGAAGAACTTTTCCTACAGCAAGGCTATGCGGTTAACCAGTGGCACTCGGTCACAGCCTCGGCACGCCGCCGCAAGTGGTTCTTCGATGGCAAGGAGACGCTCGCGGTGTATGTCGCCAGCGTAAGCGATACCGATGATATCGTCCCTATCCTAGTGGCATTCCAAATCGAATGGGACAAGATGTATTATCTTCTCTGGGAAGAGCCAACTACATTACCACTATTAGAGACGCACATGGATCGGAACTCGCCCGTCTTCGCAGAAATCAGCAAGGTATTACGCGAACGCTTGCACATCGCGCCTGACGATTGGCAGCGTTTAGAGTTGATCTGGGGCGACCATCTGTGGGAAAACCTACGTATCATCGGTAAGCATCGCAAGAGTTTCAGCTTGCGTATGCTCGGTGGCTCGCACGTTGGCTATGTGCGTGCTACGCGGCAGTGGTGGATGCCTGTAGAAAAACTGCTTGACACGCTCGATTTGAAAAATCGTCCCATGTACTTCGTCTCAAGCAATACGCATAGCATCGTCAACCTCGTCTCCGGCTCTATTCGCGAACACGAAGACGAGTTAGTGCAGTATGCATTGAGTGGAGAGAACCCGTATCTGACCGATGAGTGCCGCAAGCTACAACAGGGGCTGGTTCCGGGCAACTGGCAAAATTTCCTGTACTTCGTTGCTCGTGAATGGATACACACAGCCGCGGGCCAGAAAGCCATGTTCAATCGCAGCGAGGAAGAGCAGGGGCGCGGCATCTGGAATGTGGGGGCACGGCATGGATTGGAGATCGACGCGCAGATTATCGACCTCGCCAAACTACGCCCAACGGAGGTTGACCCGCGCTGTGGTATGTCGCATCTGGACCTGCTGGCACAAAGCAAGGCTGTTATTCTCAATATTGACTATCCACTGGGTATGGCGGCCTATCGTATGATGCGCGAAATCATGGAGAACACAACGCAGATTCGCGGCATCTACATTCTGGGTAAGGCCGCCACACTTAACGGCAGTATCGGTGATGTCATGATCTCGAATGTCGTCATGGACGAACACAGCCAGAACACCTTCTGGCTTGACAACTGCTTCCTCGTGCAGGATGTACAGCCCTATCTGATCTATGGCTCCGTTCTCGATAACCAGAAGGCCGTATCCGCGAAGGGGACATACCTGCAAAATCGCCAATACCTAGACTTTTACTATCATGCCAACTATACCGTCGTCGAGATGGAGAGCGGCCCCTACCTCAACGCCGTGTACGAGGACCAGTACCTAACGCGCTATCCCGTTGCCGACAACATCAACTTTGCCCGCCTCCCCTACGAACTAGGCATTCTGCACTATGCCTCGGATACACCCTATACGCGCGGCAAAAACCTCGGTGCGGGCAGCCTCTCCTACTTCGGTATGGACTCGACCTACGCCAGCACCGTCGCCATCGTGCGCCGCATCTTCGAGAACGAAATCGAGGCGGTACGCCACGCGACGAAGGAGCGCGAGACACAGACGACGCGAGAAGGCGAAGCTGTGGAACAACGTTTGTAGGGACCGATTTATCACGTCCTCGTACCAGTTGACAATTGATACGAGGACGTGATAAATCGTGGTGATTGTCACACATATCTAGCAGTATGTGATGATAATAAGCATGGGGTAGTCCTTATTGTCAGAAATTTCTGGCGTATTTTTCACATATATTTGGTCGAACCTTGCTTCTTGTCACACATATTTGGTCGAACCATCTTGACTTCTTCAAGAACTTTATGCGTTGTTTTGACTCCTATAATTAAGAAAGGATTATGCCATGACATGCAACAATCAAATTCTCGATCATTATTATTCCTTGAATTTAAGGAAATTTACTGCTCTTGAGAAGATACTCATCTATCCAGTTGATGAACCACTCGACGGCGCAGTCTCAGCGTTAACGGTTTTCTGCTAATGCTGCTACATTATCTCTATACAGATTGGAGCGTGCTAATTTACAATGAGTAATCATGAAGCAAACGAGGAATATGTTATCTCCCGGGATGGTAGCCGTATAGGGTTCATACGCCAGGGCGACGGCCCTGGTCTGGTACTCGTACAAGGTGCAATGGGCACGGCCTATGACTACCACGACCTTGCTGAAGCGTTGTCGTCTAGTTTCACTGTCTATACACCTGACCGCCGAGGCCGTGGCTTAAGCCTCAAGCCCTACGATAGTGGACACAGTATTGCCCGAGACGTTGAGGACCTAGACGCTCTACTCGCGAAGTCGGGTTCGAATCTGGTTTTCGGTCTCAGCTCTGGAGCTATGATCACGCTAGAGGCGGCGAGGACACTCCCGCGAGTCACCCGAGCTTCGGTGTACGAGCCACCCTTCTATGCCGACGGCATCTCACACGACGGTATTCGCGATCTCAACGCCGAGATTGAACGCGGTGATCTGGCGGCAGCTCTCGTGAGCTCACTCCTGACTGCCGGAACAGCACCTGCACCACTTCGAGCACTCCCTAAATCGGTCGCGCGTCTCATCGCCGGTTTCGTACTCAGGGTCGATGGTCGAAAGTCCGGGCCTTATGCGAAGGTGCGCGACCTTCTCCCAGGCATCCGCTACGACTTCAATGACGTTGGCGGCATGGACGGAAAGATGGAGACCTTTGCCTCCATTGACAAGCCGATGCTTCTGCTCAGTGGAACGAAGAGTCCTAGCTATCTGCGGGAGAGTATCAAGAAGCTGGAAGGTATTCTTCCTCAAGCACAGCACATCGAGTTCGAGGGCCTCTCCCACTCTGGCCCGTGGAATAGGAGTCGTGGTGGCTGCCCAGAAGTTGTTGCGGCAATGCTACGCGAGTTCTTCTCCTAATCAAACGAAGCAGGTAAAAAGTTCTGATTTTAACGTTAAAATCAAATTCTGTAAATAGGGGGTCGAGTAGTAGTCGTGCGAAAAACAACGTGAAGGCCAAAAAGGAGGAGCCACCAGGATTTTTCAAGAATTTCGAGAGGAGAAGGACATAGAAATAAAGCAGTTGGGGATTTTGAGAACGACTACTACTCGACCCCCTATGTCCGTCTAGGCGCAAGTACTGTGAACACTCTAGGAGGCAAGAAAACATGATGTCTGCTCCTGCCAGAAATTTGTGACAAGAGCTGCCAATGACTTGTGGCAACGGGCCAGACATGTGTGACAATCACCAAATCGGTCCCTACAACAAAATATCCAATTAGCCCTGTATCGCTTCGGGATGCGCCAGCAACCAATCACTGAGACGTATAAAAGGCAACCTTTCCCGTAGATGTCCGCCAGGATTGTCGGTAAATCCGTCGAGAGCTGCAGCGTGGAGCGGCACGGAGGCGGTATAGGGAACAAGAGCCTTTTTCTCCTTCGCAGTAAGGGGAGAGTTTGCGCTGACCTCGTATGCCTCGATAAGCGGAGGAATGCTCTGCCACGCGAAACTCTCAGGTATCTGGTTTCCATGCAGTGCGCGTACCATAAACGCAAGCGAATAGGCGAGATCATGAATGCGTGATCTTTGTGCTAAAAATCCAAAGTCAAGGTAAACTGTTTCGCCCTCTGAAGTTTGACACACGTTGCTCAGGCGTACATCACCATGAATGAATTGCTGCGGAAGCTGGGATGCAGGTATCCATTGTGAGCGCAGACGATGAATGCTGCGACGAAGTAACTGTACAATATCAGCGGCCTCACCATTCCCCTGAACGGCAGCTTCCGTGACTGGTAGCCATCGACGTAAAGACCCTGGTGGTGCATAGGTGGCAAATAGCGGTCGCGGAACACGCATATCGAGTGTCGCTAACTTTCGATGTAAGACGCCCATCGCACCAAACAGCCAAACATAGGAGTCATACTCGTGTTTGAGCCGATGATGTGCTAAGTACTTCTCTAGCTCAGCCCAGCGACTTCCGCATCGAAATACTGATTCGTTGTGCCAGCGTAGTGGAACAGCAACAAGCAGCCCCTTTTCCGAGAGACACAGCCGCACCTGCTGAAGTGCGAGGAGCCGTTGACGCGATACAAACGGTTGATGAATGCGAAGTACAATTCCCTTCGAGTCCAACTTGACGTTAAGACTCATGGTGCCTCCGAGATCAGCAGCATGCGCTTCTGGTGCAATCTCGGCAATCAATCTCTGCACATCGGGATTGTTGAGAGACGGTCTGTCGGGATCAGAAGAATTGTCTCTCCACCACTCTATCAGACGTGGTTGTGAATTGAGACTCATCGACTCCTCTTTCGCGATTTCGACGGTTTTTCACATGAATGAATTTTATCATGTCCACGCGAATCATAATTTGTCGTAGGGACCTGATTTATTGCGTCCAAAGCCGATTTATCGGCTATAAGGTAGTACAGCAAACGAAACATATGCGATAAATCGCACGACGGACGCGGTAAATCAGGTCCCTACGAAATTCTATTATGAGACTAACCATGCCCAATTTTATACATGGCTCTAGGAATTTCTGGCAATAGGTCGGAGGCGAGCATACCCGCGTGCCCCATATTTTCGCTCACGATGCCAGCGGCGACGGTGTGCAGGTAGACAGCAGCACTAGCGGCATCGTAGGGATGCATGCTTTGCGCTAAGAAGCCTGCGGTCATTCCTGCCAGTACGTCGCCTGTACCAGCCGCCGCCAGCGCGGGATTTGCTAGCCAGTTGATGCGTGTGCGACCATCCGGCTCAGCGATGATGGTGCATGCACCTTTGAGGACGAGCGTGAGCTGCCATTCCTGTGCCTTGTTACGCGCCAGTTCCAGGCGGTCAATATTGCCACCCGATACTTTTGTGCCTCCACACAAACGTCCCATTTCGCCAGGGTGAGGTGTGATTACCGTTCCTTTGGGGAGCAGCGTCCACCAACGTTCAAGCTGCGAGAGGTTGTTGAGGCCATCGGCATCTACCACCAGATGCGGACGTTTCTCGTCTGGTTGCGAACGCAGATATTCGAGAACCTCTAAGATGACTTCGCGTGTGTTGGGCGACTGTCCCAAACCAGGCCCAATCAAGAGCGAACGGTAGCCCTCTAGCTTGTCGGTCAACGCCTTTGAGCGTGTGAAACTCTCGTCGTCTTCGGGTGGAAGAATGACAAAAGTTGCTTCGTGAAAAGAACTGGCGTAGATGGGCAACATCTTTTCTGTCACCGCTAACGTGATTAGACCAGCACCCACGCGACCCGATGCACTTCCCGCAAGAAATGCTGAACCCGGATAGGGAAATGAGCCGCAGAATACCATCACCTTGCCAAAGGTGCCCTTGTTGCTCTGTAATGGGCGAGGTGGAAGTATAGCGCGTACAAGGTCATCGGTTGGCATCTCAGTTTGAATGTTCTGCTCTAGCGCGACGGGTAGACCAATATCCGCAACGTAGAGTTTTCCGATATAATCACGCCCTGGAAAAAAGAAAAAGCCCTGCTTGGGACAAGCAAAGGTAATTGTCGTATCGGCATGGAGCGTCTGTGGGTCAACCTCGCCCGTATCGGTATTGAGACCAGTGGGAAGATCAACTGCCACAATACGCAGGTCGGCACGCTTCTCTCGCTCTTGCTGGACGCGAGTGAGCAGGAATCGCATATCATCTGTGAGCGGACGAGCATTGCCTGTGCCGAGGAGTGCGTCAACTACATAGTCGGCACTCCCTATCGCTGACTCTAGCTCTTTAGCGGTATCGGACTCGTTGATATCTTCGCCCCGCACGGTAAGTTTATGTTCCTTCCAAGAATACAGACTTACCAGCGCACCCGCTTCCGTAAGGTGCTGTGCCATTACTAAGCCATCGCCACCGTTATTGCCAGGACCGATCAGGAAAAGTACCTCAAGTTCATTCAGAGTATGATGTGGGAGCAGGTGCGCCTCGAACAGGTCTGCCGCACTCTTGCCCGCGTTCTGCATCAAGGTATGACCACTCAAGCCGTATTGTTGCTCGGCCTGAGCCTCAAGTTCGCGCATCTGTGCAACGGTAACAATATGCATGTTGTGCCTCCAACGTTGCTAATAATATGTATGGGAACAATAAAATTCGTTCTTGTCTTGCTTATAACACGTATTGTAGCCGCTTTATGGATATGTAACCTATAGCTGAACTGAGGCGTACTAAATAGGTAGTTGTCTTTGCATAGAAGCAGTAAGGGAAAAAACATTATGAACGAGAATCCACAGAAGAATGCTCAGGGTGGTCAGGATGACACGAAACG
>CAXUHG010000016.1:0-8251 GCA_964250805.1 uncultured Ktedonobacteraceae bacterium | reverse complement strand
GAGCAACCTCAGGGCGATTACCAGAAAAGCAACGAATGACGTAGACATTTCCATAAACGTAGCCCAAATGGGCTATAATAATGGTAGTTCAGCATGTTTCAATATAGTTTGTGTTAAGATATGCAAGTCCCACACTTCTTTGAGGTGTGGGATTTGCACGTCTTGTTATATTTATACAGGGGTATATTTATACGGGCTGCAAAAAAGGCTTGTAGGGTGGTTGTGTTCAATAGAAAGAGTTTATATTGCAGAGACATAAGTACATCCTGAAGTATTTACGGCAGGACAACGGAGGAAGTTTCGTAGTAAAGTTGGGTATAGGAGCAGTGCTTGGACTGATCTTCGTAGCACTCACCCTAAGTATTCGTATACCGAGCGCGGTAGCAACAGCCGCTAGCATTCCTTGCACGAGCAGAGAAGGTAGTATGGTGCAGGGAGATACATTGAGTTGGATTGCGTTTCGTTACCACATGGACTTAACGGGGTTAGCATCCCAGAGTCATACGAGCAATCCTAATGCCATTTACACGGGTCAGATTGTATGTATTCCTGTGCAAAGGTTTACGCCCACGTCACAGGTCAAGAACATCTACTCAATTGGGCATATGGCACATGTGCAGAAGGCAACCGTGCAGAAGGCACCGACGAAGCCCATAGTACGCACAACGCCAACGACACCACCACAGCCAGTGGTAACACCAGTCGTTGCCCCACCAACAAAGACACCCGTTCCACAACCCACATCGCCGCCCGCACCAACGGGGAGCATTCCCGCGCTGATCGACTCGATCTTTGGTGCCTATGGGCCTGCCGCGATCAATGTGGCGCGTTGTGAGTCGGGTCTAAACCCAAATGCCTACAATCCAAGTGGAGCATCGGGTCTTTTCCAGATTATGCCAGGGACTTTCGCAGGAACCTCAGAGGCGGGTCAGTCGATCTTTAACGCCCAGGCAAACGCTCTAGCCGCCCACGAGATATTCGTGCGCGATGGCTACAGTTGGAGAGAATGGACATGCCAACCGTAATATCGGTTCTTGCAGAGCGTTCTCACTAGCAGTTAGCAATTTATCTTACAAGCCAGCCACAGAAGCAGCCCAAGAGTTTACGAACTCCTGGGCTGCTCTGCGTTTTCAGACTACAGCTTCGCCCTCCACTCCTCAGCCTGGACTACTTCGGCCTGACGTGGAAAGACTTTGGACAGCAGAACGCGATGGACCTCTTCATCACCATCAAAGCAGCAATCGGCTAAGACGGTCAACTGATAGTCTTTATCAGCCGCTTCCCGTAGTGTTGATAAGACAACTCCGCTGGTCGCTATACCACAGAGTACCAGATGCGAAATATCCTGCGCCTTCAATATCACTTCTAAATCGCTGCCGCTGAACGCACTGACACGCCGTTTCGTGACCACGATATCTGTTAGCTGTGGAGCGATGGTAGGATGAATCTCCACTGTGGTCATTGATGTAGGTGGACGTTGCTTGACAGTAGAGAAGGACTTATTTCTCGGACTTATTTCGGGATAACCCGGACGGAAAGCCACAACCACATAGATTACAGGAATCGCTGCGGGGCGGGGCGCCGCGCTAGTGGGGCGTGTGGGCGGGGGGGTATAACAGACCTGGGGGTTACGCGCGCCAAGTTCTACCTGCATATCCATCACCAAAAGAGCCGTTTTTGATTGTGTATCAGACAATGATTTTTCCTTTCTATTGAAAAACGATACATGTTTGCTCTTATGCCAACTACTCACTTCTCATCGCTGTAGTTGACGCTTCGAGACTTTTCTCGGCTGGTTTACGCAAAAGCCAAGCAGTAGTTGCAACGACGAGGCACAGAGTACCTCCAATCAAGAATGTCGTTGAGACGCCAATACGAGTCGTTAAGGCACCTGCCAGGAAGTTTCCTAATGGTAAGGCACCTGCATAGACCAGCAGGTAGACACTTATTATTCTGCCACGCAGATGATTGGGCGCAACCGTTTGAATAGTCGTGTTCGCAGTGGCTGTCACTACAATCTGCGCAAATCCTATGCCGACAAGGAGTGGAAACGCGAGGATGTACAAGGGAGAAAGCGCAAGCGCGATCTCAAGTATACTGAACACAAACGCAGCACTCAGCAGAAAGCGAATATTCGGTTTGCGGTTTCCCCAGGCGACCCACAGTGCTGAGAACAGAGCACCAAGTCCATAGGCTGCTGTAGTGAAGCCATACCCCCTTGCTCCGGCATGGAATACCTCGGTGGCAAACAGCGGCAACATCACATTGAAAGTGATGCCGAATAATGCAACTCCACCAATAACGCTTGTAATCAGAAGAATGGCTGGCATATGCAAGGAGTAGGAGAGACCCTCGCGCAAGCTCTCAAAAGCACTAAGTTTTTTATCGTCCGCTCGTTTGCTGGGCAAGGCATATAACGTTCGCGTATCGATCATCGCTAGTCCGATAAGAACGGCGATAAAACTCAGCGTGTTGAGCAGAAAAAGTGGTGCAACGCCAAGCCATGCAATAAGCACCCCACCAATCCCTGGTCCCAGCACACGAGCCATGTTGACGAGCGAAGAGTTCAAGGCAACGGCGTTTGGCAGGTCTTCACGCCCTACCATTTCATTCACAAAAGCGTTTCGTGTAGGACTATCAAGTGCATTTGTGATGCCCAGCAGAGCTACCAGGAGCAGAATATGCCAAACTTGTACCACTCCTGTTATCACCAGGAGCCACATGACAGCTGACTGAACAAGCGAAATGGATTGTGTCACAAGTACCAGCGTCCGTTTCGGTATCCGATCAGCAAGCACACCACCGTAAAGTGAGAAAATCATCACTGGCAGGTATTGTAGTAAGCTCACTGTTCCGAGTAGCAACGCGCTATGTGTGAGTTGTAAGACCAACCATGCCTGCGCGGCGGTCTGCATCCATGTCCCAATATATGAGATCATTTGACCAAAAAAGAACAGTCGGTAATTCCGATGGCGCAGAGCAACAAACGTTCGTCCCAAACCCTTGACCTGTGTACTGACCTGCTGCTCCTCCTCGATGATAGCTTCGGGAAGAGTCTGTTCCTGAGTGTCAGAATTTATTGGTTGCATAAGAGTTTACCTTCATAGTTCTGCTTCGCTCAGATGGCGAAGAATAGGAAGAGCCACACGTAACTGTGTCAGTTCGTCCTTGCTGAGATGGTCGAGAAGACGTTGTAGATTCGCACGCCAGAACTCTTCATAGCGCAAGACCGCGCGTTGCCCGCGTTCGGTAGGTGACACCTGCACAACCCGCCAGTCCTGCTCGTCACGAATACGCTCGACAAATCCCTGAGTCAGCAGTCGTTTGACCATGACGGTAACGGTTGGCGGCGCGACATCCAGTTGCTCGGCTAATTCCTGCATGGTGCATCGTTGACGTGTCACCAGAACGCGCAACAACTTGAGCTGCCCCTTTGTAGCACGGAGTTCTAAGATATCACGCCACTCCGGTGCAATATCGTCAGTATCGCGGGGAATGTCCGCGCGAATGCGGTTCAGTAAGCGGGGAATGAGAGCAAACAACTCCTCGGCAATGTCCAATGTGTCGTTAGAAGAGTAATCGGTCATACATTTCCTCTCTTTTTCATTAGTATAACTAATACTTACTATAGCTATTACTTAGTTTATCTAATTAAAATTATAAACCGTCATTATCTTCTTTGTCAAGCCTTCAGAAGCACTTCCCGAATATGCTATACTCTGAACCGAACATATATTTGTTGTCCATCCACTCTTCTCAGAAACGAGCCTTGTTTTATCATGAATACGAACTTACGTTATCTTCTTGTTGTCGTTTTGTTCGCTATTGGTGGTGCCCTTGTTGGCGAGAGCATCATCAGTAGCGTCAATATCCTTGAAATCATTCTTGGTGTTATTCTGCTGATTGGTGCGGTCGTGCTACTGTTGCAGGTACCTGTGAAGCGATGAAACTAGCACTGAAAATCACCCCACAGCGCAGCACACAGTACATGAATATGGTCGCAACGCTTGCGATGCCGGAACTCCTCGCTAGCCCTCTCGGAAGTGCTATCACTGACTGCTCTTCCGTTACTTTAGCAGGACAAGCCTATCTTTTGGTGACGCTTGATGAGACGCGTCTTGTACCTGATATGTTAGCGGTGCTGGGTCGTTTGGGGGCAACCAGCGAGGTGTACGAGTATTTCGACTCGCTGGGTGAGGTTAAGGGTCCTCTGTTGCGTCCAATGGAGCTACAGTTTATGCCGTTTGTACCGTTAGAGATGGCGGAGACAAGACGCTATAAGGGCAAGACGAACGAGGTGTTTACGCAGGTGTTGCTGAACGTGGCACTCTTCGCGGGCGAGTATAGTACACAACTTGGTGAGCGGTTGCGTGTTCTCGATCCGCTGGCAGGGGGTGGGACGACGCTGTTCCTGGCTTTGAGTGCTGGCTATGACGCGTTTGGGATTGAGTTGAATAAGCAGGATATCGAGACGACAGAAGTCTTTGTACGGCAATATCTGAATAGTATTCCCATGCATTATAAAGAGCGTGATGAACGTGGGCGCAAGGCTGGTCGTCGCTATCAGTTTGAGATTGGGCGCAAAGGCGATACACGCATGCTGGTGTTGGTGAATGGCGATACAGTACAGGCCGAGATGCATCTACGCGAGGTGCCAGGAGGCCCGCATATGCATGCGATAGTTGCCGACTTGCCCTATGGCATTCAACATTTCGGCGAAATCTCTGCCCTGCTTACTCATGCATTGCCTATATGGACGCAGATGTTATTACCGGGGGGGACGCTAGCACTGGCATGGAACGCAACACGTATCGAGCGTGCGGAGATGGTTAGCTTTTTTGAGCGCGAAACGGAGCTTACCGTGCGTAATGAGCCGCCTTATACGCAATTCGTACATTCAGTAGATCGCGTGATTAAACGCCGCGACATTCTCGTTGGCGTAAAAAATACGTCGAAGGACGCATGATATTTTCTAAATCGTGAGCTATGCTTATGACATATCGTCTGTAGCGGTCTATAATATTGATTCCGCGAATTTTCGTAGGGATCAGATTTATCGCGTCCATTGCGTGATTTATCACGCGAGATCATGTCTGAAACAACCCGTATACAGAGTTTGTACAGATTTCGCGCAATGAATTGCGCTTCGGATGCGATAAATCGGGTCCCTACGAAATACCGTCGTAAGGGAGATATCCATGCATAAACCTTGCTATGGCTTGCGGGGTTATCTGCTGCCTTTCCTCTTATTTACTCTCATTGTAATGTTGATTGCATGCAATACAGTGTCCGACAAGCTCATCATTAAGAACAGCACTCGAACACCCATCGCGCCAATTCCTACGGTGACGCTTAAACCGTTTCCGCAGGCGGCTCGTATAGATGCATACCTTACAAAGTTGGCGGCGGAGGGGACATTAGGCGGCTCGGTGCTGGTGGAGCATAATGGTATGCTCTTCGAGAAGGGGTATGGCGTGGCGGATTTTGCCTACAACGGTTTCTATAGCAACAAAAACCTCGATGTCGTGGTGTTGAGCAACCTTGAAACGACCGATGTGTGGCAAATTGGGAGAACGCTAGCAAGTATGGTATAATGAGAATTTCACGGGTGTCAACAAATCTGTTGACACCCGTGAAATTCCTCATGAGTGGTTACGCCCCGTTCGCAAACTCATTACATATCTGCTCCACCTCAGCAACGGTGCTGGCTTGCAAAACTCGGTTGGCGAGGTGGGTAAACTCTTGCATCGTATGACCTGTAAGCACGGCTCGTATCTCTGGTAACGCGTTGGGCGTCATGCTCAGTTCGGTAACACCAAGCCCAATAAGAACGGGGGCGAGCCGGATATCACTTGCCATTTCACCACACACTGCTACGAGTTTCCCTTCGGCATGTCCAGCCTCGGCAATCTGGCGAATGGAACGTAGTACCGAGGGTTGCATGGGCGTGTAGAGAGATGCGAGGGCGGTATTGGTACGATCACTTGCAAGCGTGTATTGTGACAGATCGTTCGCGCCGATGCTGAAGAAATCGGCAATCTGTGCTAGCTCCGCTGCCATTATGACAGACGCCGGTACTTCTACCATGATACCAAGGGGGACAGGTGTGGCAAGATTTATGCTAGTAGTGACACGTTCAAAAATTGTGCGCACGGTACGTAGCTCTTCGACGGTTGTGAGCATAGGTACCATGATATGCAAGTTTACATGTTCATCCTGTGCCGCCTGTAACAGTGAGCGAAATTGCTGCTCCAATAGTTCGGGATGAGCGAGTTGGATACGCACACCGCGCATACCAAGGGCGGGATTTGCTTCTTTCGCGGCTGGGAGATATGGTTGGATAGAAGGCATAGGCTTGTCGGCACCGGCATCGAGAGTACGTACCACTATTGGGCTGCTAGCATCTGAATTACTCCGAAACGCACGAAAAACCTGTGCATAGCTGGTTCGTTGCTCCTCATCGTTTGGTAGAGTTTGTCTATCGGCGAAGAGAAATTCGGTACGCAATAGACCAACACCCTCTGCGCCCCATTGACGAGCCGCCTCAGCTTCGACGGCACTACCTATATTTGCGAACAAATAAATGCGTTGCCCGTCAATCAGAAGCGGCTCGTGCGTCTGCTGTGCGACGGCCTTCTGTGTGTCCTGTCGTTGTTTCTGCTCGGCGATATGCTGCTCTAAGTTTGCGCGTACTTCGGCTGTGGGTTGCAGATAGACGATGCCTTTTTCCGCGTCCATACCAAGTTCGTCGCCGGAGGAAACGCGTTGTAGTAGTATCTCGTCTAGCCCAGCTATCGCGGGAATACCGAGGGCACGAGCTAGAATAGCGGTATGGGCAGTGGGACCGCCCTGCATTGTACAGATGCCAAGTACCATTTCGTGTCGTAGTTGCGCTGTATCAGATGGAGTAAGGTCATGCGCAACAAGAATACCAGGGGCACGGAAGTCCTGACGTGCCGATGTCTGACCGCCCAGATGCTGTATAACGCGACTCACGACATCACGAATATCGACGGCACGACCAGCAAAGAGGAGATCGTCAAGTGCCTCAAGCTGTACCGCGCTTTGCTCACCTGCCTGTGCTATCGCACTTGCAGCGTCATAGTGTTGCTGTTGAATAATAGCAGAGGCGGTTTCGAGCAAGGCTGGGTCATTGAGCAATTGAGCTTGTGCATCGAAAATAGCAGCCTCGTTTTTGCCAACCTGTTGTTGCATACGTTGAGCTAATGCCTGTACCTCCTTGATAGTGACTTCGACCGCTTCTGTCAAACGCTTTTGCTCGGCTGTCACCTGTTCGGGAACGATTGTCTGACGTTCAATCGAACTCAACGCGATTGCGTGCGCATCATATACGAAAGCTGGACCTAGTGCGAAGCCTTTGGAGGTGGCGATGCCGTGAAACTCGTTAGCAGATTGCGAATAATCACTCTTTTTTTCTTTCACTTGTCGAGAAGTAGATGGAGAGGTTTCGGTTGTCTCATGGAAGCCGACGAGTACGAGTTCGCCTAAAGTGTCGAGGGCGGTCTGTGCATCGTCACCGCTCGCGCGTAGAGTTATCGTTTCGCCTTGGCGAGCTGCCAATGATAACAACTCGGACATACTATTCGCTCTTGCCTGCCGCTTGCTTGTTCTCACCTCTATAGTTGCTTTGAACGGTGCGGCGGCTTGTACGAACAGGCTTGCGGGTCGTGCATGCAGACCGGAGGGATTGCTAAGTGTAAATTGTTTTTCTAAAGCGTTGGCAGCTAGTGGTGCTTCATTTGTAGGGACTGACTCTATTGCTGCCTCTTCGTCTTGCGTAATTGGCTTCAGGTTTTGTAGATTTTGTTTACTCGCGGTTTGTTCTGCTGCCGCCTTGACTTCCGAGAGCGAGCGACTCAGCGTTGCCTCTAAAGCAGCAGCAACCGCTCCTTCGACAACAGGTGCAAACGTCAAGACAACACGCCGCCGTTGCTCATCGGGAAGCATTTCGAGAGCCATCTCTGTAGAGAGAACCGCACTACCCATATCGAGAAATACGAGTACACCGTCGGGACTATCCACGCTTTCAATCGCATGTTGAATGATGTCTGCTGATGTGCCGAGGTCATTGTTTCCCATACCGCCTGCTGCCGCGATTGCGACCTGTTGCTTCGTCATTTGCTGCGCGAGTTCCGTAGCACCACTGGCAAGTTTTTCGCTATGTGAAACTATGACCAATCCTACCGTCATGGTCTTTTTCCTTCCGCACGAATGGATGGTTTGTGAATAT
>CAXUHG010000015.1:62954-66579 GCA_964250805.1 uncultured Ktedonobacteraceae bacterium | reverse complement strand
CTACGTGGTTGTCTTCTTCTATTGTAGGGCATTTGTGATGATGATGCAAAAAGCATTCTTCTTAGAGCTTAGCACGAACATACTGAGGTGCCCAAGAAATATCGTATCCTAGTATGCGTGCGGCATGTAGGGGCCAGTAGGGATCACGCAAAAGCTCCCGCGCCAGTGCGACCATATCGGCCTCACCGCTTTGTAGGATGTCATTGGCCTGCTCTGGCTCCGTAATCAGGCCGACGGCGGCAGTAGGAATGCCGCTATCACGACGAATCTGAGCTGCAAAGGGAACTTGGTAGTTTTTCGCAACTGGAACTCTTGCTGTAGAGATGTTGCCACCAGAGGATACGTCGATCAGGTCAACGCCGTGTCTCTTCAATGTCTGCGCGATTTCGACGCTATCGGCGATAGTTAAGCCACCCTCAGTCCAATCCGTTGCTGAGATGCGTACTAAGAGTGGAAGTTCTTCGGGCCATACGGAGCGTACTGCATCGGTCGTTTCGAGTAAGAAGCGCATACGATTACGCAAGTCGCCACCGTATTCATCGGCGCGAGTATTGGAGAGCGGCGAGAGAAATTCATGGAAAAGATAGCCATGCGCGGCGTGCAATTCGATGACCTGAAAGCCTGCTTGAAGCGAACGCTCAGCCGCGTCACGAAAACTCTGGACAATCTCTGCTATCTCTTGCTTCGTCAGTGTTTGAGGCAAAGGGTAACGATCAGAAAAGCGCTCGCTGCTAGGTGCCACTGTTTGCCAGCGTCCATCTTCCACCGAAACCTCACCGCTACCGCTCCACGGACGATAGGTGCTGGCTTTCCTTCCTGCATGAGCAAGCTGAATCGCCGAGATTGCTCCTTGCTCTTTGATAAAATTTGTAATACGTGCAAGCATCGGAATATGCTCGTCGCGGTAAATACCGAGGTCTTGAGGTGAGATGCGACCTCGTGCCTCGACTGCGGCTGCCTCGGTCATCACGAGAGCTGCTCCGCCGACTGCACGACTGCCAAGGTGGACGAGGTGCCAATCTGTAGCGAAACCATCGGTCGATGAATATTGACACATAGGTGAAACCATAATGCGGTTGCGAAACGTGATACCTCGGAGAGAAAATGGTTCAAACAGTGGAATAGTTGACATGTAGGCTCCTTGTTGCTCTATCTTTATCATGACAACGCGACTCAAACATCCTATTATTCCTATGTCTATGAAGTGCGTCGAAAGTCTAATAAGTACATGTACTTTCTCAATATTTCCATTGATTTATCATTTGATAAAGCTTATAATAGGTAAAATATATTACGACATAGTGCTTTTTGTTGGTAAAGGGAAAGATGATGAAGAGGTGCTGAGGAAGAGAGGATATATAAATGCAAGAAATATTGCGCGTGCCTGTAGGGGAAAACATACGGCAAATGCGTCGTCAACAAAGTCTAACGCAGTCCGAATTGGGGGGAGAACACTTCTCTAAATCGTATGTGAGCGCGGTAGAGCGGAGTAAAATAACACCCTCTTACGAGGCTATGCACTTCTTTGCAGAACAACTAGGGCAATCTGTTGATTACTTTGAAAATCTTTATGTACAAACCGAGCATGCGAAATATATATCCTCTGTAGCAACGAATATAGCAGTGTATACGAAGGACGAGCAAGCGGTAGAGGAGAGAGTCCTGCCGCTCCTTGACACACTACTGGAAGGGGTTGAACTCTATACGCTGCCTGTCTTACACAGCTTTTTACCTTTGACTCCCGAAGCCATTGCGGAATTTTCTAATGACGTGCAGGGACGCTATGCGTTTTTGCTTGGACTTCTTGCACAGCAAAAACTGGAATTCGTGGCGGCATTAGAGTCGCTGGAACGCGCCCTAGCTCTGGCACCACATAGATATCGTCCCGCCATTTTGGATGCCCTAGGAACAAACTTCTACTATGGGCAAGCCTATTATACCGCGCTTGACTATCATAAAAGGGCTTTAGCGAACTTACAGGAGATAGAAGCAAAAAATGCTGAGAATGATACGGCTGAGAAATTTGCGGCCTTGCGCTTAAAAATTGAGTTTAACTGTGGCAACGACTATCATGCTATCGGTGCCCACCGTCAGGCGCGAGAGCATTTTGAGCAGGCGCGTAAACTGCTTCACTCCACACATGATATAAAGACAGCGGCTCAACTGCATCTCAAATTGGGGTATTGCATCTATGCTGATGTCTATCGCAGTACCACCGCCACATTGACCGCCGAAGATGCAAACGAAGAGGTCGAGCGCGAATTTCAACGTGCGGTGAGCTACTTCGTGCAGAGCCGTACACTCTTCCAGGTTAGCAGTGATCGTTTGGGTGAGGCAAGTTCGCGTCTCGCGCAAGCGATGGTGTTACTGGACCTAGGCACACAACGCAGGAAAATTGCCGCGGCAAAGGCGCGGTTGACGGGCAAGATGCCGCTCATTAACTGTGCGACCTTACTTGATGAGGCGGAAGAGCAATGCCGCCAGATTCTTCTGGCGTGGAAACCCACCACGACATATCCTATAGCCGAAGTAGAAGACTGCCTGTACACTGCTTTAGCATACCTCGTTCGGGTTTCCACACAACGTGCTATTGTCGCCCATTTAAGTAATTACGCTGAAACTGCGACACGCGAATGTTCGATAGCTGCACATCTTTGTCAACAAGTGCTGGATACTTTTGTTGAGCAAACATTCCCTTGGCTGCTTATACAGAATGTCGCTGGAACAAAAGAACGTACATTTACGATGAAGACACTCTCATTACCTCATGTTCCCGAAGCCGCTTTACACGCCCAATCTCCATTGCGTAGTGATGCATCACGCTCTGTCGTGCTGTTTGCTGCAGGCGAAGTTGCCGAGATGATAGGTCACATTGCGACACAGGACGACTATGCTCAACTCTGCTATGAGCGGGCTAATCAGTGTTTCCTGGCTGCTCTCAATGTCTATGGCACAACCTCCTTCACTCAAGAACACGATATCAGTTATCTATATCGCGCCTACCTACGCTGTATCGAAACGCTTGAAGAGCGCAAACAGCTCAAGCCAGAGACAGAAGAAAAAACGGATTCTATACTACTGCAATTGCTCAAGAACGCCATACAAGCTTCATATCTTCCCGCCTTGTAATTTGTACAAATTTATTGCATACTAATCTTACAGTCCAAAAGCTCAAAGAATTTTTTGAGCTTTCTTCTGATGAGAAAGGGGATATAGTGAACAAGCGAGAAAGCAATGAAAGGCAGGTAATGTATATCCCAGCCGTACCTATAGCGCAGATTACAGTACGACACGCAATGGGACGTGTCCCAGTTGCAAAGCAAGGCACACCGAACGATATTTGTGGCATTGCAAGACGTGTCGGCTATACGGGAACGAGTGCTTGTGACCTCGCTATTTACCGTTTAAAGGTGAAGGAACGTAGAAACGATAACGCAATGATGTTGCCCATGCTGTATGTCGTTGATGATGGTTCCTTTGTAGACTACGATGAGTGGCGCCAAAAACGCGAACCTGTACAAGATTAGGGGGACTGCTTTAGATGAAGAGTGCATGGATGCAAAGTCTTATATTTGTCGAGGGGCCAAACAAAAAAAAAAAAGTGTGCGAGGGGGGTGTTGGCCGG
>CAXUHG010000015.1:36418-62944 GCA_964250805.1 uncultured Ktedonobacteraceae bacterium | reverse complement strand
ACGCTGGTCTCAGGCGTGTCTGAGACCAGCGTATTTTTCAGTTTGGCCTCGACAAATATTTATTCCTTGGTTGCTTCCTGAGATAGTGGCAACGTAAAGTAGAATGTACTTCCCTCTCCTGGTTTGCTATCTAGCCACATTCGTCCCCCGTGTTGCGTAACGATTTGATACGCGATGTAGAGTCCAAGCCCCAGTCCATCAACCTTCATGCGATTATCGGCACGGTAGAAGCGTTCAAAGATATGCTCCTGGTCTTCCTTGCTGATTCCATACCCCTCGTCACGAACCGCGATTATGACGGTATCAGGTGTGTCTTTCATATCGTTTATAGAGACATTAATGGGTTTCCCATCGGGACTATACTTGAGGGCGTTACTGACCAGGTTGCTTAGCACCTGCTCGATGCGCTCGGCGTCGATGGTGCTTAGTTCTATCTTTGTATGTGGCGTAAAGGTGATGGAATGTTTGCTGCCATCGACCATTGTGTATTGTTCGATAACGCGTTGTATAAGCGCAACGATATCAACGTTTTCACTCATGTGTAGCTCGAACACGTTACCGCTAAACCGTGTGACATCCCTCATCTCACCGAGCATAGAGTTGATTCTATTCGTCTGGCTGACAACTTTGTCGAGCATCTTGACCCATTGTTCAATCTGCTCACGCTGTTTATCCTCATCTTCTAGCTGTCGTGCCATACGTTTCATGCCACGTTGTAATATCTGTGCATTGCCCAGAATAGCAGTAAGCGGCGAGCGCAACTCGTGCGTGGTAAGTGAGAGGAAATCATCCTTCATGTTATCAAGTCGCTCTAATTCTCGACGCGCCAACACTTGCTTCGTAATATCTGTCATTAGGACAAGCACAAAGCGTGGCGTATTCCTATTGCTATCTATAATAGGTGTCAAACTATAGTCCCAGAAGGTTTCTTGATTATCTTCTGTGAAGGTATAGGAAAGCTCTGGCAGGCGTATGGGAGTACGATTCTCCTGCATAGCACGCCACAGCGTACTGGCTTGCTCAGAAGGTGTGACGATAGTTGTATCGAGCCACTTGCTGCCGCTACCCCTGTCCGGTTGTGTTTCATGGAGGCGACTGAGCATATGAAGATAGTTTGGATTGGCGATCAAGAGATTGGTGGTGGTTGCATCATAGAGCGCGAGCAAGCCTGAAGACGTATTGTCAAAAATAAGCTTGAGTTGTGCCCATTCTTCGCGTTCACGCACCTCTTGTTTTTGTTGTTCCGTTTCATCCAGAGCGTAGACAATTACACCGCTGACACGACCAAGTGCGTCATGCGAAGGTAACAGTGCGTAGACAAAGTAGCTTTCTTTGCTACCATCTTGTACTTCTAAGGATGTTGTAAGCATACGCGGTATAGTACGTCTTTCGTTCTGTTGATAGACCTCGTGAGCTTGTTGTAGCAACATCATGCCAAGTTGTCTATCCAGGAAAAGCTCGATAACCTCATTTAGAGGATGGTTTTGTGCTCCACGACCCTCGAAAATCGTATCATAGTTGGGATTGAACGCGTCTATAATCAAACTGGGGCCGCGCAAGACTAAGATGTAAAGAGGTGCCAGTTCGACAATCTCTGTGAGTCGCACGCGTTCGCTATCAAGGGTCGTCGCCACCTCTTGCAGTTCGCTTGTACGCGCTCGTAACTCATCGTTGGTCGTCTCTAATTCTTCGTTGGAGGCTTGCATCTCTTCGTTACTGGTCTCTAATTCTTCGTTGGAGGCTTGCAGTTCCTCATTGGTCGTCTCGAACTCTTCGATGCTTGCCTGTAGCTCTTCGTGTGTCAACATCAGTTCTTCATTGGCGACCTGTAGCTCCTCGTTAGCATCCATCAACTCTTTATTGACATTGCTTAGGCGTTTATTCGCTGTATTCAGTTCGTTCATCAGTTGGAGCTGTTCAGCCTGCGCAGATTCTAACTGACGACGAATCTGCACCTGCTCGGTAACGTCGCTGATACTGATCACAGCAAAGTCTGACGCGTTGATATCTATCTGCATTGGAGCTATTGAGAGACTGAGAAAGCGTCCATTGCTACTTGACGTGGCATCTAGCTCTATCTCTGGCAAAGTTATAGCACTGCGTTCGCGAAAGACGGTATCAATGGCGTCACGTGTGGTTGCATAGGGAATGCCACGCACCGTGTGTAAGAAATCTTGCTCCCCCGTAATATCGCGCAGCCCTAACAAACGACGCGCCGATCCATTTGTTGTAAGCACGCGATAGTGGCGATCAATGACGACAACCCCTATAGGCAGAAAGCGTAGCATTAGCTCATTGAAACGTCTGAATTGCCCAAAATCGGTATTTGCTTGAAATGATTCCTGTTCGTGAGGTATGCTCATACTTTTATTCGAGTTAGTTGTAACATGTCCTTCCACGTATTTTGTCGAGGTTCTGGGAAAGTTTGGGTTGCGTGCTGAAGGCAAGGCGTTACCCCTGCAGCGGTATATCTTCCATTGTTTATTGACAAGTTCCAGGTACGATTGAGTAGGACGTGCTGTTTCGGCTTTACCGAGGAAAAGATAGCCACTAGGCGAGAGCGAAAAGGCAAACTGGTTCAACACGTAGTCCTGCAATTCCGGTGCGAAATAAATTAGCACGTTGCGACATACCACCAGATCAATGCGTGGAAAAGGGGCACTACGACTCAAATCTTGTTGTCCAAAGATAACCATTTGACGCAGTGTTTTCACGATACGATAGCCAGCATCGACACGTTCAAAGAAGTGATTCTGGTAGTCATCGGGCACTCCTTGCAGGAGACTTTCAGAATAGATGCCCCGTCGCGCAAAGGTGATCGCAGCTTCATCCAGATCGGTTGCGAAGATTTTGATACTCCATGTGGAAAGCTCTGCTCTCAACATGTCGCTTAGCAGCATTGCTAACGAGTAGGGTTCTTCTCCTGTAGCGCACCCTGCTGTCCAGAAGCGCAATATTCTGTCGTGTTCGCGTGCCTTTGCGATTAGCTTAGGCAAAATTTCCTCTCGAAGATAGGCAAAGGCATCGGGGTCACGGAAAAACTGTGTGACATTGATAAGAAAGGCTTTGACTAACTCCCCTACTTCCTCTGGATCGCTCCGCAAGTATTCTTCGTAGTCTCGTAGTGTATGTGTGTGTGTCACCGTCATCCGACGACCAATGCGGCGTAAAATGGTCGATGTTTTGTACTGGCGAAAGTCAACGCTTGTCTGAAGACTCACTAGCTCAAGAATATCATGCAGTATATCCTCAGTGCTTTCTTCTGGCTGCACGATAGTAACTCCTCGCAGAAGACTATACAGTAGCGGTCCAATGTTCTCAATCTCGACCTCAAAGTCTACAATAGTAGGAGGTAGAGCCATTGGCATCGACGGATAACGTGCGGTTCGTGGGTTCTGTACAATCACCGTGCCGCCAGCATTTTTGACATCGACGGAACCCGCCGCACCATCCGAACCTGAGCCGGTGAGAACTACCGCAATCAACCGATCTCCATATACTTCTGCCGCACTGGACAGCAGGGCGTCAATAGAGGGTAACGGTCGTTTGGCATGATCTGGCTGTACCTCAACATGATGATTTTTCACCAGAATATAGTGATCGGAGGGAACAACATAGATATGTCCTGCTTCAAGTGTGCTACTTGCTGTAACTACGGTGACAGGAAGAGATGTGCGACGCTGCAAAATATGGTCAAGCGTACTGGACCGATTGGGATCAAGATGTTGTGCCAGTACAACAGGTGCTGGAAAATCCGAGGGTAGAGTACTGACAAGCATCGAAAGTGCTTCAACACCACCCGCGGATGCACCGATAACCACAAGATCGCCATCAGGAGATGATATATCTTTTTCGTTATTCATGTTGGAATTGACCTTCCTAGCTTACACTCTTCTCCTGTTGCATATCATCGCCTTCTACCGTCGAAATTACCGTTTCGCTCTTCTGTAGGGCGGCTACGAGTAGGTCAACACGCTTTTCTGCTTCGTGTTGCCGCTCTTCAAAACGCTGGGCCATCCAGGTGCGACCATTTTGACGCGCTTGTTCAGCCATTTTACGTGAGATGCTTGCCTGCTCTTCCAGTACCTTTAACGCTGTCCACATCGCCTCTTCAATCGCGTCGGATTGTTCAGCCATCATGCTATCTACCGTAAATGCATGACCGACACGACAACGAAAACGGAGTAGTTTGCCGTCGTGTATTTCCCAGAGGACGCCACCGCATTCAGGACACGAATATTGTGAAGGTGTGCCGACGCGCACATCATCCTTCTGGTGCGATAGCACCATTTTTGCCTGAGCCACTTCGTTCTGTATATCTTTGGGTACGGGATGTTCCATTGTTTCATCGACCTCCGTATGCACAAGATTGATAATCTCACGACCAATAGTAGCCAGAGGCATTATATAATCTACCGCGACGTTTGCTATCGCGCTACGGGGCATGTCTGGATAAGCTGCATCGGTTGGGTCTTGTACAACTGCTGTTCCGCCACAGCGTTTGATCGCTAACAGACCTGCCGTACCATCGTCAAGTGCGCCGGTAAGCACCACGCCAACCGCCCTGGGACCGTAAGTGGCGGCGGCTGAACGAAAAAGTACATCAATAGCTGGACGGTGCCGATTCTCTTTTGGTCCGCGTATGATGCGTATATATCCCTTTTCAAGTATCAGGTGATGGTCTGGGGGAGCAATGTAGATATGCCCATGTTCAATCGGTGTAGAATCCTCTGGGTGCGTCGCCGGAAGTTTTCCAGAACGACTGAGTATTTCGGGAAGCATACTGGGGCTTTCTGGCGGAATATGCAGCACAACGAAAAAGGCCGCAGGTATATCTGCTGGCAATGCTTGCACCAGTTTCACTAACGCTCCGACTCCGCCCGCTGAGGCACCTACACAAATAACATCGTGTCCTGGCACAATTCCCTCCGTGTCATTACATACAAATCTTTGAGAAAGACATTCGTTTGTAGAGACCTAGTATAGTACGTCTTCTTGATGAAGGCAAGATATATATAGGAGATGTGTTGGAGGAAAGGTTACTGTTTTTGACCACAGACAAGGTAGAGCGAAAAATAGCTATGGTTAGTCTCCCACTCTCTACGCATCATACTTGACAGTCTATCATATTCTACTAAAGATACTCTGAAATGGCTAATGATTCCTGGTTTAATTGCCTGATTATATGCCATAAGATCGGTGGCGGCCATGTTACCCAGGCGTCCACCCCAGTTGCCAATCGGCAGGTCTATTCTATAGGTTTGAATGTTACTCAGGCGTGCCTGGTAGAGAAAATTGCCAATTTGCGTACAGATACGCGGGTCTATGCCGCGCGACTGCCCAAGTGTGAAGCCCCATTCGGTAAGTTGCTTCATCGCTGGACCTTGATTGTGCATAATCAGGTCCGACTCTACAAGTTCAACCCAGCCCTGTGGACGTGTGACGCGTACAAGTTCCCGCACAACATGTGACCACTTGTTTACAGGAAGTGCCATGTGCATGAAGCGCTGATGCACGTAGTCAAAGGTCATATCGGGAAATGGTAGCTCTTCGAGAACGTTCCCGGTTAGAAAGCGATAGTTACCAGGAATGGTGTTGCCCTCTTTTGTATGGGCGGCTGTGCTATCCAGGCCGAATACTTTTGCACGGGGAAAGAGTGCCGCCATTTCGTGTGCCCAGCGTCCTGTGCCACAACCAACATCGAGAATACTTTTGGGGTCGTGCAAGGGAGCAATATAATTTCTTTGTGTGGCATAGCGCACCATAAAGTGTTGGAAGTCCAGTCGATTGATTTCATGACTATCGCTGGGAAGAAAATAAGGTACGTCACTGCTCTTGTGACGGTCTTTCGACCACAGATATGCATTTTCATCTCTATCGAGAACCGCCTGTCCTGCTCGTCCGTCGGCACGTCCTCTCTGAAACCAGGAAAGCCACTTCATCATTAAATTGCTCTTTCTACATGCATACAAAGTCCTATATCTTGTGTTCATACTAGCAATTACGTGGGTTACATGTCAATACAAATTGGAGTAAATTTAGTAACTTTTTAAGCAGATTGATGTAGAAATGTAGCTATGAAATAGTATTTATACTTAAAATTATATACCGTAGAGGTATTTCATGAATGGATTTTTTATGCGGGGACAGATGTATCACGTCCTTTTGGCAATAGATTTCGTTAAAGGGGGTCAAAATGTGGGTTCCAGCTCTCCCTCACGGTTGTTGCCACAAGGATGTGATACATCTGTCCCTACAAATGAATGTGTTCCATGTGAAAGGTAACGCTTTTCTATTTCCCACAACAATACGAGAAGCGGATATAATACAGGAGAAGAATTTTTGCTTATCTATGAAGGAGACATACCATGACAACTCTACGGGGAGACCATGTGCCTTTGTGGGAACCATCAGAAACAATGCGCCAACAGGCCAATATGACGAAGTATATGCGCTGGTTACAGGAGAAAAGAGGCTTGCATTTCGAGGCACGCAATGCCCTATGGCAATGGTCGGTTGACTATCTTGAGGGCTTCTGGGCTTCAATCTGGGACTATTTTTCTGTCATCGCTTCAAAGCCATATACAACGGTGTTGCCTGAACGCAAAATGCCTGGTGCGTCATGGTTTCCAGGTGCGGAACTGAACTATGCGGAACATGTATTTAGAAATGTCTCGGTTTCGCGTCCCGCTATATTGTTTCGCTCTGAGCGTCATACTATGCGCGAGGTCTCTTGGGATGAGCTTACTTATAAGGTAGGTGCTATTGCCCACACTTTGCGCGAAATAGGTGTGCAGCGTGGTGATAGAGTTGTTGCCTACATGCCAAATATACCGGAGACGTTGATGGCGTTTCTTGCCTGTGCCAGTATTGGAGCCATCTGGTCCAGTTGTGCCCCCGATTTCGGCGTGAGCAGCGTGATTGACCGCTTTCAGCAGATTGAGCCTAAGGTGCTATTCGTCGTCGATGGCTATCAGTACGGTGGCAAAACGTTTGATCGACGTGCGATTGTAGCGGACATACAAAAAGCTCTGCCAACAGTACAGAAGACGGTGCTGTTCCCTTATCTGCTAGGTGAGGATGAGCCGATTACGCTGCCAAATACGCTTGCGTGGAGGGACATACTGTCTCAACCCTCTTCATTGACCTTTGAGCAGGTGCCGTTCAGTCATCCCTTGTGGATTCTCTACTCCTCCGGTACAACGGGCTTGCCAAAGGCGATTGTGCAGGGGCACGGTGGTATTCTGCTGGAACACCTGAAAAATGTCTCGCTGGAACTCGACCTCAAAGAGGGTGACAGGTTTTTCTGGTTTACCACCACTGGTTGGATGATGTGGAATTTGCTGATTGGGGGCTTGTTGATTGGGACAACCGTGTTGATGTACGACGGTAGCCCTGCCTATCCTGATATGGGGACATTGTGGAAATTTGCGGAAGATACGAAGATGACGCTTTTCGGCACCAGCGCGGGCTACATCACGTCGTGTATGAAGGCTGGCATTACGCCGGAAAAGACATATGATTTGAGTTCAATTCGCCAGATAGGTTCTACTGGTTCGCCATTGCCGCCCGAAGGCTTCACATGGGTATATCAGAATGTGAAGTCGGACGTGTGGCTGGCTTCGATGAGCGGCGGCACCGATGTCTGCTCCGGCTTTGTCGGTGGTTCCGTATTGCTACCTGTGTACGAGGGTGAGATACAATGTCGTGGCCTTGGCGCGAATGTTCAGGCTTTCGACGAACAGGGGAACACATTGCTCGACGAGGTAGGCGAACTGGTGATTACGGAGCCAATGCCCTCTATGCCCCTGTTCTTCTGGAACGATCCCGACAATATCCGCTACCTTGATAGCTACTTCGAGACCTATCCTGGTATATGGCGACACGGCGACTGGATTCGGATTACACCTACAGGTAGCGCGATCATCTATGGTCGCTCCGACTCCACGATCAACCGCCTGGGCATCAGAATGGGGACGAGCGAGATGTACCGCATCGTCGAGAGCTTCCCGGAGATACTTGATAGCCTTATTATTGGTGTCGAGCTACCAGGAGCCAAGTACTATATGCCGCTCTTTGTGGTCATGCGCGAAGGCGTGACGCTGGACGATACGTTGAAGGCTCGTATCAAGGAGCAGCTGCGCCGTAATGTGTCGCCGCATCATGTACCTGACGAGATCGTGGTGATTCGTGAGGTGCCACGTACACTCAGTGGGAAGAAGCTAGAGGTACCCGTGAAAAAGCTGTTCCTGGGCATGCCTGTAGAGAAGGCCGTTAGCGTGGGCGCTGTGGCAAATCCGCAAGCCATTCAATACTTCGTAGACTTTGCCAGCGAGAAGGACATTTTACAGCAGGGAGGAAGGTAGCCATTATGCCAGTTGAAGAGACTATTGCCGTTCGTTCAGGCGAGAATTTCGACCTGGAGAAGATAGAGCGTTACCTGCGTGTGCATATTGCGGGTCTAGGTGAGGGTTCTTTGCAGGTACGCCAATTCCCGTCGGGTGCCTCGAACCTCACGTACCTGCTGACAATAGGGACATGGGAGGGCGTACTACGTCGTCCGCCGTTTGGTCCAGTGCCGCCGAAAGCGCATGACATGGAGCGTGAGTCGGGTCTGCTGCAAAAAGTGCATCCGGTCTTTCCACTGGCACCACAACCGTATGTCTTCTGTAACGATCTCAGCATCATGGGCGTGCCATTCTATGTGATGGAGCGCAAACGCGGCGTTGTATTGAACGATACGTTTCCACCAGGAGTAGAGCCGGGCGAGGCGATTGGACGCGGCATCTCTCTGACAACGGTGGATACGCTGGTTCATATTCACGCCATCGACTGGCAAGCGGCGGGCTTAGGAGTGCTGGGGCATCCCGAAGGCTTTCTGGAGCGACAGGTGAAGGGTTGGATCGAACGCTATTTCCATGCTAAGACGGATGAGATTGCACAGGTCGAACCGCTCACACGCTGGCTAGCGGAGCACACGCCGCAAAGTCCTGCACCATCGCTTATTCACAACGATTTCAAACTGAACAATATGTTGTTTAGTCTCGAAGACGTGACACAGGCTACCGCCGTGCTGGATTGGGAGATGGCAACGATTGGCGACCCGCTCTTCGACCTCGCCGTATCGCTCTGCTACTGGATACAGCCGAACGACTCAGCAGAGATGCGAGCCGTTCTGCCAACGGTGACGACCTCAGCAGGGTTTTTGACACGCGAACAATTTATCGAGGTATACGCACAAAGAAGTGGGCGCGACATCTCCTCGATGCAGTTCTACATGGCCTTTGCGTACTTCAAACTCGCCGTTATCCTGCAACAGATTTACGCTCGCTGGAAACGCGGTCAGACGCAAGACGCTCGCTTCGCCATATTCGGTGAACGCGTGCATACATTGATTGCGTATGCGGCACAGCTAATGTAGGGGTCTAATTTATTACACCCTGTGGGCAACGTACCATGCCAAAGGGGGTTGAACAACATCTACACAGCCTCCAAAATGGTGCGTTGCCCACAGGGTGTAATAAATTAGACCCCTACAGTTCAATGTAATTGTGCATTGATGGTATATTACGGAAAATACAACATGACAAAAATAAAAGGAACACATAATTCATGGTTTTTCCCGCATATCCTACGACCGACCGTCAGAAGAAGCTTGTGGGCATTGCGAGCGAACTCGCTAAGACGTTCGCAAAGCGTGCCAACGAGAACGATTGGGAGGGTAGATTTCCTGTTGAGAATTATCAAGACCTGCGTGATGCAGGATATTTGACGCTCACGGTGCCGCAAGAATTCGGCGGCTGGGGAGCTGATATGCTCGAAGTGGTGCTGGCACAGCAACAGTTGGCGCAAGGCGATGGCTCGACGGCATTAGTGATGAGCATGCATCTTGCGAACATCGGTAAACTGGCGGAAAACGTAACGGGGCACAATGAATTTTTTGCGCGTCTCTGTCGCTCCGTTGTCGAGGATGGAGCGATTATCAATACCGCCGCGAGCGAACCAGCGACGGGTAGTCCTAGTCGCGGCGGCAAACCGACTACCACCGCACAGCGACAGGAAGATGGTTCATGGATTATTACGGGTCGTAAATCGTTTACAACGGGTAGTCCCATTCTCTCGTTTTTTATCGTGACCTGTAGTATCGAGGACAACACGAAGCTCCCTGCACTGAATGCGGATCGTGGCTCGTTTCTTGTGCCGCGTACCGCTAAGGGCGTCGAGGTCAAGGAGACATGGAACTCGCTCGGCATGCGTGGTAGTGGTAGCAACGACCTTATTCTGGATGCCGTGCCTGTGGGAGCCGATGCCTTTGTTGAGCAACAGGTGCCGACGAATCCAACAAATCAAACACGTATCGCAGCTTGGAACTTCCCAACGACCGCCGTCTATCTTGGTATCGCAACGGCGGCTCGCAACGAGGCTATCGCTTTCGCCCGCAAGCGTAAACCAAGCTCGCTCGACAAGCCGATTGCCAGCGTGCCGCATATTCAAGACAAGGCAGCACGTATGGAGCTAGCACTCTTGCAGAGCCGCGCCGTCTTCTACGGTATCGCGGCACAGTTCAGTGCGGAGCCTGACAGCGTACCCGCCAGCCAGTTTGCGGCGGCGAAATATCTTGTAAGCAACTACGCCATCGAGATCGTCGATATCGCTATGCGGCTCGTCGGTGCCGCCAGCCTCTCGATGTCTCTGCCCCTGCAACGCTACTACCGCGATGTGCGAGCAGGTCTCCAGCATCCACCGATAGATGATGCCGCAATTGCTATGATTGGGAAATGGGCGTTGGAGGAAAAATAAACAAACAAAAATCCTGTACCCACATTCAATGTGGGTACAGGATTTTTGTTTGTTCTCTTACGCCCTTATTGTACAGCATTTGTCAATGACTCCACATCGTCCAGAAGGACGATGTTTTTTGGGCGTTTTTCGGGTATGCTTCCCTGGCAAAATGTTTGCGCTGTAGATTGAAAAAGGAGACTCCGCATGCGCCTTCCCTTGAGACGCTACCTGTCTTTGCTGGCAACCTACCTGAAACCGCAATGGGGCAGAACGACGCTGATGGCTCTGTTGCTGCTTGCCGATGTGGGTTTGCAACTTCTCAGTCCTCAAATAGTGCGTTACTTTATTGATACCGCTCTGGACGGTGGTGCCACACTTACTCTTATTTATGCCGCGCTCTTTTTTATTGTTGTCACTATCTTGGGGCAGATTGTCTCGATTGCCGCGCTCTATTTGAGCGAAAACGTGGCGTGGACGGCGACGAATTCGTTGCGTGCCGATCTAGTAGAGCACTGTCTCGCACTCGATATGACCTTTCACAAAGAGCATCCAGCCGGTGAGCTTATCGAGCGTATCGACGGTGATGTTGATGCGCTATCGAACTTTTTCTCGAAGTTCGTTATCAATCTGCTAGGCAACGCGCTGATGGTTGTAGGCGTGTTAATACTCTTTTTTCAGATTAGTTGGCTGGTTGGGATTGTAATGACGGTCTTCTCCGCGCTCGTCTTTACCTTCCTCATGATGATGGGACGCAGCGCGACGCCATTGTGGAAGGTGCTACGTCAGACCAGTGCCGATTTCTCTAGCTTTCTCGGCGAACACCTCATTGGTATGGAGGATATTCGTGCGAACGGAGCGACGGAGGCGATTATGCTACGCTTCTATCGCCTGATACGTCGCTGGCAGCGTGCGAACGGCAAGGCCGAGTTTGTCTCATACTTTACAGGCTCAACGCTCTTATTCCTCTTTATCGTTGGGTGTGCGTTGGTGCTTGCTCTGGGTGCCTATTTGTGGAGTATTGGTGTGGCTACGGTTGGTACGGTGTATGTCATGTACCGATATACTGATAATTTAGCCGATCCACTGGACCAGCTTCAACTTGAGTTACAAGATTTGCAACAGGCAACGGCATGTATTCAGCGTATCGAAGAACTGCTGTATACACAGCCAACAATCGTAGATGGTACAGAACCGGCACAACTGCCACAGGGTGCGCTCTCCGTAGAATGCTGCAATGTGACCTTTGGCTACGATGTAGACGAGCCAATTTTGCACGCTCTTAACTTTCGCGTCCAGGCTGGCAAACTGCTTGGCATCGTGGGACGTACTGGCAGTGGCAAGACGACAATTGCACGCTTGCTCTTTCGCCTGTACGATCCACAGGTTGGTGAAATCTGTATTGGTGGTGTACCTCTTCCTATCACATCGCTACAACAATTGGGGCTGCATATAGGTATGGTGACGCAGGATGTCCAGCTTTTTCAGGCATCGGTACGCGACAACCTGACCTTTTTCGATACATCCTTTCAAGACGAACACATCGTAGCCGCCCTTCATGATGTGGGACTTTCCGCGTGGTATGCTGCACTTCCCAATGGCTTAGATACCGGACTTGGTGCGAATGGCGAAGGCTTGTCGGCTGGTCAGGCACAATTGCTCGCCTTCTCGCGTGTGTTGCTGAAGAATCCGGGGTTGGTCATTCTGGACGAGGCATCGTCACGTCTCGACCCTGCGACGGAGTATTTGATTGAACGTGCTACACACAAACTCTTCACGCAGCGCACAGGTGTTATCATCGCGCATCGCCTTTCAACGTTGCAATACGTCGATGACATTCTGGTATTGGAAAACGGGCGCATACGCGAATATGGGAGCCGTGAGGAGCTTGCAAACGATCCCAATTCGCATTTCGCGCATTTATTACAAACACGGTAGGGACCGATTTATTGCGTCCAGGGGGTGGGGCGGCGGGGCACCCGTCACCAGAGAGAATCGTTGCCCACGCGTTTCCCCACCTCACCCCTTGGACGCGATAAATCGGTCCCTACCATTGGACGTATGTTTTAGATACGGGTAGAGGAGATTACCACATGAAAACCTATCAACTACTGTGGCGTATCATCTGTTATCGTCCGTGGCTGTTCATTGGCTGTGTGTTGACGACTATACCATTTTTTCTGGCGCGTCTCGTATTTGGCCTCGCGGTGCAGGGCTTTTTCAATCTTCTACCTATCAGTAGGCATCTGAGTAGCGGACTCTGGTTCTTTCTGGCGTTGCTAGTAGGGGCAGCACTGGCACGCTACGGAATAGCGTTAGGAGGCGGCATAGTGCGACCACTCTCCTTCTTTGTCACAGATAGCCTTATCCGTCGTAATCTGCTGGCGCATATTCTCGAATTGCCAGGGGCGAGGGCGTTGTCGAATTCTCCGGGTGAGGTCATCAATCGTTTTCGTGACGATGTAGAGAACGTTTCGCAGATGTTCGGTTGGATTCATGCCGCTATAGGTCTTGGTCTCTATTCGATTGTTGCCATTATTATTTTGCTGCATATCAGCGTTGCTATCACGCTGTTCGTGTTTGTGCCGCTGGCATGTATCGTGGCGATTGTGCAAAGAATGCAGCGGCGGCTCACGAAGTATCGTGAGAGCAGCCGAGAAGCGACGGGACGGGTGAGTAGTAGCATTGGCGAGATATTTAGTTCTGTGCAGGCGATCAAGGTCGCAGGGGCACAGGCGGCGGTGGTGCAGCATTTTCGCATGCTGAATGAACAACGGCGCGTGTCGATGTTACGTGATACCGTGCTGAGCGATGGCATCGACTCGGTATTACAAAACACGGTTGGGCTAGGAACGGGTTTTATTCTAGCCTTCGTTGCGCTCAGTACACATGCGAACAATTTGCGTGTTGGTGATCTCGCGCTCTTTCTGCTGTTTCTTGGCAATGTGAGCGCGTTTACATCCAGTTTTGGGACCACGCTTGCGAAATACACACAGACGCGTGTTTCGTTTGAACGCATGGCGAGGTTGTTACAGGGTGCGCCGCCGCAAACACTGGTCGCGTCTAACCCGTTGTATCTAAAAGGTGCTTTTCCAGAGCTACAAATACCTGAAAAGACGCAAGACTCAGTACTTGAGCTTGTACAGGCGCAGAGTCTCACCTATCGCTATCCCGATACGGGACGTGGCATTGAAGGTGTTAGTCTATCTCTACAGCGCGGCACGCTCATAGTGATTACGGGTCGCGTTGCGTCGGGCAAGACAACGTTATTGCGTGTCCTGTTAGGCTTGTTGCCGTGCGATGCAGGCGAAATTCGCTGGAATGGTACACTCGTTGCAGACCCCGCAAACTTTTTTGTGCCGCCGCGCAGTGCCTACACGCCGCAGGTGCCGCACCTATTTAGCGATACGCTGCAAGAGAACATGCTGTTGGGCTTGCCAGAGCAAGCGGTTGACCTGCAAGGCGCGATCCGAACGGCTGTCATGGAGCGTGATATCGCAGGTTTGGAGCATGGCCTACAAACCGTCATCGGTAGTCGAGGTGTCAAGCTTTCAGGTGGGCAGGTGCAACGGACAGCGGCGGCTCGTATGCTGGTGCGAGATGCGGAACTACTTGTCTTTGACGACCTGTCCAGTGCCCTTGATATCGAAACTGAACAGGCTCTGTGGCAGCACCTGTTCACAGTCGAGAGGCGTACCTGTCTCGTTGTCTCACATCGTCGCTCCGTATTGCAACGCGCCGACTCTATTATTGTTTTAAAGAATGGTTGCGTCGAGTCCGAGGGGACGCTAGAAATGTTGCTACAGACAAGTGAGGAGATGCGCCATTTGTGGCGAGAAGAGAATATATAAAATACAAAAAGGATAGAATGTGTACACGTACACATTCTATCCTTTTTGTATTTTATGTATTCTGTTAAAAAGCCAGTAAGAGTAATGGAATCTCCATCTCTTCGCGGGTGAGGCCACCGTGATGACCGAGAAAACGCATGTCGTATTTGCCCGCCTGACTCCACCACACGGTCTCGTTTTTGTAGGGCAAAATGACGACGTTGCCGAGGCGTCCCAGCAAAGTCTCCGATGGTTCACCTTGTCCGAAGAAGTGTTGTGCCAGCAAGTCTCGCGTTGCGTATATCTCGGCGCGTCCTGCCAGTTTCTGGTGTAGCAGGGCGATGGCCTCGCCGATATGCTCATTCTTCACATAGAGAAACATGTCACGAGCCGAACCTGCGGGTACTAGCAAATGCCCTTGACGGTTAGTTTTGAGGTACGGTTGCAATTCCGGTAGCTCTTTGTCGAGATAGTAGGTAGTTCTAGGATTGACTTCGATCTGCCCATGATCGGCAGTCATAATGAGCAGTGTCTTTTGTGCCTTGCCCTGAATGTTTTTATAAAATAGCTCATGCATAGCCCTGAAAAAGCCGTCCACCTCTTGCTCGAACTCTTTAGAGAAAGGACCGAAATGATGGCATGCGAAGTCGATGCGGTCAAAATAGAGAAAGTAGTATGAAGGCGGCGCGTTTTCGACTGTGACGAGTTCAGCAAGATAGAATAATGCCTGCTCGATTGTCTGATACGCTGATGTTCTCGCACCTTGAAACACCACATCGGAATAGGTCGAGGGAGTGTAGTTCTGGTGTTGCAGGATGTGCGAGGCTATGCCCTGTTCCTTGAGTCTCTTGTAGAGTGTCTGCCGTGGAAAAAACGATGCGGCTGGAATGTTGGCGCGTTTCACGGTGTCGCGTTGAAGCTTTTCGCCCTCGGCATAGTTGACGTAGGAGAAGAGTAGCGGCGAAATCAGGTCATCAACCAGCGGCTCGTAGTAGTTCCACTCGTAGACACCACTTTGTCCGACGGGTAAGCCTGTATGAATGCTTGTAACATGTGCGGCTGTTGTCGAAGGAAACTGTGATGTCATTTTAGACACGGCTCCCTGCTGTACAACAGTCTTGAGAAAATCGTACTTTTCCGCGTATCGCTCAAAGAAACGCCAGCCAAAGGCATCGACGAAAAAGAAAACCACTCTGTCATAGTGCGTTGGTAGCGTGCCAAAGGCGTCGAGTGGAAGCGTCGCTTGCCCCTTACCTGTCAACAAAAACTCAATCGTCGCGGGCAGATTGGCGAAACAATACGACTCATACAACGGTTTGATGAACTGTTGCGAGAACCGCGACTCGTTGACCGCCTGTACCGATGTTGCGTTGAGCATAGTGGTGTGCCCCTTGCTTCTCGATGTGTACATGTCTCTACTTTAGAGAAATAGTATACCATGAAATGCGGTTAAATTGTCGGGCAGCATCCCACTCCGGGATATGCTGGACATTCTCCACCATATGCGCATCCTTCATTTACCTCATTCTTTTCTGAAAGTCCATTACCGATTGATCTCGACTAGGAGTACCCAAGCGTCGTAGATGGCGACGATAATTGAAAGCAGTGTTGCCGGGACAATCCAGTAGAGTCCGCCTGTGTTCCAGACCAGAACTGTGATGCCCGCGATTGCAAAGGGCAAGGTGGCGCACACACTGAGGGTTGCGCGAAACCAGAGATAGCCATAGTAGCGTGGATCGATCTTGCGGCGCGTGTAGGCCACGAGAAATAAGAGAATGGTGGTATCCGCGATTCCCGCGAGCAGGAGTTCGATGCCTACTGCTGTCAGCGGCTGTGGTACCAGCAACAGTGAGGATATAACCAGAACAGCCAGTAGTAGCACCAGTGCCTCTAAAGCATACTCAGGCAAGCTGCCAGAACTCAGGATACGCGTCAGGTTGATCGAGACACCAACGAAGACTAGCCCCGCTAGTGCTGCCGAGGCTCCAACCTGCGCAACCAGGAAATTTTCCCAACCAGACATGCTGTATACCTCTTTTCAAAATATGCGTCTTTTACTTTACTATCATATTTTCTATTATTTAGCTTCTCCTTGGCTCCTCCTCGTTGCTTTCCTGTGCCTTTGAATAAGACACTCACACATTTCAGTCCCAATGCAGACCGAATGATAACCAAAGTGTAGTCCGAAGACGGACTACTTGTGAAAATATCATACCATGTAAGTCTTCAAAATATCTGGGACACCCTAAAAGGATGTCCCCAATTTGAAACAGAACACGCGTGTTCGACTTGAAAGATGAGAGAAACAGTAGTATAATCAAGGTGGACGTGCGAAAGTCACAGCCCGGTAGGTAGTCCGGGTGACGTTTTGCGTTCGTGCAGGCATCCATTCTCGAAGCGAGATTGGCCTCCAGTACGTCCTTTCCTAACCAAAGGAGAGGAACATACACAATGGCAAATTTAAAGGTTCTTATTGTAGGTGCAGGCTTAGGTGGACTTTGCTTAGCACAAGCACTTCGTCAGCACGACGTTGACGTTGAAGTCTTTGAGCGAGATACAAGCCTGTGGGATCGACCACAAGGGTACAGGCTACACATTGATTCAGATGGAGTGAATGCGCTGTATCAGTCACTTACCCCCGAACTCTACCAACTCTTTAATGCGACCTCCATGAAGCCGCTTCCATTTACCACAATTGTTGATACGAACCTTGTGGTCCAAAATCGCCTGCCCAGTGACGAGCATGGGAGTACGCAAGGAGACTCGCCTGATGAACTTCCTTCCCACCTGAATGTGAACCGTGCGACTTTAAGACAGATATTGTTCACCAATCTGGAAGATACCGTTCATTTCGGAAAAAAACTTTCTCAGTATGAAAGTTATGAGCAGGGCGTCACCGTGACTTTCGAGGATGGAACAACAGCCAAAGGGGACCTTTTAGTAGGAGCTGACGGAATTCGGTCGAAGATCAGAAAACAACGTGTCCCTTATGCAGACATTCAAGATACAGGTGTGCGTGCCATCTACGGTCGCATCCCGATTTCCGATGCGATGAAATATGTGCCATATCAAGCGCGTGAAGATGTGTTTACGATTGCTGTTGATTCCCAAAAACTCTTTTTAGGTCTTGGGCCGGTAGTGTTTCCGACACGTCCTGATGTGGCGGCATCTCAATTCATGCCGCAAGCCGAACTCCGGTCACAAGACGACTACGTTGTGTGTATTGTCGGAGGAAGAAAGGAACTCTTTGGGAGAGACGACTCTCGCCTTAGGGCTTTCAGGAGCGAGGACCTTCAGAAGTTGTCTGTAGAACTCATGCAAGAATGGCCTGAAAATTCAAGGGCGATTCCGGCTCATGGTGATCCGACATCATTTTTCTACGTTGAAATGTATACGAGTATTCCATGCGAGATGCCCAAGTCCGCGAACGTCACTCTCTTAGGAGATGCTATTCACGCGATGACACCAACGCTAGGGAGAGGAGCCAACATCGCGATGCGTGACGGCGCACTCCTTGGACGACATCTGGAAGATGTCATTCATGGGCGGCGAAAACTCCCGGACGCAATGCGCGAGTACGAAACGGAAATGACCCAGTATGGTTTTGATGTGGTGAGAAAGTCAGCCATGATGGGGACACGCCTCATGGGGCAGAATCCTTTGCCATAAAAGATTGTCTCTCATTTTTGCTCGTTTCGCAACTATATTCTCCTACTTTAATTGTCACCAATGGGGCAAGCCTATCATACTATATTGTATGGCTTGCCCTTGTCTTCGCCATCAAGAATTCTCTACACTACAGTAACGTTTCTTCTCTCCTGTTCGTGTATCTTGGTGTCTACAGAACACTATATCGCAAAGTAGAAGCATAAAAAGTAATTCTTGACAAGGAGAGCAATATGAAAGCTGTTGTCTATCATGGGCTGGGCGACATTCGGCTCGACAACGTGAGCGAGCCTAAGCTCAAAGACCCACAGGATGCTATTGTGCATATTACGTCCAGCGCGATCTGTGGTACCGACTTGCATATGGTACGTGGCACCTTTCCAGGTATGAAGCCAGGAACAATTCTTGGGCATGAGGGCGTTGGTGTCGTCGAAGCTGTAGGAAACGATGTGCGTAACATTAAAGTAGGTGAGCGCGTGATTATTCCTTCCACTATCGCCTGTGGCTATTGTGCGTACTGCCGCGAAGGGTATTATGCACAGTGCGATGTTGCCAATCCAAACGGTCCTTCCTCTGGTACTGCCTTCTTTGGTGGTCCTGTACCAACGGGTGCTTTCGATGGTTTGCAGGCGGAATATGCGCGTGTGCCGTTCGCCACTGTTGGCCTCGTCAAAATTCCAGACAATGTGACCGACGATCAAGCAATCCTACTCTCAGATATCTTCCCAACAGCATACTTTGGAGCCGCACTTGCCGAGATTGAAGAGGGCGATACCGTTGCAGTCTTCGGCTGCGGCCCTGTGGGACAGTTCGTGATTGCCAGCGCGAAGCTGATGGGTGCAGGGCGTATCTTTGCAGTCGATACCATTCCTTCGCGTTTAGAGATGGCGCGTCAACAGGGTGCCGAGCCAATCAATTTCAACGAGGTTGATCCTGTGGCACGAATTGAAGAACTGACACAGGGACGTGGTGCGCGACGCGTCATTGACGCCGTTGGTGTTGACGCCAATCGTCCGCACTCAGGTCCGGCCTCGGAGAAGGCTGACTCGATGGAGTCACAGTTCGAGCAGCAGATGAAGCAGGTTGCACCCAAGAATAAGCCAAAAAATGGCAACTGGCATCAGGGAGATGCGCCCGGACAAGCGGTGCAATGGGAGGTAGAGGCGGCTGAAAAGGGCGGCACACTATCAATCATTGGCGTCTATCCACAGACGATGCAGTTCTTCCCGATTGGTTTGGCGATGAGTCGGCAGCTCAAGGTCAATATGGGCAACTGTAACCATCGTAAGTACCTGCCATCTTTGGTGAGCATGGTCTCGGCTGGCTTGATCAATCCGCAGACGGTATTGACCGAGCGTGAGCCTATGACCTCGGCTATTGATGCCTACAAAGCTTTTGACGAGCGGCAACCGGGGTGGATCAAGGTTGAACTTCTACCAGCGGTACAGCAATAGTAAGGAAGAGAGGAAATCCATGAAAGCTGTAGTCTTTCACGACATTGGCGATATCCGTGTGGATGATGTGCCAGAGCCAACGCTACAAGACTCGAAAGATGCGATTATCCGTGTGACCGCTAGCGCAATCTGTGGTACCGACCTGCATATGGTGCGTGGCACCGAGGCGCAGATGGTGCCCGGAACAATCATGGGACATGAAGCGGTTGGTGTTGTTGAGCAGGTCGGCTCTGATGTCAAAAATATCAAGGTTGGGGATCGTGTTGTTGTTACCTCGTCGATCACCTGTGGCTATTGCGAACACTGTAAGGAAGAGCGATACGATCTCTGCCTGAACGCGAATCCGAACGGACCGCGTGGCGTCTCAGCCTTCTTTGGTGGCCCCAAGCCTAGCGGTCCCTTCAACGGCTTACAGGCTGAGAAGGCGCGTATCCCCTTCGCCGATAATGTACTGGTGAAGTTGTTTGATAACGTGACTGACGATCAGGCCATTCTGCTCTCAGACATCTTCCCGACAGCCTATTATGGCGCCGACCTCGCACAGATTAAGTCGGGCAATACCGTCGCCGTCTTTGGGTGTGGCCCTGTTGGTCTCTTCGCAATTTTGAGCGCACAACTCATGGGTGCGGGTCGCATCTTTGCCGTTGATGCCATTCCTTCGCGTTTGGAGTTAGCGGCTAAGCTGGGGGCTGAGGCGATCAACTATGACAAAGAAGACCCTGTGTCAACCATCAAGCGGCTCACGGGCAAGATTGGCGTAGACCGTGTGATTGACGCAGTTGGTGTCGATGCTAATCGTCCACATGGCGGCATTATTCAACAGGCTAAGTCGCTGCTGCAAACCAAAACCTTTAATCAGGAGAAGCAGCAGGTCGAGCCAGAGAAAAATCCGCAGGGCGATAATTTTCATCCAGGCGATGCACCATCTCAGGCTTTGTTGTGGGAGGCTGATGTGGTTGCTAAGGGCGGCACAATTGCTCTTATCGGTGTCTATCCTGAAACGGTGCAGGTATTCCCGCTCGGTGTCGCAATGAACAAGAACGTTACCTTGACAATGGGACATTGCCCACATCGCAAATACATACCCGAACTCATGAGTCTCGTGAGTACAGGTATGGTAAACCCGACGCAGATATTGACGCAGCATGCGTCTCTAACCTCCGCTCTCGATGCCTACAAAGCCTTCGACGAGCGCGAAGACGGCTGGGTCAAGGTTGAACTGACGCCCGCGACAATGGCGTAGTTTCAGTCAATAAAAACACAACAAGGCAGAAGCGCAATTGCGCTTCTGCCTTGTTGTGTTTTTATTAACTGAAACGATGAATGTACTTGCAACGTGAACAAAAAGAGCATTGAATGACATAGGTGTCATCCGCGAAAAATGTAGTTTCCTTTGGAGGTATATTATTCATGGCTAGCGAATCAAAGACAACAACGGATCATAAGACAATACAAAAATGGTCAGAGGCGCGAGGGGGAAAACCTGCAACGGTAAAGAGTACAGAGAAGGATGGCGAAGCTGGTGTGCTACGCATCGACTTCCCAGGCTATAGCGGTGCAGGCTCACTTGAAGAGATTAGCTGGGATGAGTTTTTCGAGAAGTTCGATGAGAAAAACCTCGCCTTCCTGTATCAAGAACACACCTCAAGTGGCGAAGAAAGCCGTTTCTTCAAACTCGTGAGCCGCGATGCCTCCGAGAAAGAGACTAGTTCGGCTCACTCCAGTACGAAAACTGAGCATAAAAGCGAAAGTAAGACTGCTAAAGCTGAGCATAAGGACGACAAAGGTCATAAAGCCGACACGAAGCACGAGAGTTCGGCGAAAGTTGAACACAAGGACGACAAGGCTCATAAGTCCACCAAAAAGTAGTTACAAAAATACAACATACAACAATGACCTCCGTGCGGAGGTCATTGTTGTATGTTGTATGTCTTACTATCCCACGACACTTCCTAATGTTAAACCGTTGCGCCAGTAGCGTTGCAGTAGCAGAAAGCCGATAATCAGAGGCAGCACCGAGAGGAGCGACCCTGTGACGATAATGCTGTACACATACTGCTGTGCGCCACCACTGGTGTATGAACTGTTCCAAGTTGCTAGACCGACCGTGACCGGATATAGGTTCGGGTCACTAACCATGACGTACTGCAGAAAGTAGTTGGTCCAGACCGCGACGAACTGAAACAGGAAGACTGTCACTAGAGCAGGCGACATGATACGTACCACAACCGAGAAAAAGGTGCGGAATTCACTTGCACCATCGACGCGTGCAGCATCCAATAGAGCGTCCGGTACCGATGCCTGGGCATAGATACGTGAGAGATAGACGCCAAATGGACTTACGATGCTAGGTAGGATGATCGCAAGGTAGGTATTCGTCAGGTTGAGGCCACTCATAAGCAGATAGAGCGGCAGAACCAGGGCAGGGGCAGGAACTAGGATTGCGCCGAGAATGATCGAGAAGATGAGATTGCGTCCCCGAAACACGTACTTCGCAAGAGCATAGCCCGCCATCGCCGAGAAGAGTGTGCCGATTAACGCGCTCGATGTAGCATAGATGAACGAATTGAGAACCCACAGGCTATAGTGTCCGCTATCGTAGGTGAAGACGTGGTTTAAGTTGTCGAATAGGCTAAAGTTGCTAGCGAACCAGAGGCCATTGGTTCCGAACAGATCGCCAGAGGTCTTGGTGGACGAAATCACCATCCAGTAAACAGGCAAGAGAAAGTAGATCGAAGCGAGGAAGAGAAAGCCCATCGCTATTACGTTTGAAGGGCGCACGCGCTTCGTCCGTTGTCGCTGCGCAACTTTTGTCGCCGCCGCTTCTCGTGTACCCGAAGTATCGAATGTTTGCGAAGTTGTTGACATCTTTTATACTCCTGACTGTCGCTGTGTCAGCCGCAAGAAGCCGAACGAAAAGATAAAGGTCACGATGGCAAGCACCACTGAGAGGGCAGCCGTGTAGTAGTAGTTGTTGTCGTTGAACGCTGTAAAGTAGGCGTACAGATTCGGCGTGTAGGTGCTGGTGATGCTATTCGATATCTGCGATAGCACCTGCGGCTCGGTGAACAACTGGAGCGTCCCGATGATCGAGAGAATGCAGGTCAGGACAAGAGCGGGTGCGACCATTGGAATCTTGATGTAGCGTGCGATGTCGATACCTGTACAGCCATCAAGACGACCCGCCTCCGATAGCTCTACTGGAATAGATTGTAAGGCTGCGAAGATAATCAGCATGTTATAGCCTGCGAACTCCCATGTCACGATATTCGCCATCGACCAGAGAATAGTGTTGCCCCCAAGCAGGTCTATGTGTACGCCAAGTGACGCAAAACCTTTTACAAAGGGACTTAACTGTGGTGCATACAGGAAACCCCAGATAAGGGCGGCAACAACTCCTGGAACTGCATAGGGAATGAAGAAGGCGATACGGAAAAAGCTTTTGAGGCGCACCGCTGCGGAGTCGAGCAAGAGTGCCAGTACTAATGCCAATCCTAGCATTACAGGCACCTGTACGATGCCAAAAAGCAAGAGGCGCCCGATACCTTCAAAGAATCTTGTATCGACGAAGACATCGTGATAGTTGCCTAAGCCATTAAATGAAATGGTTGGTGCTCCTAGACCGAGACCGCTACGCTGCGAGCGAAAAAGACTCTGATATATTGCATAAAAGATGGGAATGATAAAGAACATGATAAAGAAGATGCCAAAGGGAACAAGAAAAAGATAAGGGGTAAGTGCGCGTCGCGTGCTGTAGTTTGTTCTGCGGAGTCGCCCCTTTGCGACTACTGATTCGACGCGTGAAGAGGTCGTTTCAAGAGCCATAGATACCTTTCCTCTCTATTATGTAACGCCATTATGGGAGAGAATTTGTTCATAAAAAATGGAATGTTGGTTGTACCATATATGGTACAACCAACATTCCATTTTTTATGAACTGACGCTAAAACCTTGCTTTTTCATTTGCGCTATCGTGCTGTTCTGCACGCTATCGAGTGAAGCGGAGAGCGTCGTTTTGCCATCAACGGCGTTACTAAAGTTGTCGCCAAGGTCGGTGAAGACCTGGTTCATTGTGGGACCCCACTGGAAGTTTATATCAACATTGTTGGATGCATCTTTGAAGACAGTGTTGATATCCTGACCACCGTAGAATGTCTTAACGGCATCAGTGGCGGGAGTACTCAATGCCGACGAAAGGGCTGGATAGAGTTGAGCCGTCGAGACCATGCTCTTCACGCTATCGGCGTTAGAGTTGAGCCACATGGCGAACTCTGTTGCCTCTTTCGGATGTTGCGTGTTCTTGAACACAACCGTCGTAGAACCACCCCAGTTGCCCGCAACATTTTGACCCGCTGTCCATTGTGGCATAGGTGCAACAGCCCAGTCGCCAGAGGTTTTAGGAGCGTTGGAGAGGATGGTATTCGCGCCCCAGACTGCCGAAATCCAGGTAGCGGCACCACCTGTTTGCAGGTCGTTGTACCATGCTTGCGAGAAGTCGGGATCCGTCTTAACCAGTTTCTTGTCGAGCAGACCCTGCCAGTAGTCGCCAACTTTCTTTGAGGCTGCGTCATTGATAGCAACCGCCCATGACTGACCATTGATGCGGAACCATTTGGAGCCAGCCTGCCAAGCAAAGCCAATATACTGACCTGCTTCCTTTGGTGGAAAGTCGGTGATGTAGTATTGTGAGTTGGCGGCGTGCAGTTTCGCGGCGGCGGCGGCGTAGTCGTCCCATGTCTTGGGCACGGCTATATTGTACTTTTTGAAGAGGTCAGCGCGGTAGAACATCGCCATTGGGCCTGTGTCCTGTGGAATGGCGTAAATAGCACTGCCCTGTGTTGATTGGCTCCATGTCCACGGCACAAACTGGTCTTTTATCGAACCAGCGTTGTAGGCAGACATGTCGAGCAGGCCGCCTGTGCCCTCGAAGGTTGGCAGAAACTGATACTCAACCTGACCGAGGTCGGGCGCGTTTTTCGCTTGAATCTCTGTGAGGAACTTGGCATAGGTGCCATTATTACCGGCGGGAACCGATTGCACTGTAACCTTAATGTTCGGATGCGAACTGTTAAACAGGTTCACCGCTTGATCGACTCCTGGCACCCAAGATGCGAAGGTCAGTTTTACGAGACCACCGCTGCTGCTGCCGCCACCAGAGTTGCCAGTAGAGGTGGAGCCGCCACAAGCTGCTAGTGGTGCAAGAACCGTAATGGTTAGGATGAGCAGCGCGAGTTGTGACAGGGATTTCCAACGGAATGAGGAAAGAAAGTGCATGCAAGCCCTCCTTTGGGCCGATAGGTACACAGTTGTTGTGTACAATGTTACATAGTTGCCTACGTTGGACGCTTATCGAAGCTATCTACCATACTCGACTTCAAGTATGGGAACGCTTCCATAAAATACATACGTAAGAAATTGTCTTCTTCATCACAATGTTATTGAAGAGTATCACAGCGAGAAAGGGAGTGTCAATGTCGCTACTTTCCCTCTCCTCTCTCGTTTAGGTTATTGTAAGGTCACTCTGTTTAACCGCAAGTTGTGTATCAGGTGAAAGCATCATAATCGGTCTGATGAATAAGACCAGCTAGGTTGTGAAGGACGATTATGGAAGTTAACGTACACGATGAGTCACAAGAGAAAGAGTTGGTGACAACAGAACAGACGCTCGAACCATCAATTGTGCAGAAGAAGCGGTCCCGAAAGCGCAACATCACAATTTTTGTGGTAGTGGGTATTCTGAATGTCGGTCTACTCGTTGCACTGGTAATGCTGCTTGTCACGCCATCACAACAGGCTAGCAATAATGCTTCTTCATCGACGAGCAACGGAAATAGTGCGATGCTAGGAAAGCAAGCACCAGACTTGACACTTTCATCGGCTAATGGCACGCAGAAAGTTCCCTTTTCGCACTATAGAGGTACGCCTGTTGTGATCAATTTCTGGGCGTCGTGGTGTCAGCCTTGTCAGGATGAGACGCCATTCCTGCAAAAGAATGTATCAAGGATGCAGGCGCAAGGCGTAAAGTTCATCAGTGTAGATGCGGGCGAGAGCTTGAGTGTTGTCGATGCCTTCAATAAGAAATATGGTGTTCCTTATGCAAGCGTAGTTGATACTGTCACAGGTAACACGGCTATCGACTACGGTGTCACGACCTTTCCCATGACGTTTTTTATTGATCGGCAAGGGACGATTCGGGCAACGTGGAATACATCGCTCGATGATGCAAGTCTCAAGAGTGGCTTGAGCAAGATTACGTCGTGATGCTTGATGCGGCATCGGTGCTGCTGGTGATTGTGCGTGTGGCACATATACTTGCGGCGACGGCGTGGGTTGGTGGTAGCATTATGTATCTGGTTGTCGTTATTCCTGCGCTACGTCTAGGGGGGGCAACGCCGGTAGTTGCGGGCAATGTGGCGAACCTGTTCAAACGTATGGTCAATATTTGCATTGGCGTACTGCTGTTGACGGGTGCATATCTCACATTTGACCGACTGACGCAGACAACGCTTGGTTTGCCCTATTTGATTGTACTGGTACTCAAGATAGCAGGTGCTATCGGATTATTCGTTCTCGCGCTCTATATTGGACAAAGCAATATTCGACGTCTTGCCAAGCGCACAACGCGGCTTTCAAAGGCTGCACCGCAGCTTATGCTCGCTCTTGGTATCCTAGTATTTATTCTCGGTGCGGTTCTCAATCAGTTATTTGCTATGACAGTTGCGTCACATTGAAGAGAACAGGGAGACCGCAAGGGTCTCCCCCCCAACTATTTTTTTCACCATGTGTTTTGGGGGCCC
>CAXUHG010000015.1:24788-36408 GCA_964250805.1 uncultured Ktedonobacteraceae bacterium | reverse complement strand
TGTCAGCCCTACTGGGCGCCCCAAAAATTTTTTCTCCCCGTTTGTTGTGGGGGATACCGTTGCGGTCTCCCTGTTCGTAGATTATCGTAATATTTATTTTCGGATGATAGAGAGGTTACAACTGTGCAATCAGCGGTAGATACACCTACAGCGAAGACTTCTTCAAATGTACCCCATCGTAAAAAACGTATTCCGTTGAGCTTCTTGCTCGCGGGTATCGCCGTGCTGGGTGCCATTCTATATCTTGTCTTCATCAATACACAGGCCAGTGCTGTCTATTATATGACTGTGACCGAACTGCACAAATGCACAACCTGTTCTACACAGTCGGTACGCGTCGCGGGTGTGGTACAGGCAAATACGATTGTGCGTGACGATGCCAACGAGCGCATCTCGTTTATAATCAATGATGGCAAGGCGACATTGCCCGTGAGCTATAGCGGTGTTGTGCCCGATATTTTCCGCGCCGGTATTCAGGTGGTGGTCGAGGGAAAGTATAGCGGCAAAGGCACATTTCAGGCTGATACGTTGCTGGCGAAATGTCCATCGAAGTTTCAATCAGCAACTCCATCAGCGCAGTAATGGTAAGGATATACTCATCGTGCATTTTTCAGATTTAGGCGTCATTGCACTTATTTTAGCTCTAGGCTTCTCCGTGCTGGCGATGATTACCTCCATTGTCGGAGCAGTCCGTCGCGTCCCCGCTTCATCACAAGCGTTGATACAGAGCGCTAAGCGGAGTGTTCTAGTGGTAGCCGCCTTCTTAATTCTGGCCTCTTACGCTCTGGTTGAATCGTTCTTGACACATGACTTTGGTATGAAGTATGTCTCCGACCACTCTAGCCTGTCGATGGCATGGTACTACACGACCTCGGCATTCTACAGTGGGCAAGAGGGATCGCTGCTGTACTGGGGCTTGATGCTGAGCGTCTTCTCTGCCATTTTCATTTTCACGTCGCGCCGCGCTCCAGCGATTCTTGTCCCATACGTTATTGTCACGTTAATGGCTATCGAGACCTTTCTGCTTCTCGTCTTAACCTCTGTCTCGAACCCTTTTGTGCGTATCTTAGGTCCCGCTCCTGCGGATGGTGCTGGTCTCAACCCATTGTTGATGGACCCTGGCATGTTGATTCATCCACCCATGCTGCTGATGGGCTACATGAGTTTCGCTCTACCCTTCGCCTTTGCAGTTGCTGCGCTTATCACGGGCAAGCTTGATAGCGAGTGGTTGCGCTCGATTCGTCGCTGGATGCTTGCGGCATGGTCAATTCAGACGGCGGGACTAATTCTCGGCGCATGGTGGGCTTATCACGTTCTTGGTTGGGGTGGCTATTGGGGCTGGGATCCTGTAGAAAATGCGGCCCTGCTTCCTTGGCTGACGGCGACGGCGTTTCTGCATTCGACAATGGTGCAGGAGCGACGTGGCATGCTCAAAGTGTGGAATCTGGTGCTGGTAATGGCCTCGTTCGCGCTGTCGATCTTCGGCACCTTCGAGGTACGTAGCGGCATCATTAGCTCTGTGCATTCGTTCGCCTATTCCGCGATTGGTTCGTACTTTCTGGTATTTCTAATTGTGGTAATTGTGGCGTCAACGGCTCTCTTCCTGTACCGTTTACCGCGACTCAAGCCGGAGCAAGAGTTCGACTCGGTGGTTTCACGCGAAGGCGTTTTTCTGCTAAATAACCTGCTACTCATTGGTATCACCTTTGCAACACTATGGGGAACGATTTTTCCACTCATCTCGGTTGCGCTACAAAAGCAAACAATGACGGTAGGGCCTCCATTCTACGAAAATGTCAATGGACCGCTCTTTGTCCTCTTACTACTGACGATGGGTATTGGTCCCTTGTTAGCGTGGCGACGAACTGCTCTGCGCTCGCTATGGCGAAACCTAAGCGTTCCAGCCGTGTTTGCCGCGCTCTGTGCCATCATTTTGCCGCTCGTCGGCGTTACGAATGTCGCCGCCAACATTGGCTTCTCGGTCTGTACATTTACCGGAGGTGCCATTCTCTATGAACTCTGGCGTGGTATGCGTGTGCGTCATGCACACGGTGAGCCGTATATCGTTGCGCTTTACATGCTATTCAATCGCTATCGGCAGCGTTACGGTGGCTATGTTGTGCATCTAGGGCTAGCACTACTAGCCGTTGGTGTAATCGGCTCGCACTTCTTTCAAACACAGAAGGATGCCGTACTCAAATCGGGACAAGAGGTCACGATGGCGGGCAATCGTCTTGTCTTCTTTGGCAATATCGACGACAAAGAGCCGGACAAGGAGATTCTCACGGCGCAGATACAAATCTGGCGCAATAATCAGCTACAACAGTACATCTATCCAGGGCGCACCTTCTATCATAGTTTCCAGGATCAGCCAGCCAGCCAGATATCTATCACCTCGATTGGCTTGAACGACTTTTATGTAGTGCTGGAAAACTTCCAGGGACCAGACGAGGCGACCATTCACATCTACGTGAATCCGCTCACCTCGCTTGTCTGGTACGGCGGTCTGCTCATGTTGCTCGGTGGCGTTATCTGCTGGTGGCCTGAACGCCGCAAGGTGGTTGCGAAGCAACGTGTCGCGGTTCCCGCACCTGCAAAGGAGGTGCTGGCTTGAAAGCGCAATTGCATGGCATAAATGGTGTCAAGCCAGGGCGCCCGCAAGGGGACGCCCCTCCCATACACGAAGTCTCTCCCAACGTTCCGTCGTATGGGAGGGGCGTCCCCTTGCGGGCGCCCTGGTTCCTCATTCTTGTTGCAATTCTCTTGATAGTAGCAGCTCTGTGGTCGTATATGGCGTTTGTAGCAGCGACTCATGAGACGTTAGACCAACATGTATCTCGTATCGGTTCGCAGTTGAAATGCCCGATTTGCCAGGGTGAGTCCGTTGCTGATTCTTCATCGACGCTAGCACAGCAGATGCGGAGCGTTATCCGTGAAAAGATACAGGCAGGTCAATCGGATTCGCAGATTATCCAGTTTTTTAGTGATCGTTACGGAAATCAGATTGTATGGGAACCGCAGTGGTGGGGGTTCTCAATGCTAACGTGGCTTGTCCCTATTGCGTTGTTACTTGGTGGACTCGTCCTCATCTTTTTTACATTGCGCGATTGGCGTGTATCTGTAGCAAGTAGCTCGACAACATTTGTGAGCAATACAGTGCAAAAAAGAGGTAACATACAAGAGGACGCTACCGACCTCGACGAGGAAGAGGTAGCCCAGTATCGTGTGCAACTTGAACGTGAACTTGCCTCGGACGATATTCTCTTTGAGCGCAATGGCTCTGCTCACACACAAAGGAAGGCGCACTGATGCTACTTTCGATTTTGTTGGCCTGTGCCCTTGGTATTATCGCACTAACCTTTGTGCTGATTCCACTCTTTCGCTTCTCTTCCGAGAATGCGATGCAAGTTGCACCACAGGGAAATGGTAACACAGCGAGTAATACGAATGCTTTACAGGAGCGTGAGCAATCGGCGCGGAGTGCGTTGCAGGAGATCGAGCTAGACTACCAACTTGGCAATATTGGCGAAGAAGACTACAATATATTGCGCGAACGCTATGTGCGTCGCGCTCTGCTCGCGCTCAAATCGCGCCATGATAGCGGACAAGATGCCAACGACTTGGCAGAGTCATACGAGAGCGACAACGAGTTTGACGATCTCATTGAAGCACGACTACGAAAATTGAAGGAACAAGATGCAACGGACTGAACAACGACATCTAGAAATTGAACAAACCGACCAGGGCACCCGCTGCCTTCATCATTCCCCGAATGCGGCTTCGGGGATGCCCCTCCCATACAACGGCGTTATGCGGTATTCCCGTATATGGGAGGGGCATCCCCTTGCGGGTGCCCTGGTCCCCAAATGTATCTTGAGTCTCTGTATCCTTGCATCTCTGCTATTATTTCCTCTCTCAGCCTCGGCTCATGCGCTCGCAAATAACGGGCGCATCACCGGGCAACTGCTCGATGGCACAAAAAAGAATGCTCCGCTTGCTGGACAGCAGGTGACGCTGCAAGAGGCACAAGGCACGAACTCGCGCGATGCTGCTACAGTGACGACAGACGCACATGGCAACTACAGTTTTGCGAATCTGGCGACGGACAAGACCATCAACTATGCTGTATACATGGAATATCAGAAAGCGCAGTATGTCAGCGATATCATTTCCTTTAGCGATGGCAAGCCCGTACAACAGGTGAATCTAACGGTCTATGATGCTACAAACAGCACGGCAAAGATTGCTATTCTGCAAAATACGATTCTGCTGCATTCACCCGACCCACAAAAGGGCGTAATAAACGTCTCTGAAATACTCACGTTTCAGAACCTGGACTCGCGCACCTATGTCGGCTCCTTTGATACCAGCAAAGGCAAGCCTAATGCATTGCGTTTCTCTTTGCCAGGAAACGCGAAAAATATCAATCTCGGTACAGGCTTCGACGGCTATAATATTGTTCAGGTTGATCTTGGTTTCGCAACCAATGCCGTGATACCGCCTGGAACTACTCAGTTCTCATTTTCTTATCAAATCGCCTATAGTGCGGCAAGCTATGACTTCCGTTATGTGAATGTGTATCCAACGGTGGAGCTATCTTTGCTTGTGCCACCATCGTTACAAGTCGATCCTGGCTTCTTGACCTCCGCTGGCATTACCAATTCCGGTAACGATTCCTATCGCCTCTATAAAGCTGAAGGTCTGCTGAGTGGCGATGAGGTACATGCAAGCCTCGCAGGACTACCAACACCAACATTCACAAATAGCACTCCTGACAACGTACTGAACACAAACATTATCTGGTTTATTGTTGGTGGAATTATTCTTCTTGCGATTATCGCCATTGTAGGCTATCTCTCAAATCTGCGGCGCAAGAAAACTTTCCGCAAACGCGGCAAGCAGACGAAGGCCGTTACAAACAGTACGGCAAAGTCACAACACATAAAAGAACAAGGCTCTGCAAGCGCAAAAGACAAAGAGGATGCGTTGCTCCGCGAGTTGCTGGCTCTCGATAAAGCCTTCGAGTCCGGCAAAATCTCTAAGAATGTTTATAATGAGCGGCGAGCCAGAACCAAAGCACGCCTCCGCTCGCTCATGAGCGAGCAGGAGGCGACAAGGCGATGAACACTTTATCTCACAATGCATCGGATGCCCACACATACGATAGCCGAAAAAGTTTGTTTACGTGGAGCCAGGGCGCCCGCAAGGGGACGCCCCTCCCATATAATGGTACGTCGGAGACAACTTCGTCTATGGGAGGGGCGTCCCCTTGCGGGCGCCCTGGCTTAGATGTAGATACTCATGATACATCAGACCCCTACATCAATATCGTCGGCTTGAAAAAAAGTTATGGCCTGAAACCAGTTTTGCGCGGTATAGATATTTCTATACGGGCAGGTGAGTCCGTTGCATTGTTGGGTGCTAATGGGACGGGTAAAACGACGTTGTTACGTATTCTTGCTGGCCTCACTCGACCGAATGCGGGTAGCGTCACTATTGCAGGTTACGACCTGTTGCGAGAGCCACAAAGAGTACGTCGGCTTGTTGGCTTCGTCGCGCATCAACCTTATCTGTATGAAGAGTTGACGGCTCTGGAAAATCTGCTATTTTTTGGACGTATGTATACAGTGGAACATGCTCAGGAACGCGCCGTACAACTTCTGCAACGCGTCGAGCTGGAGAAGCGCATGCGTGAGCGTGTTAGCACTCTTTCGCGTGGACAGGTCCAACGGCTAGCATGGGCACGTGCGCTGTTACATGAGCCACGTTTGCTATTGCTTGATGAACCTGACACTGGACTTGACCAGGAGGGTTATACTCTCATGAATGCACTATTACACGAACATACCATACAGGGAGGCACCACGCTCTTTACGACGCACTCATTAGAGCGTGCTTTGAGTCTCAGTACGTCGATTCTTATACTGAACAAAGGGCGTGTAGTGTATCGGCATACTACAGAGGGGCTAGTGCTAGAGGAGTTACAGCGCGTGTATAAAGAGGCGGTGCTAGCATAGATACAGTCAACACGCCGCGCATCTTTTTCGCGCATGTCTGGGCGATTCTGGCGAAGGATGTCCGCTACGAGTTACGTAGCAAGCAGACCTGGACGAGTATGGGCATGTTTGCGCTGCTCGTCCTGGTGATTTTCAACTTTGCCTTCGACCTGCATGTCGATAATAAATCCGCTGTTGCGCCAGGGGCGTTGTGGGTTGCCTTTATTTTTGCGAGTCTGTTAGGACTTGGACGCACCATTGCCGCTGAGCGTGAGCAGGGTTCGATGGATCGTTTGCTACTGTGTCCGGTTGACCGCAAAGCCATCTATCTCGCCAAATTACTGGGAAATTTATTGTTTATTGGAGTTGTGGAAATCATCGCCCTTCCAGTGTATGCCGCGCTATTTGATGTGCCGCTCTTAGCAGGGGGATTGATTCCAATAGTATTGTTGGGTACGCTAGGCATCGCAATTATTGGAACACTCTTCGCAACGATGGCGGCGGCGACGCGTGCCAGAGAACTCTTGTTACCCATTCTCGTGTTCCCGTTAATTGTACCTGTTGTAATAGGGGCAGTACGTGCTACAGAAGCCTTGCTGGTTCCTTCTAGCAATGAACCACCCTGGCTTGGCCTTATTATCGCGTTCGATATTATTTTTTTGAGCGTCTCGATGCTCACGTTTCAATATGTTATTGAGGAATAATGCTATGGCTCTTGCGAATAAAGAGACAACGAGTGTTGTACAACAGCCTGTTGGAAGTCGTCCGAGGAGGGCAGGGCTACCTCTTGTCTCGCTTATTATTGGTGGTCTTGCCTTTCTAGCGATTATGGCTGCGATTCCGATGGCGTTTCTGTATGCGCCAACCGATGCGATACAGGGGCCAGCGCAACGCATCTTCTACTTTCATGTGCCGATTGCATGGATAGGCATGCTGGCCTTTGTGGTGATGGCAATTGCGAGCGTTGGCTATCTGTGGAAGCGCGACGAACGCTTGGACTGGATTGCTCGTGCCGCCGCCGAGATTGGTACCGTTTTCATCACGCTCACGCTCATTACAGGCTCTATCTGGGGGCGCACAACGTGGGGAACATGGTGGTCGTGGGATCCTAAACTCACGGCATCCCTTGTTCTCTGGTTCATGTATATCGGCTATCTCATGCTACGTAGCTATATGGGACGCACACCCGCCAGTGCCAACGCTGGTGCCGTGCTTGCCATCATCGGCGTATTCGATGTCCCCATTATCTATGAAGCTGTCAACCTATGGCGTGGCCTACATCCATCAGCGGAGGTTGGAGTTGCTGGAGCCTTGCCGCCGGAGGTCGTCACAACCCTCATGGTCTCGCTCACAGGCTTTACCCTGCTCTACGCCTTCCTAATGATACAACTCTATCAATTCCAGAAACTGCAAACGCTAACCCAACGTCTACGAGCAACCGTCGAATACGACACAGTATAAAAGGTTAATAATTATGCAACCATATCTCATCGCCGCCTATGCAGTCGCATGGCTCGGCCTCTTTCTCTATCTAGCCGTCGTCGCACTTCGTATTCGCGGAGTGCGTACCGAACTCGTCGCCGTCGAAGAACTTGTACGTGAACAACAAGAGAAGCAACAACAAAATACACAAAAATAAAGGAATGAAATCATGGATATAAAAGAGCGCGTCAACGAAACCGTTGCATCCGCGCGAAAAGGCGTCAACGCTCAGGCAACACGCCCACAGCGCACCGCCATTCTCGTAGTTGGCGATATTATCGTCTTTCTCATCTTTGCCGCAATTGGACGGCGTAGCCACAGCGAAGCCGGAAACGTGCTTGGCATTGCGATTACCGCTCTTCCATTCGCCATTGCGTGGTTTCTCGTCTCGCCATTTGTGGGAGCATTTAAGCGCGGCCTCGAATATAGCACTGGCAAAATGTCGCTACGCACATTGCTAGCATGGCTTGCTGCATGGCCTGTGGCGATGCTGTTTCGCGGTATCTTTGTTGATAAAGGCGTGCCGCCGTGGACGTTTGCGCTGATCACGCTTATCAGCAACACCATTTTGTTACAGGCATGGCGTGTCCCATTCTCGCTCTTTTTCAAACGACACTAACAATAGTCACACAGCAAAAAACACGCTTGCCGCGCTAGCGCGGCAAGCGTGTTTTTTGCTGTGTGACTACAAATTTACTAACAGCCAGATGCGGGACTGTTATAAAGTGTGCCTAAGTAATCGTATTGCCCGTTGTAGCCCTGTGACGGTGTATCGTGCGAGAACCAGGAGAAGAAGACTTCGTTCTGATAGGTCAAGCTGCCTATATTGAAGTTGGAGCCGACCGCAGGATCACCTACCTCAAGGTCACTGGAACATCCATAATTCGATGCAGACCAATTAGGTGTTGCGTTGTTGGTGTATGGGTCATTGCCCCACTCGGCAACCTCATGACTCATAGCTTCGATGTTGTGGAAAACGCTGTTGGTCGCATCCCAACCTGCATACGCATAGGTATAGGTGCTGCTACCACTCTGTACTGCTGTGTGATAGCCACCAATGCAGCAACCATTGGTTGGGTCGCCCTGATACTGGTAGACATTACCAGCGGCTAAAATGACTAGATGGCTTGCGGCACCATTCTTGACTGCTAATGAATCGGCTTTAGATTGGAACCAACTGATATCGACGTAGCCAGTGCTACCCTGCGTCGAACCACTAGCTGAAGGCACAGTCAGCGTGACCGCGGACTTGATAGTTGGAGTTCCTAGCAACACATGATAATTAGGGCTGCTGCTAGAGACGGTCTTCCAGAACTCTGCGCGTTGAATGGCGTCGAGATACTGCGTATTGCCACTTACGAAACTAGTATTGTGGAAGAGAGCAGAACCGGCGAGGCTGTTTGTAATCGAAGTCCCACTTATTGTTGTTCCATTAGAAAACTTAAAATTTAGTGGAATAATATCAACAGAGGTGGTTGAAGTTGCAGAACCACTTTTTGGATTAGTTCCAATCATGGTATAAGGATAATTTTGTCCTTGATAGGAGAAGGAAGAGGACCATGTTGGCAATGAGCCAACGGCACGACCAAGCAAAGCATTGTTTGTCGTCTTCGACCCAAGCTGATGCAAGCCGATGCTAGTGTAGCGAGCTTTGCCGTGAATAGTCGCGGGTGCCGCATCAACACTAGCACGAGCATTCATCATGCCTACTACCGCAATCAGGAGGGTCAGGACAACAACGAGGGGAACCAGGCGAAAAAGGATTTGTTTCTTTTTCATAGGTAAGGAGGCTCCTTTTCTTGAATAAGGATATGGTATAGATGGGCAATATCATCTTCCTGAAAAGCTGTTTGTCCTCTTTCCCAAGACTCTGTACCCCCACGATACAGTAGCGAGAGGAACGAACAGGACTACGCTTGCACTCTGTACAAGTCAGGTTTTGTGTAAGACGACATTCCTTGTCAAGAAGAGTATCATAGACTCCTTCCCTCTCACTTCCCTCTTTTTAAGAGAAAATTAGTAAATCTTATATAATTCTTAGATAAGAATATTGCTCGCTTGTTGCAGAGTACACAAACAAGAGGCATTCCGATTACTACCATTGATGATAGTGATTGGGATGCCTCTTGTTTGTGTACGCGCAAATGAGACAATACTAGTATGAGTTGCGGGTATCCGTTGTGGTGTCTGTATTCAGGTTGTCGCCCTCAATGATGGGGTTGCCACTTCTATCAAGGCGAGCCTCTTCATGACGGACGGTATCCGTGACCTGCTGGTTCTCCTGAACGGCACGTTTGCCAATGGAGACTTCACCAGTAGTGACGGTATCCTTACTGACATTGACACGCTCTTCGCTCACGGGAACGCGAATGTTCTCGCCCTCGCCGATTGGTGTGCCATCGTCGGTTACATTGCCGCTTACAGGACGGTTCTCGATGTAAACCTCTTCGTGTGTTACGGGAACGTTTACCGTCTTTTGCTCTTCGACAACTTGCTTGCCAAGAGTTACTTCGCCTGACTGTACCTGCTGCTTGCTGACGTTCAACTGCTCTGCACGAAGGCGTAGCGCACGCTGATCATCTGTCTCGTTTGCATAGCTCGCGTCACGAGTGCGGTCATAGCCCGTTGTCGCGGTATCAGTGTAACCAGCATTGCGAGTGCGATCATAGTTCGTTGTGTCTGTTGTTGTACCCGTTGTCGCAGCAGCCGAAGTGTAGCCTGCGCTTGTGCCACGCTGGTTCCCATAGTTGTATGCGCCGCTTGTGTCGAGAATGGTCTTTGCCTCTGCCGCTCGATCACCTGCATTTACAGAGACAATGGTGCGTCCATTGTTGTATTCATTCTCGTAGTACTGAGCCTCGTTGTCCGAGACGCCCATACCTGTTAGATCATCGGCTACATGTCCACCACTTGTCGCCGTATCATCGCCAGTGAAGAAGTTCTTCACCCCTTCAAAAAAACCGCCCGTCGCGGCAGCCGCACGTCCTGAGTGATGAATTTGGTTGCTGCTAAAGCCTGCATTCTGTAAAGCATCAATAGCTCGGTCTGCATTGGCTGCCTCATCGAAGACACCGATTACTGTTCGTCCAGTCGTAGCCATGTTTTTCCTCCTGGTACTGCACTCAATATAGTTTTGTTTACATTGTGTGTGTACATAATAGTACGAATTTTTATTTGGTAACTGCTGTGGTTGTGTTCTTAACTATTGGTGAAGCTTTCACTTCCCATCTGTATTGTTCACGTATGACAGAGGAATAAGGATACACGAAAAATAGGAAAAGCTCAATTCAAATATTAAAATAAACTGAGTGAATATAATTGCGATGTGCTATTCGTATAAGAGATAGACATCTCTCATAACGAGGAAGGATTATTCATAATGATGGAGAACGCAAACACAACAGGGTCCGAGGGCATAAATAGTGGTCGGCTCGTGCAGGTGAGTGCAGGGGCGGTGATATTGACGGGGCTGTTGCATTTGCCAGCAGAAGCGCATGGCATGGTAATTTTGACGCATGGCATCGAGGGAAGCGTGGATGGCTCACATCAAACCGCGCTTACAATGGCACAGATTCTGTATCAGGATAAGCTAGCGACACTGCTGGTAGACCTCTTTTCGACGCAAGAGCAGCAGCTTGACGAGGGTACAGACTATTTTCGACGTAATACCGACGTGATGCAACAACGGATCGCGGGTATCGCGCAGTGGTTGCTGGAAAACGACGAGACGCAACATCTCTCGATTGGCTACTTTGGCGCGGGCGCAACGGGAGCCGCTGTACTCATCGCCGCCGCCGAGCGACCAGACGTAGTAGCGGCGATTGTCTCTGCTGGCGGATACATCAACCAAGCACAAGACTACCTGGGGCGTGTTCTGGCTCCAACTCTGCTGATTGCGGCGAAACAGGATGCGCAAGCAGTTGTTCAAGATACGGCAGCATTAGAGAGCCTTGCGAATAAGGAGAAGCAGTTCGAGCAGATCGAAGGGGGCGAGTTTCTTTTCGCAACAAAAGACAGTGTGGTAAGCGTCGCCAAGCTTGCAAGCAATTGGTTTAATACGCATCTGACAACAATCGCGTAAATCTTTTGGAAAGCAGGGAGACTAGCAGGGTTCCATAGGAGTGGGGGGGGGGGGGGGGGGG
>CAXUHG010000015.1:0-24778 GCA_964250805.1 uncultured Ktedonobacteraceae bacterium | reverse complement strand
CTTCTTCTTTCTATACTTCCTCACACAATCACCCCCCCCTGACGCCTATGGAACCCTGCTCTACTTTATCACTCCTACTCTCGATAGGTGATGTATCTCACCGTATTTATGTGTCTTGATGCATTGACAAGAAAACTTACTTTCTGTATCCTCTTATTTAGGAAACTAATTGCCAAGATGGAGGACACTTGAAGATTTTTAGAGAGAAAGGTTTCTTTCATGCCACATATTCCTATTGGAGAAGGGTCAGATGAATCTTTCGAGGTCACACCGCAGCGTCTTCAGGATACTGCACCCCTCTTTTACAAAGCCTCACAGGACACGAGCGACCTCGTGCAGCAACTCAATTCAGAAACGCAGCAACTTATCAACGAGATGGCTTCCGAATTGAGCAAGTCACCCGGGGCACTTGAACACCTCTCTGATCGCTGGCGCACCGCTATGTGGAGTTTATGCGCTTCACTTGAGAAGGTCGGTAGCAACTTGGACGGGGCGGCTAATGGCTACCATTCCACCGATCACAATGTTGCAAACTCGTTCACGCCAAGAGGAAGGGGGTTCGCACGATGAGTGATCCTAATCGTCTCGAAGCTATCGCACAGGATTTACGCCGGGTTGCAGGCAAGTATACCAGTGCTGTTGACACGCTCCAACGGCAATCTCAGGGACTTGATGGCTCCGCGCAAGACCTGACCTATGGTACGCAGAAGTGGGCAGGCAAGGGTAGTCAAGCCTTTCTCAACTCGTGGAACCAGTATCATCATGACACACAACGCTCCTGCGATACACTCACACAGAGCGCAACCGCGTTGAACAAACTGGCAAAAACTATCGAAGACAACGTACAGGCCATTCGCAATGCTCAGGCACAGGCTACGGCAGGCTTTATTCTCACTGGTGCTCTTGTTATCGCGGATATCGCACAACTTGGCCTCGATCCCATTACAGACGGTGCAACTGTTGCCTCAGGAGGTGCGGACGCAGCGTTGGTAGAAGAGGCACAGGCGGCAGAGGAAGCAATCGTAGAGATGGATACAGAGGTGAGTGGGGAGCTAGACCAGATTACCAGCCAGATTGAGAACAGTACAGAGCCTGGGGATGTGAATATACCGACCGGGGATTCGACAGATGGTCTGAGTGTCTCGACACAGGGAGATTCAACAACAGAACTCTTCCAAAAAAATTTAGATGGTAGCGGTTCTGGTAATGGATACACTTCTACTGGGGAACAATATATCAAGGATCTGCAAGATATGGGAGTTCAGGTCAAGAGTGACCCAGAGACTCAAGAGTATCTACGTTATCAATCTGCACGCGCGTCAACTCAAAACTGGGGCGAGCCTGGTGACTATGGTCCTCATCAGGTAGATGTTAATGTTGGTGAAAATGCAACTGATGCTTCTATATATGAGGAATACCTGCACGTTCAAGCCGCTGCCGCGAGGGGCTGGACTCCAATCACACCACCTGAGTCTCTTATTGAGGAGGTGAATGTCGAGCGCGAAGTTTTAGCAAATGCAAATAGGCTAGGGATGACTGCCGCTGAACGGAATGAGTTACAGCAAATTTTACAGGGGTACATCCGACAATTAGCGGAGAAATTTGGAATTCATATGTAGGAGGTGTAGCTGTATGAATAGATTAGAGAATGAACAAAATATGCTTGTCACCGGAGAGATTAGGCAGCCACAGTTCTCCGACGAAGTGCAGAAGGACGTTGCCTTACTCTTTCGCTCTGACCAGCAGAGCCTCATTCGTTCAGGCGCGGCACAGCTAATAGGCGATGAGGACAGAACATATCCTGTTGTTGTACGTCGCGTTCTCGGTGACAAACTTATCGTTGCAGGTATTTCATTAGAACAGGCGCAAACACTCAAAACCTTTCGGCAACAAATTGGTCCGCGAGTCACGACGTTTGTTGCAGAGGTGGGTCATCCTTTCTCGTCACCTACGGTTACACGTGGTTTTGTTGAGTTCCGTGTGCATCCTATTGTGCAGGGACCTCTTTATAACGGTGCGAGCGCGGATATTCAAGATGCACAAGGCAAAGTATACCCCGTTGTTATTCGCAATATTAGTCATGTTCGACCCAATTTGTCGTCAAATCCACAATGGGATGCAGGTGACTTCCAACTTACAGTGGACAAGATTACACTGGAACAAGCTCAAACTATGCGAAAGCTTACGCGAACAACGGGTCCTGAAGAAAACACATTTGTTGCGACTGTCCTTGACGCTCAAAGCAACGCGCAACTTCCTCATCACACTGACCTTAACGTACAAGTTCTACAGCATGGTTTATTGCATGTTGGTGAGGCGCAAGGAGTCAATAAAGGAGGAGAGCCAAAAAGCATTGTTATTCGTGCTATTCAAGCTCCACCTTCTGTATCCAGCTCAGGACGATTGCTTATTACGGTAGAGGGAATTTCATTAGCACAGTCGAGAGAGTTACAAACACTGGTGCAAGACGTGTAGATTTCTCACACATGATCTTTACCTGTGTAGGGAGAATTAGCAAGCTTATCATTTTCATCAGATACAAAGGGTGGATAGTGTGCATCGCTCCACAATGCACACTATCCACCTTTTGTGTCTAATAGCCTTAAATCTATGGTAAAATTAGAAATCGTTAGAGCATAATTTCTAGTAGTTCAAAGCAGCATTTGCGAACTGCTGTATTGTAGAAGCATAGGAGTAATTGCTATGATGAAAACCGACCTTTCCGACGTCTACCGAGGCTACATTGCCTGCCTGAATAAGCAGGACTGGCTGAAGCTGGACCAGTTTGTTCATGATGATCTGTCCTACAACGGTCAGCGGATCGGAATAGGAGGGTTTCGCGAGTTGCTGCAGAGAGACTTTGATGACATTCCAGACCTTTCTTTCAACATTCAGTTGCTCGTTTCTGATCCGCCGTATATAGCGAGCCGACTGGAGTTCAACTGTACGCCAAGGGGAACGTTCCTTGGACTCCATGTAAACGGGAAGAGCATTTCCTTTACCGAGAATGTCTTCTATGAATTTCGGGGAGAGAAGATTTGGCACGTCTGGTCGGTTATAGATAAGGCAGCTATCGAAGCTCAGCTGTAGCGCGAAAAAGTATCCCGTCTCCAAGCGCGATTGCTCTGATGAGCAAGCCATCCTGAACAGTGTGCGCGATTCGGATATGTATGGTATTTTCGCCAGAAGACTGCTGGGATGTACAGTTCACGCGAACTTCTCTTTTTCTCCCTTCAATGTACAAGACATCGATCTTGTGCGAGATAATCGAAAAGTTCTTCTGCTGACCAACGCCCATCACTGTATGTTGTATGCATCTGTAAGTCTATAAATGCATCTGGAGATAGATGTAAGTGCAAGTGAAACTCCTTTCTTGAACGAGGGGAAACAATGGTCACAGTAAGAAACATGGGTATAGGGTTATGCCCTATACCCATTCGTGGTCTTCAACACTTAGATCATGTTAAGTTGCAATCCTAAGTTACACACATAGCCATTGCTTGGGGCTATAGTTTGCAAGTTGGTGTACAGCATTCCTGGCCTTACTCCAACTGATATGAAAAGCGAGTCGATAGGAGTTCCTGGCGTAAATGGTAAAACATTTTCTGCACTTATGATGGAGTATATTCCTGCTCCTGCTTCTGTAATTCTTGGTTGTTTAGGGGTAGGTCCAATAAGGAGTTGTATTGCTTCGTCTGGCAACCAGATCATGCTAATATAGCCCACGACGATATTTTCTTGTTTCACAACGTAGTAGACTTGCGGATTTTTGTGCCATATCCTCAAACGCTCATTGTAGCTAGGTGTACCACCTATGCCATATATCGCTACACTCAGGTCGTAAATTCCCCGTATATCGTCTTCTGATGATGCTCTCTCAAATGTTATAGGCTTATCTTTTGCTTTGTTCGCTCTTGATGTGGCTTTAGGAGTTTTAACCATTGTAATTTTTCCTTCAACCTTGATTCGACAGTTTCGTAGGGACCAGATTTATTGCGTCCGAAGCGTGATTTATCACGCGAAATCGGGTCTGAGATAGCTTGTGTAGGGGGTCACAATGATCTCGCTCAATGAATTGAGCAACGGACGCGATAAATCTGGTCCCTACGAAAAACCATCAACAGAACATCATCTATCGTCAATTTTGCCCTCTAAGGCTTCGCTCAATGCTAATTCTGTTTTTCCATATTTGAGCATTTGCTGGTTAACGTGTCGCTTTAGTGCGTATATTCGTTCTAGTCGTCGGTAATGTCCATGTTCTCTAGTGTAAATCGCTGCGTCAATTGCTAATGGTTCCCCGTTCCTCAAATCCCCACTATGAATTAAGGTTTCAGCTCGTGCTACTTTGAGCAATATTTCTACGGACTTGGTAATCGTTTGCGATTTTTCTGCAAGATCGATATAATCAAGTGCCTTCTGTGTTTGCCCTAAGCTATCATAGCCCTTAGCATATTCTTCATACACATGGGCAAGATGATACTGATTCCCTGTACTCTTTTGCTCCTTGCTTGTTTCATAGGCGAGTTCTTCCGAACGCTTCAGAGAAGATTCAAACTCGTTTACTTGCCCTGCTCGTAGGTAGCTACGAGCTAATAGCTGCAACATATTCCCATGCGCGGCTTTATCAGCGTGCGGTGTTGTATCGCGTGCTGTTTCCAGATATATGATCGCCCGTGAAATATCACCTTTGCGGCGCTGCATATCTCCTTGATAGGCAAGGGAGAGGTTAATTAGTGTATCGTCCTTTGCTTGACGTGCAAAGTATTCCATCTGTTGATAGTAATAGATTGCTAACCCTACTTCATTAGTTCTCACACTTAAAGAGGTTGAGTGAGCGGCTGCATGATACATACGAGCCAATGTATAGAAAAATGTTGTGTCGTGCGTTCTTATTTCTGTTTGGTTAATTGCCTCTCGTACAATATTCTCAGCAATAGCGTAAGCCTCACTAATGCGTCCTTCGTCAATAAGGGACCAAATACGATCAACGGTGCTATTGATGCGCTCAAGGGAAAGAGGAATGTAGAACGATGGAGCAATGCCTAAATGCTCGTATGGGATGCCTAGTCGATCTGCAACTTTTTTTAGCTGGTGTATATCTGGTAGTGCCGTTTCGTTATTCTCCCAACGGCGTATTTGTCGGGGGTCTTCATCCAGAAGTGCTGCGAGTTCTTCCTGAGTGAACTTATGGGCTTCCCTGTATACTTTCAATGCCCGCGCTAACGCTGATGGCGGTCGGGACTTTGCATCTTTTCCTGGCATGTTTGTCCTCATAAAGTCGTGTTTCACAAGATAATAGGCAAAATCTGACCTTCACTTTACCTACGATTTCAACCACAATGTTACTAGGCTTATTGTACGTATTATAATTTGCCGCTAGCGCATTAGCAATAGCATACAAGGAAAGGACCTAACATTATGTCAGCTAACAAACCACCTCGCATCAACAATCGCATACCGAACAAACATACACTTTCGCCGCAAAGCGTATCAGGTCATACTCAAGGAACATCAAAGCAACCGTATACTCCGACTCATATAGAAGAGCAGGATACACAAACACTGCCCATCTTGCCCTCTGCCTCGTTTCACGACTATCTCAATCGTTACAGGCTCCTGTGGCATGACATTGCACAGGTGGCAGGCGTTCCTGCTCTTGTGGTGTGGAGCATCGATCATGGGTTAGTTGTCTCACAGGACAATGCTCGACGGGTGTGTTCTGCTGTGCGAGCGATGACGGGAGTGCCTTTTACTGGCTCGATTGCTGTGATGAGATAGGGAGGGGAAACGCTATGGATGCACTGTTGACATGGAACGGCACGCTCTGGCATGGACATACCGAACGCTACTGCATGTCTATGAGTCAAGAGACGTTTCACAGCTATATCGTGGCGTATCAAGACGCATCGGGAAGGCAAGCGACAATGACACAACACGAGATCATGGCTCGTGTGACACGTCTCTCATACTGGGTCTATGCCACCTATGATCGTGCTATTCGCTTCGTGCGACTTCCAGGGTGTGCTTTGAGAGAACAGGGGAACGAGCGTGAGTGAGTCAGAAGATCTTCCTCGTGTCCCGCTTCACCCGCATGACCGCGATGCGATCAGCAACATATTGCAAGGCTATATCGGCTTCTTACGCAATACGCCGCCACTCACGGCGCAAAAGATGAAGCAGATGCGAGAGCTAGACGCTTTGCGACGGCGTATCCTCTCGCTGGATAGCAATGGAGAACATCCCGTCTCTGTAACAGTAGGTGATGTACAGACCTTGCTGAATGCGATGCGGTTTTTCGTGCGGATGATACGACGTATCGTCCCACAGTCGCGCGAACGAGACGCCACGTTAGAGACGGTAGAACAATTGAGAACATATCTGCAAACGTCACTCCTGTGAAATAGCAGCAGTAGGCGCACAAAAAAGGTACGGGGAGATATGCTATACTGATTGTAATGCTTGTTATTTGAATCAATTCAACCATTTTCGTAGGGACCAGATTTATCGCGTTCGTTCGCTCAATTCATTGAGCGAGATCATTATCAATCAAGTATACAAGCCATCTCGAACCTGATCTCATGTGATAAATCACATGACGGACGTGATAAATTGGTCCCTACGAAGTTATAGATGCATAGGAGATTTTTAGTATGGAGATGAGCGCACGCAACCAGTTAAAAGGAACCATCAAATCAATTCGGCATGGAGATATCATCGCGGAAGTCGTCATCGAACTGCCCGATGGTCAGCAGATTACCTCGATTATCACTCAGGATGCCGTGAAGTCGCTTCAATTGCAAGAAGGCAGTTCAGCGATAGCCATTGTTAAGTCTACTGAGGTCATGATCGGGAAGGACGAGTAGATGTAAGTTGTTTGAAATGTACCGCAACGGTTACGTATTCTGACCCACTTCACTAGTTGCATGTATCTTACCTGTGTTGGGCACATAAAGCCTGACAAGCATGTAGCGGAAAAGAGTATATTTTGATAATACGCTTAATTACACTGCTACTTGAAATGAGATAGTTCTCACAAGGAGATACCAATCATGGCAGACATCGTTGATACAGCAATTAGTGCAGGGTCTTTCAAAACTCTTGTTGCAGCAGTACAGGCCGCTGACCTCGTAAGTACTCTCAAGAGTGCTGGCCCCTTCACTGTCTTTGCTCCAACTGACGCAGCATTCGACAAGCTTCCAGCAGGAACAGTAGACTCTCTTCTCAAAGACAAGGCTCAGTTGACAAAGATTTTGACCTACCACGTTGTTTCTGGCAAAGTTACAGCAGCAGACGTAGTGAAGTTGACTTCTGCGAAAACCGTCGAAGGTCAGGACCTTACCATTAACGCCAGCAACGGCGTTAAGGTGAACAATGCAACCGTGACTCAGGCCGATATCATATGTGATAACGGCGTTATTCACGTTATTGACACTGTACTTCTACCCCAATAAGTAAGTGTTCGTTCGCTCATTTTCCCTCCTCTTCTACAAAGAAGAGAAGGGAAAATGAGTTGTACTTCTCTTCTACCTACTCCCTACGCTCTTTCGTAGCTCACTGAATCCCCAAGTATGCTGTCGATTTGTTTCAGCACGTCTTCAGAGAGCTTGATGTCGTTGGCCTTCACGTTCTCTTCGACCTGCTTCACGCTGGTTGCGCCGATGATGGCGGAACTGATGTTATCCAGGCGCAATATCCAGGCAAGTGCTAGTTGCGAAAGTGTATAACCTTGCTGCTGTGCGAATTCTTGTAAATTTTGTACAGCGGTAAGTGTCTTGTCGTTCATGAGACCTTTCATGAACATGTTCTGTTGCTCGTTAGCGGCACGCGTCCCCTGCTCCGGTTGCTGTCCTGGCTTGTATTTCCCCGTGAGGATACCCTGTGCTAAGGGCGAGAACACTACCTGACCAATGCCTTCGCGCTCACTCAAAGGGACGACCTCTTGCTCAATGTAGCGTAGAAGCATATTATACACGGGCTGGTTAGAGACGATTTTGTGCAGGTGCTGTTCGCGTGCAATGCCAACGGCATCGGCAAGCTGTGCAGCCGACCATTGCGAGACACCAGCATAGAGAATCTTGCCCTGTGAAACAAGGTCGTCAAGTGCTTGGAGCGTTTCTTCCAGTGGTGTCTCTGTGTCGTAGCGGTGGCACTGATAGAGGTCAATGTAGTCAACACCTAAGCGGCGTAGGCTCGCGTGACACTGCTCCATGATATGCTTACGTGAGAGGCCACGATCATTCGGACCGTCGCCCATTGGGAAATACACCTTGGTTGCAAGCACAAAAGAATCGCGGGGAAACTCTTTGAGTGCGCGTCCAACGACCTCTTCCGCCTTACCGCGATTGTACACGTTAGCCGTATCGAAGAAGTTGACGCCGAGATTGTACGCGGTATGAATACAGTCGGTTGCCGTCTTTTCCTCCACCGAGTCACTATATGTGAGCCAGCTTCCTAGACCGATTGAGCTGATTTTCACACCCGCGCTACCGAGATGTCTATATTCCATTGTTGTTGCTCCTTGTGTTATTGCAAATCTCCATGATTACACGGTCAATCTTGATGTCTCTCGCCACTGTAGGCGGCGAGAGACACATCAAGATTGACTGTGTAACACGAATCTTATCCCATAACGATATGGCACATAAAGCCACCATGTCAAGGTCAACAGAGAGAAATGACCACTTTTTGAGCGGATACGCCTTGCTTTTGAGCGTCTAAACCGGCTTGTATGTGGTTGAGTCCCTTGCCGATGACTAGTGGTTCTGGTGCGGCGACATAGTGACCGTCCGCGAGGGCTTGGGGCAGGAAATCTTCGTAGATAACTTTGCTGACCTCGTTGTCCATCAGTGTGCTACCAAAGATGAACTTCGTGCGTATATGCCTCATCCGAAACTTTACCTGCATCAATGTATTGGACCATAGAAGCCGTAAAATGAGTTGGAGAAGCTCCCAACTCATACCGCGACGCAAAGGCAGGTTCTCGAAAGAGATAGACTGGCTGGCTATAGAGACGAATTTGTTACCTGTACAGGCATAAACGATATCGGAACATGCCTCGGCTGACCCTGTTCCAATGGCGAGTGTTCCCGCGATTGTCTTGCCTTTGAAAGCCTTAATGATGTCTTTGACGACGGTCTTGCTATTATAATCGAAGACTTGGCTTGCTCCAAGTCTCTTCACATAGTCGAAATTTCGTGGGGACGACGTTGTGCTGACTTCGTAGCCAGCAGCAACGGCAAGCTGAATGGCATTGTTGCCTACGCTCGTTGAGCCTCCCCAGATGAGCAGAGTCTTCCCTGTTGGTTTCGGAGCTACGGAGGGATACTGTAGTGCTAGATGATCTTTCTGAAACAGGCCGCAGGCTGCGGTAGATAGGGCCAGGGGCAGAACAGTGGCGTTTTCGTAAGGCAAGCTGCTGGGAATTGGTGCTGTCATGTGGGCGAGAACTACTGTGTATTCCTGAAAGGCACCCTCCGCCGCGCTGTTCCGCTTCTTGTCCGTTCCCACTGCATGCGCAAGAACACGATCACCGATGGAGAAACGAGTAACGCCTTTTCCAACCTCGACGACTTCGCCAGCGAGATCTGCACCAAGAATAAAGGGGTATTTGAGCCAAGAGAACGCGAAGTTGCCAGCAATCTGTATAACCCAGTCGAGTGGATTAACGGCCATTGCATAGTTCTTCACGACAATCTCGCCCTCATGTGGTTGAGTATATGGTGCGGGCTTCACCTCAAGTTTCGTTTGTTTAGCCGTGAGCCACGCAGCTGTATTTGTTGGCATTGTATTTATCCTTTCTTTGAAGTTGTTATAATGAACTCACCGCCGACAGCTTCAGCCAGTTCCGGCCCGAAGAGGGCACCAGGAGTGTACGATCCTGGTCGGCCTTCGCCTTTGAGCAGTCGTTGCGTGACTTCCGTTGCGACTGCTGCGGTGAAGTCCATGCCCTCGCCGACGCGGAGCCAGCCTTCTTGATTCGTCCCGTCCGACCATTGAACGGAGGCGTGTCCCCATGAGTACTCTCGTGGACGTTTCCGAGCAGAGATTTTTAGGCGGGCAAGCCGATGTTTTGCGAAGGCACGTAGCGGCTTAATGTGTGATAATGCCATCGCAAATGGAAGAATCGCGCGGACAGCAGGACCAGTAGGTATCTCACTAGAGGCAGCTAGTACATAGGGAGCCTTACTTGCTCGCTGTGCCGCGACAAGTTCACCAAACGGAACGCTTGCGGTGGTAACATGTGAGCCATCGGGAAGAGTGATATCAGCTAGGCTGCTGCCAACCTGGTTCCGCACGAGGTGCCCATTCTTGTAGTACCGTCCACCGTAGGGCAAGCCATCAATGATGGTTGCCGCAAGGGCTTCACCAAACACCCCCTCCTCAAGCGCAACAGAGGCCAGCGCGTCTGTCCGAACTCGGTCAGGGGCTGGATGGTCTTGACATAGCTTCAGAACGACGCTCTCGGTAGCCAGCACACCGAATCCAGCACCAGTTACCAAGGTACAACCTGCGGCGACCGCCTCCTCATGCAGATTCAGCAGCGCAGAGACGGAGATCACGTCGTTTGCCAGATCGATGTAGTGGCTGGACGGGAGGCAAGCGCGAGCAATCAGCGCAGTGGTTTCGGTGAAAGGGCCGATGGTGTTGACGACTAGAGCAGGCCGCTGCCGCCTGATCTCAGCCGCAATCTCTTCAGGTGAACTGGCGACAAGAATCTGTAGCTCTTTATCAAAGTTTGCGGTCAACTGGTTCAGACGTTCCCTGTCACGCCCAATCAGCACAGGTACAATGTTGCTCTCAATGAGACGAGTGGTCATAGCACGGCCTACGCGACCGGTTGCTCCCAAAATCCATACATCTTTTGTTAAGCGACTCTGTGACATAGTATGAAAATCCTTTAGTAAATGTAGAGTAGGAGTTTGGGTGGTGTGACCACCCATTTTCTTTCTGTTGCAACACTTTGTTGCAAAGGCATCAGCGTGTTACAATAGAGAGTGTAGCCCAGACTGAAATACGGGTCAAGCATCAATACGGAGTTTTTGTTACGTATGCAACACGGAGGGAAACATGTCGCACGAAGAGCAGACCGACTTGCGTATTCGGCGCACGCATAAATTCTTGCAAGAAGCGATGATTGAACTGATTACAGAGCAAGGGTTCGATGCCATCACGGTGGGCGATATTGCCGAACGTGCTATGATCAACCGAGCCACGTTCTACCGTCATTATCAGGATAAATATGATCTGGTGGCAAATATCTTTGAGGAAACAGTCAATTCCCTGATAGAGAATATGAAGCCCCTCCACAAGGATACTGATAAGAGTGCTACTAAGAACCCACCGGAGATTTGGATACAATTCTTTGAGCATGTCTCGGAACATACTCGACTGTACAGAGCAATGCTGGGGAACAATGGCAGTATGTGGTTTGCCGCCAGGATGCGTGAACACATCGTCAAGATCATGCTTGAGCAAGAGAGATGGTGGAAACAACAGATGGAACCCAAACACCAGATTGATACAGTCATGCCCCAGGAACTGCCTGCCATACAACTCTCCCATGTCCTGATTGGCACCATCGTCTGGTGGCTGGAGAGTGAAAAGAGCTATACGCCCAGACAAATGGCAACGTGGTTTTACCGCTTTGCGTTTTACGGATATCTCTCTGCACTCGGTTATGAGGCTCCTACGCCAGGGAAACTTTAATTGTTACCAGTGAGCCTGTCATGTTGCTTCCGCTTCGTAATTACTCCGGTCCTATTTATTTGGTAAAATAAAGAAGTTTTAGTATCCTGATAGCAGATAGTTTTTTGAGAAATGTCAGAAAACGTAAAAAAGGGCATGTTGATATGGAGGGAGAAATCGTGGATACGACGAGTGACGAACAGTATGAGCAAGATAGACGAGAGACTCATGAGAAAGACGTGCGCTCTCAACAAGCGAAGGAAGCGGTACCAGGAGTACCAATCGTGAGGAGCAATACCCCGCGCCCCTTTATGTATAATACAGTAGCAGCCGTTCCACCCAGTGCATTGCCGGAGACGTTGCCTGAAGAGGCAAAGGAAGCGAGCACTCCGTTGATATCGGCATTTCCTACGAAGCCGCCCTCGGCACCCCCATTGCCAGAGGAAACGGATGAGTACGAAGAGATGGTGGAACGAGGGGCATATACGTCGGTCGCAACGGATAAACCATCGTCAGCGACACACGATACGGAATTTCTATGGCTATTCGAGTATGCCCTGGAAATGGATAATTTTCATCTCAACACACCTGAGCGACTCGATGGTCTTGCGTTACTCTATGGAGCGGCAGTATTGAAGGGGTATCGTTTGTTTCTGGGTAGCTACGAGGATGAGAACTTCCAGGCGCGAACTCTTGCTACGATTGTGCCGGATGCGCGACCCGATGCGGAGGTGTGGGGTGTGGTGTATCGTATACCACGCTATACTACACAGGAGCAAAGCGGTGAACTGGCGTTGCTGGAAATGGTGCATGACCTTCCTAAAAGTGGCATGAGTGAGATGCAGGTCGAGGTACTTGAAACTTATCGTAATCGCTCTCTTTCATGTATCACTTATGGTTACAGGGATGCTGAAAGCGCGGCGCACCATCTCGCGGTTGTGAAGTCGCAAAGCGATTTGAATATGTATGTGCGTCGCTTGACCTCGATTGCCGAAAAACAAAAGTTGCCGGAGACCTACATCAAGCGAATACGCAATATCGACATATCCATACCGATTACCCCTGCACGCAATGAGCAGCACGACGACCTAACACCAACGACAACAATAACACGAACAGAGCAGCATACGGAGCCGCTTGTGCTGCCTGTTGAGAAACTTCCAAGAGTTCATGCTCAAGCACCACGAACCATTACGCGTAGAAGTCAATCTACACGCTCGTTTGTCGCTTTTGCAATCTACCTGTTCTGCCTGTTGCTCGCGGTACTCGCCCTTGCCGTTGTACAGGGGATGGGGATTGTGAACGATGTGCTGAACGACAATTTCATAGTGCTTCATGTACCCTGGCTCGTCCTGTTGTATGGCCTGCTAGGTGGATGTATCAGTAGTATCATAACGCTTGGACGCATGACGACTCCAGTGGAAGCTCCAAATTTTGTGATTATCACATGGTTTACACGTCCCTTTGTCGGTGTCGTGCTTGCTCTGTTTGCCTACTTGCTGCTGAGTAGTGGTCTCTTCTCGGCGGTCAGCAGTGGAACGGGCCGACCGGAGGCGATGTTTTTGTTAGTGGGTGCGATAGCTGGCATGTGTGAAGGCTGGCTTTTCGTGCGACGCAGGTAGGGACCGATGTATCGCGTCTTAGGTGGGGTTGAAGCGGGGCACACGTGACCACACAGAATCGTTGCCCACGCGTTTCCCCGCTTCAACCCCACCCAGCGCTGGGCCCCCGCCCCCCCCCCCCACCCCCCCCACCCCCTGGACGCGATACATCGGTCCCTACCACCGTCCGTTCATGTGCTTGTATCTCTTGCAGCTTGTGGGTACAATGAACTGAGAGGAATCCTCATTGTGCCGTTACCAGTAGTGCTAAGCTTTCCTAAGAACATGGAGGAACAACATGGCGACGTATATCAGCTTGGTTAACCTCACGGAGCAAGGCATACGAGAGGCCAAAAATGCACCAGAACGCTTGCGAACATTTGATGCTGCCTTGAAAGAGGCGGGCGGAAAACTCATTGGCTTTTATTTAGTCATGGGTCAGTTCGATTATATTGTGATTACCGAAGCACCCGACGATCAGACGGCTGCTCGCCTCATTCTCGGTACCATCGCGCAAGGCAGCATGCGTACTCAAACAATGCGTGCCTTCCCGCGCGAAGAGTTCGAGTCTATCGCTCAAGGATTACATTGATGCTGTTGCTGGTTTGTGGCAACGCAGTTGCCACGAACCAGCAACAGCATCACATTTACGGGTGTTATATATCGTATGTGCGAAAAATGGCACTTACAAGACGTTCTGGATCGTGACGCGCGAGTTGGTCGTCCGCAAGGTTGAGCGGTTCAATCGTCACATGCGGAACGAGCCGTGCTAATTCGGCACCGTCAACAGGTACTGGCATTCGACCACCTTCCTCTGCGTATTTTCGCAGCACATCCTCATTAAAAGGGCCATTGTTCACAAGTACACGGTCAACACGTCCACCAAGATAGGAATGAATGGTATTTACAAAGTCAGAGGCTTTATAGTTGTCAGTCTCGCCGTGTTTAGTCATCAAGTTACATACATAGACCTTTTCAGCGTCGGACTCGCGAACGGCGCGTGCGACATCTTTGACGAGTAGGTTGGGAAGCAAACTAGTATAGAGATCGCCGGGACCAATAATAATGGTGTCGGCGCGACGAATAGCCCTGATTGCCGGTAGACAGGCGGAGGCATCCTCTGGTAGCAAGCGTAGGTGTCGAATTGGTGAAAGAAACTCAGGATGATTCTTGCCGCGTGTGTCTATGTCGGTCTCTCCACAGATGCTTGTCCCATCTTCCAGGTCGGCGCAGATGGTGGTTTGCGCAAGCGTAACGGGCAAGACGTTACCAGCGGTGTTGAGCAGTTCTTGCGCGTCCTCAATCGCCAGGAGCAGGTCGTCGCCGTTGATATCTTGTAGACCTTTCAGAATCAAGTTTCCCAGGCTATGCCCACCTACACCACCATTTGAGCCTGTAATACCGTTTGAACCATCGGGGATATTTGATTGCTCAAAACGGTGCATGAAGATTTCACGCCACAATGCTCCATTGCGAGCCAGTGCCACCAGCGACATACGTAAATCACCTAAAGGCAGTTGACGCCGGAATTCATCCATAAGTCGCCTTGAACTCCCACCGCTATCAGACATCGTAACCACTGCGCTGAGATTGAACGGATACTTCTTCAAGTGCGAGAGGACAGAAAAGGTGCCAGAGCCTCCACCAATGGTGACAATACGGCGCCCGGCGAATCGGTCTCCAGTGCGACTACTTTCTTGTACATATCTTCTGCCGGAAATATCAGGTTCGTCGTTCACAACTATATCCTTCTTGTACATATTTGGGTTTAGATTTTAGAAGAGTATCGCACTCTTTTGAGCAAGTTTATCATGGCTATTGTCTCCACGCAACTCTCCTCTACCCCCCAAAACTCCTTTTCTATAACTTATTCTTGTGTAAAGACGCTATTTGCGCTATACTGTATGCAACGGGGATCTCTCTGCCACTCTGTGGGCGCGGTGGTGGAGAAGCAAGATTTCCGTTGTATTTTTCTGACGGTTAAGGTTCCTCTACCTCTACTCATTTCTCTCTTTCATGGCCTAAAAAGGCTATTGTATCTGCTTTTGATGTGTTACAATAGCGTCATATTTCAGCGAGGAGACGCACACATGGAGACGAACACAATACAAAACTCTCTCAACCGCGCTCGCTTACTCCTAGAAGAAGGCAGAAATGAGGCTGCTCTGGCAGTAATTGAGACGATTTCTACAGATGCCGAATCACAACAAAAAGACGTGGCTTATTTATTTAGTTGGTATTATGTTCTTCGCAGAAAATGGCAAGAAGCTTCACAACAACTTCTCCCTCTGCTCATGCCTCTGCAAATCAATACTATCGAGCAAGAGGAAGCACTTGAACGTGAACGTCCAGCCATGTATCGTCTTCGTCTTGGTCAGGTGGCTGTCCTACTTGCACATTATGAGGATGCCTCAAGGCATTTCCTTCATTGTCTAAAAATAGTGCATGATCGGCGTATTCAACGGCCTCTGCTACGCATTGAGGCACAGTATAATCTCGCGATGACCTATAAGATGAGAGGCTCCTACGCTTTAGCAATTCGTAACTATGAGGTGGCATTGCGTCTCTGTCGTCACCATTCGCTCTTTGACGCTGTTCCCGATATTTATTATGGTTTAAGCGAAACTTATCGCTGCCAGGGAAATTTTACAAAAGCTCATGACGCGGCACGCGAAGCTCTACGTATGTATCAGGAAAATGGCAATGAACCATTGCAGGCTCGCATGTACAATGTCCTGGGTAAAATCTCGCTGTTATTAGGTGATTATAACGCGTCAGAAGACTATTATGATAAATCGCTGATTCTCGCAATGCGTAATGACAGACCCAGAATGATTATGTTGAATTGTGCCGCGCTCGCAGAACTCTTCCTCGAACAAGAACAAATGATGAAGGCGAAAGACTACGCTCGTCGCGCTCTGGAGGCCGCTGAACAAGTAGATGCGGCAGACTTGCGCGGCGTTGTCTATACGACCCTTGGTAAGATAACGCTGGCGGAGGCGCGCGCTCTGAATACGACTGCTCACCAGTCCAAATTTGATGAGGCTATCTCATGGTTTGAGAAGGCCGTTGCTGAGTTTCGAGTAACGCAGTCGCCTGTTAATCTTGTTGAGGTATATAGTCGCCTCGCTACTCTTTCAGAGGAATTGGGGCATGCGAAAGAGGCCATTGAGTACTGGAAGCATGCGTATGAAGAGAAAAATAACACGAAACACATCTCCTATGTCAATGTTTGACGCTCCATGCTATGCTGAGACAGGTACTACTTCGACAACTTTCATGTGATGGGGCAGGGCACCCGCAAGGGGATGCCCCTCCCATACACGATTGCGCGTGTGGAACTTGGTCGTATGGAAGGGGCATCCCCTTGCGGGTGCCCTGGTTTTGGGGTTGTACTAATGTAAAACTTTTTATAGAGGTCACTATATGATTCAGCTAGATCAGCGTCAACTCGGTGCGTCCCCTATCACTGTGCCCGCACTCGGCGTGGGAGTTTGGAGCTGGGGGGATTCTAATTTCTGGAACTACGGGCAAAGTCATACGCGCGAAGACATCAATCAGGCGTACAAGGCATGCCTGGATGCTGGCTTGAATTTCTTCGATACGGCAGAGATATATGGCAGCGGCGAGTCAGAGCGCATTCTTGGCGATTGTGTACGCCAGGATGGACGGTCTGTAATCATCGCCAGTAAATTCGCGCCGCTTCCCTATCGACTCTCGGCAAAAACATTACTTGATGCTCTGAATAAGAGTCTTGAGCGTCTCGGCAGAGATTCTATCGATCTGTATCAAGTGCATTGGCCTTTCACATTGCTCAGCATTCATGCCTTGATGGATGCTCTTGCTCAGGCATATCGGTCTGGCAAGATACGTGCGATTGGCGTAAGCAACTACAATGTTGACCAGATGCGTCAAGCACACACACGGCTTGCACGTCACGGTATTCCCCTTGCATCGAATCAGGTTCACTACAACTTGCTGCATCGCAAACCAGAGTCGAATGGCGTACTTGCTGCATGCCGTGAATTAAACGTCGCACTCATCGCCTACAGTCCACTAGAGCAGGGTCTGCTCACGGGCAAGTACCGCGTGAGCGATGCACAGGCTCCAAAGTTAACAGGGGTGCGTCGCTATCTTCCCAGCTTTAGCACGCGTCAACGTGCTAAAATAGAGCCGCTCCTACAAGTCATGGAGCCTATTGCCAGAACACACGGCAAAACTCTTGCTCAGGTCTCCCTTAACTGGCTATTAAGCAAAGACGAACGCATTATTCCTATTCCAGGGGCAAAAAATGCACGGCAGGCAATGGATAATGCAGGTGCTATTGGCTGGCGTTTGACGCCGGAGGAGCAACAAGCCATTGCGTTCGCAGCCCAGCAATGGGTGTAGTGGTTGCCAACCTTCATGTGATGATTTTCGTAGGGACCAGATTTATCGCGTCCGAGGCGTGATTTATCGCACGAGATCGCGTCTGAGATGGCTTATACGTAGGGTTCGTCAAGATTTCGCTCAATAAATTGAGCAACGGACGCGATAAATCTGGTCCCTACGAAAACCATCACATGTTGATTGGTGGACTAGTAGAAACCAATTTTTCACGTCCTTCATTCCTCTACAATCTGTTCAGGTTTCAGACGCACAAGCATAATACCAAGCCAGAGAACCCACAGCGCGAAGAGAAGAATCGCGGGAGCCGTTAACGGTGCCTGTCCAGATGCGGGCGTGCTGGCGACGCCGACCGCGCTTCCACTGAAAAGGGCGGCAACCGCAAGAGCTGTATAGCCAAAGTATACCCATGCGCTGGGCCAAAGTTTATTTCCTGCTCGTGCGATAGTCGCACCAAAGAAAAGCGTCGAGATCGAAAGCAGGCCGATACCAACCGTGTTGGTCAAAATAGCAAATACACTGATGAGTAAGATAGCTGTACCAGATAATGGCGTATTCGGTGCTATTCCATTGCTGATGCTTGTCAGGTAGAGCGTGCTTGCAACCGTTCCCACAATATAGACGACGAGGCCGATCATACCAGCCCATGCCGCAATAATGGCGAACCCTTTGCCGCGCCATGCGTAAGCAGGCATACCTTGCGTCTCGTCTTCGCTATCCTCGTCCTCGTCGTCTTCTACGCTTTCCTCATTCTCAGCAACTTCGTCGTCCTCGTCTTCGTCGTCTTCTGCTGCTAACGCCTCCTCCTCTTCACGTTCCTGCTGCCCCATAAGTTCCTGTGCCACAATGATGCGGAAGAGCGAGAAGGGGAGGCTCAAGAGCAGCACAAAGGCTAAGAGCAGCAAAAAGCGATAGATGAGGAACGTTAGATTGTGCCCCCCAATCCACGCGAGATAGGCGGCTTGCTGTCCCGCGCTCGCGGTTGTGAGCGCATTGGTATAGCCTGTCGGAGCCATCACAAAAGTCTGGTAGGCGGGAATGCCAGCCAGCAGGAGCAGTGCGCTGAAAATATAGGATGTGCCGTTACTACGGAGCCGTGCCAGGAAACTGCGTTTCATTGCGTCGGTGAATGTTCCCTTCTCATGTCTTCTTGTCTTTATGATTATAGCGTATTGCGAATGTTTTAACATCACCAAATGGTATGCTTAGTGGTAGAATTGTTGTGTATCCAATTCAAGCTAGGAGATAGAGAATAATGATAGACGAACGTGTTAAGATGAAACTTCATCTTGTCGAGCAGGTTGAAAGTGGAAACTGGAGTTATCGACCTTTATCTGAAAATGATGCTGTAATTCTAGCGCAACTTATGCTAGACGCCTATCGTGGAACGGTAGATACAAATGGTACTGAGACATTGAGCGATGCTCTGAAAGAGGTGAGTGCTACTCTGGCAGGAACTTATGGGCCTGTGATAACATCATGTTCATTTCTTGTTGAAAGAGATGAAAAAGCTCTATCTGCAATAATTATCACCGCTTGGACTGGCACGCCTCAACCATTTTTAGCATTTACGATGACGCATCCTGCTGCTAAAAATCAAGGATTGAGTAGCTTTCTTATAAAAAAGAGTATTAACGCTTTACTAAAACAAGGCTATACCGACCTATATTTGTTTGTGACCGCAACAAACTCTCCTGCTCGTCATCTCTACGAGAAGCTAGGGTTTGAGATTGTTTCACAATGAAATAATACATCCTCCTCATAGGACACTTTTGCAGCATCACGATGGCGTCATCTCTTGCCGTACAGAATCCTGTATCGTTGCAAAGATATCGGCATCGACCAACTGTTCCCATGCAGGCATCTCTTCCCAATCTCCGACATATGATGGCTTAGGACTGGGAATATGTTTGTAGATTTGTCCCACCCATGCCAGACGAATCAAGCGACCACCCTGCTCTCTCGTCAACGCTGTTGTTTGCCCGTCTTGAAGACCTGCAAAGAGGAAGGCGAACACTTGTTGATACACAGCTATCGCGCTCTGCTGTTCCCACTCATCCATCTGCTCCCAAGGTTTCACATATCCCTCTTTCGGAGTTCCTGGGTAATACTTGTGAACGCCCGTAACCCATGCCGTTCTAAAGAGGCGTCCGCCTTGCTCTGCATCCAACATGTTTGTATCCTTTCTCGGAAGAAACTAGCCAAGCAATTTCATATGCTCGTTAAGGTTTTTGACTACTTGTAATGATTGGTATGGTGCTAGCTGAGTATGTACATTGTAAATTCCTTTGACAATTACTCCTGACGGCTTCCTCGTCGCAATATCTATTACTTCGTCCATAAGAGTACACGCATGCTCAACTTCGTTTTGCTGAAGAGCCACTTTAGCAAGGTTGGTCAATATGATAGCTCTCCGACGACTGATATCATTCTGCTGTGTAAGTGCTTCCTGAAGTGCAAGTTCTGCCAAACGAGACTTACCAAGATTCGTGTAGCAGGTCCCTCTTTGCTCTGAGAGCCTCGTACCATCAAAACGAAGCCATCCTCCATTACTAGATGTATCGGGTAGTGCAACCACACCTTGAGCGAGGTCGAGTGACCGTCGGCATAAGGTTACATTCCCAATTCCAGATTGTGCATCCGCGCTCACCGCTTCTACCCAGAAACGTGTAGAAAGCAATTGATCGCCATGTCGTGCCAGCCTTTTTGCCTGATGTAAGAGTGGGAGAGCCTCAGCATATTGCTCGTCAAATATCGGTAAAAAAGAGTGACGGATAAGCGCACACGCCCAAAGGTCATATGCTGTCGCTTCTTTTGCGGCAGTAGCCGAAAATACATAGCAAGATTGAGCTGTGTCATAGTCATTCGCATCAAAAAAGATTTCGCCTGCTAATTGACTGAGATCGCTCGTCACTCTACACAGCCAACTATGTTGATTTGTGACATGCGATACTTTCAGCATGTCTACAAGCATTCTTAACTGCTTTAAGACTCCATCGAGTACCAATCCTTTAGAAGAGGACAGACGGTAAACGCTCCAATAATGGGCATTCATCGTTTCGAGGTCGCGCAGTGTCTCCTCGTCTACTTGAAATTGCTTGGTGAAAACATCTTCAATGCGCTCCCAATCTACATCAGGAAAAGGTAGAACGAGTGTCGCGCTAGCGAGACTTAAAAGACTAAGCAACTCACGACGTTTTTTGTTCATATCAGTCGTTCCTGTCAGCAAGCTTCCCGCTGAAGGATAAGACTCGTGTATTGACGATGCCGTTGTATCGGCGAGAAATCCGAGTTGGCTTGCGGTAGTATTGTAAATTTGACAAAGTTTTTCTCGATAATACGGACTAGGTACCTTGACGCCTCGCTCCCACTCACCAACCATATCAGCATTCACTCCTGGCATTTTACCATTTTCGCTAACACCAATGGTACGTATCTCATCCGCTACACGTTTAAGCGACCATCCGCGCAGAAGACGGTTCTCTCGCAGAAAACTATTATGCCTGTCGAGGTGACTCATATCTCTTACAACCCCTCGGAAGAAATCGAATTTCCTCTATTGTATCCGAATTTCAAGAGAGTGAATAGGTTAAAAATGGCTAGTTGTGCAAGAAGACTGCTAAAAGACTGTTTTTCCACTGTTAAAGAAGGTCGTAATTTGTATGATATTCAGTTATGCTTGTTTCATAATAAAAATCTCTCTTTCATAAAGAGATTATTGTGTAGAAGATGAAAGTTGTATATTTTCAATAAGAAGGAGATACATTTGTGATTTTCGACCAAGACACGATCCCCCTTTCGTGCATACGTGACCCACGACCGACATTTCGTCAATTTCGCCAACGCTACAACGTGAGCATCCATGATATCGCGGATCAGGCTCAGGTTCACGTTCTGTTCGTGTATTTGATGGACTGCAATCGGCGTGTCGAGTTCTCGATTGCGGTACGTATCCTTGCCGTCCTCTCGCGCCATGCACGTTATACGGTGCGCTTTGATGATTTGCAGGGCGTGTCTCTCAAAAATAGTACACTTTCTGCCCTTTTGACAGCACAATGATAAGGAAGGGACAATGACAGCAACCTTTATTTCCTTACATGGCGAACGCACAACGGTCACGCCGCAAACTCCACCCTTCTTTTCCTCGTCTGAATTGCAGATGATGATTGAAGGCGTTCCAGCATTCTTGCACTTACCCGATGGGAGTGTGCTGGTCTATCATGAGATTGCCTATGAGATTGGCATGGAGAAAAACGAAGCGGCGACACAACTTGCGCTCGAAGTCCTTCCCGAAGGGATGTGGCTCGCGGGTTTTGTGCTGCATATCGTGGTGAGTGAGGAGATGCTTCGAGGGCTGGATGCAAACAAGGAGGCCGAGCCAGGAAACTTTCTGTTGTACATGCTGCGCTTCGAGCGGTGCGACGACTGGGGGAGATATCTGTGTGACAATCTCGCGTTGGTCTATGCGCGAGACGAAGCGGAGTTGCATCAACGCATCGCAATCGTTGCCTCAACCACCGCGAAGGGGCAACGCTTGTTGGGAGTCGAAAGACGAGAGCATGGCTTGACGATTATGCACGAACATGTACCTGCGAGTGTTACTGTGCGAGAGGGGAGTCGCTGACAAGAAAAATAACAGTGGTGAAGCCAGGGCGCCCGCAAGGGGAACGCCCCTCCCATACACGAACCATCTCCACAGGGCACCTCGTCGTATGGGAGGGGCGTTCCCCTTGCGGGCGCCCTGGCCCCACTTCTAAATCACACCCTAAAAAATGCTGTTGACGCACCCACAAATACAAGGTACACTACTTTCCAAGCAGAGTGTAGGCGAGAAACATGCATCTTGTTCAACTCTCAGTTCAGTAGGAAAGGGCGAAATTGCGTGTCTACTCCCAATCGTCGGCAAGTCTCTACCAAGACGCATAAGATGCTGTGGGGACGTGCGGCGAGTCGCTGCGCCTTCCCCGATTGCCACAAAGAACTGGTCATAGATGGCAATGAACTTGACCAAGCGTCCTTAGTTGGACAGGAGTGCCATATTGTTGCGAAGGAGCCGAAGGGTCCACGCGGCGACTCTCCTCTCTCATCAGAACAACGGGACGATTATAAAAACTTGATTTTGCTCTGCAATATCCATCATAAAGTCATTGACGACCAACCTCACACCTACCCTGTTGAACGCCTGCATCAGATGAAAGCCGCTCATGAGCAATGGGTACGGCAGTCATTGCAGGGAACATCGCCCCTCTTCACCGTACCCTATCAGCGCAATCCGCTCTTTACAGGCCGCGAAGACATTCTCGACACGCTTCATGATCGACTGATTATTGCTCACTCAACCGCACTCACACAACCACAGGCAATTCATGGACTGGGCGGCATCGGCAAAACACAAATAGCGATTGAGTACGCCTATAGCTATCGTGACAAGTATCAAGCCGTGCTGTGGGTGAGAGCGGCGACGCGTGAAACCCTGATACTTGACTATACAGATATCGCGCAACGACTGCACCTTCCACTTGAAGATGAGCAGAATTCAGACCTACTTCTGCAAGCCGTGAAAAAGTGGCTTGCGACACACCCGAACTGGCTCCTCATTCTCGACAATGCCGATGACGTGAATATTGTAAACGAGTATGTCCCACCTCATCATAAGGGACATATTCTGCTGACTTCACGCGCTCAGACGACAGGAAAAATCGCGCAAAGCATCGAGGTCAAGCCGATGAACACGGATGAAGCCGTTCTCTTGCTGCTCCGTTGTGCCCACATCGTCGAACCGAACGAAGCCCTGACGAACGCTCCCGATGAGCAACGGCGAGAGGCCGAAACGCTGGTCAAAGAACTCGGAGCATTGCCGCTTGCCCTAGACCAAGCAGGAGCCTACATCGAAGAAACACAAACGACTCTAGCCAAGTATCGCACCCTCTACCAGAAGCAAAGAAAAGCATTGCTTGCCGAACGCGGCGAACGTCCTCACGACCATCCCGAATCGGTGACGGTCACGTTCTCCCTCTCGTTTGCTGCTGTACAACAAACTCATCCCACTGCCGCCGACATCCTACGGCTCTGTGCGTTTTTTGACGCCGATGCCATTCCAGAAGAACTCTTGACGCAGGAAGTCCCTTCCATGCCCGCATCATTAAGCATACTTGCAGAAAACCCACTTGAACTAAATAAGATGCTCAAAGCACTGCTACACTTCTCGCTGATCGAGCGCAATGCAGAGACAGCGCAAATCAGCATGCATCGCCTCGTACAAGCGGTCATTCAAGATGAGATGGATGCAGACACCTACTCACAATGGGCAGAACAAGCTATCCGCGTCATCTATCAAGCGTTTCCTGTTCCAGATGTTTCGACATGGGAGCAATGTAGACGCTATCTTGCTCACGCACAGGTATATATCCCCATCATTATAGAGAAAAACTACACGTTTGCTGAAGCAGTCCTACTGCTCGAGGGTGTTGCTGGATACGAGTATGACCATGCGCTTTATGCACAAACCGAATCACTCTGTCTGCAAGTGTTAGCCATTCGGGAACAAGTGTTGGGTCCAATGCATCCTGCCACTGCAATGAGCCTGAACAATCTAGCGGGTCTCTACAACGCACAAGGCAAGTATGAGCAAGCCGAACCACTCTACCAACGAGCGTTAGCCATTTGGGAGCAGGTGCTAGGTCCAATGCATCCTGACACTGCATTGGGTCTAAACAATCTAGCAAATCTTTACCAGACACAAGGCAGGTATGAGCAAGCGGAGTCGCTACTACAACGAGCATTAGCCATTTGGATGCAAGTGCTAGGTCCAATGCATCCTGACACGGCAACGAGTCTGAACAGTCTAGCGATGCTCTACAATGCTCAGGGCAAATATGAGCAAGCGGAGCCACTGCTGCAACGAGCGTTGGCTGTTCGGAAACAGGTGCTAGGTCCAGAGCATCCTAATACGGCAACGAGTCTGAACAATCTGGCGATGCTCTACAATGCTCAGGGCAAATATGAGCAAGCCGAACCGCTCTATGAGCGAGCGTTAGCCATTTGGGTGCAAGTGCTAGGTCCAATGCATCCTAACACAGCAATGAGTCTAAACAATTTAGCTGCTC
>CAXUHG010000014.1:33036-71240 GCA_964250805.1 uncultured Ktedonobacteraceae bacterium | reverse complement strand
GATAACGAGTCGCTGAATCTGTGCTGTGCCCTCGAAGATGTCGAAGATTTTGGCGTCGCGGAACCATTTGTTGAGGAATTGCCGCGCCTCTGAGTTTTCGCCAACGGCGGAGATTCGCACGCCTGCTGCTGTAATCTTCATGACGAGTGCGCCTGCGTAGGCTTTGCACATGGACGCCTCTTTCGAGTTGGGGATGCGTTTATCCGCCATCCATGCCGCTCGCCAAACCATCAGACGCGCCATCTGTAACTCCTGCCCAAGATCGGCTAACTCTTCCTCAATCTCACGGCGTTTGTGGATAGGAAAGCCTTTGGGTAACTCCTCTTTGACCCATTGCTGGGTCGTCTCGAATGAGGCGCGTGCGAGGCCGAGTGCTAATGAACCAACCATTGGGCGTGTCGCGTCGAGCGTACCCATCGCCGCTTTGAAACCAGCTTTTTTGCTCTTCTCGCTTCTCTCACGTCCAGCAAGTAAGTTTTCCTGTGGAATACGCACGTTTTCGTAGACCAGTTCGGCGGTCTGTGAGGCGCGTAGCCCCATTTTCTCTTCGATACGTCCAACGCTGAAACCAGGGGTGCCTTTGGCGACGACAAAGGGGCGAATGCCTTCACGCCCAAGATTTTTGTCGATGGTGGCGAAGGTGATGACCAGATCGGCACGCGCTCCATTTGTGATGTAGTGCTTGTGCCCGTTCAGCACCCACTCGTCCCCATCGAGAACGGCGGTGGTCGAGATGCCGGATACGTCGGAGCCAATGGCGGGTTCGGTTAGAGCTAGTGCGCCCCAGTGCAGGTTGCCATCCATGTAGGGGCCGAGAAACTTGGCTTGCTGCTCCGGCGTTCCTTGCGATAAAATTGGTGGCGCGGCGAGGCCAGGGCCAGGAATAGCGGTCGAGAGGGCGGCATCGCCCCACGCCATCTCTTCTTGTGAGAGAACCGATAGCACGTTCTCCTGCTTCTCTTCCTCCGATGCCTGCATACGTGCCTGACCAGAAGAGCCAGCCCAGAAGCGTTGCTGCATATTGACAAAAAAGGAGTCTGGTATTCTCTCGCTACGGTCACATTCAAGCGAGATGGGTCGCATCTCTTCGACGGCGATCTGGTGGGCGTAGTCGCGGAACGCCTCCTGTGACTTACTCAGTGTAAAGTTTAGCATCTGTATTTACTCCATTGCCGCTGCGTTGCGTGCCCACATTTCTACGGGATGATCCTGTAAATAGCCCGCACCACCAAGTATTTGAATGGCGTCAATCGTCGCGGACTTCGCTATCTTGAGTGCCTGCTTCTGAGCCGCCTCTACATCTCGCACGAGGCTTGTTATCTCGGTGTCGCGGTCCCAATTCAGGGCAGCGTTCCATAGTAGGAGACGTGCTGCGTCAAGCTTCATCGCCATTTCGGAGACCATGAATGCGATGCCTTGATAGGATGCGATAGGACGCCCAAAGGCGACGCGATTCCGTGCATAGTCTATAGCATATTCAAGTGAGGCACGCGCCATACCAATAGCTACGCCCGCACGCAAAAGCTGATACAGTACGGCGATACGTTGTACGCTCTTGTCTCCGGGTTCGCCAAGTAGCACGGATGCTGGCACGACAACATTCTCGAAGTTGTACGACGCGCTGGGAGCGGCGATCAAGCCAAGCTTTTGCACATCGTCGCTGATACTCATACCGTCGGCATGCTCTGGCAAGATGAAGGCACAGAGACCATCAAGCCCACTTGTTCCATCCAGGCGGAACAGGGCGATACGCAACTGTGCATTGCTGCCGTGAAGAACATCACGTTTCGTGCCATTGAGGATGTAGTTCTCACCATCTCTACGAGCGGTTGCCGTGATATCGTCTAACGAATAGCCACCAACGCGCTCGGCAAAGGCGAGACTACCACGTCTGGTATAGCCAGTGTTCTCTGCGGCGAACGGCGGTAGATATTGCTGTTGTTGGCTCTCTGAGCCAAGCAAAGAGACGGCTACGGGGGCGATCATTGAGCCGAGGACATTCATGGCGAGCGAGCCATCGCCAAAGCCCAGTTCTTCAGCGATCAGCATATAGGCTACAGCCTCGACAAGACCTTGACCGCCGTACTCTTCGGGAAATGGCGTGGTCAGACCAGTTGTATCGAGGGTCTGGGCAAGTGAAGACGAAATATCACCATCTTTTTCGGCGCGGCGTCCCTGCCGACGAAGCTGCTCAGCGGCGACGCTGTGGGCCAGTTGGCGTATCTCCTCTTGCTCTTCCGTTGGGGAGAAAGTGAGCATGAAACGACATCCTTTCGCGGGTTACGATTATACGAATTTGTGTTGTTCAACGATGAAACAACGAACATTTAGGTTTTCGTAGGGACTAGATTTATCGCGTCCGTCGCTCAATTTATTGAGCGAGATATTGACGAACCAAGGATACAAGACGTATCAGACATGATCTCGCGTGATAAATCACGCTTTCGGACGCGATAAATCTGGTCCCTACGAAACTGTGTGTTCATGGCAATATGAGGACGATGTTTCTGTACTCGTTATTGTACGAGATGAGTAAAGTTTTTGCTAGTGGAAGGAATGCAACCCAAATTGCTTTTTGTGTGTTCTGTAATCATACAGTCGAAACGGAAAGACAGGAGTATGTAGACAGTGTAATGAAGCAAGAAGATAGCAGCATAGCTGCCCTATTAGCAATAGACATTGACTCGCATTTCCAGCAGTTTATGCTGGCATATCAGCATCGGCTGTATGGCTTCCTAATACGTCAAATAGGAAACGCGCAAGAGGCCGAAGATATCGCGCAAGAGACATTTATACGCTCTTACTACGCGCTCAGAGATTATCCAACACAAAAAATACAAAGCCTCAAGCTAAGAGCATGGTTGTTCAAGATTGCACTCAATGTTTTCTACAACCGACAACGCAGCAGAACGCTACTACAAACATCGCTGGATAGCGACGAAACGAATGTAGCGCAAGAGATAGCCGACGAAGCCGACGAACCAGACGAAGAGGTATGGCGCAACGAGCAACGGCAAGAAATTGAACAACTGGTGACTTCGCTACCGGAGCGATATCGCGTCGTCATCAACCTGTACTATTTCGAGGAATTGAGCTATGCAGAGATCGCTGAATTGCTTCATCAGCCTGTGGGGACAATCAAGGCACAGGTGCATCGCGGCATTGCGTTATTGCGGAAGACAGTAGACACGAGAGATCAGGTGAGATAAATCATGAGACAACAGCCAGAACAATTCGAGCCAGAAAATCGCGCTCCTGACACATTGATACCGAACGTCATGGCACGTTTAGGATTAGACGCATCGAATAATAACACGACTCCTTCGTTGGCAGAAACCCTTCACCAGTTGCACACCGACGATTGGCAGACACGCCTTGCAGCAGTAGAAGCTTTAGGTCGTCAACATACACAGCTACCCGCAGAGACACTCTTAGCATTGCTCAAAGATAGCGATGCATCGGTAAGAGCAACAGCGGTACGCGTACTAGGGCATACGAACGATGAGAAACTGCTAGAAAGATTGCACGTCGCTTTGCACGACCCCGATTGGCATGTTCGTGAAACGGCTGTCTTTGTATTAGGCAGCAGTCCTTATCCTCCAATTGAACTACTCGACACCGCTCAAAGTGACGAGGATAACGCAGTTCGTGATGCAGCAACGATGATGTTACAAGAGATACACGGAGACCAGATCGTCATACAACCGCTATCGGTACCAGGAGCGAGCAAGGAACAACACAACGGTCATACTCAATTGCACGTAGGTACGCAACAAACTTCAATGCGACAGACAGAAAGCGTGTTAGCCAAAGTCTACGGCTATATGAATTTTTTATGGTTCTTGCCAAGAACAAAAGGAGGTCGAGCTATGTTACGAGAACACACATACGTCAACGAGAATAGGCAGACAGAGACGAGACCTACGAGAAAAGCACACAAGCCAATGATACGTATTGTGGAAGGCATACTTGCCGCTGTACTTATTCTGGGGCTTGTAGCGTCGTGGTTGATTGTGAGCCAAAGATTTCACACATCCACCGCTGGTACTGTTTTACTGCAACAGCATCTTTCGGGAACATTTGCAACCGTATGGTCTTCTGATGGAAAGCAGATAGTTCTGTCTAACTTTGGAGAGCCAGCATACTTCCATCAAACAGACGATGTGTATGTATGGGATATTGCAACCAACAAACTCACCAAGACACTCAGCGTTAAGGATGCAGACGCACAAGCACCTGGCGATATCATGCTCACTGACAAATACGTAAGTCAAGCAAAGGATAATCTACTAAGAGTATGGGACACGAGAACGGGGCGTGCGATTATAACGTATAGAGACGCTGTGACGCTATCAAATGTTGAGTGGTCATCGGACAACCGATATATTGCAACAAACGACCATACTGGCATTGTACGAATATGGAACGTCGAGACAGGCAAAACCGCAATGGTTTTTACTACGGGTTTACAATCTAACAACTCTACCCCTACAAGTATCGCATGGTCTCCTGATAACAAACGGCTCCTTGTATCATATGAGGGCAGTCCTATACAGATATGGGACCCGTTCACGGGGACCAAATTACAAAGTATGAAAGATACTGCAACAGGCGTAGCTGGTTGGCTTAACGCTACAAAGATTATGGTTGCAGATTTGTTTCCCGCACAGTCTAACCCCAGAGCGAATACATCTATACGAGTATGGGATGCTGTTACTGGTCGCAAGCTTATTACCTATACGGGACATACAACAATGCCGAAGTTATTCTATAGCATTGATGGCAGACATGTTCTATCTTTTAGTAATCGTGAAAATTTGCTGTGGGATAGTACTACAGGAAAGACAATATTACGCATTCCTAGCGACGCATCACTTGACGGACCTCACCTTTCTCCTGATGGCAAGTTTGTAGAGGCCAGTGACGGCATCAATACTGTACAAATATGGGATGCAACTACAGGGAAACGCGTCGCAAACTATCATGTCAATAGTAATCTTTTGTCAAACGTTGGTACGGACACTACCACATGGTTTGACCCACAAAACCTCATCTCGGTAAAACAAAATGGCGAGGTGCGTATATTCGATGCAATGACGGGACAGGTACGCTACAGTTTCGACTTGCACACGCATACAGCCCCTTACTTACAGTGGTCGCCCGATCACGAGACAATCGCCGTAGCACTCGATAATAGGACGGTTGAGATTGTGCAGGGTATTGATTGACGCATTGCATTATGCAGCACAAAACAAAGAGCGATGAGATTTGTTGTATCTCATCGCTCTTTGTTTTGTGTTGCAACTCTTTTCTACTCCGTCGTGTTATAGTCCTATGGCGAGGCAAAAGAGAAGTGCAAAGGGAAGCGATGAAGCGCGGCAACGAGTTGGTACCGGAACTACTAGCGATGCTGGCGGTAGACCTGAATGGCACGTTTGAGCGATTGGTACGCGTGTATCAGGATCGCTTATACGCCTTTGTGCTGTCGCGTATCTCTAATCCACAAATAGCGGAGGAGATTGTGCTGGATGCGTTGGAGCGGGCATATTATGCATTGAAAAGTTATCCTGGCGAACGTATTCGAGTGCTGAAACTCGAAGCGTGGCTCTATGAGATTACGCGCAACGTCTACTATAACTATCTGCGCGATAGTCGTGCAAGAAATATGCGCTTGCCTACTGTACCGCTTGACCTCTCGGAAAATAGTCCGTTGCTCGCGCTTGAGGATAGCACGCTTGAACCTGATATCGCCGCCTGCCTTCAAGAGGATTCGCGTGAACTTTTAGCTCTCGTTGAAACTTTGCCACGAGGCTATCAGGAGACGATAAAGCTGTATTATTTTGAGAATTTGCGCTACGACGAAATCGCTGAACGGCTCAGGCAGCCACTTGGGACGGTGAAATCAAATGTGCATCGTGGCACAAAGTTATTACGTCAATTGCTATCACAAGATGTAAAGGAGGTAAGGTGACATGAGAGATGAGCAGCAAGAACGCGCTCCCGGCTCGCTCTTACCTACGTTAATGAGCCGCTTAGGACTCGACATAACACAAGCAGCTAGCGAACAAACGCCCCTCAGCCTACGCTTAAACGCTCTACAGCAGGCACCACTAGCAACTCTGCTAGCAGCGTTGGACGACGAAGACGAGTCGGTGCGAGCGGTGGCATTACGAGCATTGGAGCAATGGGGTAAGCAGGTACCACTTGAGCGTGTGCTTGTGTGTCTTAATGACTCCTCTTGGCTTGTGCGTGAGGCTACGATATTGACGTTGGAAGGTTTAGGAGAGTCGGCATCTACTTCTGCACTTCTCAGTGATGATAACAAATTTGTGCGTGAGACAGCAGCATTCGTTCAGCAGCGTACCCTCAAAACGATTGCATACTCTACGACTATAAGAAATATACGAGATGCAGTCTTTTCTACGATAACGGCGGTCGATAACTTCTTACTAGACACGTTTCATATCTCAGGAAATGAGGGTAGGCTCATGGATTCACAAGGCGATATACAGCGTTCAGAGAACGTAGCAACGGCAGAGCAACGCAGCAATAGACGTAAAGTGTTAGGCATTACAGGCGGAGTGCTGGCGGTGGTTGTTGTGCTAGGAGTTGTCTTTTCGTGGCTTGCGGTAACACAAAAACTTCCCTTTTCATCTACTGCCCAGAAGAAAAATCTTGATGTTCCTCTGCTAACAACAACAAACGAGATGCAAAGCCCACAAATCCAGTGGTCATCAGATAGCCGGTATCTTATCGAGAGCGACCCATATCAACTTGAAAACGTGACAGTCGTCAATGTCAACACAAAAGCTGAGGCACAACAAGATGTGTTTGGCCTTGTAGCGAATAGAACGCTTTCTGGAAACGGCATAGGTGCAGTTCCACAATTTAACTGGACGCCAGATGGTCGCTATCTTATTAACAGTAGTGCAGACAACGGAACGGGTCAGATTGCAATAGAAGTATGGGATGTTGTCGCTGGACATAAATTGCTCTCTATTACGTATCAGGACAAAACAATCCTGCATAAACCTACGAATAGTAATGATTTTTCCAATCTACCTCAGCCGCCACCAACCAGCATCTCCCCAGATGATACGCGGCTTGCATTTGGTAAGAGCGATGGTACTATTGAAATCTGGGATATCATGACGGCAAAAAAGATCGCAACATATCGCGGTGACTCATCAAAAATACAAGGCATACAGTGGTCTAGGCAGCATCAAGGTATATTGCTTTCTGAGTCTATGACGGGTGTAGTACAGACATGGGACGTTGCGACAGGAAAACGCCTTGCCCTGCTTCATGCACCACTTATAAAACAGGTGTCATATGGTTATGATGGCTCAGGTCAAATCAATGGGCAAACACTGATTACCGTTCCTACGAGTGTAAATTTATCAGCAGATGGCACACAGATGGTGGCGGCTACCAGCAAGAATGCATTTCAGATATGGAATGCGACAACTGGACAAGTTGTAAATACTCATACAATTGCTCTTCCATCATCATCTTCTTATATAGATACAGCATACTGGCTACAAAATGGCACACGTCTTGCTATTCTGTCATCGGACTCTGCATCACAACTCAGGGAGCTACGCACACTGGATAACAACACTTTTCATACTGAGTTAGACGTGCAAATTGCTGCTGGCGGATTTTACGGATTTTATGAATTTTCTCCATCTGGAAAGTATCTTGTAACGGAGAGTACAGACAAAAAAAATATGGTAGTGTGGGATGTTACGACAGGGCGTCAGATAAGTATGTATTCCAACGGGGCAACGCTCAACACGGTGATCGAACACAGCAATGAATTGTGGTCGCCCGATGAGCATTATATTGCGACGCTTAGCAAAGACGAATTTGCACATTCGCACAACAACACCATTCAAGTGTGGAATGTAAAAACAGGCAAGATTGTCGCAACATACCACAGCCATTCCAATCAGGTGCTAGACGTGCAGTGGTCGCCCAATGGCGAGTATCTCGCCTCGGTTAGTGACGGTAATCTGGGCAATGTGTTTGAGGTGTGGCAAGCACCTGCTTGAGCGTAAATGTGTGCAATAGACGCATATTTGACACATCTGTAACCACGAAATATACTTAGTAGTGACGAGTAATATCGGCATGAAAATGTGTTTTGGTACAGAGTACCAGAGATAGACACGTCGCCTCAGATTTCTGGTACGACGCGGTACAAGCAGGAGGTTTGTACGATGGTTCAGCGTTCAAATGCAGTAGATTCGATGCGGGCAGTTACGATTTCGCGCGAGTATGGTAGCGGTGGAGGTGAGGTGGCAAGGCGTATCGCGCAGCAGCTTGGGTGGCGACTGGTTGACCATGAAATTGTGGTGCGTGTGGCACGAACGTTGGGGATGAGCGAGGACGAGGCTGCGGCCCGTGATGAGCATACTGAGGGCTTCATCTCGCGCCTCTTACGTAGCATGCAAAATGTCGATCCCAATCTAGCCGTTGGTGCCCCCGTTCTGCCGCCTGTTTCGCCCGAAAGAGAGCAGGAAGACTATCAAAAGGCACTCTCGGATGTGGTAAAAGCGGCGGTGAATGATGGGCACGTGGTCATAGTCGGGCGCGGCTCACAGGCATTGCTGACAGAGCGGCGCGATGTACTGCATGTGCGTGTGATAGCACCACTAGCTGCTCGCGTTTCCTATGTTATGCAACGCGAGGGGCTAGACCAAAGGGAGGCAGAAGAGCGTATCCAGTTGAAGGATCGTGACCGCATGCGCTACCTTCAAACAACGCAAAATCTGCAATCGGAAGACCCACACCTGTACGATCTGGTAGTCAATAGTGCAGTTCTCGATCTGGACAGCATCGCCTCACTTGCTATTACAGCATTAGAGGACAAGGCGAAACGGCTCTCGATACCTGCAGAGCAACTTGGTCCTGGATCGGGTCTGGCACGTTATCCTGGACTGCCTGGGGATATACGTCCACCAGTGGTAAGATAGAGAAAATATGAAAACGAAAAGGATGTGCCTGTGCCCACACGTGGGCACAGGCACATCCTTTTCGTTTTTATATTTTGTATGCAACCATTGAGCGTAGACGAAACACACCTTGAAAATCACGCTGACGCAGCTCTTCGTGTAAATTGCGCTGTAAGTGCATCATAATCGGGAGCGGTGACGACATTCGCTTGCAGCAGAAATGGACGGATGCGGTATGCGAACCACTCCAATTCCTCGACGAAAAGCGTATGTTGTGGCGTTCCTGCGTTAATCATGATCGTCTCCCCAACATTGTGCTTGAGAACAAAACGCGCTTCATACAACCACCATTGCATACGTGAGCCTATGCCTAGCGAGAGCGAGAAGCCTGGTGAAAACGCACGTTGTTCTCCCTCCAACGCTGTCAATAACAACGACTCAAGATAGTCGCACGCCGCACTTGTTGTCAAAGGTAGCTCCGCCTCACTCCATACAATACATCCATTTCTACGACAGAGAGAATAGAGAACGTGAAGTAGTGGTGAGAATTGTGGACATGTAACCTGTGCCTCCAGAAAGCGCAGATGAATAAGGTCAAAGCTCGCGTTCGCAAACATTCCATTGTCCAGTTTATGAATATCCTGTGTAAAATATCTCACGTTGCTGATACCTTCGGGTAAGTACATACGCGCTTGCTCGATGGCGCGGACATCGTTCTCAACGCCAATCATCTGTAGATGAGGATAACAAGTTGCCATCGCCTGTGCCCAGATACCAGCACCACACGCCACGTCAAGCACACGATGCATGCGCTTGACGTTGACTATTGCTGGTAACAACCCGCCCTGCAACGCCTCTAGCTGCTGCTGTCGTCGTACAAGCCACGCCATCTCATCCGCCACTTGCTCTTGCCCTCGTACACCCTGTTCTGGTAAAGACTGTTGATAGGTACTCATTGTTGTTCTTTCCTTTTGCTTGTTACTTTTCACACATCAATTCTTAGATCAACATCTTTTGCTTAACATCTTTTCGTAGGGACCAGATGTATCGCGTCCGATGCGTGATTTATCACGCGAGATCATGTCTGGAACGACTTCTGTGCAAACCCACAAGAATCTCGCTCAATTCATTGAGCGACGGACGCGATACATCTGGTCCCTACGAAAATCCATTGGTGCGCTGTGAATACGTCGTTAATCTTCCTTTATCCAAGTGTCGATATGAAGTATAGCATATACATTTGTATTTGTCATCAAAGGCATATATATATTTCAAATTTACTATCAAATACGAATAAATATACCTTATCTTTATGGAAAGAGACGATCAAGTAAAATTTTCTGATTTCATTTCTACTCATGAAGCGGCTACATTGCTTGGTATTTCATACAGCAGAATGTATGATTACATTCGTAGTGAGCGTATTCCTACTATGCGTAAAGGGCATATGCTCTTTATTCCTAGAGAAGCTGTAGAACGCTTTCGGTTTAATCCTCCTGGGCGCACACGCAAAAGACCTCTGCCCTGGCGCACTTATAATTCGCGTAGCAAGTTATTGAGAACGGATATTCAAGTACAGGTTCGCCCTAATCAACAAGATGCGTTTGTACAAAAGCTACAGAATATATCCAAGGCAAAGCAATATTTATTTACTGGCTCCGTGCAGCGATACATTTTGCGAGATGTTGCTGATCCTACGTCCATCGAAATTAGCATTGTGTGGAAAGATACCGAGATGCCGGATGAGGCGGTACGTGAGGAGGAGTTGGCGGCGTTCAAGGCGGAGTTGGCTGATGTGTTGGATTGGGAGACGGCGCGGTATAGCTATAAAGAGGGGATTATTTATACGTGATGTGCTATATGTTCAAAGCGTTTTGAGGTAATAAATAGGGTACGTTTGCTTGTCTCACGTTGATAATTTTTATCTATAGTTTCAATAGCTCACGCTATTTTGTGTTACAATAGGCTTCAACCTAGAGACAACGGAGGATACATGAATCAGCTTAGGTACATAGATTTATTTTGTGGCATTGGTGGATTCCGTTTAGCGACTGAGAACGTATGTCAAGAACGAGGCATAATACCCATTTGTGTCTTCTCATCAGATATTGATCCTGATTGTCAGCAAACCTATGAAGCAAACTTTGGCGAAAGGCCAGTTGGTGATATTTGTCAGGTGGATGCTGCTACTATTCCCGATCACGATATTTTATTTGCGGGTTTTCCGTGCCAACCATTTAGCATCATCGGTTCACGTTTAGGCTTTGAAGATACACGCGGTACACTCTTTTTCGATATTGCTCGTATCTTGGCAGAAAAACGTCCGAGAGCGTTCGTATTGGAAAATGTGAAACAGCTTGTGGGGCACGACAATGGACGTACCCTCAAACGTATTCTCGAAACACTGCACGACCTTGGCTACAAAAACACTCATTTCAAAGTACTCAATGCCCTTGATTTCGGCGTTCCTCATAAACGCGAACGTGTATTCATTGTCGGCTTTCTTGATTCAGTGACACACACATGGCCTCAACGCCCTTCAGCAGTGCGAACGCTCGACGACATTCTGGAAAAAGAGGTTGACGACTTCTATTACGCATCGCAAAAAATTCGTGCAAATCGCCTTGCGAAACGCGATCAAGTACTCGACCATCGCACCGTCTGGCATGAAAACAAGGGCGGTCATATCAGTGCCTACCCCTATTCGTGTGCATTAAGAGCAGGTGCCTCCTACAACTACCTGTTAGTTGATGGAGAGCGACGGCTTACGGAGCGCGAAATGCTGAGATTGCAGGGCTTCCCCGATACCTACCAAATTGTGTGTAACTACGGCACTATGAGGAAGCTAACAGGTAATTCGGTTGCCGTTCCTGTGGTTGAGGCGGTTGTACGCTCGGTGTTGGACGTGCTTGAGGGGGAGCCGAAGGCTAGAGTAGTACAACAGGCACTCTTAGGTGAAGAATTGACCGCAATTTAAGTGCTAGGTAAAGAGTTAGAGGAGAGATGTTAGATATGCCCTCGCTCGAAGAAGCTAAAGACCGTTTAGACCACATCATTAACATTGCCAGAGTTCAGTGGTACAAACCCATACAGATAGCTGAGGTACTCTATAAATCCAGATTGGGTATACCTGATTTAGATACAAGTGTGCTAGAAACGTATAGAGTAAAATCACGTCGCTGGCGCGATGAGGTATGCTCAAAGTTTTTACAGAAACAGAAGGCAGGCTCTACTTCCAGTTCACGCTATCAAGACAATGTGTGGGAAGCGAACGCGATGACGCCCAACCTACTCGCCGTCCTAGATTTAGAAAACAAAAAGAGTGGTGGAGCAGTCGAAAAGTATATTTATCTACGCTTTCAAGCGACACAAGAGGCAGTAGCAGGAATTATCACCATTGTCAATAGTGCGAACCCTCAAACCTTTAACGTATCATCACTATTTCAGGCATTTCAAAGTCGAGCAATCAGACGGAGTATAGACAAAGTATACGAAGTTGTTGTCTACAGCTTAATGGAAACCATCGTTGTAGAGCTAAATGCCCAAGTAACGATAAGTGTTCCTGAAAGCAAGGGAACCATACTTGCTGAGTTCTCCGACCTATCCACTATTTTGCTTGGCCTCTCCAATGGGAAATACGAATACACCATGCCTGCCCATGTCTATCGAGTTGGTATAACGAATGCTTCTGATAGAGGCTTAGATATGTGGGCTAATTTCGGTCCTGTCATACAAGTGAAACATATGTCGCTCAATCCCAAGCTTGCCAGAGACATCGTAGATCAGGTAGAGAGCGATAACATCATTGTCGTTTGTACAGTGGTGGAAAAAGAGACGATAGAAACTGTTCTCAAGCAAACAAGCTGGATGCGTCGCGTTCGGGATATCGTAACCGAGGAAAAATTAGCAGAATGGTACATACGTTGCTTACGTGGTAAGCATTCTTCTATGTTAGCGCAAAAGCTCCTTGACCGACTCTCAACCGAACTGAAAAGAGAATTTCCTCAAGCAGCAGGAGTCGTTGATTTTATCAGAGACAGGAGATACATGGAGATACCATCTCCTGCCTTATGGAATGTAGACCTTCTGCAAAACATTCACGAATCAGAAGAGACACAAGGGTTAGAGTATGACACAGATAACCCTGATGCGCGAACGATATATGAGTATTTGGAGGATCAATAACTATCAGTTGATTTTCATACATCACCATGAATTATTGCCCTTACAAGCTCTTTATTCACTGAATAAGAGGAGCTAAATGGCTCAAATAGGACAAGCACAACCCAACCTCTGGCAGCATCGCGGCTTCTTGCTACTATGGGGAGAGCAGTCGATCTCGCAGATTGGCTCGCAGGTGACGACGTGGACGTTGCCACTGACGGCGGTCGTTTTGCTCAAGAAAAGCATGTTTTAGCCAGGATAGTTTGATATCTCAATCAAGTTTCCATCAGGATCACGGATGTATACAGAGTCCAGAGTACCGACAGCACCTGTCCTTTGTACTGGCCCCTCGACGATATCTACATTCTTCGCATGCAGTTGTTCAACAACCTGTTCAAGTGGCGTTCGTGTGATGAAACATAAATCAGCAGAACCAGGAGTCGGGCGCAGTGCTTTAGGCTCAAATTCCTTACCTACTTGATGCAGGTTGATCTTCTGCTTACCAAACTGCAATGCTTTACGTTTGTCTCCAAACGTCACGACTTGCATACCTAATGCCTGAGCATAAAAGGCGCATGTTATACTGATATCTTGAACCGTTAATACGAGATGGTCGAGATTTTCAATTTGCATTTCTTTTGCATCCTCTCTAAGGTGAGCAATAAGACGTGAAGGAGACGTATGGCAGATACCCTATTTACGCTTTCTGATATTATCTCTGCAAGAGAGCAAGCAGGTCAACTTTACCATGAATTTTTACGGGTACCAACAATGAGTGTTGGGCTGTACCAGTTAGCGGCAGGAGCTTCAGACCCGCAGGAGCCACATACAGAAGACGAGGTGTACTATATCACACAGGGGCAGGCACAGATACAGGTGGGGAAAGAGCATATGTCAGTTAAGCCTGGCTCGATTGTTTTTGTTGCTGCGAACATTGATCACCGATTCCACACGATCACCGAAGATTTGACCGTACTCGTCTTTTTCGCGCCAGCCGAATATTCGCGGAAGAATGCAGAGGGTTGAACCATTTGTAGGGGCTTTTATTCATAACGCCCTCGTACCAATAGGCAACGTTCACGAGGCTTGAAGAATGGAATCAATGGTTAGAAGACAGAATCGGTGTGGGACGAGGGCGTTATGAATAAAAGCCCCTACGAGTTCATCGTTGCCCTTACAATGTATTGTTAGGCCAATCTATAGGTCTCGTCGGTCCATTCGACCATCCATTTACAGGATGAGTGTAGGGTGTGAGTGGTATCAACTTCCCGTCTTGCCATGTGGCGGCTTGGGCGCGGAGGGTTTCGTGAATGAGGGGTGAGATGAAGTCACTGGGTGGACATTTGAAGGTGTAGCGTGTGTAGTCATGGAACCAGGGGCTTGCTAAGAGATAGGTGGTGATTTCCTCGGAGGTCATGCCGTTGGTGAGCATGAGAGCGTAGGTAAAGATACGTTTGCAGGCATGCCACGCGAGCTTTTCGGGGTCGGCGAACCATTTTTCGTAGCGACGACGAGCGGCATCGAGCGAGGCCATTGGGTTATCCATCATGGGACCATGACCGGAGCAGGCATAGCGGATGGGCAGACGTGCGAGGCGGTCTAGCGTGTCTTGCATACGTTGTATTGCTCCTGAGCCTTCACGAAAGATGTTGAGCCATGCCACATCGTTCCGATGAAAGGTATCACCACAAATCAAAACCTGATTCTGTGGCTCATAGAAGGCAAGATGTCCCAATGTGTGCCCTGGTGTGTGGATTACTTGTAGCCTTACGTCTCCGGCGTCGATTTCGTCGCCATCGGAGAGCGCGATATCGACGGAATAGGACTCGATGGGCTGGTTGAGCCACTCAGCACAACATGCCTCACGGTCACGCTGATGAATCATCGCCGCCTCCCAGCGATGAGCGGCGATGGGTAGAGAATAGCGTTGTTGTAAGACGTGGTTGCCTCCGACGTGATCAACGTGATAGTGCGTGTTCGCTAGCAGCGTCAACGTTTGTGGAGGTACACCAGCATCGTGTAATAGCTTTTCCGTGAGGGTGATATCGCTACCAAAACCGCTATCAATCAAGACGGGGCGCGACGTGCGAATAAGCACCATGTTGGCACTCGGATAGGGACGCTCGAAAAAGTGCAGCCAATCCGGTATACTCATGGTGCTATTAACTCCTTTGTTTGCTCAATGAGCAAGACGTACATCGGCGGGAAAGCCTGCGAAACGGCACTGCAACACCTCTTCACCCTGCTGATTGAGATAGGTGGCGTGTGCGCGTAACTTGCGTTTTCCCTCGTCGCGCTCGTCGAAGGTCACGGTACAGGTGATAGTATCGCCGACGTAGACGGGCGAGACGAATTTGAAATCCATTTCAGAGGCAAGGAAGCCGATCATGCCACCGATATGCGTTATCATGCTGGCGGTGAGCAGGCCAGGAATAATTGGACGCTTGAACCAACTTTCTTCGAGGAAGGTCTGGTCGATGTGGTAGGGGTTGTAGTCACCGGTGACACCACAGAAGAGGGCAACGTCACCGGAGGTAAAGGTACGACGAAACGTGAACACCTGTCCCTCTTGAATAGCGTTAAATGCATCTTTGAGTTGTTGCTTGAACTGTGGTGTCGCCTCTGGCATGAATAAAACTCCTTATGAAGCCTTAAAAGTGATAGGAAAATTTTTGACGCCGAACAAAATCATGCTAGACAACGCTTCTAGCCGCGTATTGGGCACGCGTCGCATCTCTGGTAGACGCGCAAGCATAATCTCAAGTGCGATCTTCGCTTCGAGACGGGCCAGTGGTGCGCCGAGACAGAAGTGGATACCATGCCCGAACGCGAGGTGACGATTCGGGTTACGCGTGATATCGAAACGGTCTGCATGTGAAAACTGAGTCTCATCACGATTTGCAGAGGCGATCCATGCCACCATAAAGCTACCTACAGCGATATGCTTATCGTCAAGTTGCGTGTCTTCGCGCACAACGCGATACATATTGCTTACGGGCGAGCGATAGCGCAACACCTCTTCGATAGCAGTGGGTACGAGTGTCGGGTCGGCGTAAAGTTGTTCTAAAGCATCGGGAAATTCGTCGAAGCAGAGAAACGAGTTGCCAATCAAATTGGTGGTAGTGACATTGCCTGCGACAAGCAGGAGAATGAAGAAACCCATGAGTTCTTTCTCGTTCAGATACTCGCCATCAACCTGTGCTGTGAGCAACGAACTGATAAGATCGTTTTTAGGTTCGCGCCTACGTTCTGCAATCAAGACAGAAAAGTAGTCTGTCATTTCTTTTTGCGGTTCGCCACCAGCAGGGCTTTCAGAACCGACGATGACGTTGGACCAGCGTCTGAATCGTTCGCGGTCCTGCACAGGCACACCCAACAACTCAGCAATCACAATGACAGGAAGCGGATAAGCGAGGTCTGCTATCACATCCATCCGTCCCTGTGCTACTCCCTTGTCCAACAGTTCGTTGACGATTTCAGTAATGCGTGGAGCAAGTTGTGTAATAGTACGAGGAGTAAACGCTTGTGTCACAATTGAACGTAGTTTGCGATGACGTGGTGGGTCCGTGTTAATCAAGCTTGTTCCGAGCGGCAAGCCCGATCCATCACCCATAATTTGTGATGAAAAGTCGCTGTAATCAGTCAACACGCGCTGTACGGCGTCATAGCTGAAGACGCTCCACGAGTTGTAGTTCTCATTATAGGCGATGGAATTGTTAGCCCGCATAGCCTGATACCACGGATAGGGGTTGAGCCTCTGGTCTTGTTCGGCAGTAGTCATGAGTGGATGTATGCTTTCTATTTTCGCTCTCATTTAAGAAGACACATGGACACATGCGTCTATGCTTCCATTGTAAGAAGTTGCAAGGGTCGGTGTCAAATGCAAAAATGACATGACAGAGGCAAGCACTGTTATGTTCGCCTCTTCCAAAAATCCTCAAGCAATGGTATATACTACACAAGAGTTACAGGTTTTTGAAAGGGAATATCAAAATCTATGGTTCCATCAGATTTCGCCAACTTTTTCCTTGCTAGCGCGGGGGCTGGTGCTGCACTAGTCGGATTACTTTTTGTCGCCATTGCCATTGCACCTGAAAGTACGGTCATGGGTGGGGCACCAGCAGAGCGGCGTGCGGTAGCATCGAGTGCATTCACAGCTCTGCTCAATGCTTTCTTTATTTCGCTCAATGCATTACTACCTCGCACTAACATGGCTCACCTTACACTTGTCATGAGTGGAATAGGTCTCTTCAATAGCTTATTCCTGGGAGTATCCATATTTCTCAATCCCACGAGTTGGCAGACAGCAATTCGTAGAGCTGTGCTAATTTTGACAAGCGTAGTTCTCTATGGATTCGAGTTATATTACGCCATACTACTTGTCTTATCACCCAACGACACAAACTCTGTTTTTTCACTAGCTGCGTTAGTCATGGGTGTGTATGGGCTAGGCATAGTACGAGCATGGGAATTGTTGGGCGCGAGTCGCTTTGGGCTGCTCCGCTGGCTCAACCCGTTGTATGAGCTAAACGAAAAAGGAGCATCGAAGCTTGAAAAAGAGAAAGCGGTGTAAATATATTTTAATTCGTCCTTCTCTTATGCCATCAGTTTCTTCTTGACCGACTTCAACGCTTCGTCAATTGTGTTTGTAGTCTGTTGTAATGGCAATTGTTTCAGACGATGACTGAGAGCCATAGGAGCAATTGTGTAGACGGAATCGGGTGTGACTGTCTCTGCACCCATATAAGCGGCATAGGTTTGAGCGGCGCGGCGCATCACGATGTCGCCACGATGTCCGTCTATGTCTAGTTCGATATTGATAATGGCGATGAGTTCAGCAACATCAGGTGGGACTATGATATGTGGTTGTGCAAGCGATGCCTGCACGATGCGGTTGCGTAGCGTTTGTTCGGATGGCGCGTATTCTTCTAAAAAAGCTTCTGGGGTGGACTCGAAGCGTTCGCGTAATTCAACAATCGAGACACGTTTACGTACATCGTGAAGAGACGCGATATCGACACAGAGGCCGAAGCGGTCGGTAAGTTGGGGACGCAACTCTCCCTCTTCGGGATTCATCGTGCCGACAAGCAGGAAACGTGCCGGATGCGAGAACGAGATGCCTTCGCGCTCGACAATGTTAGTGCCCATCGCGGCAGAGTCAAGCAATACATCGACCACGTAATCATCGAGCAAATTGACCTCATCGACATAGAGAATGCCACGATTCGCCTCGGCTAGCACTCCTGGCTCAAAGCGACGTTGCCCCTCGCGTAAAGCATGTTCAAGATCGAGGGTACCGACAACGCGGTCTTCGGAGGCATTGATCGGCAGGTCAACGACGCGCATACGACGTTGCATAACGGGCAGAGTTTCGCCTTGCTCAAGGCGAGCGCGACAAGAGGCACACATCAATGAAGGTACATCGGGGGGACAGGAAAACGGGCAATCGCTGACAACGGAGAGTTCTGGCAAGACGGCGGCAAGGGCACGTACAGCGGTCGATTTGGCGGTACCCTTTTCGCCACGAATAAGTACGCCGCCAATCGAGGGTTGAATGGCATTAAGGATCAGTGCCAGCTTCATCTGCTCTTGTCCGACAATCGCGCTGAATGGGTATGTAAACATGCTGCCCGTCCGTTTCCGTGTATCTATCTATGTAGGGACCGATTTATCGGGTCCTCGGCGGGGTGGGGTAAACGTCACCAGAGCGAATCATTTCCAACGTGTACCCCACTGCCCCTATCTTTGGACGCGATAAATCGGTCCCTACCAATACGCATGCGTCCCTACAATTACTGCGCGAACTCGATGACGCCGCGAATGTTTTTGCCTGCGAGCAGGTCCGCGTAGGCTTCGTTCACCTCATCAAGGGTGTACACCTTTGTAATCATCTCGTCCAGCTTGATTTTGCCAACGTGGTAGAGCGCGAGCAGTTCGGGAATATCTTTACGGGGCTGAGAGTCGCCGTAGAGCGTTCCCATCAATGTTTTCTGGTAGAGTACAAGGTCGAGTGGTGGTATCGGAATAGACTCGGCGGTGGCAGGAGAGAGACCAATCACAACAACGGTCCCATTCTTAGCGGTACAAGCATAGGCTTGTCCAATGGTAGCAGGAGTAGCGATAGCCTCAAAGGAGTAGCGCACACCTTCGCCATAGGTCAGGTCTCTAACGGTCTGCACAAGATCTTGATTTTTGGGGTTGATGGTATGTGTCGCCCCAAACTCTTTGGCGCGTTCGAGTTTGTAATCGACGGTATCTACGGCGATAATCATACGCGCACCCGCTAACGCAGCACCTTGCACAGCGTTCATGCCAATGCCACCACAGCCAATAACCATGACAGTGCTGCCTGGCTCAACTTTCGCGCGATGGATGACTGCTCCAACACCTGTTGGAACACCGCAGCCAACAAGCACTGCTTTATTGAGCGGATAGTAGTCCTCTACTTTGACAACTGAGGCATCAGGCACAACGGTATGCTCGCTAAACGTTCCGACCACGCACATCTGACCAATATCACCCTTCTCACCATGCATGCGGAACGTGCCATCAAGTTGCGGCCCCATCAAAATAGCCGCGCCCATGTTGCACAGGTTGGCATGACCAGTTGTGCAATAGTAGCACACGCCACAGGAAGGAATGAAGGTAAGAACAACGTGATCGCCGACTTTGCAATTCGTCACTTCGGGGCCGACGGCTTCGACAATGCCAGCACCTTCATGACCAAGAGCCATTGGCAAGTAGCCGGGAAGCTCACCTGCAATGATGTGATAGTCGGAGTGACAGATACCAGCGGCGACCATCTTTATCTGTACTTCGTGCGCCTTTGGTGCATCAAGTTCGATCTCTTCGACTTGAATGGGTTGACCTGGTTCGTAAATTACTGCGGTTCGTGTCTTCATCGAAAACGGACCCTTTCTTTGAGAGCGATTAGCCCTCAGAACTAAACAGGCTAGCGTTTCACAAAACAAAGAAAACTAGCTACACATACCCCTTTCGTAGTAGCTGGAGGTCGTGAGCGGGACGATACTGGTAGTAGTCGGCAGCCAGCACACGCGCCAATTCAGGACATGGGCTGGGCACACGCTCACCCTTCTCGTTCGTCACGGTGGGCAATGGGTTTGTATCAATCATGACGGTAGGTATGCGACGTGCAGCAATCTTCCCCGCGATATGCAAAGCATCACGTTGCGGTGTGACACTACGCATGTTGCCGGAGAGATCTATGTTCGCAATACCATCGGTCAGGATGACCAGAATTGGTTTGACGGTCGGGTTGCGGTACCGCTCGCTGTCAGCAAGGCGCAAACCCTCTAATAGACCAGTCGCAAGCGGTGTGCAACCACCGATGTAGAGTTCTTCGACACAACGGCGGGCATTGGTGAAGTTGCGTGTCGGTGGTAAGACGACGCGTCCCTGTGCGAAACGGAAGACGAGCATGGAGACGCGATCTCGCTTTTCATATGCATTTTGTAGTAATGCGAGTAGAATGCGTTTGGTTTTAGGCATGAGTTGCCGCGCCATCACAGAGTCGCTGCCGTCGATCACGAGAATGACAAGGGCGCGTGTCTTACGCTCACGAATCTTCTGGCGCAAGTCTGAGACGCGCAATTCAAGTTTGCCACCGCTATTACGTCCGCGCACCTGTTGATAGGGAGCGGCGGCGCGAATTGTGGCACCGAAAGCAACATCGGTGACGGGATGCGCTTGACGACTGCGGGTAAAGCGTCCGCTACGGCGTGTGGTGAGTGAGAGAAAGCGGCGTCCAGCATCCTGTCGTGTCACACGGTCACGCACCACGCTGATGAGACGCTGAATCTGGGCTACATCTGAGTTGCCTTTGATGTGACGTGTCAGGCCAGAGGGACCTTCTTGCTCGTCGGTGCGCTCCTCGATCTCAACATCGTCATCGACCGTGGCGATCTCTTCCGGCGTGTCGTTGTCCTGCTCGGAGGCGGGAACCTGTTCCAGTGTTCGCACCAGTTGTTGCTTGATGGACATATCGTTTCGCATGCGATGGGGCAGCGCAAGATCGGCGGCTTGCTCGATATCGGCAAGCTCTACCTCGACACGATTATCCCAGGCAGCAATGGCGCGGGCGGTACGTAGCACAACAATATCGCCGCGATGCCCCTCAGCATGCACGCGCTTATCAACGAGAAACGCAATTACCTGTCGAAAATAGTGCGAGACATGCACCGATGGCAAGAGGTGTTGGGCGCGGAGAATGCGATTATGTAGCATGCTCTCGGCCTCAACCCATTTTTTGAGAAAGTCGTCAGAAGCGGCATCGTAGGCAAGGCGACGCTCGACAACGGTTGTGCGTATGGCTGGATCGCGCATATCTTCGGCATCGACATAGAGGCCGATTCTATCCAGCAATTGTGGACGTAACATGCCCTCTTCTGGATTCATGGTACCAATAATAACGAAACGAGCGGGATGCATTGCGGAAATGCTATCATGCTCAACACGGTTGACTCCTAGAGCTGCAACATCCAACAACAGGTCTACAATGTTATCGTTGAGCAGGTTGATTTCGTCGATATAGAGGATGCCGCGATTGGCAAGAGCAAGCAGGCCAGGGGAAAAATAGTTCGTGCCACTTTCAAGCGCGGTGGCAAGGTCAAAGCTCCCTGCGACGCGATCCTCACTGGCATTGAGCGGCAACGTTACTAATGGGACGGGACGTTGTACGAGAGGAAGAATTTCATCGCGTTCGAGGCGTGTTTGACAGGTTGTACACATCCAGCGCGGCGTCTTGGGGTCACAAAAATAGGGACAATCGGCAACACCTGTAATGACTGGTAATAGGTTGGTCATAGCACGCACGGCGGTAGATTTACCCGTTCCTCTGCGCCCACAAATGAGGACTCCGCCTATCGAGGGGTCGATAGCGTTGAGGAGAAGCGCGAGCCGCATCTTCTGTTGTCCAACCATAGCACTAAACGGGAAAGTCGCCATAGAGCCTCTATTTTTTCGCGTTATCGTGTCCAATAACCAGCATCGACGGGCAAGGCACAACCAGTCAGGTTGCGAGCCTCCTCTGATGCTAACCAGAGTACCACATCACTGATCGCTTGCGGAGGAAGTAGGTTGCGATCAGGAAAGAGATTGAGTGAGTTCATCAATTGTAACATGTATTCGTGCGTTGCATTCTGAGCAATTCCGCCAGCGAAAACATCGTATAACGCCTGATTGTTACACATCGCGGTATCGACGCTGGTAGGGCAGATAGCATTGACATTGATATCATATGGTGCCAGCTCAATCGCCAGTGTTTTGACGAGGCCAAGCACGCCGTGTTTCGCCGCGACATAATGCGCGAGGTTTGCCATACCCTTTTGACCAGCCGTAGACGAAATACACACAATCTTGCCACTACGCCGCTCGATCATCTGCGGAATACATACCTTACAGGTTATCCACACGCCTTTGAGACATACGTTCACTGTCTCGTCCCATTGTGCCTCGCTTAACTCCCAACTGGGGGCGAAGGAATAGACGCCAGCGTTCGCAACTACGATGTCAATTGGACCTAACTCGGTTCTAGCGCGTTCGGCAAGTGTCTGCATCGCCGCAAGATCGGTCACATCAACCTGCTCTGCGATTACCGGACGACCCAGTGTCTCGATTTCAGAGGCAAGCGAGGCAAGTTCTTCGGACTTCGCAAGCGGATAGGGAATCGTCTCATACTGGCGGCAGGCATCACAGAGAACAAGACGCGCACCCTCACGCGCGAATGCGAGAGCGTGTGAACGACCCATACCGTGGGCTGCGCCAGTGATAAAAACGGTGCGATCCTGAAAACGTACACCTGGAGAACTAGTAGACGCCACAGATGCCATCAATGGTGAAGTCCTCAATGATCAGTTCTTCGTCCAGTTCCTCAAGCTCGATATCCTCGGTTGTCTCTTCGAGAGTTGAGGTCTCTTCTTCGGTAGTGTTTGTGGAGTTGACCGTTGGAGTGGTGTTCAACATTGATGTACCTCGCTCTAGTGCTAAACAAAACAACGTGTTGTAAGCATACCATCAGTTTTTGCAAAGTACAAGGGTAGTTTTTTCGGGGTCGTAAAAGAATATATAGATAGAAGTTTTTATATTTCGCGCTAACAGGCGTCTTTCATAATGGAGAGAAAATTTATGGTTTTGTATGTATAACTTTCGTAGGTAAAAAGACGTAGTGTTGCATTCTCGTAGCATGTATTTTCCTTGAGTAGATTTCAGAGCATATTCTTTGGGAGAGATACAATGGCTTATCAACGCGTTTCACAGGTACAACAGACTGCACAATACGCTGCAAGAAGTGGAATATCAGACGAGCAAGCAGCACTCTATTTCACACAGAAAATATCCACCCCACGCAAAGCAATAGTTGCGATTATAGTGAGCATAGTTCTATGTCTTATTGCTTTTCCACTACATCTTTTTATTATTGGAATACCTGCTCTCTTGCTCATCCTGTTCTTTTTGTACCTCATATATAGAACTTACAAAAGGAGAATCAAAGATGAGGACTATGATGTATGGTTAGAGCAACAAGAAAGCATAATGCGAGGAATAGGCTATCAAATACTTAATATACCTCGTCATTTTTCACCTCAGTCGGTTCTTTGTATCAGAAGTTTTGTTCCTCCTGGCACAAGCATAAGTCACGAATATATGACTCAAGATGTCGAGATGAAACAAGGTAGAGACGGTATCTACCGTTTCAGTATCACGGTGTACACCTACTTTTTTCCTTTGCAGAATGGTATGGCGATATTCAGGTGTAGTGTAAATGCATTTCGCGCTGGTCAATATAATGAAGAGCAATCTGAAATATATCCCTATCGAGACCTTTCAACGGCACGGACTGTTAAAACAAGAGACCGAGTGATGGTTGACAATATTGCATTTTCCTATCAAACGGAAAAACTTTACGTCATATTCTCAAACGGTGAGAAAGAATGCTTTAGTGCCATCGTCAGAACCAAATTGCTTAGTCCAGACAGTGATGCGCCTACTTCTATCATTCAAAATGCTCTATTCAACGTAAAACTAAATGCATTACGTGCGCTCATACTTTCTAATGGGCAAAGCACACAACTTCAGCCTTGACTTATCGCCTTACTACTGGGTATGCTTGCATATACGGATAACGTCGTCGCTTTATTCTCGACAAGGAGAATCCGATGCCCCCTACCCAGTATCGCCTCATTGCGGAGGTCAAGATTCGGCGCGAATCGTTCGGTGGTATACTCTACAAATATGGGTGTGCCGATAGAGGTGCGCTCTCGTTTATCAATTCCCCACAACTGATAGAACTGCTCATCACCAGCCAGCAACAGCACGATAGCGATGTGAGTGCCGCTATCGAACATAGCCGCTATTCTGAGGCAAGCAAACAAAAGCTTTATGTCGCGCTGAATGATCTTGTCGGGCGTGGCTATATCTCGACTACATCGCAATCTGTAATATGATAGTTTTTCGTAGGGACCACGTTTACGGCGTCCGAGGTGTGATTTATCACGCGAGATCGTGTCTAATACATCTTATATGCAGAGTTTGTAGAGATTTCGCTCAATGAATTGAGCGGCGGACGCGATAAATCTGGTCCCTACGAAAATCACGAATCAAGATTGATAGACCAGTAGAGGTCTGATGATGAACATTCACGAGAGGAGTCCTTCAATGGTGGAATTGGTACGTTTCATGGAGCGGCCTGACCGTTCGACACACAAGAAAGTTGGTAGCGTCAATCCCCTTGCGCTGACAGCGATGCAGCAAACAGGACAGAGAGTCGAGCAGACGAAGGGACGAGGCTCACAACGCTTTTTGCAGGGTGGACTATCGGCTCCAATTACAGTGACGTGGGAGATTACGGCGGCCTGTAATATCGCGTGCGTTCACTGCCTCTCAGCATCGGGCAGACGTAGACCAGGGGAGCTAAAGACGGCACAAGCACTTGCCCTTGTCGATGAGTTCGCCGATATGCAGGTTTTCCAGATTCACTTCGGCGGCGGCGAACCGTTTATTTACCCCGGCATATGGCAAGTGCTTGAACGTTGTACAGAGCGTAACCTCGTAATGTGTATTAGCACAAATGGAACGCTGATTACGGCTGACCGTGCGAAACGTTTGAAGCAGTTCGACCCTCTCTATTTCCAGGTAAGTTTGGACGGTGGGACCGAGCAGACGAATGATCGTATTCGCGGACAAGGCGTTTTCAAGCGTGCCCTGCGCGGCTTGGAGTTATTAGCGGCAGAGAATCATAGCCTGACCGTCAATAGTGTATTGACGCGCTACAGCTTCTCAGAGCTAGACCGCCTCTACGATATCGCCGCGAGTTTCGGCTCCAAACTACGTGTCACACGATTGCGACCTTCGGGACGCGGACAGGATGTATGGGGCGATCTGCACCCGACGCAAGAGCAATACCGCGAGTTCACCGACTGGCTCACAACACACCCCGACGTACTCACGGCTGACTCCTTCTTTCACCTCAACGCCTTCGGCAACAAGCTTGCGGGACTGGATATATGCGGAGCCGCTACCGCGACCTGCTGTATTTGTCCAGAGGGCGAGGTGTATCCATGCGCCTTCTTCCAGGCACCAGAGTTCGAGGCGGGCAATCTACATGAGCGCACCTTCAAAGAAATCTGGCAAGACTCGGTGCTATTCGACTACTACCGCAACATGGGTGGTGGTGCTTGTACAGGCTGTGGACAATACAACTCGTGTCACGGCGGTTGCCCCGCCACCAAATGGTTTGTGCATCAGAAACTGAGCATTAAAGACCCGGAATGTGTCTTGTAAGAGTCTAATTCATTGCACCCTCTTGGCAATATATAATGCCAAAGAGGGTTGAATCATGCTATCATAGTCCGTGAAATGGTGCGTCGCCAACAGGGTGTAATGAATTAGACCCCTACAGCGAGAGAAAGCGTATGCATAAACTCTATCTATACATTCTATGCGGCCTACCCTTCGCTGGAAAAACTACGCTAGCGAAAGAACTGGTGCATCGGCTCGGCATAAAACGAGTTGCCATTGATGACATTAACAGCGAACGCGGCATATGGGATGACGAAAAAGGTTTATCTTCGGAAGAGTGGGATAAGACGTACCAGGAGGCGTATCAGCGCATCGCCACATATCTCAGTAGAGGTGAAGGTGTCGTCGATGATTCGGCAAATTTCATACGAGAGCAACGAAACCGACTTCGTGCGATAGCAAAGCAATACGACGCCTCGACATGTGTTATCTTTGTCGATGTTTCTCCGGCTGAGGTACGTCGCCGCTGGCAAGAGAACCGCCAAACGGGAGTACGTAACGATGTGCGAGACGACGATTTCGCTCATGTTGTCGAATACTTTGTGCCGCCTACTGAGGACGAGAACGTATTGAGGTATGATGGAACAATGTCGCCAGGAGAATGGATTCAGCATATATTCAACAAATCCAGAAGAAGCGAGAAAAAGCATAAAAAGTTATGATTATGCTCATAGGCAAGGAGTAAGACCTGTTTCGTGGGAAGAGTTTGCAACTTTATCGGCTCAGTTAGCAGAAATGTTACAGGAAGCCAGAGTAGAAGTGATTATCGGCATCGCAAGAGCTGGGTTGCTTCCTGCAACGGTTGTTGCTTGCAGCCTACGGTGTGAACTCTATCCAGTACGTGTTACACGTCGCGTCAATGATGAGGTTCGTTTTTCGTCTCCAATCTGGAAAGTACCCGTTTCGCCAGAGGTAGCGGGCAAGGTAGTCGCTGTGATAGATGAGATAGCGGACACGGGGGAGACACTAGCCCTTGTAGGTAAGAGTGTACAGGAATGTAGAGCGTCAAGAGTTATCACAGCATCTTTGGTAGCTCATAGTTGGGCAAATCCTGCACCAACTCTCTCTTGCCTCATCACTGATGAACTCGTCATCTTTCCCTGGGATTCACAGGTCTTGATAAACGGTCATTGGCAACCCCATCCAGAAATTATAGAAGCACTACAAGCTCAAAACAAAAACTCTTAGCACCCAACGTTGATTGTTTGCTATATCAAACTGATATATGCGGTTACCGTTATCGCTGTGTAAACGCTGCCATGCAACGATATGTGCATTGTAGAATTGCTTCAAACTGGTAATTAAGGAGATATCTTCATTCATATGTTATTGTACTCGTTTTATTATCTCATACCATTTACAAAAAGGTATTTGTATTTTGCCATGCTACTTTCCTTTAATTTTGTAGGGACGCGATTTATCACACGAAATAATTTGCGGCTGTCGCGTTCCTGGCTAGCCCAGTTGCTGATTATGTGAGCAGTGCCACCATTCGTGTCGATGGTGGCACGAGCCGCTCGGTTTTTTAAGAGCGGCGCAAGGTCATCGTTAATGGGATAAGCTCTAATGATTGGGAACTAAATTAGAGCTATCTCCTCTTTACGCCATTTTCGGGCGTAGACAATCAGATCTTTTAATAAGCGCGGGCTGTGAGTTCCCTTAACACCTGTTGTTCGCCTTCTCTGTCCAGGTAAATGCTGCACACCCACTTCGGTATATATATAGCCTGCCCTGGCAAATTTGTAGAGAATTTCAGCATTAAGCATTGCTCCATGCGTCTCTAATTTATGTGTATGAAAGAACTCGGAGTGATACAGCTTAAAGGCACAATTCATATCACGTACATGAACACTAAAGACAAACTTCACTAACTGCTTCCATACCCATGCAGCAAACTTACGCATAGGATTGTCTTGATTATTTATTCTGTACCCTAGTACAGCATCGTAGTCTTCGATTAGCGGAAAAAACCGTGCTAAATCAGCGATATCATACTGACCGTCAGAGTCCATGTAGAAAACCGTTTCTTTTGTTATGGCCTCGAATCCCGTCACAAGTGCTGCTTCATAGCCTTTATGAACAACATGATTTATCAAGCGTATACGCGCGTCTTCTTTAGCGATACGAGCAACAATTTTTTCAGTATGATCTTGACTATCATCGTTCACTACAATTACTTCAAAATCGCTCAGCCACTTTGTTAAAGTCAGCATAGTCCTCATAATTATACTTTCTATAACCTCCTCCTGGTTGTATGTCGGTAAAATTACAGAGAGACTAGATGGTGTCACAAAGATGTGTGGAGATGGGATATGTGCTGGCGATGAAGTCGTTTTTGCAGAGACTGGAGAAGGATATTTTGAAACACTATTCGCCTTAGAACTGAACTGATTAGCCGCGGAACTGAGCATCTTATTTGCACTCCTCACAAATGTTACCTGAATAAGCTATCAACTTTGTTTACACTGTAAATGCGGTGTAAGTACTCCGTCAGGAGCAGAACGTGTTGGCAGAGGACCAGCCGCTGTGCGGTAGTAAAGATCATCGCCCGTCGGCTCTTCAACAACCGTCGTAAATTGAGAAAGGAATGCGGGGCTTGCAACGTTGATCTGTGTACCCACAATATCCTGCGAATTTTGAGTATTAATAATGACCCAATTGACTGCATGCGCGGGGTTTCGTAGCGCACTTTTCCAGACAGATGAAGCCGAGCCTTCATAAATGAAATCTTTGAAATCTATCCCAGCCTCTCCTCCATATATTTTTGCAGTATATGTATCCTCAAGAATTTGACCCCCTGCATAGTGCTGAGCCAAATACACATTGATAGGATGAGGATTACTACAGGACAGACCGTATTGACCATCTTGTACAGTGATAAGGCCACTCGACATCGAAAGCAAAGATTGCGCGATAATCAGCAGCAGTATCACTCCTTGCACCGCTACAATACATCGCTTGCCTAGATCTCCCCAGCGGTTATTACGAAACCGCCAACCGCCAATGGCTGTTGCCACAAAAAATGCGCAAGGCATTATCATTTGTGTAGCGTAACGAACGTTAAACAACTGATAGGGCGCATTTGCGGGTTCAGCACCAGGAACAAACAGAATTGCCTGCCCTGTGTACAGTGCAACTACGTAAAAGCAGAAGGGAACAAGCAGAATTGTTATTGCTAACATCTCTTTTGTCAACCGTCGGCGTAGAAGAAGGACACCTAGTGCAATAGCAGAAAGCACAAGCAAAGATGGTCCTAGCACACTTGCAAGGTCGAGAGTATAATATCTCAATGACTGCCAGAGATCATGATAGGTAAACAAATCATGAGTTTGTAGGAAGCTTAGTGCTTGGTTTGCCGAAGAGAACTGTCCATGTTGGAAGTACAATGGATCGCCGAATATTACTTTGTTCCAGAGTAACCACAAAGCAATACCCAGTCCGCCAAATACTGCGAAAATCAGTAAATTAGCCTCGATTTGCGAACGTTGCTGGCGTTTTTTCCATCCAATTATGACAATCAGTGGAAGCAGCGCGACGAATAATGCCCAACCATCGTAGCGAGCGGTCGTAGCAAGAAAAGTGCTTGCGGCTAAGGCAAGTAGATATTTTTGTTTATCTTCCTGCACCCAGGCTACTAAAAAGTAGCACACCAGAGCTAGTGTTGCCATGCAAATTAGTTCGCTGAGCGGCGTGGATTGCATATAAAGAATGTTTGGATTCAGTATAAATACTAGCGTTCCAATGAAACTGGCACGACTATCTTTCGTGAGACGTCTTGCCGTTAAAAACAGGAAAAAAGCAACAAGCACATAGCAGAGCATTGAGATAATACTACCTGCTAGACCAGTTCTCCACAAGAAATCATTCCAGATGAAGGGCAACATCAGTAAATGAGGTAGTGGAAGCCATACCGCACCAAATTGCGTAATGTCGAAGGGGACAACGTTATCAATGAATTTACGTGATACCGAAAGATGCGACTCAGCGTCGCTATAGAGAAGTATCTGATGATTTTGAAAATAATACCAACACGCAAGAATACTAGCAACGCAAGACGTAAGAATTGTAAGAAGTAGCCAGGGGTCTCTCACCTTTACCTGTTTTGTCTTACGTTGAGCGGCTACTTGAGCGGTTGAAAAAGCTGGTACGGGTAGTGTTGCCATCGCTTTAATAGCACCAGTCACCGAAGAGATTTTAAATTTTGAATCTTCCTCCGCTAGAATATCGGGAACTTGCAAGGTTTTTGTTACTGTTGCCACAAGCGTAGCGTGGTCATCTACAGCCTCTTCGACAGGGACTACACTTTCGTATGTGACATCCTCGATAGCATGCTTGCCTTTCAAATGCAAACCATGCTGTGTTTTTTGCCAGTAGTGCGGTTTCAACAAAAGTTCATAGAACGCCATTAGTGCAGCGGTACTCAATAAAACCCAGTAAAGAGGAATAAGAAGTGCCCATTTGACCAAAGCATACTCTTTTCGTTTCAAGCCTCCTAACAAGTACATGTAGATGTGAAAAAAGTTACCGAACACAAGACAAAAAATTCCTATATATAGAGCTACAGGTGGGAAAAGTGCATTGTAGACGCCCTGAACAGAGGGGCGCAATAGGATGTACATAGCTAATAAAATCCACATCAAAGGATTGATAAACAGCGTTAGTGTCTTTCCTCCCACAATAAGTTGTAACGAGAGAAATTCACGGAAACGATCCGCCCTCAAATAGCGTAGAGGATGGCGCATATAGATGAGGTAAGTTTGCATATACCCTTTAATCCAACGTGACCTTTGTCGTATCCAGTTTTTCCCTTGTGAGTTGGCTTCTTCGTAAGTAGTGGAGTCGAGTACCGCCGTTTTGAATTGATACCTAGAGAGGCGAAGCCCAAGATCACAATCTTCAGTGACGTTGTAGGCATCCCATGCGCCTAAAGCGCGTAGAGTTTTGGTTTGAAAATGATTTGAGGTACCTCCAAGTGGCAGTGAGAAGCCCACTCGCTGGAGTCCTGGAAGAATTAAATCAAACCAGAGCGAGTATTCCAGAGTAAAGAAGCGTGTCAACAAATTTTGTTGCGGATTGTAAAAATTGAGTTTAGCCTGTACGCAAGCTAAACGAGGTCCATAATTGGCAAAAGTGAGAATTGCTTTCTTGAGTTGTAGCGGATCAGGAACATCTTCGGCATCATAAATAACTACATAAGCCCCAGTAGCAATGAGCAGGCCGAAGTTGCAGGCACGCGGTTTTGTACGCGGCTTACCATCTGGAACTGTAACGACTTTGAAGTGAGATGGTAGTTGCAGTGCCCAAATAGCTTCGCGAGTCTCTTTATCATCTTCCTCTGTTAGGAACAGCACCTGCAGTTTATCCACAGGATAATCCATTGCTTTCATCGCCTGCACAAACTGTGGTACGACGCGAGCCTCTTTGTAGAGAGGACAGAGAATCGTATAGTTAGGCCAATCTGCGTTCGCCAATGCATGGACGATCTTATCATCAATTTGTGACTCAGCCGAGTGCTGGAAAGTACGAGCTGCAAGGATCATATCCAGAATCAAGTGCCCTAGATACAACACCATCAAGAGCATAATCGTTGCTGCCAGCATTTCTAAACGCAACCATACAACGCCTGCAAGCCATAAAACTCCGATGCTCGCGAAGGTTATAACCTGCCCTCGTGAAAAGGTTTGTAGTGCTGAATGCTCTGCCCTATAAGGCGCAAATATAGAAATATCTTTGCCATTAACTTTTACTACCTTCGTAGCCTGTTCAATATAGTCCTTACCTTCTTGCAATACTCTAGCCGAATTATTATTCTCAGTCTGTTTGGCAAGCCACTCAGCGTACCGTACAATTGCTCTACGGCTATTTGGGTCCAAGGATCTAGCTGGCATCGTTACCGTAGAAGTTTTGTTCCTAGCGAGCGCAGTTGTCTTTTTTCGCATGACTATACGATCACTCGTTAGACTCCCTTGCTCTGTTATTGCAGCAGTTTTGTTCCTAGCAAGTTTCACTGGCTTCGCGCGTCTAATTGTATCGTCATTAGCAGGTTCAGTGAGCGATTGCGGCATCGTTCCATGTTTTAAGGCAATTGAGGTATCTTTTTCCGCATCGAGATTTGAAGACCGTAATCTATACGAAGGTGTTACAGGAACGTTTACCAATGTTTCTTCATCACTTAGAGAATTTTGAAAAGCCTGGGTTGACTCCGACTGCTTCGACATTCTTGCTCTACTCCACTACAATTTATAAAAGGAATAATTTCTTTTTCCGTCTTCTCTACGTATCAATTTTCCAGCTTAATAAGAGAACACAGCATCATAAAAATTCTTTTGATTAACCTTACTTAGTATAGTATCAATGCTCTTAGGCACCTATTGGTGATGCAGTTAATAAATGGTTGCAGATGTGCTAATGAGGTTTAGACTTCGTTACTATTGAATCATTGTATGTTACGGTGCCTTTCTGCTATTGTTTTACCTGTGGTAACACTTTCAGAAAAATCAGATATAACACATTTAGCCCTTGCGAAAAATCGTTACGTTAGCCATTAACCTAGCTATTGGAGACTAAATGATGTATCGTATAACCATATAACATAAAATAAGGAGAACATGTGGACACGCCACAGACAACAACAACGCGCCGTTTTGCTCAACAAACTGCTGCGAACGATGAACAACGCTTGAAATTAGTGCAATCGGCCTATCAATTGATCGCGGAGAAAGGAATGGCGGGGTTGCGTATTCGTGAGGTTGCAGCCCGCGTTGGACTCAATCACGCGACGCTGTTGTACTACTTTCCCACGAAAGAAGCCTTAATTAACGGGGTTGTCTACTACTGTGCCGAGCAATTCGATGTACTAAATGCTCCCGATGCATCTGCCGAAACAGATATTCCGCGCGAACAATTGCGCCAACGCTATATAGTCAATTTGGCCTATCAATTACGCGAAGCTCCTGAACTATTTCTTGTCCTCGACGAACTGCTACTCTACGCTCGACGCGATGCTGGTACACGACGGGTTCTTACGCAAGCCATCGCTTTCTGGCAACAATCGTTGGTAACGCTGTTTGAGCATGACATCACACAAGGTCGATTTCGTCCAGACCTCGACGCCAAAAGTGCTGCCCTCATGGTCATCTCCTTCTGTCAAGGCATCAGCCTGTTATTGGTGGAGAATCCAGCCAGCATCGACGGTGTAATTGCTCAGTTTGAGCAGTGGTTTCTCTCCATTTCCTTTAATGAAGAGGGGAATACGTCATCCTAAGTGTATTCAAGCTAAAGCTTCCTCTTTATCCGCTATGATACAAAGGTACACTATGTTGACGCACGAAAAAAAGCAGGCGCATGTAGTAGCAACAACACAGGTAAGGCTATATCAGCAATCAGGCTATATATGAGTGTTGTCGTGCTGTAATGAGCAATGGTAAACGTGTAGGTGAGGTTAGCAAGCATAGGAATCCAACAAGCCCACCAGGACCAACGTGCGCGTCGCCGAAATGGAATTGCAACGATAATGAGAAAGAGGAGTCCGAAGACAAGTTCATGGACAGCATACGTCACCTCTAACAGCGTAACATACTGCGTGATCCTGGGAAAGGAAAGTTTTGCACGTTCCCAGGTTATTCCAGCAATTACGTGAAATGCCTCCAAGTGGTCAGAGGGAAGACCTGTTCTGGCATCTGCGGCAAGATCAGAGAAGGATGCAAAGAGAAATAGTACTCCAAGTAGCAAAAGGAGAATCCAAGCCATCAGCAGATAACGAGGCCGTTTGGCATAGGAGAGCTTCTGAGCAACTCGGTTTTCTAGCGAACGTCGAGCCATATCTTCTGGTACGCTCTCATCTGATTTACGACTCATATAGCTTCCTTCCACAAAATACTATGGTCTTTTTGCCTAAGCAGAAGCGATAAGTGATAGAGTAAGTATACACTCGTAAGGGACACGTGTCACCTCTTTAGAAATACAGTTGCCTTCCTTAGCAAGTCTTCTTTCTTGACCCGCAAAGATGACTCTCTTATTTAACCAAGTGGTTGACAAATTTGCAATAGGTAGGTATGATATGCATGCTAACCATTTGGTTAGCTTTCGTATAAATAAGCGAAAGAGACAAAAGAATGAAAAAAGATAAATGGTTCACAGCCCTGCCATTCGTGCTTGGCTGTATATTCGTTGGCTTTCTTAGTAGTGCTATTGGTGGTGCCTTCAAAAAGCAGCAGTGGGATGATGATACCGTTAAGCCTGCTCTCTGGCCTCCAAAATGGGTGTTTCCTGCGGTCTGGATTGGTAACTATACGCTCATGGGTCTGGCTACATGGCAGGTATGGCGATATCGACGGCAAACCAATGTCACCAGACCATTAGCTGTCTTTGCTGCTCACCTCCTGCACAATTTCTCGTTCATTCCCGTTGTCAATTATGTCAAAAGAAAGGATGTATACGTCCTGATGGATAGCATCGGGCTTTTCAGTGGATTTGCGACGACAGCGGAATATGCCGATGTCTCGCAAGGCTCTGGCTTGCTGATGCTTCCCTACGTTGGTTGGTTGGTTTTCACCACGTTTATTAAGGTGCAGTGGTGGAGACTGAAATAGCACCTTTCCTTCTACAACGAAACGCTTGTAGGGACTGATTTATCACGTCCTTTGGGCAATCAATCGCCAATGAGGGCGTGATAAATCTGCCCCAATACGCATCAACCTAAGAGTAGTTAAGATTTCTGTAGTGCTAAAACAGGTCGTCGAAAGCACGACAGGTTTTGACAAAAAGAGGAAGCCGGATGAATTCATTAGGTTAATGCGTATTGAATGTAATAAATTGGTCCTTACAAGCGTTTCCTGATAATTGGGATAAGGGGTTTCCACGTTCTATGTTTGATGCAGCCCTGTAGCACACCTATTTCATAGGCACAATCGCTCAGAATGGCGCAGAACGCGTACTCAAAAAAATTCATATGTGGCTTGAGTCGCCAGTAGTCTACACTTACGACAATGGATAGCATTACGGCTATAAGAATGCCAATTGGGAAGACGAGAACGCCAAGCAACAATAGGAGCAGTGTGTAGTAGCGCGTAATGTGTCGGCACATGTGGTAGGTGTACGCTAGGTTGCCGCGAAGTGTTGCTTTAAATACGTTAACAGGGTTGATAGATATATGTTGTTGCCGAATTTTTTGTAGACGTTTGCGCGTGCTGAACAAAGTTGTGAATAGGGCGATGATAAAGGGAATTATCAACGACAACGCACGGATGCGGTAAAACAAGGGGACGCCCCGACTCCGTTCAAGCAATGGAAAACGGTGAACCAACGGACGCCCACAAGGGGCTACCCTACTATACTTTGTTGCGCTCCGCGCACGCCTCGTATAGTAGGGTAGCCCCTTGTGGGCGTCCATTATGGATATTCGTATACCGTATACAAAGGCACACAACATTCCACATACACTCCCTAGGACGAGTCCGGCGAAGGTTGCTTGTTCTGGGGGTAGTAGCAGGATGCGGCGTTCAGTGGGGTGGCGTTGTAGCAGGGGAGCTTCAGCGGAGGCGTAGGTGGCACGGATTTTGAGGAATGATGTGAGAGTTGTGCGGTAGTCGTGATAGACGACGCCACGCGCCTCGTAGCGTATGTGAGCGCCTGAAAGGAGGATGCGGCGACAGAAGTCCACATCCTCACCTTGTGGAAGCGGTGCGAAGCCACCGAGTTCTTGCCATATGGAGCGACGTACCAGTAGGTTAGCGGTGGGAAGATAGGGAAGTGGACTATTGAGACGTACCTGTTGTGACCAAGCTCCCATGTAAAGGGACGAGCAGACATCTTCATAGCGACCAAGTAGAGTGCGTCTTTCGTAGCCACGAATCATGCCACCAACAGCAGCAATGCGCGAGTCCTGTAGAAGTGGCACTAGTTCATGAAGCCATTCGGGAGAGGCAACGCAATCGCTGTCGATATAGGCGATGATATTGTGCTTCGCGGCCTCTACTCCCGTATTACGACTGATTGCGGCACCCTGTTGGAAAGCGTGACGAATGCAACGTAAAGACAGTTCGTGACTCTCGGCCTCTTGCATCAGTTTTGCTAACATTGTTTGAGTTGAGTCTGTTGAGGCGTCATCGACAACGATAACTTCTAAGTGGGCATGCGGATAGCGCAAGACAAATAAGGCACGTAGACAACGCTCAAGCTCGACTTTCCGGTTATAGCTGGGAATGACAATGCTGATAGCAGGCCATACTGTGGGTGGCGTAACTGGTCCTGCATCGAGCAACGATTTCCAGCGCAATTGTTCGCACCATGCCTCTATGCGTTTTCGTGGTTGCTGCATCTCTGCGGCTAACTGCTCAGGAGTATACTCTACTTGTGAGCAAAGCGAAAGCAGTTTTACGAATGGAGGTTTGAGTGGGACGACGCGAAGGGGATAGTCGCATAGCGCGACCATCCCACCATTCTCAGTCTGCGTGAGGCGTATTCCAGGGGCTAGACGATAGCAACCGACATCCGGCGTTTGTCGCTCTCCACTCATGCGATCTTCTCAGCAAGCATAGCTAGCAGGGTTTTTGGTAACACGATTTCGTAGCCACTCCCAAGTTGTTCGATCACGGCCTTCAAATCCGAGAGACTCATCTTCCACGCCAGGATATAGACATTCAGAAAGAGAGGACGTTCAGAGCGGCTATTCGCCACATCCTTAATCATGGCGACGGTACCCTCGACGCTATCAGCAAGGCCGAGATTCTGATAGAGAGGAATTCCATCAATCGACTTCCATTCGACTTTCTTCAAGCCAGCCCCACTTAGAATGCCTTGCAAGCCATAAGGACGTAACACCTGCACGTAGCGATCCTGGCTTCTCGCATCAGAGAAAACCATTCCTGTTTGCCCACCAAGAGCGGAGACAACGGGCAAACCTGAACTTTGTAAGAGATTGGTATCGAGAACTTCGAGCGTGGTCATGTTCATGCTCTGCATCTGTTTCCCGGTTGTTTGCAGAAATGAGTCCAGGTGTTCATCAGGCCAGTGTGAAGGAAACATGTACCCAGTTCCACTTGGACCAGCGATAAGCTCGTCATTAGGAGTCGCGGACGCTCGGTAGTACTCGGCGAGCGCGGGGGCAGCATGTGCGAGTGAAGGAGTCAGTGTCCAACCAACGGGAAACGTTCCTCTGACACTATCACGCCAGATACTTTTTAGCCGATGTTGGCAAAATTGCAGGTTATCGCCGTCACTAATAGTGAACGAGACATACACCTTGTTCGCAATTGGTGCCGCCTCATTCCTGTGTGTAGACGTTGATACAGCAGGAGTCGGAGAGGAAGGTTGTATAGCAGTCCACACTTCCAAATTTGCAAAAATATCGCTGGCAAGGACGGCTATCGCTGCTTGAGAAGTCAAGTTTACACCGCTACTCTCGTTCGCAAACCAACCGAGGTGTGCCGTCCCCGGTCCATATGATGCAAAGATTTGGCGCATCAACTCACGTTCGGAGAGAAGACCGTCGCTGAACACACTTTGCGGAGAGGGAAGGTAGTCACGCGAATCGAGATCGTAAATAAAGGTGCGCGTGGCAACAAGAAACGAACGTAGACCAATATTTTTCGCACCGAGACCTGCGACAAGACGTGATGAACAGCCATCACGTAAGTTTTGTAGTGCCCAATGATATGCCTGTAAGCGCGTCTTCCAACCGTGCGTAGAGAGGTCGGCAAGAATAGAGAAGGAGTATTTACTTTGGAGAACACCCACCTGTGCGTTTGAAACGACGAGGGCATTCTTTTGCGCGGCAAGCATCGTTGCCACATTGATCGAGTCTTCGAGGTTTGTATCATAAAGCACCAGCCCTTGTACGCTGCTATAGTACTCATTCAATAACGCGTCTAGTGCATCATCATTCGTAGCTGAAATGTTCTTTTGTGACACGTGGCTAAACACCTCTTTGAGCCAAAAGGTATCGTCATCGCTCGTCACAAGATAGACTCTTGGCTGTGGACGGTTAATCAATCCTACCAACGTAGTCAACGTAAGAAGCGTCTCATGCGATGCGCCACTCACAGTATAAATATCAAGGTGTGTAACAGATTGAAACCCAGGAATAAGCCGCTCGGTAGACCAGTCGAGACTCTCAACTTCTGTAGTACTCATGGAAAATCTCCTTTTTTGTTTACTGAACATTATAACCTATCCTTGCATCTTTTATACATGAATTTGCGGAAAGCAGAGGTAGGAAAAATGATTGTTTTGCTAACAAAGGTTTTAGGAAAATAATTGTAAATTTTT
>CAXUHG010000014.1:0-33026 GCA_964250805.1 uncultured Ktedonobacteraceae bacterium | reverse complement strand
TTCCATCTTTTAAAAATTATTTTGCGCAACCCATAGGTAGAAAAACTGATGGTTTTCCTACCTCTGCTTTCCGCAAATTCATGTAACTTTTTCCTTGACCTTGCCCAGCAATTGCGCTATGCTACGTAGCATAGCACTTACTATGTAAGCTTGCTCGATGGGAACTAGTACGCGCCCATGTGTAATTGGTGCATCTGGTAACTCATGTGGGGAACGGACATTGCTGCGCTCGTCCGAGGGTGCGATAAATCGGACCCCTACGCCTGATTAGCGGATGCATGTATAATGCCATTTATCGGTCTTTTATGGTGCTTGTTCATTGATAGAATAAAGCAGAAAGGACGCCTAGGCATGTCTGAGAAAATATTTGCCACTGAATTGTTTCGTCCTCGTATCAATCTTCCCGATGTTCCCTACGATTATCTCGTAAGAGCGGCAGCCGAGCGCAATCCTGACCGTCTCGCTATCGTCTACCACAATATGATTTTTACCTATCGCGAGGTCATCGCGATGATAAACAGCATTGCAAATGGGCTGTACGCGCTGGGGTTGAGGAAGGGCGACCGCCTCTGTCTGTACATGACCAACCGACCGGAATACACTATCACGTTTATTGCTGCCACGTCGCTCGGTATTGTGGTTAGCCCTATGAATCCTGGCTACAAAGAGCGTGAGGTGGCCTATCAGATCGAAAACTCTGAGGCGAAGGCCATTCTGATACAGGACAATCTCGTACCAGTATTGCAATCGGCGATGAGCCAGAGGACATTTCCCAACCTACAGCATATTCTGGTAACGGGCGAGAAACAGCCTGAGAGCATGGCGGGCGCCATTACATTTGCCTCGCTTATGCGTGCGTCCTCACCTGAACGTCCTCAGCAGGTGGACATTTCTGGCGACGATTTAGCAGCGTTGCCCTATTCCTCTGGTACAACGGGCTTGCCAAAGGGGACGCTCCTCACACATCGCAATCTGGTCTCGAACAATCTACAATTTCTGATGGCTCTCCACCTCGATGCATCGGATGTCGCGCTCAACTTCCTGCCGTTCTATCATATCTATGGAGTCATGCTTACGGGCGGCTTCCTTGCGGGTGGTGGCACACAGGTTATCATGGAACGCTTCGATCTGTTACAGTCGCTCGACCTCTGTGAACAGTACAATGTGACGCACTACTTCGCTGTTCCACCGATTGTGCTGGCACTGGCAAACGCACCCATTGATTTGAGCAAGTTGAAGAAAGTGAAGTTCATTTTCTCCGGTGCGGCACCACTGCCAACCGCACCAGCGATCAAACTACACGAGAAAACAGGCGTGACGATTGTGCAGGGCTATGGCTTGACGGAGGCGTCTCCGCTCACGCATGCTCAGCCATTCCCAATTATGCGCCTAGAGAGTATTGGTATGCCCATCCATAATACAGAGCAGAAGATTATGGATATTGAGACGGGAACGCGCGAACTGCCAATTGGCGAGGATGGAGAGCTGGTGATACGCGGACCTCAGGTCATGCAGGGCTACTGGAAGGCTCCTGAAGAAACGGCGCGTGCGCTACGCGATGGTTGGCTCTACACTGGCGACATCGGACATGTGGACGAGGAAGGCTATACGTATATCGTTGATCGCAAGAAAGAGATGATTAAGTACAAGGGCTTTGGCGTTGCGCCTGCCGAGATCGAAGCATTGCTGTTAGAGCATCCATCGGTGGTAGACTCAGCGGTGATCGGAGTACCGGACGATGAGGCGGGCGAACTCATCAAAGGATTGGTCGTGATACGCGAGGGCGATACCGTCACTCCTGACGATATCATGACATTTGCCAATGGTAAGCTTGCAGGCTACAAGCGAGTAAGCCGTGTCGAGTTCATCGGCGCGATTCCCAAAACGGCTTCCGGTAAAATTCTACGGCGCGAACTGAAAGAGCGTGAAAAAACATTATAACACTAAAAACAATGCTGACCCTGTGTCGCAGACACAGGGTTAGCATTGTTTTTAGTGTTGATGTATAGATTAGAGACCGACGAGGAAGAGGCCGCGTGCCATTGCTTCGCCTGCTAGTGTGCAGACGACCACGAGGTAGAGCATACCTGTGGCGGATTGGAACGAGCGGTCGCGTATCAATTTCCACGCAAGGCCGCCCAATACGAGCGGTATGATGAAACTGACAAGAATACGTACCCAGCCAATAGCGTCGGTACTCAGAGGCGTATAGGTAGGCACATTCGCTGGCTTCACATGTGAGTTAGGTCCTGTTGTGGGCGTTGTGATTACAGGAGTCGCGGGTGGATGTTGCACCGATGTCTGTGGCGTGCTTGGTCCAGCGGTGAATGCGAAAATCACCTGAGCTAATACACCGAGCAAGACAAGTGTGGTCGCGAACTGTAGCGGCTTCTCGGAGAGTGCGGGTGTGACCAGATACCAGTGACCAAGCCACATCGCGGTTAGCACTCCACCGAGGGCAAGAGCAGCGGCGAAGAAACTAGCGACGGTAAAGGCACCACCGAGATTCGCCGAGGCCAGAGGACGATAAATCATTGCCATCACAAACAGCGTGGCAATGCCAGCCATCACCGTCCCAATACCACTTAGAAGGCGCAAAATTCGCACGACAGAGAAACGTCTAGCTGGTACGGGAGTTTTCTCAGAGGACGTTTCTTCAGCATTTATTTGCTCAAACTGGGCTTTTTCGGCGTTGCGTTTCGCATCTACGCCCGCAGTCTTATCGAACCAGAGCAGCACGTTGTACGGTATCATCAGGAGAAAGAAAATCAAGAGCGGCAATGTCTCATAGCGCGTCCAGTACTGGTCAAGCTGCGGATAGCTGCTGAGCAGAGCGGGCGTCGAGAAATTCTGTTGGAACAGATAAGTGAGATAGGTCAGGCCAAGATAGATAAGAGCGTATGAAACGAGGAAGCCGCGCTTCACCTCGTTGCGCCAATCGAGCAGCACAAGCACGGTAAAAGAGCCAATCGAGACCTCGGTCATCACAATAAATAGCACAAGCGGCAATGTAAATAGCATTGTATCTTCGTATCCTTCAATGACATTTGATGTAGCGAGTATAAACTGTCGCAGTTCGTAGTGATTGCATGACAGATTATAGCGCGATTCGCTTTGTCCCACAACCTGTTTTATCGGATAAAGAGGTGTCACTTTCTCGTGAAGCAGTCCGTGTACAACAGTAGAGTCTTTTTTGCTCCTAATACATACATTCATAAAATTAGAAATACGCACCACAACTATATGAACATGCAATTATTTCAGTAGTAAGTGCTGATACATATGCGGAGACATGTATGACGGCGAAGCCTGATGATAATATGAGTAAGAATTCACCTAAAAAAAAGCAAGTATCTTCTCCTCTCGTTCTTCCCAAAGGGCAAGAGAGAGTAGATCAGAACCGTTTCGCACATGCGTATGCACAGCGTGAGAATGCAGCAACAGATAGCTACTATAACAATCCTACACATCATACTTCGGTCTGGGCAAAACTTTCACGCTTCTTTCTCGGTAATGCCTTCACACCGCAATGGTTTCCCGAACCCTGGCGTCATCCAGCTATGGGCTATTTACTAGGCATTGTGCTACAGGTTCTTGCGGCTCTGGGAACAATACTCCTCATGCACATCTTTCCGACATTCGAGTTCTCCGGCCTGTTTGAAATTCTTGGCATTGCGATAATAGCGGTAAACTTTGGGACAGGACCAAGCTTACTCGCTACAGTTGTTAGTATCGTACTACTCGATTTTTTTGTGTTACCACCTCACTACTCTTTGAATGTGAACGATCTACAAAGCTTCGTCGAAAGTGTACTGTTTCTGCTGATAGGTATTACTATCAGCATCGTCGCCAGTCAGGTTGAACAAGCGCGACGCCGTGCGATTGAGGAGCGCACACTGCTCAATGCCGTGATCGAGACGGTGCCAGATAGTGTTTCGGTGTATGATGCACAGGGACGGTTAGTACGAGTCAATAGCGCGGGACGACGCTTGGAAGAGGAGAGTGATATACGCTATCCAGCGTTGACAGAAACTACACAAAGACTACGTACTCCAACTGGTAGCTTTTTTCCACAGAAAGAACTTCCTGTAGGGCGTGCTTTGAAGGGAGAGTCGGTTACGTCCGTCGAAATGGTGTGGCGACCTAAAAAGGGCGAGACGCAGTATTTCACGGTCAGCGCAGCACCTCTCTATAACGCATGGGGGAAAATTGGTGGTGCTGTCTCCATTAGCCACGACATCACGGAGCGTAGACGGCTGGAAATGTATACACAAAACGCTCTACGCGCATTACTAGAAATGGCGCAAACGCTTATTCAAGGGTCGGACGAACCGGCACAAGAAGCAGAGGGCACCGCTTCAAACAATACCGTAGTCCAACGGCTGGTAGAATTGACGAGCGGCGTATTGAACTGCAAGCGGGTAGGCATTATTTCTGTACTTCCCCAAACAGAGCGGCTCCTGCCCGTTGCCATTGTAGGTCTTACACCTGAACAGGAGCAACTCTGGTGGGGACATATGCCGCAAAAATACCTAGTCGATATAGCAGAATCTACCGATATAGAGCGTCTACGTAACGGCGAAGTGGTACGCTTAGATGCTACGCTTCATCAATTCGACGAACAATATGTGAATCACGGTCCCAGAAATTCTTTGCTGGCACCAATGACTGTAGGTAGAAAGCTGGTTGGTCTGCTCTCGCTTGACTACGATGATGACAAACACACCTATACAAAAGATGAAATGGCACTGGCGGGAGCAGTGGCAAAGCTAACGGCACTGGTTATTGAACGTGAACGTCTGCTCCTGGAAAGGTCAGAGGCTCAGGCAAACGAGATCGCTCTCAGTGAGGCGAACCAACGCATCAACGAATTTCTCAGCATCGCCAGTCACGAGTTGAAGACGCCAATCACGACCATTAAAGGTAGTACACAACTTCTGGAACGACGCCTCAAGAGGATGATGGACCTGGAATCTCTGACGGTAGAAGAGAGAATCCGTCTGCAAGAGGAGGCACAAGACTTGCTCCGTCGTACCAACACACAGGTCAACCGCTTAATACGCTTAATTAACGATCTGCTCGACATGTCACGCATTCAAGCCCACAAAATAGAACCGCACATGGAATACACGAACCTTGCGAACGTCCTTAGGGATGTCGTGCAGGAACAAGGTAGAAGTGCAACAAATCGTACAATAACGCTCCAACTTCCTACTGATGCCAACGTGTTCGTTTTTGCTGATGTTGATCGCATCGAGCAGGTGCTAACCAACTTCATCTCAAACGCTCTCAAATACTCCACTCCTGACAAACCCGTCGAGATATCGTTGCAGAAAAGAGGGCAGAGTGCCTATGTAGCGGTACACGACGAGGGACCTGGAATCTCTAAACAAGAGCAAGCCAACGTGTTTGAGCGGTTCTACCGCGTCAAAGGCATCGAGGTGCGTAGCGGCTCCGGCGTTGGCTTAGGCTTAGGTCTATATATCAGTAAAACGATTATTGATCTGCACAGCGGACAAATCGGCGTCGATAGCGAAGAGGGCAAAGGGTCAACGTTCTGGTTTACGCTGTCGTTGGCGGAGTAGTATAAGGAAAATTTATGATTATGTTGAGCAGTTTTTTACTTATTTTCGGCACTATAGATAGTAACTCTACCTTACGCATCCTGGAAATAGTGGTAAGCATCCTGATGGCGATTGGTGGAATAGGATTGATAGCTGTACAAGTAAATGTGCTTCCTTTCAGTCTGCGCCGACTTCGAGAAAAGCAATCTCAGGGGATATACGTTGCGTGGTACAACCATTACGCAACCTTGTACTCTATAGGCTTTCTTTGTTCTGGAGTCGCGCTACTTTTGTTCGCCATTGACATCTTTATAGGACAAGCTAATAGCACAACAAATATCATTGGAGTTTCATTGCTATTCATTGGCCTAGTATTGATAGGATTTGCTCTCTTTTTTGTGCTTAGAGGACGTAGAATGGCAAGCAAAGAGAGTAAACAGCAAAGGAGAATGTAATGGAAACGGTAAACCTTGCCGATAAATTTAGCTTGTTTCAAGACTATTGGAGTCCTAAGATCGTGGGTGAACTCAACGATAGCCATGTCAAATTGGCAAAGCTGAAAGGCGAGTTTGTCTGGCATCATCATGATAACGAGGATGAGTTGTTTCTAGTTGTGAAGGGGCGTTTGCTTATCAAGTTGCGTGACCGTGATATCTGGCTCGACGAAGGTGAGTTCACGATTATTCCAAAGGGCGTTGAGCATCTGCCCGTCGCGGAGGAAGAGGTGCATGTGTTGCTGTTGGAGCCAAAGTCTACACTCAATACTGGCAATGTGCAAAGCGAAAGAACTGTTGCGGATTTGGAACGAATTTAGAGCTATTATATTGACATTGCTGTTGGTATTCCTCTACACTAAAGGCACGTTTCTGATGGTTTTCGTAGGGACGAGATTTATCGCGTCCAATGCGTAATTTAGCGTGCGAAGTAATTGTCGCTGTTATATAAATGGACTCGCGTGATACATCACGCATTGGACGCGATAAATCGGTCCCTACAAACTCATGTGGAGATAGGGGAAAGTTGCTATGCCGCGTTGTCTGAATCCTCGTTGTCAGAAAGTGAATCCTGACGGAAGTACTCAGTGTAGTAATCCAGCATGTCGCTGTCTCTTGCCAGAGGCGATTGTTGCTGGTCGCTATCGTATCGAGACGTTGATAGGACTTGGCGGGATGGGTGCAGTATATCGCGTCAGTGATACATTTGAGATGCGACAAGTCGCGCTCAAAGTGCTGTCGTTTTCCTATCAACAGATGGACGAAGAGACGGCGATAGAGCGTTTTCGGCGCGAGGCTCGCTACGCGCACCAGTTGCAACACAAAAATATTGTCCCTGTGATTAACTTTGGTAGCGATGGCGATATGCTCTATCTCGTGATGCCGCTAATTACAGGCGGCACGGTCAAAGCCTTGCTCAAAGGAGAACGCTCGTTACCAATCGCACAGGCAAAACAGTATTTGAACGAACTTGCCGATGCACTTGAGGCCGTTCATTCGCACCCACTACGCATTGTTCATCGCGATATCAAGCCGTCCAATTTGTTGATACACCAAGATGATGGGCGACTCGTTGTCACCGACTTTGGTATTGCACGCGCCATGCAACAGGAGAAGCCGCTTACACAGCGCGGCTGGTCGCTCGGCACGGAACACTACATAGCACCTGAACAGGAACAGGGGCGAGCCGAACCTGCCAGCGACATCTATGCGATGGGAGTTGTCGCCTACCAACTTACGACGGGTTTATTACCGTTTCAGGCTGTAGTACGCAATCACGCGGCTGAACTGCCGCCGCCAAGCACGTTAAACACATGGCTTCCTCCAAGCGTCGATCCTGTTATACTACGTGCAATAGAGACTGATCCACAAAAACGCTATCCAACGGCGCGTGCCTTCGCCGACGCACTCAACGATGCATTAGAGAATGAGTCTTCTCCCGACGCTTCGGCACCAACAATGGTAGCGACAGTTTCCGCGCCAAGCAATACCAACGTGATTTTACGCACGCTCATACCAGAGAATCCATGCACTAATTGTGGTCGTGAAAATCGTAGCAACTCACGCTTCTGTCGCTATTGTGGTCACAACCTTAGTGAGACATCGGCTCTGCTCATGGAGGCATGTCAGGTAGGTTTCTACAGCGATATCGGGCGTAACACACAAGAGAACGAAGATATGCTATTGATCGCGCAAGGTCTAGGACTCAACCTTGTGCCACCACCGCACTCGTTTGTTCTATGCGCGATTGCCGATGGACTACGTGGACAACGAAGTGGTCAAAATGGGCAAGGCGGGAAGCCAACACATGTCAAAGGACGTGAGGCGAGCCGTTTAGGGATAGAGACGTTAGCCGACACTGTGCTGCCCTTGCTTGCCATGACATCGCGCACTTCCTCGCAAGCCACGCCACAAAGTGTACAGGCTGATAAAAACGTCGGTGCGACGCGCACAACACAGATTACGCGACCTCCTGCAACTATCATAGAGCAATGGCTACGCGATGGCGTACAACAGGCTAACCGGGTAATCTATCATTGCAACGCCGACTATGATACAGCCATGGGTAGCACTATGACGGCGGCCCTCGTGCATAATCATCGTCTCTACGTGGCACATGTTGGAGATAGCCGCGCCTATTCTTTCAATACAAAGCAGGGACTACGCCGTATCACCTCTGATCATACGCTCGCTGGCGATCTAGTGGCGGCAAATTTGCTCCACCCCGACAAGATATATCAGAGCGCGAAGCGCAATCAGCATAACCGCTATCTCGGCAATGCCTATCATGTACAGGTCGATCTCTTCCAGCAAGATGTCGCACGCGACGATCTTATTGTCCTCTGCACCGATGGCCTCTGGCACATGGTGCGCGACGAGCGCATTGCTGATTTTCTTACACGCACCAACGATCTCAACCTATTAGCACATCTCTTGATAGAGAACGCGAACAGCAACGGCGGTGAGGGTAACGCAAGCGTGATGGTGATGCGAGTGATGTAATCATATCCCGTAGGGACCGATTTATCGCGTCCAATGCGTGGTTTATCACGCGAGTCTTGAGTTGTGCTAGCCTCAAAACGTACAAATGCGACTCGCGCAATAAATTGCGCATTGGACGCAATAAATCGGTCCCTACTCGGACATCAGCCAACAACGGAGCAGTTCCGCGACGCTCCATGCTTGTGCGTAGCAACCGGCAGGAGTATATGGTGGCTCCGGTTCCGCGACCTCACTAATGGTCCCAAGACAGGCACTCCAGAGTTGCTCAACGAGTGGTTGCAACAAGGGTTGTAGCGCACTCTTGTCGTTGTGAATACGCATGTAGACATCAATGTACGCACCAATGAGCCAGGGCCAGACGGTTCCCTCGTGATACGCGCTATCGCGTTGCGCGGGACCACCATTGAAATGATTGGAATACGCGGGATCGTTTGGACTCAACGAACGCAGACCAAGCGGCGTCAGGAGGGAGTTCGTCACATGCTGAAGCATGCCGACGATTTGTTCCTCTGACAACAGCTCGTGCGTGAGCGATGCAGCAAAAAGTTGATTTGGACGCAACGAGGCATCGTTCTGACCGCTCACACCATCGACATCGACGACATCGTAGAGATAACCCAATTCCTCGTTCCAAAAGCGTGTAGCAAAGTTCTGACGGATTTGAGTACGTAGCTGACTGTACTGCGTCGCATCAGTCGAAAGATGTACCGCCCATGACTCTATTGCAGTGAGGGCAGCATACCAGAGGGCATTGATTTCGACAGGTTTGCCGATTCGTGGTGTGATTACCTTCCCATTGACCTTCGCATCCATCCACGTCAATTGTGAGCCAGGAACACCTGCACGTAACAGGCCATCGGTGGCATCAACGCCTATGCCAAAGTCGGTACCGCGAATGTGACAATCAATGATGGTTTGTAGTGCGGGAAAGAGTTCTTTCAGAAGCGTCCAATCGCTGGTCGCGGCAAGGTAGCGATTCAGCGCGTGGAACAGCCACAGGGTTGCATCGGCTGTGTTGTACTCTGGTGCTTCTCCATCGTCGGGGAAACGGTTAGGAATCAGCCCATCGTGCGCGAAGGAGACAAAGGCTTTGAGCAGTCCACGCGCCTCACTGTAGCGACCCGTCGAGAGTAATAAACCGGGTAGGGCAATCATACTGTCGCGCCCCCAATCGGTGAACCAGGGATAGCCCGCGATGATAGTTTTGCGGTCGGGAGTAAGCTTTAATGGTCGATGAGGGAATACATTCGTGTAATCGGGACGGGCAACGATAAACTGATCGGCAGCGACGACAAGACGCGCCCGAATCGGGTCTTGTAGTTGTAAATCATCGACGGCGTGATTGGCAACGGAGAGCAATTGACGAATGCGACGCTGGTGGCGCATCATCGCCTGCGCTGCAGCCTGCTCGTGCAGAGGGCCACCGAAATCTTCGGAGGGCAATTTCTGTTCGGCACTCAAGACAAAAGTTGCACGCATTCCTGGCGAGAGGGCGATATCGAACATTCCTGGCTGATACACGTCCTCATGGTCTGCCAGACCACGCTCGGCATCGCGTCTATGGGCGACGCGCCAGTACCATACGTCAGTATTGACGAATGACGCGCTCGGTCCCGCAATCAATTGATAGGGCGGAGCATCCTCGAAGGCACGTATCTGGCAACGATTGCCATACTCATCCACGATAAAGTGCCAGTCGCCAGAGCCTTTGGTTGTCGCGTGATAGTCACGCGAGACGCAGAACGGAATCACGGTCAGAGTAAGTTGTGCGTTCGGCTGCTCAGACTCCACAAAGCCGCGCACCATGTATTGCACATAGGTTGTATTCTGCCCATACTCCATCCACACGCGCTTTTCTATCGTCAGTGTCTCGGTGAGGCGGTAGGAAAAGCATACGATGTCGCCTTCGAGCAAGACCGATTCCAGATGCACATTGCCGCGTGGGTCTATCGCACCACCCTGATATTCGTTGACTCCCAACAGGAACGAACGACCATCAGGGAAAACAACCTCTTCATCAACCTTTGTCACCATGACGGTACGCTCAACGGGTGGATGCAGTGAGGCCACCAGCAGCCCGTGATAGGAGCGCGTTGTCGCTCCCAGAATAGAGCCAGAGGCATAGCCACCGATGCCATTGGTCACGAGCCATTCGCGGTCAAGACCCGCGTTGAGATCGGCACAAATATCGCGTCCCATCTGAAGGTTCCAGGCATTGACCGGACTTTGTTGTTCTATTTCGAGATCGTCTTGTACAATCATCTCTTTATCCTTTACGCAGCTATTTTCTCACAGCAGCTTTCATGCGTTGTAATGCAGTTTCAATTCGCTCATCAGGAGCGGTCATCGAGATACGGAGATAGCCTTCGCCAGCCGCTCCAAAATTGGTGCCTGGCGTGACAAATACTCCTGTAGCATCAAAAAGCCAATCGGCAAAATCGCGCGAGGTGACACCTTGCGGCACACCTGCCCATACATACAAGCCAGCCTTTGGCGTTTGTGTACGCATACTCAGCGCGTTGCAACCTTCTACCAGCAAGTCTCGACGATGTTTATAGATAAGGTTGCGCTGCTCTAACCACGATGTCGGCAAAGAGAGAGCCTCGATAGCAGCATATTGCACAGGGCGAAAAATGCCACTATCAATATTGCTCTTTAAGCGTCCCACAGCATCGACAATCGCGGGATTGCCGACAAGCATTCCCATACGAAAGCCAGCCATATTATAGGTCTTGCTTAAAGAGTGCAGTTCGACAGCGACTTCGCTGGCTCCTGGTACCTGCAGAATACTGACAGGACGAAAATTCTCGAAATATACTTCGGCGTAAGCCATATCATGAATAATCACCACGTTGTGACGGTGCGCGAACGCTACGACGCGCTCAAAAAAGCTCAAGTCGGCACATGCCGCCGTTGGATTATTTGGATAGTTTATCCACAGTGCGCGTGCCCTCGTTAGCACGTCCTGTGGAATAGCATCCAGGTCTGGCAAATAATTATTGTGTTCGGTTAAAGGCAAAAGATATGGTTCGGCACCGACAGTAGTGCTACCTGTAATATACACGGGATAGTATGGATCAGGTATAAGCGAGACATCGCCAGCGTTCAGTACTGAGGCAGCAACGTAGGCTAGACCCTCTTTCGAGCCGAGCAGGGGCAGAATATCGCGCTCCGGCGTGAGATGCACACCAAAGCGTTGCTCAAACCATGCAGAGATCGCTTCATGCAGTGCATACATGCCACGATATTCGGGATAGCGATGATTCTCCGGGTCTTGCATCGCCTCACAGAGACGGTTCACGACAGCAGGAGGAGCGGGCAAATCAGGATCGCCCATCGAAAGGCTGATGACATCGACACCTGCCGCTTTCCGTTCGGCAATCTTCCGCTTGGCATCGGCAAAGTGATATGGTGGTAAATTATTGATAAGGTGAGATAGTTGCATCGAAGCTCCTTGAGAATATATCTACGTCTATAGGTTGAACGAATGAAGCAATACTTTGTTACATCTACCTTATCATATGTGAGAAGAGGGAAAACCTTGACCAGTTGCAAGAAAAGTTCTTCAGTTTCCATGACAACAGCTTTGGTGTTGTCATGGAAACTGAAGAACTTTTCTTGCATCTCTACTCCATTGGCTCGGCCTCGTACCAGTTTCGGCCTATCTTCATCTCGACTTTGATGGGTACATTCAGCTTCTCGACGCCCTCCATTCTGTCTTTGATAATAGCTCTGGCACGGTCAAGCTCCTCCACAGGCACCTCGAAGACTAACTCATCATGTACCTGGAGCAGCATACGCGTCTTCATACGTTTCGTGATGAAGTCATGGTGCAGGTTAATCATGGCAATCTTGATGAGGTCAGCATTTGTGCCCTGAATCGGCATGTTAATGGCTTCACGTTCGAGGGCTTGTCGCTCAATATGCGACAAGGCATGCATATCGGGGAAGAAGCGTTTGCGTCCGTACAGAGTGTTGACGTAGCCCTGCTTACGCGCCTGGTTCAATGTACCATCAACATAACCCTTGATATTTGGGAATATCTCGTGATAGCGGCGAATGAAGTTGGCGGCATCGACGTTGCTCATTCCCGTCACCTGCGAGAGGCCAAAGGCGGATTGTCCATATAGTACGGCGTAGACGACGGTTTTGGCGAGACGACGCTGATCTTTCGTCACCTCCTCCACTGGCACGCTGAACAGGGTTGACGCCGTGATGGTGTGAATGTCTTCGTCATTGTTGAAGGCTTCGACGAGGCGCGGCTCACCAGTGATGTGCGCGAGGATGCGTAGCTCGAACTGCGAGTAGTCGGCGGTCAATAGCACATAGCTAGGGTCAGCGATAAATGCGCGACGAATCTGGCGTCCTACCTCGGTTCGGATAGGAATATTTTGCAGGTTCGGGTTGCTTGATGAAAGTCGTCCGCTAGAAGCGATAGTCTGGTTGAACGAGGTATAGACGCGACCCGTCACGGGGTCCATCAACGCGAGCAAGCCATCGACGTAGGTTGACTTGAGCTTGTTCAGTTGACGATACTCCAACAAATGGTCAATCATCGGGTGCTTGCCGCGCAGATTCTCGATGACATCGGCACCGACAGAGTAGCCTGTTTTGGTTTTCTTGCCCGATGGCAATTTCAACTCGGTAAAGAGAATATCGCCCAACTGTTTGGTTGAGTTAATGTTGAACTTATGCCCAATTGAGTCGTAGATAGCCTGTTCCAGCGTGTACAACTGCTCCTCAAGGCTCGCGGATAAGCTTCGTAGAAAATCGCCATCAAGCGCGATACCATAGCGTTCCATCTGCATCAGAACGGGGGTGAGCGGTAGTTCAATCTTGTTGTAGAGGTCCATCAAGTTGTGTTGCTCTAAATCGGCGACAATCGGTTTGACGAGGCGTAGCGTCATATCCGCATCGGCACCAGCATAATCAGCGACTCTGCGTATCGGCACCTGCGCAATGCTAATCATCTTGCTACCAGTACCGATAAGGTCTGTGATAGGCGTCATGATGGGGCCGATGCGCTGAAAGACTTGATCTTTCAAGCCAACGCCGCGTCTCCCCGGCTCCGCGAGATAGGCACCCACCATCGAGTCGAAGATTAGCCCTTGCATCTCGATATCATAGTGTGCCAGTATCTCCATATCATACTTCGCATTGTGCAGATACTTGCGAATAGTCTTGTCCTGTAACAGCGGACGCAATCGGTCAATTACAACATGCAAGGGAAGTTGTGTTCCTGGCTCTTGACCATCAGGTGTACGAAGGTGTCCAACGGGAATGTAGTATGCTTCGCCCGCCGCCATTGAGCAAGAGATGCCTACGAGTTCGGCATGATGGGGATTTTCCGATGTGGTCTCGGTGTCAAGACCAACGAGACCTGCATCGTTAATGCTCTTCACCAACACACGGAGAGCTTCTTCGTTATCGACGATAAGCGTGCTTGTCTTTGGCACCGATTCATCATCCAGAAACAGGGGTACTGAGGGCGTACTGGTCGGACTGGGCAGACGTAGTTTTCGCACTTCGGGCTGTGTGTCGGGTACCTCAAACAAGCTCAACTGCGCGAAACCATCGTCCTCGACGGGCGTTTCTTGAGCGGTTGAGCTACTTGTCTGTTCATGTGTTGCAGTAGCGTGGCTAGCATCGAAGATAGTGCCTTCGGGTGGTGTAGGGAGCGGAAGAATCGGCACAACACCAAGCGGAGCGGCATACAACAGATTAGAGTCCTGCGCGAAGACGGAGGGCTCACGTGGCTTGCTTTGCGTTGTTCCAGTGGAATTGTCTGCGCTAGAGGTTACTTGCTCTTCGGTGCTGCTTGCTCCATTCGCTGGTGGCAACACCTCATCGAGAGAGACCGGTGTGCTTACGCCAATTTGCTTGAACACGGTCAGCACTTTCTCGACCAGAGAGCGGAAGCCTAGCTCACGAAAGATTGCCAGCACACGCTCGCTATTGATTTTATCGGGACGACATGCCTCAAGGTCAAGCTGTACAGGAACATCTAACACGATTGTTGCGAGATATTTGCTCTGTCGCGCCTGATCCGTCCATTCGCGCAACAGCTTTTGCTCTTTTAGCTTGAGTTCGTCGGTATGTGCCAGAATACCTTCGAGGTCGCCATAATCGTTGATGAGACGGCTTGCGGTCTTCTCACCGATACCTGGAACACCGGGGATGTTGTCAGATTTATCGCCAACCAGCCCCTTGAAGTCTGGGAGCTTTTTCGGCACAAAGCCATAGCGTGCCTCGACCGCTGGATCGTCGTACTCGGTCACTTCCGAGATACCGCGCTTCGCCACCTTGACCATGACATGATCGTTGACCAGTTGCAACGTGTCCATATCGCCCGTATAGATGATGGTATCGACATCGAGGGCTGTGGCCTGTACCGAGAGCGTTCCCAACACGTCGTCGGCCTCGAAACCATCCTTTTCGTAGATGGGAATACCGAATGATTGCACGACTTCACGAATGCGTCCAAATTGTGGGCGCATGTTGTCAGGCATAGTGGGGCGTTGCGCTTTGTAGGGTGCGAACTGCTCATGGCGAAAGGTTGGCGTGGGGCGATCAAAGGTCATGGCAATATAATCTGGTCGCTCCTCGGAGAGAGCCTTCATGAGCATCGACGTAAAGCCGAACGTTGCGTTTACCGGCTCGCCGGAACTGGTGGAGAGGTCTTCGGGTACCGCGTGAAAAGCACGGTGTACCATTGCATGACCATCAAAGAGAACTAATTTCTTGCGCTTCATCTATTGTAATCTCGCTCTTTTTGTCTTACACTACATTATATAATATTCTTATGCTTCTACCAAAATCCGGTAGTTACCATGCATACCATCTTCCCACACGCATAGGCTTGCGTGCGAGAGTTCATCAGGGGAAGATGTCACGAGTACAAAGGCAAATTGCGTAATGTCCCGTAATGGTACGTTGCGCCAATTAGGAGCTTGTAGCCATGCTACTACCTCTGGTGTTACCTCGGTTGCAGTAGGCAGAGCTAGATGGTTTGTCCAACTGCTGGTATTGAAGTAGGTTGTCTGCTGCACGTCTTCACCTGGGTCAAAACGCAATTGATGCGTATGCCCTGCTATCGCATAGCGAAGTGTAGGATTTCTAGAAAGCACGTTGTGCATTCCTACAGCCACGTCTTCGCCCATTTGATAGGTTGTAGGAACACAGAGCGCGGCGACGGCTTCTCCTGGTGAAAGCGTCAACGCTTGATGTGCCAGCATAAATTCCGCTATGTCCGCTTGCGAAATCTGTTGTGCAGACTCTTCCTGAATCGGTGTCCAATCGCGCTTTTGTGCAACCATATCACTCTGAAACGCACTGAAGTCCTGTAGAGCTTCTTCAAAAAGGCGTACTGGATTACGTCTATCTAATAGGGATATGTTTTCTAACGGTTGACGTGGGTATGAAAGTAACTGCATTGTGTTCGTCGCAACGCTGGCAACAAGGTCAGGGTTCAGCAGACACAGCAGGGCAATCTGGCGCACACTATTCAGGGGCGGATCGAAGTGATCGAAATAGGCGTGGTAGATGCTAATGGGATAAGCGGCACGTTGAAAGTAGGTCGAGCCAGCCGAGAGGGTGAGAGTGCGTGGGTTGCGATCTAGTGGTTGCCCTTGCTCGTCCCACAACCCTTGTATCGCATGATTCCAGAAATCGTAGTGGTTGCCATGCTCGATATAGACATCTGGCAATGGACGATAGAAACGGGTGGGACAGAAGTAGATACGTTCGTCTTCCGTCGTGTCTGCGCTATCAGTGATCGCGGCAGTGATACTAGCTCGTACCTCGGCGAAGCACAACTCAAGGTCGTGATTGCCTGTGGTGAACGTTACGCGTCGCCCAGGATGAGCGATAAAGGTGTGCAGTACTGCGAAGAATGGGCGATGGGCAGCAATAATCTTGGAGATTTTTTGCACTGCTGTTGCGGCATCCGTCGAGTTATTCGCGGTATACGGTGTCGTTACCAGAAAGTCGAAACAATCGCCATTGATAATCAGTTCTACGCTTTCAGCTTGACCAAACGGAAAACCGGACGCGGTTGCCGCAAGTAATCCCTCAAAGGCGGCTTGTTGTCGGTCGCCAAAGCAATCGAGAATGGAGGTGCCATCGGCGAGATGAAGATCGCTTATCACTACTTTAATTGTTGACATGGAAACCCTCTCTATAGTCTAGGGTAGGAACACCTCTTCACAAAGAGTGTTCCGTTCATGCTGTATTTTACAGCATTTTGTGTCGAGATGTATATTATAGTTAGCTGGCAAGCAGTGTTGTTTCTTCTCTCTTTGCGTTGCCATATATGTAGCAAAGAAGGTACGCGCGTTACCACGCGTTACCACAGCCCTATTGCCAGTGTAACATGTCTGGAAATGTTCTGAGAGGAATGCATCACTGTCATTTTCATCTCACAAAAGAAAAGGGAGAATACTATCATGCCCCGTCGAAGCAACACAATCGAAAAAGAAAATTTGAATGGTACAGGAGAGAAAAACGTTATGGCTGAAGAGAAACATGATGAATTATTGACCGTGCGCGAAGTTGCGCGTCGCCTCCGTGTCGATGACACGACCGTGCGCCGCTGGATCAAGAGCGGCTCGTTGGAAGCAATCACGCTTCCTCACAAAGCGAAGCGTCAAGCTTACAGGGTAAAACAATCAACTCTTAACAATCTACTCAAGAGTCCACAGCTACCAGAATAAATGCAATACATGTAATAATAAAGAAGGATGTACACTTTTTAGGTGTGCATCCTTCTTTGTTCCGCTATGAAACCTTGTAAATCCTCTCAATACGAGAAACTTATTTTTGCCAACGAACACGATAATCAATCGTTTTTACGCCCTTGCTCGTATTGCAACTCAAGCAAAGTGGCTGTATATTATCAATAAAGTTTGTACCACCTTTCGCTAAGGGAACTACATGGTCGGCTGTAAGTTTTATTTCTGGCTCACGCTTCCCACAGCAGAGGCACGTAAAGTCATAGCCAGCAAGAAGCCTTCTCCACTCTTTACTTGTAAAAGAACCCCCGTTTTGCCGCAAACGGGCTTGACGATTTGCAAAATGTACTGAACTTATTTCTGGATGCTCTTGCCTATACCTTTTATCGTACTCAAGCTTGTGATTATGAGCATCATCATTGTTTTTCATATAATCCCTAAGATAAGCATTAAGATACTCTGCATTCTCCTGACGATACCGACGATCTCTAGCTTTCTTTGGCTCTGGATTTCTACGATGAAACTCTCTGTTGTAAGTATTGTAGTGATCTGCATTCTCGCGCCTATTTTCTCGACGACTCGCATTTATCTGGTCGATATGACTTTTTTGATATGCACGTATACAATCCTTACACCTTGAAGAAAGACCGAGTGAGCCTTTAGCGTCTTTACTAAACGCTTTATGACACTTTGTCGAGTCACAACCTCGGCAAAATCTACCTGGGCAGTCGCAAGTGGAGTCAAGATGCTCTAGCATAGCAGCACCTCCTTATACAAAATACATGTGTATATTTGCATGATATCATACCAAATCTCTAGGTTTTGGTCAATATAAATATCGTTTTACAATTTTTAATTTCTTAATTGATAGAGACACATATAACGATGGACATACAGGTATACACTAACAAAAGAGAGCAGGAACGCATTGGAGCGTTGCTATACGCTCTCTTAGACACTGTATATGTTTATTCTATTTGCATGCTTCTTCGTGGGGAGAAATGAGGAAGAGGGGGACATATAATTTATGAAAATAGCAGTTACAGGCGGAGCCGGATTTATTGGGAGCCATATCGTTAAGGCATATCTGGATGCGGGACATGATGTTTTTGTTATCGATAATCTTTCGCATGGCTCACGTACAGCCGTAGATTCACGCGCACGCTTCTATTCAATGGACATTCGCGATGAAAAGCTACGCACCGTCCTGGAGATGGAGCGACCAGATATTGTAAGTCATCACGCAACGCAATCGTATACGCTGCAATCATTAGGCAACGAACAACCCCTAGCGGATGCCGATGTGCATGTACGTGGACTCATCAATATTTTAGAGGGATGTGTTGCGGCACAGGTGCATAAATGTATCTTCGCATCCAACGGGAATTCATTATACGGGCATGTGGGCGAGGAACAGCTTCCACTGCCCGAAACGACTCCTGTCTGTCCACAGCATCCACGAGATATCAGCAAGCTTGCGGGCGAATGGTATGTACGTTACTATGCTCAAGCCTATGGGTTACAATATACGATTCTGCGCTATGCGGATGTCTATGGCGAGGTCGATCTGGAATATGCGCATCATCCATTGAGCCAATTCGTACAAACGGTCGCCGACGGACGACGTCCTGTACTACGCGGTGCATCTCACGTCTTGCGCGATTGCATTTTCATTGATGACGTGGTACGTGCCAACTTGTGCGCGTTGACGCGTGGCGATAACGAAACAGTTCATATTAGCGCGGGTCATGGTTGTACTCTACACCAACTCTATCAGGTCGTCGCTATTCTGCTTGATAGCAAACAGGAACCGCTTCAGATGCCATCTGGTACCCTGATTGAGCCAACTTCGATTGTACTGGATAACACACGCGCTTTGCAGGTATTGGGTTGGAGTCCAGAGGTCAACATGGTGAAAGGCGTGCAACGGGCAGTAGCGATGCTGCAAGACGTGCTACAGGAACCCGTTGTGACCGAGAAACGCGAAACAGTGTTGGCGGGACAAAGATAATAAAGCATTCTGAAGATAACAGGGAGACCGCAAGGGTCTCCCTACACGTTTTGTAAATGTAGGGGAGACCCTTGCGGTCTCCCTGTTATTGCACCTACTGCTGTAGCCCACTCACGACGCGGGCGTATTTCTCGGCGAGGGCTTGCGCTTGCTCATCGGAAACGGACTCTGCAACGACGTGGAAGAGCGGACTATCGGCGTCCGGCAATACCAGTACCCACTCTTTGCCGAGGTCGATCTTGATACCGTCAATTGGCTTCGCACGCCGCTCACGATACTGCTCGCTCAGAATACGCATTACCTTGCCTTTGGACTCCCACGGACAGGTGACACGCGTGGTACTCATGTGGTACGCGGGCAGGTCGTCTACCACCTCGGAGAGCTTCATCTGGAAGGTTGCAAGCAATTCGAGCAACTTAACGATGGCGAGCATGCCATCAAAGGCTGGTTGTAGTGCAGGGAAGACAAAGCCACCTCTGCCATCGCCACCGAGAATTACACCCTCGCGTGTAGAAGCCGTCATCAGCGCGTGTGGTAGCACCTTCGTATGCTGAATGTACCCATCGTAACGCTTAGCAATATGCTGTAAAGCACCAGGGGCGGTGACAGGAGCGGCAACCGTACCACCGTGCTGTTGCCGTAGCATCAGACTAGTCATAGCCGCAAGTAGCTTCATACCATCGAGAACACGTCCGCGATCATCGACGACCGAGATGCGTTCGGCACCTGGGTCGATGCGAATGCCGAGGTCCGTATTCAGTGCTGATGTAATGGTTGCGAGCCGCTGCATGTCTTTGTTCACAGCATCTACAGAACGAGACGAAGGGCCTTCTTCGCCGCTCGTGTTCAACACAATGACCTCGCAGTTCAGCTTGGTAAAGAGGTCTGGAAGCAGTTGCATTGCACTACTATGAGCATAATCCACGACAAGTTGGAATTTGCGCTGTCGCACAATTTCACTATCGACGACTCTTTTGAAACCTTCTAAGTAGCGACCGCTCACATCAGCGTCTTCAAGCACCTCGATTGCGCCAATCTCGTCAAGATAGACGCGGCGATAATCCTCGCGGAAAAAGAGGTTTTCAATCTTGCGCTCGACAGTCTTATTGATATCGAGTCCGTACTGATCGAAGATTTTGATATCGACGACGCGCTGGTCATATGGCGAGACGCGCACATGCACACCGCCTGCCGACTCAGTATTGCGGATGTAGTAGCGAGCTACTGGAATCGGGACTTGATTGATGTCGTGGACGTTGATACCAGCCGAAGGGAGACCGGCATTGATACCGCGCTTGATCATACGCGAGGTGCGGTAGGCATCGCGGTTCAGGCTCACCACAGCACCCTTAGAGAGAATGGCACCATAGGTCGCGCCTAGCTTCGTGGCGAACTCCGGCGTGATATCGACGTTGACCAGTCCGCTCACGCCGTAGCGACTGAATAGGCCGCGCCGTCCTTGCGATCCCCAGATGATGCTGGTGTTGATGACCGCGCCCGCCTCAATCTCTTTATCAGGCCATATCTTGATGTTCGGCTGGATAATGGCACCGTCCTGAATAATCGAGTTGTCGCCGATCACCGAGCCTTCAAACATCACCGCTTTGCTCTTGATGCTAGTCGAGGTACCCACAATGGCACCACGCAACTCCGAGCGTTCGCCGATATACGAACTATTCCACACGACGCTACGATCAACCTGTGCGCGTTCATCCACGATGGTATAGTGCCCAATGGAGCTTGGCCCGTGAATAATCGCACCGGGGCGAACCTTACAATCGTGTCCGAGATAGACGGGACCGTAGAGTTGAGCATCCTCCGAAATCTCAACACCCTCTTCGCACCAGATGTTATTGCCGATATTCTTAGCAGGAATCTCAACCTCGACATGACCGAGCAGAGCATCGGCATTGGCACGCATGTATTCGCTCAAGTTGCCGACATCACACCAGTAGCCGCTTTGCGCCACGAACCCATAGATTGGGTCGCCCTTGCGGAGCATCATGGGGAAAAGCTCCTGACTGAAGTCGAACGGCTTATTCTTCTCAAAGTAGGAGAAGACTTGCGGATCAAGTACATAGATACCAGTGTTGATGGTATCGCTAAAGACCTCGCCCCAGCTCGGCTTCTCCAGGAATTGTGCGATATGCCCATCCTCATTTGTAATGATGACGCCATATTCCAGGGGATTATGTACATGTGCCAGGAGAAGGGTCGCAAGTGATTTCTTCTCATTATGATAATCAATGATTTCAGTAATATTATAATCGGTGAGCGCATCGCCACTGATGACAAGAAAAGGCTCTGTCAACTGCTCTTCCGCATTCTTGACACTACCCGCTGTTCCCAGCGGCACATCTTCACGCGAGTAGGTGATGTGCATTCCCAGTTGGGAACCATTGCCGAAGTAATCCTCGATATTGCTTGCCAGATATTGAACGGTAACAACGACTTCCGTAATGCCGTGACGCTTGAGTAGGTTAAGGATGTGCTCCATCACAGGTTTACCAGCAATGGGTACCATTGGCTTCGGGCGTCGAATCGTCAATGGTCTTAGCCTCGATCCTTCCCCGCCTGCCATAACAACCGCTTTCATGTGAGGCCCTGCCTTTCTGGGGAACAACCGTCGTGGTCGCTCGCTACAATGAGTATGGTGTTGTATGGAAAATACAGAAACGGCGCAGCAATGCCACGCCGTCCCATCTGCTCCGCTATAATTCATTGTACAACACAACAAAAGTGCGTCGCAAGCGATTTCACAATACTTTATTCAACGCAAGAGGTAAGAATACATATATGTGTATGTACATTACCAATCGCTAATACGACCATGTTCAACGAGCCAACGTATAAAGCGATGGTAGTTTGTCTCTTCCCGCGCCATACGCTCTTCATATTCCTGCTGAAGCTGGATGAGCCGCCCCGCCTCTTCCACAGTAAACCCCTCGTCCAGGAGGGCGTCGATGAGCAAATCTACGTATTGTTCCTGCTGCTGCATGTGCAAAGTCCTCCTTCCCGTTACCAAAGTTACCTACTTCTCCTAGCACGTTTGAAACTCACGTGGTGTGTTCATTTCGTCCGCCATTGGACATTTTGGTATCTCTTCGTATCCATCCTATACACATATAGAGGTACACGAATGTGAACCTCTGCACTACTATGGTTACGAACAAAGATAACGCTGGGGAAATTGTAGCAACACCCGCACGCCTAAAACATCGTCCTACTACTACAATAAATGGTACTAAAAAAAGTATAGCACAAAGGCAAACAATGTTTCCAGTAATCTTTGGCGATTACACTACGAAAAACGTGTCAAACTAAGAATTGGCATACGTATACTCAAATATTGAGACGTGAGTACTACGAAAATAGGACATTCTCAATCTAAGAACACCCCTCATAAAGTGAATAAAATTTCACAATTGTAGAAAGAAAAATTACGACTTTTCAGAAAGGCTTGACAAGCGTAGAAATCCGATGTACAATACAGACATCGAAAGGAGGTGATGTGTAATGGATCAAAGTAGTCGCTGCACAAGCAGCGTTGTAGATTCTCACATCTTCCAGTCGAGAGGGATTACACGTTAGTGTAGGCTTTCTCGCTGACTCGGCTTAGTTGTCGGGCGAGGTTTGAAAATCAACACTGGTAGGTAGTGAAAGTCACTCCTGCTTGTGCAGCACGCCCAGAGCAATGACGGAGACATTTGCCGTTGCTCTGGGATTTTTTATCCTTAGTAATTGCCCATCTTACGCTCGTTTATTTCCCTTTTGCATTGACCTGTATACTCTTTCCCCCAGATATACACAAGATATGCACTTTGAACACTACATAGATGTGCAGCGTTTATGACATTCTCTTCATGTTCATCTCATAAATCAGGTGGTAGAGCGGAAAAAGAGACGTGACCCATAAAGGTTCATTCCTTAGCATTGAGGCTGTGCGGCAACAACTTCCTACAGAGCTACTTGGCAAAGGGGAACAGTTGCAGTACATACCTATTATCGACTCAACAAATACAGTTGCGATGAAAATGGCACAAGAGGGGAGCGCAGACGAAGGGTTCGTGCTACTGACTGATAGTCAGACAGCGGGTAGGGGTAGGCTTGGACGACACTGGATTGATGCATTCGGCTACAATGTTCTGTCGTCTACTGTTCTCACGCCCACCTTTCCACTCTCGCTTCTTGTTATGATCGCATCGTTAGCGGTGGTGGATGCCATCAACGACGTATGCGATATCGCAGCAACCATTAAATGGCCTAATGACGTTCTCATAGAAGACCGCAAGGTCGCAGGCATCCTGATCGAAACGACACACAACCGCTCAGGCCGCCTGTTTGCAGTAATGGGAATCGGCGTCAATGTTCACAGCTATCCTGCACAGACCGAGGTTGAACAAAGCCTGGTAAAGAAAGCGACTACGCTTGAGGAGGCATGTGGACGGAGAGTCAGCCGAGAGATATTTATCGCTCATCTGCTTGCACACATCGAAACGTCTTATAGAGCATTACAAAAAGAATCTTCTCATCTCAACGCAGCAGGAGCTGACAAGGATGTTAGCGGTAGCTGGGGGCCAATGTCTCGACTGATACGAGAACGATGGCGCAATCGCTTATCGACATTGGGACGCACTATTGAGGTGCGCCAGGGAGATACCGTTTTAAGCGGTATCGCAGAAGACGTGGATGATAATGGAGAACTGTTCCTCCGGCGTCATTCTGGTGAGCGTGTCAGCATCACGTGGGGTGATATTGGATATCCCACAGTATAGATGACACAACATGAACGTGTGGCAGAGAGAAAGTAAGCCACATAGAGGGGACACAGACATGGAAAATTCAGACGTATTCCTCACGGACGATGGCAGGCAGTTTGCGTTAAGCCAGCTAGAATTTCTACGCACCACAAAGCGGGCGGAGGTCGCTCAGTATTTGCAGGATGCAAAGGAAGCGGGCGATGTCATCGACAACGCTGCCTACGAGGACGCGAAGAGTGAGCACGCACGTCTTGAAAATCGCATCTATGAGCTAGAGCAGATGCTGCTGAGAGCTAAAACAATCAGTCGTTCTCTCAGTAGCGAGGTATCGCTTGGTTCGGTACTCCGTCTCGCAACCAGCGAAAAAGAATACAACTACACCATTGTTGGTGCGTTCGAGGCCGATCCCAGATCTGGGCGTATCTCGAACGAGTCGCCTGTTGGGAAAGCACTGCTGGGTCATAAGGTAGGCGATCAGGTGATTGTCTCAACCCCTGGCGGTGTGAAGGAATACACCATTCTTTCTATCGCATAAGGTAGATTCGCGTAGATACGCGAGAACAAGGGTAGACAATCAGGGAGACCGCAAGGGTCTCCCCTACATGTACATGACAGAACATGTAGGGGAGACCCTTGCGGTCTCCTTGTTCTCTTTCACGGAAGAACGCATTTTGGTTGTATCTCTACCCAGAAAAAGAAAACGATGTTACAATAGGGCGCGAAGTGCAGGCTGAATAAAGTATTGTTCTGCTTGCTATATCGTGCGGGAGGAAAAACGAGGACTATTATGCCAGATGAACGAGAGACACGTACCCAACGTCTCTACGACTTGCGGGAACAGGGCATCAATCCCTATCCCAATACGGCGGAGCGGACACATACAATAGCTGAAGTGCTGGAGCATTTCGACGAATTTCAGCGACAGGAAACCGATGGCAACTTTACGTTGGTCGGGCGTATTCGCTTGATACGCAGACTTGGCAAGATTACCTTTGTCACTTTTGAAGATGGAACGGGACGCATTCAAGCTTACTTTGCTATCAACGATTTAGGTGAAGAGGCATACAAGCTGGTGAAGTTGCTGGACATCGGCGATTTCATTCAAGTTAATGGCTACCTTTTCACTACAGGTAAAGGTGAGCGCACGCTGCATGTGCGAACATATAGATTGCTGGCAAAAGGGATACGTCCATTGCCAGAGAAGTATCACGGGCTTGAGGATAAAGAGACCCGACAGCGCAAACGCTACCTCGATTTGATCGCGAACGGCGATGAGGTCAAGCAGGTGTTCGAGACACGTAGCCGCTCCATTAGCGCACTACGCCGCTACCTGGATACACATGGCTATATCGAGGCCGAAACGCCTATACTACAACCATTATACGGTGGTGCGACGGCACGCCCATTTGTTACTCATCATAATACATTGGACCGCGACCTATATCTACGCATCGCGGTTGAGCTATATCTCAAACGCTTGATTATAGGTGGCTTCGAGCGAGTCTATGAAATAGGGCGTAATTTCCGCAATGAAGGTATTGATCGTAGCCATAATCCTGAATTTACTATGCTAGAGTTTTATCAGGCATATGCCGACTATAACGATATGATGAAGATTGTCGAGGAGATGATTGCCTTCGTCGCGCAAGAGGTACACGGCTCGCCACGCATTTCCTATCAAGGAACCGAGATCGACCTTACACCACCCTGGCCTCGTATGCGGCAGACTGACGCCATTGCGGAATTTACAGGCGTTGATGTACAACGCTTCGCGGACCGTGATAGCCTCGCCGCTGAGATGCGTGCGAACGGCTACGAGGTTGACCCCACACTCGGCTGGGGTCGTCTGGTCGATGATCTTATGAAGGCGATGTTCCGCAAGAATATCCCAGCCCTCAAGCAAGCTCTCTTCTTGACGGACTACCCGCTGGACATTTCCCCACTAGCGAAACATCATCGTAGTACAGTGGGACTGGTTGAACGCTTCCAACCATTTGTAGGCGGCTTAGAGTTGGGTAATGCCTTCACTGAGTTGAACGATCCGCTCGATCAACGTGCCCGTTTCGAGGATCAGGCACGGCAACGCGCACAAGGAGACGACGAAGCTCAGGTACTCGACGAGGACTTCCTGGAGGCGATGGAGACGGGTATGCCTCCCACGGGCGGCGTTGGCATCGGCGTTGACCGCCTCGTCATGCTCATGACGGACCAGGAGTCGATCCGCGATGTGATTTTATTCCCAACGATGCGTAAGACGGCTGAGGAGCAATAATAGTTGTTATTCGACTTGTGAGGATGGGGACGCGGTATATCTCTTGAAAACACAGAGGTATGTCCGCGTCCACCGCTCTGACAGAGCATCATTGATGTTTCCATTTGACGCTACAACAATTCTTCCTGTTCAGCCTCCGACCTAGCCGTCTCTCTTCTTGGAGTTAGGAACGTCTCCGCCACCGTTGTTGGTGGCATAGCAATTCTTTTCCCTGTCAAAATGTCTTCGATAGTGAGAATTTGAATTTTGGGAAAATCTCCCCATGTGTCGGAGTGGAACAAACCTTTTTTTGCAGCCCAGTCAAGCATAGGCTTCGTAGGAGGTTCTAACGTGATAAACAGGCCAATAGCAGCCTTCTGCTCGTCTACGACATCACCAAGAGAACGCACCATCTCTACATTGACATTTTTGCCGCCTTTGACAGACACAATAACCTTACCAAGCTTGCTTCCTGTATCCCTAAAGAAAATCATGCCATCTTTGCCGCCATCTGCACCTTTTTTACCTTTTCCAGGTTCTGTCCCCTCGCCAGTGGGTTTTGCCTTTACAAGAGATAACGCCCACCATTCAAACTGATGCTTATCGTCAAGTGCCAGTTGACGCGCACCATCTCCATCTCTTGGTTCACCGATAGTGACAAACTGAATGTTGGGAAAAGCAGTGGTCAGGCGATATTTGATAAGACTGATAGCGATACTTGTAATATCAATGCCAATCCATGAACGCTCCAGCTTTTGCGCGGCATGAACGGCAGTGCCACATCCACAGAAAGGGTCAAGCACCACATCACCTTTGTTGGAGGCTAATTGTATAATTCTTTCGAGTAGAGCAAGTGGTTTTTGAGTTGGATAGCCGAGGCGTTCCTTCGCCCTTGATCCAATTGGACCAATATCATCCCAACTATCTTGAAGTGGATTACCTGGCATTTCGTCAAGATAGCGTTTGTAGCGCGGCACCGCTCCTGGCTTCTCTTGCACAACGCGCCCTGCTAAAATTAGTTCTTTCATATTTTGTTGACTGTAACGCCAGTGTCGCACAACTCCCATCACTTCATATGAGGGATTTCCTTTATCTTCACCACCGGGACCTGTAAGATTATCTAAACCGTATCGTCTTCCTGTCCCTTGCTCGATGTGTCTATAGAAGTCTTCAATGTATTCTTTGTCATATGGAGTATACAAAGGATTCCAGGTGAAGTTCTCGCTTTTGCTATAGAAAAGGATAATATCTGTGACACGCCCTAAACCTTTTCGCCCCTGTTTGCCATCGCTATGGGCACTTGTACGTTTCCAGGTAATATTACTTCTATAATTTTCTATTCCGAAAACCGCATCCAACACAATTTTTAGATAATGACTTGCGGTGGTGTCACAATGAAGAAATATACTACCAGTAGGCTTGAGAACACGTCTTAGCTCCACAAGACGAGGTATCATCATCACTAGATATGCGGTTAAATCATTTTTGCCAACAAGATCGACGATGGCGTTTGCTGCCTCGATTACTTTCGCGGAGCAATGTTCGGGTATATCGCGCTGTAAAGCATACTCGCTACTCGCGGCCCAATGCCATGTATCCTTGAAAGCATTTATTTGTGCCTCGCTTCCTTGACCCTTCGTGTTTCTAAAAATAACAGAATAGTCTTGCTTCGAGTTAAACGGAGGGTCAAGGTACACTAAATCAACACTTTCGTTGGCAATATGCTTGCGTAGCATATCAAGATTGTCACCGTAATACAGTTGATTTGCCATATTGCTCCAACAAAATACTATTTTTGATCGTCTTACTGTGCGCTCATTGTAGAGGAGGATACTAGGCACGTCAAGTATTTTCCTATCATTCTTTCAACACAAAAAGGTTGCATTCATCTCTACATTTCGCTATGCTTCATCCAAATAAAGCTATGTTTGGAGTATTTATTGTGGACTTTCGTAGTGTTCTTCAGCAAATGCAAGACAAGACACAACAGGCATTAGATATCTTATTTCCTCCACAGTGCGCTGGTTGTAAGCGGAGCGGTACGCTTCTCTGTGCGTCCTGTTTTGCTCAGATGCAGCCAGCCACACTGTTACCATATAGACAAGAATGGCAGGCTTTACACGGACTTGTAGCAGTGAATCGGTACCTTGACCCGCTCCGCGCTTGTATTCATGCATTGAAATATGGAGGTGTGACGAAACTTGCTGAGCCGCTGGGTATGTTGCTCGCACAGGCGTATCTTCGCTATAATTTAGACGCTGATATGTTTGTTTCTGTCCCTCTTCATAGCGAACGCTATAAACAACGCGGCTACAATCATGCACATTTACTGGCAAACGTATGCGCCACAACGCTTGAGGTTCCTCTAAGAGAGGAGATATTGGTTCGGTCACGCGCGACTACGGCACAGGTAGGATTGAGTGCCTATGACCGACACCAAAATGTCGCAGGCGCATTCTCTTATGTAGCAAGTCCTACAACTGAAAGTATCTATAAACGTAACATTATTATCATAGACGACGTTTGTACAACGGGTGCAACGCTCGATGCATGCGCCGCGACACTTCTTCGCGCAGGTGCGGCCTCAGTAAGAGGATTGGTTCTCGCAAGTTCCGCAATGTGAGGGAATGTTATTTCGTTACGTATACAAGAAGGGCTGCTTACAGACGTATTACATGTAGGAGAAAGTATTTTTATGAATCGTGAAATGAAGCATATCAACGTGTTGGCGGGCGAGATTGGCTTTCGTGTGGCAACAACGGAGGGTGAACATCGCGCGGCAAACTACGTGGAACAAGAGATGCAGAGCTATGGCCTACAGGAGATACGACAAGAACCATTTCCATGTGCAACTGAGGCTATGAGCAGTGTTTTCCCTTATCTCTATACAATACTTGGGTCAAGCCTTGTTGCCCCATTTGTACCACTGCTCGGTCTATCAGGTCTGCTTGCTTCACCTGCTGCTCTGATGAGTGAGGTACGCACAAGCAAGGGACCTGTTACGTGGCTGACAAGAAAAGGCACTAGCCACAACGTCATCGGCATTCTTCCTGCTCGCGGCGAGCGCAAAACGCGCGTTGTACTGTTGACACACTATGACTCGGTACGTGTACGCAACTTTATGAAACCAAACGAAGGCAAGTCACCGAATCGCTTTCGCATGCCACTGCTTGGCCTCTCTTACTTCACTGCTATCGGTTCAAGCATTCTCAACGTTATTGCACGTCGTCGCAAGAACAAAAAGTTGGCACGTACAACGCAGGGTATTTCAGGGGCGGCTGGAGCAGCCTTGCTGACGCTCACGACACCGCTCCTCATGGGACAGATGATACAGGGCATTGATGGTGAAGGTGCTAACGATAATGCAAGCGGCGTTGCTGTGCTATTGAGCCTTGCTGAACAGATGACGCAAACGCCGCTCGAAAACACGGAGGTATGGTTTGTAGCTACCGGTGGTGAAGAGATTGGTTTGGTGGGTGCGCGTGCCTTCGCTGAAAAGCATGGTAAAGAACTGAAGGATGCCTACTTCTTCGCCGTCGATACCGTCGGCAAAGGGCGCATTCATTATACTATACAAGAGAACTTTCTAGGTCGTGCCGACGTTTCACATGATGTCGTTGATATCCTTGTTACAGCATCCGAAAAGGGTCAGCATAGCGCGATACCGTACATGTTACGTGCTGGAGGAACAGATGCAGGGGCGATGCTCGCCAAACATTTCAAAGCAGCTTCAATCAGTTGCTTGGTAAATGACGGCAAGTTTCCTGAAATCAACTGGCCTACCGACACGCGCACCTACGTCGAGCCAAAGACGCCAGCGAAGGTTACAGCATTTATGAAAGACGTGTTACAAGAGATAGACCATCGAGTATGTTATAATAAGCAACACAAAAATTCTGTAGTTAGTAAGTCGTAGTATTTTATGAGTAGCGAAAATAAGTACACAAAGAAATGGCAGACAGTTATTGCTTTAGAAACAAACGTTTCGTGTACACAGCATAGTAGAGGGGAACCTCGATGACAAGTAATAGGAAATGGCTTAGACCGAGCGTTTTCTGGCTACTACTCACACTCGTTGCCGTGGGCATTGTAGTCTATATCTTTCGTCCTCAAACAGACACACAATCAGTAAACGTGTCTACCATCCTTGTTGACATCAAAACAGATATCGCCAAAAACCAGCAGGATCAGCTTACCGTTGCAGACAATTCCATCACCCTTACTCGAGGCAACAAGTCGGACGCACCGCAAGAGAGCGCGACGGTCAATAGCAGTTTTGATATTACGAAGGTATTAAAAGACAACAACATTGACTACTCGAATACACATGTATTAGTCTTGCAATATAATCCTCCCAATCCGCTCTGGGGGTGGCTGGGTGCGCTCGTGAGTATATTGCCATTTCTCTTTTTTGGTGGCTTACTCATCTTTATGATGCGACAGGCGCAAGGTTCAAACAATCAGGCGATGTCGTTTGGCAAGAGCCGCGCACGCATGTTTACTGGTAGCAAGACCACTGTTACCTTCGCGGATGTCGCGGGTGTCGAAGAGGCAAAGCAAGAGCTACAAGAGATTGTCGAATTTCTCAAGTATCCTGAAAAGTTTGTGGCATTGGGAGCGCGTATTCCCAAAGGTCTGCTCCTGGTTGGTCCTCCTGGTACTGGTAAGACGCTTATCTCGCGGGCAGTAGCAGGTGAAGCAGGGGTACCATTCTTTAGCATTAGTGGCTCCGAGTTCGTAGAAATGTTTGTCGGCGTCGGCGCAAGCCGTGTACGTGACCTCTTCGATCAGGCCAAGCATAATAGCCCATGCATCGTCTTTGTCGATGAAATCGACGCCGTAGGTCGTCAGCGTGGTGCTGGACTCGGCGGCTCACATGATGAGCGCGAACAAACGCTCAACCAGATACTCGTCGAAATGGATGGCTTCGATACCAATACCAATGTTATCGTGATTGCCGCCACCAATCGCCCCGACATACTAGACCCTGCCCTACTTCGCCCTGGTCGCTTTGACCGTCAGATTGTGCTGGACCGCCCGGACATTCGTGGGCGTATCGCTATCCTGAACGTCCATGCGAAAGGGAAGCCGCTCGACCCTAGCATCACACTTGACACACTGGCAAAACAGACTCCAGGATTTTCAGGCGCAGACCTCTCGAATTTATTGAATGAGGCGGCAATACTAGCGGCACGACGCGGCAAACGCCGAATAGGGATGAGCGAACTTGAGGAGGCTGTTGACCGCGTGGTCGCTGGGCCAGCACGCAAGAGCCGTATTATCAGCGAACGCGAAAAGTCGATTACGGCCTATCATGAGGTTGGGCATGCACTGGTCGCACGTATGCTACCAAATACTGATCCAGTACACAAGGTCTCGATTGTAGCGCGTGGTCAGGCAGGTGGCTTCACCATGTTATTGCCAACCGAGGATCGCTACCTGTGGAGTAAGCCACAGTTCGAGGATATGCTAGCCTACGCATTAGGTGGTCACGTCGCGGAGCTACTCACCTTTGGCGAGGTTACAACGGGTGCCTCAAACGATATCGAGCGCGTCACCAAGATTGCGCGATCAATGGTTACTGAGTACGGCATGAGTAATCGCATTGGACCAATCGCGCTTGGTCACAAAGATGAGCTGGTTTTCCTGGGGCGCGACTTCGGAGAGCAGCGCAACTACAGTGAGCAGACAGCACGCGAAATTGACGAAGAGGTGCGACGCATTGTGCAAGAGGCGTTCGACAAGGCGTACAATGTCCTGAGCCAGAACAAGACGCGCCTGATTATGATTAGCGAACGGCTCATCAAAGAGGAAACCCTCGAAGGACCACTATTCGAGTCGCTCTTCAACCAGCATGTCAGCGACGAGCAATACGAATCACCCTCAGTTCTCGCAGGAATACCCGAAGTAACCATCAACGGAAATAATGGTGAGCAGAAGAGTCTACCTCGTCCCGGTACATCGGCAGCCTATCAGCTACCTCGGAAAATTCAACCGCCATATAATGCAACCGGTGTGAAAAGAGATGTGGCCACAATTTTGAAGCTTCAAAATTGTGCCCACATCCGTTTTTTTCTCTACCAATGAGAATGTCAATTTAGTAGGGACCGATTTATCGCGTCCGCAAGCGTGCTTTAGTACGCAAGTCCTGAGCAATCACGTCTACAAGATACTTCAGAACCAACTCGCGTCATAAATGACGCTGTTGGACGCGATAAATCGGTCCCTACAAAACATCATATAATAGGTTGTGCAAGAATTTAATTGAGACCAGGAGCAAAAAGATGGCAGATTCAGATAATCTCTCGATGGATGAGCTAGAACAAGAAGATTTTAGGGAGTTGCCCGTGGTGTATACGCTGCCCGATATGGAAGGGGCAATCGTGAGACCGGACATCGTATATAAAAGCGATGCATCTGGCGATTTGCTGATGGATGTCTATTATCCCGCTGACTACGAAGGCGAAACGCGTCTACCTGCCGTCATTTTTGTGCATGGCGACGCCTCACCTGAATATTTGAAGAACGCGAAGGATTGGGCAAGTTACGTCTCGTGGGGTCAACTTGCAGCCGCATCCGGCCTCATTGGTATCACCTTCAACCATCGCTCTGCCGAGATGGGAAAAAAACTCTACGAAGCCGCGCAAGATGTGGATGATCTCGTCAGCTATGTGCGCGACAATAGCAAGTCGTTGGGAGTCGATGCCAATTCGCT
>CAXUHG010000013.1:59805-72117 GCA_964250805.1 uncultured Ktedonobacteraceae bacterium | reverse complement strand
TGCAAAAATGCCAGAAGGCTGGTCGCCCGATGCGGTTGGAGCAGGTGCTGGCGCAGGAGCCAGTAGTAAGGGTGGTGGGGCGCCAAGCAGTAAAGGTGGGGGTGGGGCTGCCCCTCGTAAATGAGAAACCCTGACGACATCCTACTCATTTCATGCTATGAACTAGGTCATCAACCGTTTCATCTCGCCTCCCTCCTTGCCATGCTACGGCAGGGAGGTTACTTCCCTGTCGCCGTCGATACCTCGGTTGAGACACTGACCGACGAGGCTATACGAAACGCAAGTTTCGTCGCTATCTCTGTGCCTATGCATACCGCTCTCCGTCTTGGTGAGCAGATCGCGCAACGAGTACGAACTATCAACCCTTCCGCACACATCTGTTTGTATGGATTGTATGCGCTCCTGAACGCGGATTATCTACTAGGAAATACAATAGATTCGGCGATTGGTGGTGAGTACGAAACGCCGTTGCTCAATCTCGTTGCCGCATTGGATGATGGGAGAGATGGCGACGTTGCAGGTGTGCGAACACGTAGTCATAGAAGTGGTCCGTGGATTGAGCGCACACCGTTTGTGGTGCCAGAGCGTGAAGCGTTGCCAGCACCAGATCGCTATGCACGTTTGCAGATTGGCAACGAGATACGCCTCGCTGGATATACGGAGGCTACACGCGGCTGTAAACATACATGTCTGCATTGTCCTGTGACACCAATTTATAATGGTCGCTTCTTCGCCGTACCTGTCTCAACAGTGCTGGCGGATATTCGTGCGCAGGTTGAGCAAGGTGTGCAGCATATCACGTTTGGCGATCCCGATTTCTGGAATGGGCCGACACACGCCCTCCGTATTGCACGCGCTTTACACCAAGAATTTCCCGATGTGACCTTCGATGCCACAATTAAGGTTGAGCATCTGCTCAAGCATCGTCACCTATTGCCAGAAATGCGCGATCTCGGTTGTGTCTTCGTCGTCTCTGCCGTTGAGTCGCTGAATGATGATGTACTCTTGCATCTCGACAAGGGACATACTGCAGAGGATGTGGTCGAGGTGTTCGATGTGATGCAAGCTGTGGGTATTCCGCTGCGTCCCTCACTGCTACCGTTTTCGCCTTGGGAGACGTTCGAGAGCTATACACACCTGCTCAATTTTTTCGAGGAACACCACCTCATCGAGCATATCGACCCTGTGCATCTCTCGATCCGCTTATTAGTTCCCCCTGGCTCTGCGCTACTCAACGGATCAGATAGTTCCACATGGATAGGTGAACTCGACTCCTCAGCATTCACCTACCGCTGGCAACATCCCGACTCACGCATGGACGAACTGCAAAGGCAGGTTGCACAGCAGGTCGAACAGGCACAGTGTATGCAGAGCAACCCTGTCGAAACGTTTCTGCGTGTCAAAGCTCTCGTTTCCGCAATGCAGGGGAGCAGATTATCGCTCTTCAAAGCGTTGCGTGCCTATGGAACACCACAGGTACTGCCCCATCTCACCGAATCGTGGTTCTGCTGAGCGGAGCCGACAAAGAACCAGTTAGGTTCTAAGTAATCTTTTACTTTGCATACTTCCTAAGCAAAGATGTTATGGAAGAATAAGAGGTGCAAGATAGAGAGAACGCACACGCTCTCTATCTTGCACCTCTTATTCTTCCATATAGGCATTGACTTTTTCAAGCATTATACTTTATACTTTACTTAATCAATTAGCCATAACAAGAATTAAACCCTCGTTCAATTTGAGCGTGTTCGCAAGTTAGCGGGTTATACTGCTAGAACTTTTCTCTCATTTTTTCTATGTCAGTTGAGAAATCTTCACCTGATATAGGACGTTACTACCAAATCATAACCGATGTTTGCAAAGTTTCATTGACGTTCTGCTATACTTTGCGTGTATCAATAACACAAGGCATTCTGCTTTTGTGTACATGCATCAAGGTTTAAGATATTTCCTAGCGGTAAAACGCGATACACGTTCATACATTTCGCGCTCAGTGATAGAAACACAGAGTAAAGCACTTATCGGGAGAGATTGTTCTTTAGCCTTGTAGGTACAAGCGGTGTTCCGCACTACTCGTCAACGTATTTACTAGTAATACTACGAAAGGATGTCAAATGGAAATACCATCAACAGAGGTAGGACATAAGTCGAGTCGCAAGAGACGCCGTTTGTTCTCTATCGGCGGAATCATGTTTCTGCTCGTTCTTGTAGCACTTGTTTTATCATTAACTTACTTCAGTTTCAACAGTGTTGGAATATCTAAAGCTCATGCCGATGCTGCAGTTACTGTTGGCTCATCGGCAATTGATTATCCACGAGTCATTCGTTTAGCACACAATGGAAGCGCGAATGGTACTCTGATTGCTATCTCCGATGGCTTCGTGCCCTATAAAAGCACTGACAACGGCAGCACCTGGTCTCCACTAACCGCTCCAAATATCGGTTCAGGACAGTGTTGTCCCGGCCTTTTTGAACTACCGAATTCGATGGGAAATCTTCCTGCGGGTGCTATCTTGCTTGCATTAACGGAAGGTGCAGGCAAAACTATCGAACTCTATGTGAGTACGGATATAGGCAATAGCTGGACGCATCGCGGTTCTATTGCGACAGGCGGACAAGGCAATGTCTTGGGTCTATGGGAGCCAGAATTTGCTATTGATAGCTCCGGCAACCTTGTCGCTTACTTCTCTGATGAACGTCATCAGTCCGACGGCTATAATCAGTTGCTAGGCCATGAGGTTTCGACTGATGGTGGTGCTACGTGGAGTTCGGAGGTCTATGATGTTGCCGTCAATGATGGAAACGCACGACCAGGGATGGCACGAGTCGTCAAATTGCCAACGGGAAGTTACGTAATGGCCTATGAAGTTTGTGGCAATCCCGGTTGTTCGGTGCATGTCCGCACATCGCCAGACGGTGACAACTGGGGCACAGCTTCTAATCTGAGTACCGAAGTGCATGCAAGCGACGGTAGCTATTATGTCAGTTCACCTGGATTGGCGTGGAGTCCGGTAGGAGGCTCAAATGGCGAGTTGATTCTCGTTGGGAAGTACCTTGAGAATGGTACAAATGGGCATCAGAGCGGTAACACAGTGTTTGTCACAACAGACCTTTCGGGGCAAGGGACATGGTATGCAGAGGTTGCTCCGGTTAGCGTGAATGTTCCTAGTGGAGGCGATCACTGCGCGAATTATTCTACGACTCTTCTACCATCAAATGATGGAACGAGCTTGTTAGAAGCTGTAGGCTCGTTCAACGGCAGTGGATCGTGTCAAATGTTGATTGGCTCCGCCCCTACACCTACGATAAATGCGTCGTCAGGTCCGATTGGTGCTCCGGGTGGCAAATGTGTGGACGTTGCAGGCGCGAACTCGACAAGTGGTACTCCCGTTCAACTATGGGATTGTAACGGCGGCAATGCCCAATCCTGGACAGTTGCCTCTAACGGTACACTGCAGGCTTTGGGCAAATGCCTTGATATTGTAGGCAATGGCACTGCTGCTGGAACCAAAGTGCAATTGTGGGACTGCAACGGCGTTGGTGGTCAGCAATGGGTACCGCAATCCAATGGCTCCCTGCTCAATCCACAATCAGGTCGTTGTCTGGACGATCCCGCTGGCAATACCAACGATGGGACACAACTGCAAATCTGGGATTGTAACAATTTGTGGCCTCAGGTCTATTCTTTGCCATAGAGGAGGGGAACACTGAAAATGGCGTGTGACTTGCGAGTCACACGCCATTTTTGTAGGAGTATCGAAGCCTTATTTAGCAAGAAGCGGAATGAGTTTCGACACAATGGGAGTTCCGATACCCGTTACAGCGTCCCAACCACGTAAAGCGGGGAAGCCAAGAACTGTGACAGGGTTGTTTGAAGCATTCGTGAACTGGTACGAGTTGTTGCCAATGGTGATGTCGTGGAATGCAGTGCTGTACGCAGAACTTTCATAGAGCTTGTACAGTGCAGGGTTAATGAAGCCCAGTTTATGTCCTGCATACTGTGAACCCAGAGCAACAATGCCAGCCCACTGCGGAGCACCTGCACTGGTTCCACCAACGACGAGAAGTGTGCCTGTACCACAAGAGGTACACAGGAGAATCACGCCGCTACGTGGGTCGCCATTATAGGAGACATCAGGGATGCCACGTCCTGAATCGTGGATGTTGGCCTTTACCTGATATTTAGGTTTCTCATAGGTCTTGCTGAAGCCACCACCACCAGCACCATTATCTGGATTGGTCGAGACCTGAGTCCAGGCTGTTTCACCAAGATAGGTGCCGTCGTTTTTGGTATCGAGGTATGTACCACCAACGCTTAACACATCTGGCTCTACAGCGGGGAAAGAACTGGAGCGATGTGAGAAGTAGTCGGTAAAGGCGCAGTTGGGAGTAGTTGCGCCACTATCGCCGGCAGAAGCGATAGACGTGATATGTTCGGCGGCAGCTTTGGCAAAGATTGCATGCGACTTGGCAGCAACTACAGGACTGATACACGTCTCTGGGAAACCATAGCTCATTGAGATATCATCGCCGAGCTTGTTATCGACGGCATAGGAAACGCCCTTGAGGAAGTTGGCATACAGGTCTGAAGTAGTTGTTGCCGTTCCTGCTGGTGTCAAGAGCAGTCAATGGTAGCGAGTGGAGCGACGGCATGAGCATACTCTACATCCAAGGTGATCTCGGTAGCAACCCCTTGATCAAGTGGGTCGGTGCCATAAGGAGCAATGACAACGAAAATATGGTAAAGATTTTGGAAAGATTTACGTCTTTCCACTTTCTACACAGGTTTGTTTCCCCAGACGCTCAAGCAATACCAGACAGCTCGAAAATCAGCAGCTTGCATCTCTTGTATTGCTGTACTGCATAATTCTACTAGCTCGGTTTCATTAATAGGATTCATTTTAAGGAGAAATGGTTGAGAGAGCAGAAAGCCAATCTGGAACGTTTGATACATAGCTCCATAAGCATCACCATCGGCAGAAAAGTCAATTGCAAATGCTGTGTGTTGAATGTTTTGATACCCAGCATTACGTAGAAAACTACCAAGCATTGGAGTGATACCAATTTGTGAGCCAATTGGCGAAAACGTTCTACCTGTGAGATAGAGAGAATGCGCTGTCATCACCTGTATCTTCTCGAATGCGGGACTGTTGCTGACGGCTGCTTCGCTCTCTGTAAGGCGTACAAACCCTCCTGGACGTGTGATGCGCATACACTCTTCGAGAAGTTGAGGCCAAGCTTCTTTGGGCATAAAAGTGAGCAGAAGACGAGCATTTACAAAGTCGAACGTGTTATCCGCGAAATCTAATGGTTGACGTATATCCATTATACGAAAGGTAGCACTAGGCCATTTCCTACTATTTGCGTAGTTAACCATTTTTTCACTAAGATCAATTCCCACTACTTCCATGTGCTTATAAGCATATGCAACGTCAAGTGCCCATCCACCAGGACCACAGGCGAGGTCAAGCACTTTGTGTATCGTAGCAGGATCAATAGCGTCAGGAAGCAAACCTCTCATTTCGTTGGTTATCACACGATCTTGCATCATAAGCCTAGTCATCTCCGCCGCACTTTCGGCGTTGAAGATATAGGTGTTTTCTTGGAATGAGTGGCCTGCCTCCGACATTACATTCTGTCCCTTCCTAATTAAAGATAAGTTTAGCGCATTGCGTTCCTCGGATAGCCTATAATTTGCTCAGGCTTGGCGAGTACGTTTTGTAGCTCAATAGTTCTGCCGCGCTGTGGGCTAACCGATATTTTCGCAATTGGCGTCTGTAATAGTTCTTCCAGGCGACGCAGGTATTTCTTTGCTGCCATTGGTAGCTCCTCATAAGTGCTAATGCCTGTTGTGCTACATTGCCAGCCTTCCATTTCCTCATAAATGGGTTCACAGGCGGCAAGGTCACTAAGCGTGGCGGGCAGACTGTGTACTACTTTACCGTATAGACTGTAGGCGGTACAGATTTTGATGATGGGAAAGGTGTCGAGTACATCGAGCTTCGTGATGATCGCGGCGTCCAGGCCGTTGATCTGAGCAACGAAGCGACCAGCGACAGCATCGAACCAGCCACAACGCCGCTCACGTCCTGTGTTCGTGCCATATTCATGACCACGATCCCGCATTTCGCGCCCAACCTCATCGAAGAGACCCGTTGGCATTGGACCACTGCCAACTCTCGTGATATATGCCTTGTACACGCCAAGCACACGGTCTAAGGAGCGTGCAGGCAGTCCTGCACCAACAGCGGAGTTGGCAGCCATCGTTGAAGATGAGGTCACAAAGGGGTAGGTACCGAAATCTATATCCAGCAATGCGCCCTGTGCCCCTTCGAGTAGAATAGTCTTTTGCTCAAAGAGCGCATCATGCAACATATTTTGTGTATCCGCAATATGCGAGCGCAGTTGTAGCCCGTAGGCAAAATATTCGCCGTGAATTTCTTCGAGTGAAAGGGGGGGTTGTCCATAAATTTGGGTGAGCATCCGATTTTTGTGGACGAGAATCGTGGAGAGTTTGGCGCGGAATGTGTCTACATCGAGCAAGTCTGCCATCCGAATGCCTGTCCGCGCATGTTTATCGACGTAGGCGGGTCCGATACCACGCTGTGTACTGTCGATCTTATCGGCTCCGCGTGCCTCCTCCTCCATACGATCTAACAGAAAGTGATATGGCATCACGACATGGGCGCGTTCGCTGATGTAGAGCCGCGAGACATCTATGCCTTTACTTTGTAGCTCGTTCATCTCTTGAATGAGTCCCTTGGGATCAACAACAACCCCATTGCCGATAATGCAGGTTGTGTTGGGGTAGAGAATACCGGATGGGACAAGACGAAACGCGAACTCACCCTTCTCATGCACAACGCGATGACCAGCATTGTTACCACCCTGATACCGTACTACAAAATCTGCATGCATGGAAAGTTCGTCTACGATTTTCCCTTTGCCTTCGTCGCCCCATTGCGCTCCGATAACTGCAACTACCACCATAATTAAATTCCTCTCGGTTTCCTAGTGCTTCTGATTTGTTGATGTGTGTTTGTAAAGGGCACATAGCCCGTGTCACATTACAACCTCAAAGCCTCGACTGTCAAGGCTGCTGAATGTAATTCAGCAATAGTTGATCCGTAATCTGTTCGATAGGTGCGCGATCATCACTGAAAACGAGTCCGCCATCGGAACGCCCTCGTGCCACCACTGGCACGACTTCGCTGGCTACTTGCCCCATAACCGTCGTTGGGGGAAACTTAGCGAGATTGGAACGAAATGTGTCTATCGAGGTTCTCTGCATTGTTCCCATAACCTCGGTGTTGAAAGTCCCTGGAACGTTGAAAACGTAAACGCTGGGAAATACCTGACTCATGGTATTAATGAATGCTTGTACGAGCCGAAAGTCATGCAGCGTATGTCCTGTATTGATTGCCACAACTCCTTGTGCCGACATATGCGAACGGATCGACGTGAAAAATTCGCGCGTCGTCAGTTGAAACGGAATGTATGGTTGCTGATAGGCGTCAACGGCGACGACATCATACGTTTCGTGCGTTGTGTTGAGATACGTGCGTCCATCTTCGATATGTACATGTAGATTCGGCTCGTTCATCCCGAAATAGTGTCGCCCCACATCTACAATCGTTGGGTCGATCTCCACGCCATCTATCGCAACAGGACCGTACACCTTTGTAAATTGATGCGCGATAGTGCCGCCCGCCAGCCCAATAATGCCGACGCGATGCAACTTATCTGGCGTGAATCCCGCATTGAAATAGGGAGCCGCGAGAAAATAGTCCCAGTACCAGCCCGTCAACACAGTGTTGGGGTCGGGATAGTATACCGAGTGTATCGCCTGTCCCTCATTCAATATGAGTTCTCGTGTGCCATCGCTTTGCTGTGTAACCTGAATATAATTATAGTACGACTCTTTGTCATAAATCAAGTTTGGGATATTTTTGAGCGGTCCCAGAGGTAAAAATAGCGCGAGCAGCACAAGCAAGAACGAGGGTCGCCACAACGGACGCAACCCCCATAGTGATGCCGCGAACAGTAATGCACCGAAGAGAAGCAGAGTACGGCGTACACCAAAGGTAGGTATCAGCCAGAGAACGGGGAGGAATGCGCCGAGGATACTGCCAAAGGTCGAAATAGCATAGAGGGAGCCACTGGTGCGTCCGCTCTGTGTGACATCTTTTGTGAGCAGACGAATCGCGAATGGTGAGACGATACCAAGCAACGTAACCGGAATTGCGAACAGCAGAATCGTCCCGACCAGCGAACTGGCGAAAATGCTAACTGATACCTCTGACAGCCCTGTCACCGACCAATTGAGAATACCCTGACTGACCAGCGGAAGAATCGAGGTTGCGAGTGCCGCTAACGCCGTGACAATACACAGCACCTGTGGTGATGGATGGCGGTCAGCCAACCTTCCACCCACGAAATAGCCTACGGTAAGGTACAGCAAAATTAGCCCAATGAGGCTTGCCCATACAAGTAACGAAGTGCCAAAGTATGGCTCCATCAAGCGTTCCGCACACATTTCGAGAGCCAAGCTCGTCATACCACTTATGCAAACCAGCGCGATGAGAAAGTACCTCATAAGTTTTCCGATCTATTTATCATTCTTCCCATCTCTATTTGGCGATTTTCCGTAGGGACCAGATGTATCGCGTCCGTTGCTCAATTCATTGAGCGAAATCCTCATGAAACACAGATACAAGCCGTACTGGATACGATCTCGCGTGATAAATCACGCGGCGGACGTGATACATCTGGTCCCTACAAAATATCGTCGAATCGTACACCGTTAGAGAAACAGGAAACGTCCCGTGATATTTTCAAAGTATTGTGTATTCACTCCTGGAAACTGATCCTGGGAGGCTTGTAACTCTAAGATAAAGCCCTTTCCCTGGTGGACATCGCCGTATACCTCGACGTATTCTGTCTGCCCAGTTCCTTGATAGGTAATGACCTCTCGAAACCATGTCTCTCCACCGATATGCACGGTAGAGTTGGGAGTGACAACGGTATAGCCACTCTTGCTCATAAAGTTTTGTTGTAAGTCCATCTGCACAATATCATTTGGTGCCCCTGCAGTTGGTCCCAGAGCTTTGAAAACAGCCGATTGATCCACGGCGGCAGGATTAGCAAATTGTATTCCCTGTGTACCAGAAGCGAGTGGTGCTGCTACCCACGTCTGCGGATATTCTGTCGAGAAGCCATCAGTCGCGCATGGTTGCCCACAATATACAAAGTTGGTATCGGGTGGCGGTGTTGCTGGTGGCGTGGTCGCCGTTGGTATCGGTGTATCAGTTGGCGCCATTGTTGGCGCGAGTGTCGGAGTAGGAGCAAGTGTTGCTGTTGGCGCAACACTTTGTACCGGCTGATTTTGTGGTGTTGGAGTGTGACTTCTCATAGCATAGAGCGTTGCTACTCCGACCGCGCTCAGCAGCGCAACGACAAGACAGATACTGACGATAAAGACGATTGCACCATTCTGCTGCTTCTGAGGTGGTAGAGGTATTTTTCGTCCGTCGCGAGTATAGTTTTGACTTGTCTGCATTGGTTGCGGTGGGTACGCCTGTCGTGCATAATTCGCACTCTGCATGGCATGAGGCTGCGACGAGAGAGGCTGCTGATTTGGCTGGTAGTTATATTGTCCTGGTGTTCCTTGGGGATATGAGATAGGAGTCCCTTGTTGCGGATAGGATGTTGGCGGCATAGGCGAAAATGGCTGTTGCTGTGGCACATTGGGATTATTGGGAAGAACCGAAATTGCTTCCGTTGCGTCCTGGTAAAAGCCTGTTTGTTGACGCGAAGCTGGTGCCTGCGTCGGCGGTGTCGGTGCTGAGAATTGTTGCTGCAAGGGTGGGCTTTGGGTATTGGTAAATGGTGCTTGATTTGCAGGATTTTGTGGTCCAGAAACACTCTGAGTTGGATACGAATTCAAGTGTCCACTTTGTGGGGGCGGCATCTGAACCATTGCTGTTGGAGGTGCTGCTTGAGGTGCAGTAGGTAAGCCGCATTGCCCACAGAATGCCTCGTCTGCGCTAACCTCATTTCCACATCTTGGACATTTCATGTGTGATTTCATCCTTGCTCTAGGAGTGAGTTACATCTTTCGATGTGCCCTATGAGGCGTATTATAACGCATTTGAAAAGCACTGACTACTGGATTAGCTACTTGTCTTATTATTTTCGGACTCTTCAGTACGAATGGGAATTCTCAGCAACCCCTCTTGCTCATAATGATGATACGCGTGTATCAACGGTGGTGTAATGCGTCCTCCCTGATTCTGTTCCGATGCATCATTGAAGGGGCCGCGAATAATGCACCACACCCACGGAATCTGTTGCTCTTTATTCACACGCTTCATATTTTCACGATCCGTACTGCTAGCATCCGCGAAGCCCGTTGGATGACTATGATAGACACCAATAATGCTGTCTGGATGCTCCATTTCAACGCTCAGCAGGTCTTCGGGCGCGAACTCGAAATAGACGGGCGACGTGAAAATATTGCGTAACGGATACGCCTGCTCGACGTGCCAGTTTCCTTGCTCATCTATCATGCCAAGCAAAACGCCGCACGCTTCAATCGTACTACGATGATGAACGTCTACAAATAACGCTTTCTGGGCTTCGATACTAAGCTGAACATATGCTTTTTTGGCTTGCTTCATAGATAAATGTATACATTGGTGACGAGAATGAACCTCGTCTCCGCCCCTTATTGTCGATTTTGTGTCGCCATGCATGCCACCTGTACTTGTCTTGTGTTATGCTATAACGATGTACCTTTACTATATCACAAAACAAACGTATAGGAACGACATTCGTTTATCATATTTTCTTCGTTCACTCCCTTGACGCGAACAAAATGTAAGACATACACTATCTCTATCCTATGCCTTACATAAATATAAGGCAAAGAACAGCAACGGAAGGAATCTTGTATGTCGCTTACTCCACGCAAACTTGGGTCACGTATCGCCGAACTGGGAAATGTCGCCGAGGGTCGGGAGATACCCGTCACTTCTATCTATATCGCCTCTGCTTCAGGTCCGATGACGCCACCTCCGTCATCTCCGTTTACTGATACGACACAATGGCATTCGTTAGAAAAGGGCAATGAATGGGGTAAAATCCATAGCACAAGTTGGCTTGCATTTGAACTGCCCACCCAAACTGAACCCACGACGTTGCACCTGGCCTGGAATACCAGCAATGATGATAGTCTACTCTTACTCGTCGAGGCAACCGTTTTTTTCGATGGTCGCGCTATTGGCGGCTTAGATTATCGACATTCCTTTCTCTTGCTACCGGAACAGGTATACGATGGGCAACCTCACACGATCACAATTCAGGCTTACACCAGTGTCCCGCAACCGTTTGACGGCTTGACGCTACGGCACAGAAACGTTGCTCTCTGGCAATTGTATTTTCTGATGCATACTATTTTCGATAGTCTGGAAACGATGAGCGAGCAGAGTCTTGTTCGTCATGCTCTGCTTGAACAACTCAACACTACCTATACTATGCTCGATTTACGTGAAGGTTGGGACAGCGAACGCTTTCTTGTCTCAGCGTCCTCGGCCTATGACTATCTACAGACAGCCTTGCTTGAGTATCCAGAAGCAGGCGCACAACCAGAAATTACGTTAAGTGGACATGCGCACCTTGACGTGGGCTGGATGTGGCCTTATTGGAGAACGCGTCAGAAGATTGCCCATACTGTCTCAACCGTCCTCAACCTGATGGAGCGTTACCCACAGTTTCATTATAGCCAGAGCCAACCACAGGTTCTCCAGTGGCTTAAAGAAGATGCCCCAGAAATGTACGAGCGCGTGAAGCAGCGCGTCGCCGAAGGTCGCTTCGAGCTTGCAGGAGCCATGTGGGTCGAGGCAGACTGCAATCTTCCCTCCGGTGAGTCTCTTGTGCGTCAAATTATGCAAGGGACACGCTTCACACAACAAGAGTTCGGCGTCACTCCGCATCATGTCTGGCTACCTGATGTATTTGGTTACAGTGCTGCTCTGCCACAGATTATGCGTGGTTGCGACATCCCACTCTTCATGACCACAAAGATTAGCTGGAATCAGTTTAACCGTATGCCCTGTGACACCTTCCGTTGGCGTGGTATTGACGGCTCCGAAGTATTGACTCATTTCGTCACCGCCCCTGATGTCTATTCAGCAACCTACTATACGTATAATGGACCGTTGCGCCCAAAGGATATGACTGGAACATGGCAGAATTATCGTCAACAAGCCTTGAACGATAAACTGCTCTATCTAGCTGGTTGGGGAGATGGTGGGG
>CAXUHG010000013.1:52882-59705 GCA_964250805.1 uncultured Ktedonobacteraceae bacterium | reverse complement strand
CAACAAGCCTTGAACGATAAACTGCTCTATCTAGCTGGTTGGGGAGATGGTGGGGGTGGTCCAACTGAAGAGATGTTGCAAACCTCGCAGGTACTTGCCGACATGCCGAACTTTCCTGTTGTACGCTGGGGGACGGTTGATAGCTACTTCTCGCGGTTGTACGAACGTGTTTGGGATAATCCGCAACTGCCGCGCTGGGTCGGCGAGCTATATCTTGAATATCATCGTGGCACCTACACTTCGCAGGCGCGTATGAAACAACTGAACCGTCGCTCGGAAATCTTCTACCGTGAGGTCGAGCTGCTCAGCGCATGGGCGAGTCTCTACGGCATGCCTTCACGCCAGGAATTTCTCAACGGGGGACGGCGACTCCTGCTGCTCAACCAGTTTCACGATGTCCTCCCCGGTTCCTCTATTCATGAGGTTTATGAGGATGCCGAGCGTATCTATGCCGAAGCTCGCATTGTCGGAGAAGAGGTACGAAGCGAGGCTCTCGCTGTCTTGAGCAAACAATTCGGTTTGAATGAACGAGGCATCGCCTTTTTCAACACGCTTCCTTGGGAACGGACCGAACCGTTGCAAATCGTCGGCTCTACTATGGCTGATGTAAACGAGACGCAAAAGACGACGGATTGGGATGGCAACGAAATTGTACTTGTTGATGGCGTCTCTATGCCACCCTGTGGTGTGAGTATCTTTTCGGAACCAAGCATTGCTCCTGATGAATCAATAGAACAGACCTGTTCGGTTGGCACAACCGATGCGGGGCATATCACGCTACAAAATACCTACTACGAATTGACGCTTGACGCACACGGAGAGATACAGCGTTTGTACGATAAGCATGCGGAGCGTGAAGTCTTTATCTCAGGGCAGACAGGCAATCAGTTGATTGCTTATGAAGATCGCCCTTTGAACTTCGATGCGTGGGATATCGACATCTATTATGAGGAGAAACCCTATCCCTTACACAATGCTCCTACTATGCGTATTCTTGAAGAGGGACCTGTGCGTGTGTGTGTTGAGATCGAACGCTCCTATCTGAAATCGCGCATCACTCAACGTGTCTCGCTCTGGCGTAGCTCACCGCGTATCGACATTGCCACAGAGATTGATTGGCACGAGCATCAAACGGTGCTGAAAGCTGTCTTCCCATTGGCAATCAACAGTACACGCGCAACCTACGAGATTCAATTTGGTAGCGTTGAGCGTCCGACGCATCGCAACACCTCGTGGGATATGGCACGTTTCGAGGTCTGCGCTCATCGCTGGGCCGATGTAAGCGAAGGTGATTATGGCTTTAGCTTGCTCAACGATTGCAAATATGGGCATGACTGCCACGATAACGTGTTACGCCTGACGCTGCTCAAATCTGGCGTCTATCCAGACCCCGACGCTGATCAGGGCATTCATCGCTTCACCTACAGCCTATTGCCCCATCAAGGCGATTGGCGTGATGCTCAGACTGTGCGCCACGCATATGAATTGAATGCACCTGCCTTTGTCTTGAGCGCACCTTCTGAGGCAACATCGAAGCGTAACCAGAACCCTAATGCTGCCTTGGATGATGACGTACAGCCTAGTGACATACTCACAATAGAAGCCTATTCGCTAGTTTATACCGATTGTGAGCATGTCGTTATAGATACGGTCAAGCCCGCCGAAGATGGCAATGGACTGATTGTACGACTGTACGAGGCACATAATCAGCGCGGAGGTGGTACGCTGACGTTCGCTAATACGATTAGTGCTGCACAGGAATGCAATCTGTTGGAGGCACCGCTACAGGATGTAGCCTACACCGAGAATAATTTCGCGTTTCAGGTACGACCCTTCGAGATAAAGACGTTTCGTGTGGGATTTGAAGGAGCTAAATAACACATAAAAAAGCATGATAGCGACACCGTCGCTATCATGCTTTTTTATGTGTTATTTAGCTCTTAATCATCTTTACGCTCGTGATGCTCTTTCACCATCTCAATCACTATTGCAAGTGCCAGAACAAATGGTGCATCAACACCGGGGGCAACGTCAACGGCGTAACTATCACGGAAGATTGAGAACTGTCGCCCGACATTGCCCATCAGATTGCCATTGGCATCGCTGATAGTGAAATTCCAGTGCCATATGTCGCCATCGACGTGAAAGACCATACCGTTGTTGCCCTGAACCTTGAAGCGTTCCCCGAAGAGTCGAAACTGCTCATGCACATCTGCCCACTGTTGCCCATTGCGGTAAATCTCATAACGCGGCAACAGCGAGATGACGTGCTGCTTGATTTGGGCAACCTCTTGCCCTGAGTAGCGATCAAACATTATGAGGTTGTCGCCGATGTGAAAAAACTTGCCACGCACCTCAAGTACGGCATTGCCTGCATCGTCGCGAATGACGAACGCCTCGGTCAAGCTCCACGCACGCTCGCGCATATGATAACGCATCTCTTTGTTTCTCCTATTATGATTGTTGTTTCGTTGTAAAGAACTGCTCGCGTGTAATATTTTGCAGGTCTGCGATGTGTTGCAACGTGATATCCGGCACGAAGCCCGCTGGAAATGGCTCTAGCGAATAATGGCCCTGCCTCACAAAAACGGTGGTCAACTTGTCGCCCAAAATATGTTTCGAGTCAACGAGTATCTGCGGCTTATCATCGACCATCGCATAGTGATCGGCGGGATAGCTCTTCAAAATAGCGTCGATATGCTGTTGCTTGTGCGTATAAATCAGCACATGACCATCAACCGCGGCGTTGAGATGGCTGTTCGTAATCTTCTGGACCTGGAAAACCAGATCGCCATCTGAAACCACGACTGGTGTACCGATTGTTTTCAAATAGGCCAACGTCTCGAACACATGAGGGTACACTTTGTTGGCAAAGGGGTAGTTATAGAAAATCGACTCTACATGCTCAAATGTCTGCTCGTCTAGCTCCGAAAGCGGTACGTCTTCACGCAATCGTTTGAGCGAAAGCGGAATGTCAACCACACTCCTCTCCCTACGCACCTGTTCGTAGATGTCCCAGAAGCGTTGCATTAAAGCTTGCCCCAGCTCAACCCGCAAATGCTCCTCATAATCTTTCTTCACATCATCGTTGTCGAGTAGCGTATTATCCACATCAAGTAAAAAAACGAGTGTTGGCATGGGGAATCCCTTTCCTTCATCTATATTGTTTGTGTTGTATAGCAGAACCAACGAGCGACCACAAGGGTCGCACCCATACGCATTAACGTAGTGAATCATTGGGACCAGGGCACCCGCAAGGGGCGTTCCCCTTGCGGGCGCCCTTGCCTCACCACAGACCTCTTTTGGGGTTAAGTTAACGCCTATGGGGTCGCACCTTACTATAAACCGCTTATGCGTGCTACGCACGCAGAGTATAGTAGGGACTCGCCCCTTGTGGGCGTCCGTCCTCCTACCTCATCCACCGACGTTCGTGCTATTTGAATTGTGTTGATCTTTGCGGTCTTCCTGCCTCGTGCCCAAACTCCTTTGAAAAATGCAGACTTAAACATGTACAGAAGGGTGTCACAAGGCTCTTTCTAACAGACTATGTTACCTATTATGGCACACATTTGTATCTTGCAACCAAACATCAGATAAAGGATGTGTTTAAAATGTGGTTAAGATTTCTCAACCTGATATAGAGAATATACACCATTTCGACACCTAATCATTACCAACCTACTATTTACTCTGCCTGCTGTATCTACTAACCTATTTTTGGGGTGCCGCCCGCTTTTTTACGCATAAATGAGGACATATTTCCCTCTATATCCCATTTTTACACTTTTTAGAGAAAGGAGACTGCTGAATACGCTTCTATCAGAGGCGTTAAGTTTTTTTCATCGAATATTGTAAATTTGTCTCTTTTAGTGTTTTTATTTCTCTCTAACACAAAGCTGTGGAGGTCAAAAACAAATCTATGGCACGTCTTACAAAAAAAACGCGCTACTCCCTTCTGTACGGCTTCGCCGTTATCACGCTCGTGATTGCCATTGCTACTGCATACATGCATTCGACAGGAGCGTTCGCGGACCCGCCTGTACACCCACATTTCAACCATTTTCTCAGCACGAACTATGATGGTGATGGAGCCTACGACGATAACAACCCAACTCCTGGTCCCAATGCCAGTGTAAGTGGTGCAAGTGCTGAACAGGAACAATACGATAATCAAGCGTACCCTGGTAAATATGTCACTTACGATCAGGCGGTAAAGTCCTACAACTCCTGGGCTGGTGTCTCTAGCAGCGTTGCTGCTAACAGTAGCAATAGCTGGAAGCAGTATGGTCCTGTCGTAGGTACCGTCCCTGCTATCGTAACTTACACAGGACGCCAAACGACAAATTCGGGACGCGAAACGGCGTTAGTTATTGCGTCTCCCTGTACAGCACAGGCGTGTCGTGCCTGGGTTGGTGCGGCTGGTGGTGGTGTCTGGGCAACAACCAATGCTCTTGCCACGCCTCCGCGTTGGGTATGGTCCTCCAATGGTATTCCTTCCAATGCTATCGGCTCGCTATTCATCGATCCCTCGACTCCTGACGGCAGAATTCTCTACGTTGGTACTGGTGAGGCTAATGGTTCGAGTGACTCCGAGGCAGGCGTCGGTCTCTACAAATCAACCGACTACGGCACGACATGGCGCGTGGTCTCAGGTAGTATTGCCGCTGCGAAGAATCGCGCAATCGGTGCAATCGCAGTTGATCCTGTAAATTCAAAACACATTTTCATTGGGACTGCTGTGGCGCGTCATGGTGCTTCGTCAGTCAACGGTGGACGTTTCACGCCGCCCGATGCACCAGTCGTGGGTCTCTACGAGTCTATCAACGGTGGTAAAACATTCTCGCTGGTCTTCAGCAAGCAGACTGATACCGTAGACCCAGGTACACCTAACGGTAACGACTTTTTCCGAGGTGGCGTGAGCAAGATTGTGTTTGACCGCACTGGCCTTGCTGCTGGCTTACCATCACGCGTCTACTTCTCGATGTTCGATTATGGTCTGTATCGCCAGTTGGAAAACAAGAAGTTTGAGCAAATCTTCGCCTCCGCTGGTGGCGGCACGGTTGCAAACAGTTCAACCTCTCGTACTGAGTTTGCACTTGCGCCAATGGGCAACAACCTGCGCATCTACCTCGGCGACCTTGCGAGCGCAAATGCTGACTTCTATCGCGTCGATAACGCGAACGTCGCAGCATCAACGCTCACCGATGGTACCAACAACCCCGGTTGGATAAAGCTTTCTAGCCCAACTCCTGGTACAACCGGCTACGACTCGTACAACTTCTGCGAGACGCAGTGTTCCTACGATATGTGGATTAGCTCACCTCCCGGACAGCCTGATACCGTCTGGTATGGTGGCTCAATGCAGTATGCTGAAATCTTCACTGCTACTCCACCTTCTAACGGTAGAGCCGTGATGCGTTCTACTAACGCCGGTGTAAGTTTCACGGATATGACCAACGACACGCAGTCGCCTCCGTTGGGTTTGCATCCCGATCAGCATGCATATGCATTTGATCCTAACAATCCCAACATCGCGTTCATGGGTTCCGATGGTGGCCTAGTGCGCACCGATGGTACCTTCTCCAATCAGTCGGCTCAGTGTGCCACGCGTGGTTTGACTAGTGCTACTGACCTCGCTGATTGCCAGAGATGGCTCAGTGCCATTCCTACCACGCTTTATAGCGAGAACGCCGGTCTAGCAGACCTACAGTTCCAGAGCGTGACCGTCAATCCTAAGAACCCCAAAAATGATGTTATTGGTGGAACACAGGACAACGGCACATGGTCGTACAACTCAGCGCAATCGCCAAGTTGGTTCGAGTCCGTCGGTGGTGACGGTGGACAATCCGTCATTGACGTTGGCAACCAGAATGTGCGTATGCATACGTACTATGGACCCAGCATCGACGTGAACTTCAATAGCATGAGTCCGAACACCTGGGACTACATCTCTAGCCCGCTCACCGCGAGCAATGAGGCAGCGTCCTTCTACGTGCCATTGATTGGTGATCCAAAGACAAGTGGCACAATGTTTGTTGGTCTCCAGCACGTCTGGCGCACAACCGACAACGGTGGCTCACAAGCCTACCTTGACGCAAACTGTAACGAAACAGGTACAGTCTTCAATCCTCCATGCGGCGACTGGGTGCCGTTGGGTCCTGACCTGACCAGCACAGCCTTTGGCGCGGATAAAGGTGGTAGCTATGTCGTTGCAATCAAGCGTGCGCCTAGCAACACTAATACAATGTGGACAGCGACTCGTGGTGGTCGCCTGTTCATCTCTGACAATGCTAATGCAACTGATCCCACAACGGTCAGCTTCACACGCATTGACACTGCTGCACAGCCCAACCGTTTCATCAGCGGCATCGCTGTAGACTCCAAGAATCCATATCATGCCTATGTTTCGTTCTCAGGCTATAGTGCCTACACTCCCACGACACCTGGGCACGTCTTCGACGTGGTCTATAACCCACAGACAAAGACGGCGACATGGAAGGACATCAGTCACAATCTCGGCGATCAGCCCATCACGGGCGTTGCCTACGATAGCATCAGTGGTACCATCTATGTCTCAACCGACTTCGGTATCGCGTCGGTCAAGGCTGGTGGCTCCTACTGGCGTCCAGCCGCGACTGGTCTACCAGTTGTCGCTGTCTATGGTATCACTCTCTCCGAAAGTGGTAGAGTACTCTACGCCGCGACTCACGGTCGCGGCGTCTGGCGACTCGACCTCTAAGAAGTAACAGTATTCCCGACACACTACAGACAGGGAGCATAAGTGGTTAAACAAATGTACCCGGGGGGTGGTGGTGGGGGAGAA
>CAXUHG010000013.1:14569-52872 GCA_964250805.1 uncultured Ktedonobacteraceae bacterium | reverse complement strand
GTGTTCCTTTGTGTGTACAACCGTTCGCCCCTGGTTTTGTAGTGTGTCGGGAATACCATTGCTATAAAATATGTTGCAACAGAAAAAGGCATGTTCTCTATGAAAGTGGTTTTTCGTAGTAAAGATTTTGTAAGCATCACGGCTGCTGGCCTCGGCTTCAATAATAGGCGTCCTATGGCTGACTCCTGGCACTATCAAGGGCGCGTACAACATCGCGACTGGCAAGGCACATTCGAGTGCTACTGGGAGCAAGAGACAAATCCTCTCCAACGCGCTCCAGCAGAGCTTGTGTGGACGGTGAGTGGCGATTCGCGTTTGTTTGGCTTAGCTGCCGCGTTGAAGTCACTTGGCTACAAGGTCGATGTCTTACAAGATGAGGATAAGTAGTAGTTATGGATTCTGAAAAGCAACAAAAACGCGTGCTGTTACTCATGTCGCCCGCAACCTACCGCGCAGGTGCATTTCTGAGTGCCGCACGCCAGTTACAACTTGATGTGGTGGTTGGTATCGACCTGCCCGAAACGCTCTCCGATTACTGGCATGTGCCGCTCGGCGTTGATTTCACGGACATTCCTACCTCCGTTCGCACTATTGTTGACTATGCACAAAAGCACCCCTTCGACGCCATTCTCTCCGTCGATGATAGTGCCAGTGAGCTAGCTGCGTATGCCAGTGCCGCTCTCGGACTCGCTCACAATTCGCCAGAGTCCGCGGAGGCTGCACGCGATAAATATCTGATGCGAGGCATTATGGCGGCTGGTGGCGCACCTTGCCCCGTGTTCCGTCGCTTCTGGCTGAGCGAGAATCCGCATGCTATAGCGGCACAAGTAACCTATCCCTGCGTTGTGAAGCCGTTGCGCTTATCTGGCAGTCGAGGCGTAATCCGTGCCGACGACCCGACCGAATTTGTCGCCGCCTTCACCCGTCTCAAGCACTATTTGCTCGCGGAGGGCAATCCAGAACATGAGACTGCGTTTCTCGTCGAGGACTTCATCCCCGGCTTTGAGGTTGCGTTAGAGGGCATTGTCACGCGTGGACAACTCAAAGTTCTCACACTATTCGATAAGCCCGACCCGCTCGACGGCCCTTTTTTTGAAGAGACTCTCTATGTGACACCTTCTCGATTGTCGCCAGAGATTCAGCAATCAATCGCCCATGCGGTGCAACTTGCCGCTACCGCCCTCGGCTTACGTACAGGGCCTGTTCATGCGGAACTACGTGTGAACGAGCAAGGTCCCTGGATGCTTGAAATCGCGGGTCGCTCCATCGGTGGCCTCTGCTCCACCATTCTTGAGTTCGGGGCTGGCATGTGCCTGGAGGAACTTATTCTGCGTCACGCCATTGGGGAAGAGGTGAGTACGATTCAGCGCGACGACCATGCGGCTGGCGTGATGATGATTCCCATTCCTTCGGCTGGTATGCTCAAGGGTGTACATGGCATTGAAGAGGCACAAACGGTACCTCTGATTACGGGCGTTGAAATTACTGCGAAGCTGAATAATCGGCTTGTCCCTTTGCCAGAAGGTGCTAGCTACCTCGGCTTTATCTTCGCGCGTGGCGAAATCCCCGCCGAGGTCGAGGATGCTATCCGCAAGGCACATGCCCTACTCAAATTCGATATTCGGCGCGAAATACCCGTACTCATGAGCTAATCATATGACAATCGCAAACAAAACAATGAAGCGTTCCGACTCGTCGGAACGCTTCATTGTTTTGTTTGCGATTGTTGATCAGAGACTAATAGCGGCGCTCGCGGTCGCCACCACCGTTGCTACGGTAGCCACCACCACCGCCACCACGACGATCTCCGCCGCCACCACCACCGTTGCGATAGCCGCCACCACCGCCGCCACCGCTACGGGGCTGACGCTCGTTCGCCTCGTTGACGATGATTGTACGACCCTGTAGTGTGGAGTTGTTAAGATTGTTCATTGCGTTTTGCGCATCTTGATCGTCGCTCATTTCGACGAAGCCGAAACCCTTGCTTCGATTCATCTCGCGATCAATGATAACGGTTGCCGAAAGAACTTCACCGTACTGACTGAAAAGATCATTCAGTTCCTGATCGGTGGTTGAATAAGGCAATCTGCCTACGTAAAGTTTCACTGAGATATGCTCCTACTACGATGTCTTCAAACTTATTGCTGTCGGCAGAAACAACTTCTCACTGAACAACGCAACAATACTCGACATCTTGTATTCAGTATAACATACGCTGATACCGTTTTATTTCGCGCTCCATTGGATATCTACCCATTCGTGCTATACTGAGATGAGGCAAAGTTGTAGGGACCAATAACATAAAGCGTTATACCTCAATCCAATAGCACGAGACCATTTCTCCCTTTTCATCAGAGAAGCGTTGCCATTCCAGCTTGCCACCATTCTTCTCAATAGCACGCACCGAGCCGGGATTGTCGCCGTCGATGGTGAGCATGACGCGGAGTATCGCGCGTCTCTTCGCCTCTTCGAGCAACAATGCAAGCTGACATGTTGCGTAGCCCTTGCGCCGCTCAGAGGGACGAATGTTGTAACCAATGTGCCCATTATGTTGCTCGAATGGTGGCGTCAAATGTGGACGTAAACGTATCTCGCCCACCACGCGCACGCCATCCTTCACTAGCCAAAACGTCTCCTGCGGCACAACTCCTGATGGTAGCCCGATTCCCTGCGCCTCATCCTCCAACTCGTGTACGTAGGCTACAAAATCTTCGAGTGCTAGCGGAAAATTGTTAAACCATCCCTCATCTGTCTGCATAAACTCTCGTGTCATTGCCGTATACTCTTCTCGATAGGCGAGCGAAGGCTTGACTAGTGTGAGACCGTCACATGAATGCATACATCCCCTTTCGGATTTGAAAGACTTTTGTCTTTATCCTTGTTGTACCTCTGTCTGAGGCACCAACTGAATGCGTTCCAGTAGCGACCACAGTTGTTCTACAACATCCGTCACGGAACAGGGCGTCGAGTGAGTCATCCACCACTCCAGTACACCAACGATAGCCGAAGCAAGAAATTGCACCATCACCTCCTTGTTCATGCCCTGGTTGATACCGCTCACATCAATGTATTCGTCCAGGCCCTGCAGCAACACAGCCACTAGGCGGTTTCTGAAAGCAGGGACGCCGCCTTTGTTGACTAATAGGGTGGTATAGAAGAATGTATGCTGCTCTAAATAGTTGAATATGCGGAGCAGCGAAGCTTTGGAAGGAGGACAAGTAGTATCGCCATCGGGCAAGCAGTTTTCAAGTAATTGGTCAAAGTACGTATCTATACAATGATCCAGCAGATCGAACTTGTCCATATAATGCAAATAAATGGTACCCCTATTTATATCGGCTCGGTCCGCAATGTCGTTCATCGTAATATGTTCAAAATTTTTCTCTGCCATCAGCCCAACAAAAGCTTCAAGAATAGCCTCCCGTGTTTTGCGTATTCGTCTGTCCATAGGTTTCTTCTTTTTAGCTTTTGTGTGGATTTCTTCCGCGCGTGTCTCTATATTTGCATGCATGCAAGTGTACGCTTTCTTCTTCATAAACCATCAGATGGATTGTGTTGAGGAATGAACAATTAGCTAGGTTTTGTTGAGTAGTGAACAAATTCGGCTATTTTACCTATTGAAGCAAGCCGACAGCTCTAGTAAGATCATTATATTGAACAGGTGTTGATTAGTCAACATCCGTTCAATGAGAAGAAACACTGCAACGATGCTTCCTTTGAGGAATTCCCTCAGAGGAGAATACAAGAAGGGGACGAAGGAAAAATGGATATATTGGTCTATGGAGCAGGAGTTATTGGTAGCGTCTATGCTGCAAAACTCCAAGAGGCGGGATACAATGTGTCTCTGCTTGCCAGAGGTCAACGCGCAGTCTCACTACGAACACACGGCATTCTTCTTGAAAATACGGTGACAGGACAGCATACGACAACTTGGGTTTCTGTCGTCGATCAACTGACTCCGACCGATAGCTACGATGTGGTTCTCGTGACTGTGCGACTGAATCAGCTCGAATCCGTCCTGCCCAGCCTTGCCGCCAATCACCAGATTCCCACCGTGTTGTTTCTGCTCAATAATCCTGATGGCATGCAACGCTTGGAGATGCTCGACCCCCATCGCGTACTCCTTGGCTTTCCATCTATAGGAGGATCACGACAGGGAGAGGTCATCCGGTATGCCCATCACCCCGCCCTTGCACAGACGACGCTGGGCAAAGAAGATGGTCGTGTGACACTCCGTCTTCGACAACTCGCAACAGCATTCAAGAAAGCAGGCTTCTCTATTGTACTGAATTCCGATATGCAGGCTTGGCTCAAAGTGCATGCTCTCTTTGACGCCTGTATTCTGGCGGCTGTCGCCATGACACAGGGAAGCAGTGCAACTCTTGGACGGACACGTAAGCATGTTGTGATGATGGTTCAGGCCATCCGTGAAGGGCTTCGGGTCTTGCAAGCGCAAGATATTCCTATAACGCCACTCAGTATGAAAGTTCTCTTTCTTTGGATACCTCGCTGGTTTGCAGTCCTGTGTTGGCAATATATCCTGCAGTCGGGGATTGCATCGCTTGCTCTCGATGCTAGCTTACAGGGAGGTCTTGATGAGGTGAGTCAAATGGCAAGGGACATCATGGCACAACTGCAGAAATCTTCCCTCCCCACACCGACCTTGAATCACTTGATGACGTTCTTGGAGATTCCGGCCTCAGCAGGCAACGTCACCTCCTCTCCCAGAAACTGACACGTTGATAGTAAGGCATTACATCTCTTCCGTTACTATAAGCCGCGAGGCCGATAATAGTGCTAAAACACTCACGTCACGTTTCTATATTGTAAAGGATATAGAAACGTGACGCGAGTGTTGCTATTACAAAATAGCAAAACCTACTTTACCATTTCCATCAACGTTTCGCATGGCACATCCAATGCCTCCGCAAGCTTTTCGAGCGTAGTGAGCCTCGTATGACACGTCGGGTTACGACAGAGTTTGTGAATGGTGTTGTACGAGACTCCCGACCGATAGGAGAGTTGCAGTTCGCTTAGCTTGCGCTCCTCCATAACCTCCTTGACGCGCCATCGTAACATATATCTTGCTCATTTCTTCATTTCGTCTTTACGTTAGGGCAAATCTACATATACATCGATGGGGTCTTTGAGGCGCAGTCCTTGAATATCGGCGAGGCGATACTGGTAGCGAGCGAGCTGTGAAAATACACGCAACACCTTGAGAATATCGGGGAGTGTGACGGCAATGCCCATCTCCATCCAGTAGACAAGGTGGACGCGCAACCCTGTCGCCTGTGCGATATCGCTCCAACTGAGTTGATACATCTGGCGTAACTGGCGTAGCGTTGTTCTCTTACGAGATGGGAGCGGGAGTGGTTGCGTGCGTTCCATCTCGATTCTGCTGCGATATGATCTGTTGTTGTTCATAAATTGTTCCTTTCTGTACCAGCAAATTTGATTGAAAATTCTGAAATGTCAAAAATTTCAATCAAAGAATAACATATGGATAATGAGAAAGTCAATGAATTTCCCCATGATTTTTTGGATATGTTCAACATGTCAGAAAGTCGTATAATAGGTTTGTAAACATAAATATCTGTTGAACTTAGAAATGAGCATGCATGGAGAAACTGTATACTTCGAGCGAAGCAAGAAAAATTCTGGGCGGGATATCTACAAGCACATTTAAAAATCTCGTGGACACAGGTAAAATACGTAAAATCACGCCGCCCAACAAGAAACAAGGCTTTTATTTAAGGGAAGATGTAGATAAGATCGCCGATGAGATGAAGCAGTTTGTTGATCTTTATACAGAGCCTGAGCTAGATGATACATATCAAGTTGTTCTAGCGAAAGGGGAAAGTGATATCAAAGAGACTGTGCAGATTGCTCGTCAGCACTTTGGTGAGAATGCGTATGGCACCGACAGGAGAATGGCATGGTTTCGGAGAGTCCCAAACGGCGATTACATTCTGAAACATCATGGAAGAATTGTAGGATATTTTTCTATGCAAGCCATTAAGCATGAGACGGTGGAGCGCATCTTCAAAAGTAGGAGTGGAAATAGCGTCCAGTTAGAAGATATGGAGCCAATTGTGCCTGGGAAACTATTGGAATTGCACATCTCAGGCATTGGTATCAAAACAGGGGTAAGCCGTCAAGAAGCGAAGATATACGGAATGGAATTGCTTATGGGCTTATTCAATGTATTCCTTTCGCTTGTTAAAGAGGGTGTCACGATTGACAAAATATGGGTCAAATCGAGTACAGTACCAGGAATCAAACTCAGCAGAGACTTGGGTTTTATCGAACTTGGATACATCAACAACGAGCAAATCGGCTTTAGGCTTGACTTTACGAAGCTTAACGAGAATCAAAATATTGTTGTGAAAAACTTTCTCAAGCAATATAGAGCAATAACTAGATAAGAATACTTTTGATCGAAAAAAAAGAGATGGCAGAAGGGACATGGAAGGACGAGGGGCAAGAGATTACAGCAAGGTGGATACAACTCATGGAGCAGAAAAATCGCGTTCCTCAAGACCCCAAAAGACGCTGGGTCCTGGCAACTCTACTCAGCATTCCACCTGCTCTGTTTGGCCTCGAACCGCTTGATTATATAAGTAACGTCGAGAAAACACAGCACATACTCGGTACAATTCAACATAAAAGCGTGGACATCAGTGAACAAAGTAATGGTTTAGAAAACTGTTGGAAATTGTACTACTCTAGTTCCACATTACCCTCAATACAAGAAATTCTTCATCGTATAAGGACTCTTCGCGAAAATATCTTCTATGTACACGCACAACAAAAAGCTACGATGATGCAACTCTTATGCGACTACCATGTTGTTTTAGCATGCATTTTGAGCGATCAACAACAATTCGACCAAGCAATTGACCTCTTGAATGTTGCCATCCCAATCGCAAAAGAGAACGATCTGAGTACATCACATGCTTTAGCACTCTATCAGCATGGCATCATTCTCTTTGATCGCTGGGAAATGAGCCGAGAGCAGAGAAATCAAACGGACCTTTTCCACGCTATCAGTGACTTCGATTTAGCGTACAAAATTGGGCATTCTGTTGATTCACAGTTAAGGGGTGCTATCCTACTCTTAGCTGGTGAGGCTCGCGCAAATGCAACACAAACCGAGAAGGATAAGACTGATGCTCTCACGATGATGGATAAAGGTTGGCAGATAGCTCAACACAATACTAGTGATGATAAGCATTTTGTAAAGCTTAATGAAGAAAGATATCACAATAATAAGGGTTCAGCTCTTACCGCAATGGGAAGGCCAAAAGCAGGAATTGACGAGCTTTGTTCTATCGACGGATTTGATAGTCCTGAATTATTACGTCGCCACGCCTACAATCATGTCCTGCAAGCAAAAGCATATACTCGTTGGGGATATTATCCAATGGCAACAACGATAGCGAGAGATGTGCTAACCTCAATAAGAAATATCGAATCAAACATAAACCTTGCCCGTATCACAAACATCTATCATAACCTGAAAGAGAGTTCCTATGGTTCGAGCATTGATGTAGCCCAACTTGGAGTGGAACTGATGAAGACACGACAACCACAGGTGTTTCAGTGAGCGATGTTTTTAGGGCAAGACAGGAATGTACGAGCTTTCTTAATCAATACTCTTGCTATCAGAATTAGTACCTAAAATAATCGGACGATTTGGTCCATTTTTCTTAGAAAATGGGGTAGGTAGAAATTCTATACTCTCGTTGTCCTTTGCCTCTTTATACTCTGAGTACAGAGCATTTCTCTGATGGAGTGTGCGCAAACTCTCAGAAACTCCTTCTTTCGTCTGGCGTAGTGTACGTAAACTCTCGGCATCTCCATCTAATGAACTTTGGCTAACAGACATTTTACTTCCTATTATATTTTTTCTTACAAGTTGTCTCACTCTTCTCATATTTGGCGGGTAAGATAGTACTTTTCTTTTTGCTCTCTGAGGCTTTCTAGCACTCTTTTCTAGCTTTGTTCTAGTGCTTTTTTTGTATTGAACAGGCTTAGTCACTACCCCAGGTGCAAAAGTTTGCAATATTTTAACTAACTCTTCCAATGCCATTTCATAGGTCTTAGGAGGTTGAAAAGAAATAGTGTGTAAAATTTTCAGATCATCTCTAATTTCACAATTTCTGATAATCAGTGGGATAATCATTTTCCCTTCAGCGGAGTTCCTATGTGCCCAAGCAATCGTAATCTCATCGTTAACCCATTTTGAAGCCATTGACTCCGGAGAAAGAATAACGATAAATACGGAGCATATGGCTAATTCCCTTAAAATTTTACTCCACCACTCATCTCCGCCATTCAAACCTCCTGCTGCATCATACCAAACTCTTGTATTATCCCCTAATTTCAAACGTAGATCGTTCACTAACCTAATTCCGAAGTCGTTGTCTTTATGACTATGACTAACAAAAATGTTTGAGACAAATGTCTTGTTCACATTGCACCTCTAAACGACTACCAATATTTTGTATAACCTTTGCTGAGCATCTATAGGATTTGATCCGCTCTTTACAAGAGTGTTGATACAGCCTGAGCATCTCAGAAGCATTATATCGCATAATTTAAATAACGTAGTAAGTAATGCAATATCCAACCTTTTCAATGAACAAAAAAGAACAATCCGACTAATTTTCCAAAAAATCCCTCAACAAACCCTTGACCTAGACCACTCTAGGTAGTGCATACTATCTCTATGACACAGAATGCAGAGGCGAAAACGCCTCCCTACTTTACGCTTCAGGAAGTAGTTCAACAAACCGGTCTGAGCGAACATACGCTCCGCTACTATGAGCGGATTGGCTTACTCGACAATGTGAAACGAGACAGTAGCAGTGGTCATCGCAGATATACGGCTGAAGATGTCTGGAAGATTGAGGCACTGGCTTGCCTACGAGCAACGGGTATGTCGATTGAGGCAATGCGGACGTATATGGCTCTTCACAAAGAGGGAAATGCGGCTGCCGAGCAGCAGCTTGCACTCTTCGAGGCGCAGAAGCAAGCACTGGAGCAAGAGATGGCTCAGAAGCGAGAGCATCTGCGCTATCTTGAGCAGAAGGTCGCGTATTGGCAAGCGGTCCAGAGTGGCGACGATGCAAGAGTGCAAGAGATAGCTGAGATTACTGCTGGACTGGCAAAGCAGATTATCAAAGAAAAATAAGACACATTCTCGAAAGGAATTCTCATGAAAGTCGCAATTATTACAGGCGGAAGCCGTGGACTTGGGAAAGATATGGCGATGAGTCTCGCCGCACATGGGCAGGATGTTATCCTGACCTATAATAGTAAACAGGAAGAGGCGGAAGCGGTGGTCGCTTCAATCGAGAAGCTTGGGCGCAAAGCTGTCGCGCTACAACTCAACACATCGAATATAAAGTCTTTTGCAGCCTTTGCGGAAGCGGTAAAAGAGGCCCTCAAACGTACATGGAATCGGGACAATTTTGACTTCCTCGTCAATAATGCTGGCATTGGTATTCATGCGTCACTCACCGAGACAACCGAAGAGCAATTTGATGAGTTAGTCAACATCCAGTTCAAAGGCGTTTTCTTTCTCACGCAAAAGCTCCTGCCTTTGATGGTTGATGGTGGACGCATCATCAACATCTCGTCGGGATTGACACGCTTTTCCGGTCCTGGCATGAGCGTCTATGCAGCCACGAAGGGAGCGATAGAGGTGCTAACTCACTACATGGCAGCCGAACTTGGTTCGCGCGGCATCACCGCCAATGTTATCGCCCCTGGTCCCATCGCAACGGATTTTGGAGGTGGCATGGTTCGTGATAACGTAGCGATCAATCAGCAACTAGCCTCACGATCACCGCTGGGTCGCGTCGGTCAAGCCGAAGACATTGGCGGTGTTGTCGCATCTCTCCTCTCCGAGGAGACACAGTGGATCAACGGGCAGAGAATCGAAGTGTCAGGGGGCATCAACATTTAGAAGCAATGTATGAGACAAGGTAATGAGAGCGGACATCAAAATGTCTGCTCTCATTACCTTGTCTGTTAGAAATTCCTCATTACTATGAAATGTTGCGCGGACTAAGGCCAACCATAATCAGGGACCAAACGCCGTCGAACGCGGCGTCGATGTCGGGATCAGACCACTCAGCGGCGAGGGCTGGATGGTGGAAGCGGGTTGTTGCGGTGAGTACCGCCTGAGCGGAAACGAAGGGATTCTCGGTGGCGAACTTCCCCTGGGCAACTCCGTCGCTAATGATATGCGCTATTTGCTCGGTGAGGGTAGCGACGTGTACCCTTACTACGTCTCTTGCCTCGCTAGCAAGTTCCTTGTACGTCGCGTATAACTCAGGGTCTTCAAGCGCATATTTGCGTTGCGAACACAAAACATTGAGCCAGCGGCGCAGACGCTCTGGGGCCGGTCCATCCTCGTTCGCTATCATGGTAAGCGGCACTAACTTTTCAGCCAGCCAATGCTCGGCAACGGCATCGCGTAGTGCAGTTTTGCTTGGGAAGTGTCGGTAGATGCTACCATGACTCACTCCAAGGGCGCGAGCAACATCGACAACCGTCGTTTTAGCAAGCCCGAAGCGACGGAGTACCTCCTCCGCTGCTTCGAGAATACGTTCGCGAGTGAGTATTTCGTCGCTCATCGGTTCTGCTCTCGACCTTGTTCACTATCGAGCAGAGCCATCAGTGGTGCAGGGTAACGTTCACCTGCGGCTGCTCCTGCCGGGATAGCTCGCTCGATCTGAGCAAGATCATCGGCGGTCAATGTTAGGTCGAGGGACTTTAAGGACTCAATGAGGCTCTCGCGCCGACGTGCGCCGATCAGGGGCACAATATCCTGTCCACGCATAAGCACCCAGGCAATAGCAATCTGTGAGACGGTGGCACCCTTTGCCTCTGCAATCGAGCGCAACGCCTCAACAAGAGTAAGGTTGTGATCGAGGTTAGCACGGCTGAAGCGAGGACTGAAACTGCGGAAATCATCAGGTGCATGTAAGCGATCTTTCGACCATTGTCCACTAAGAAGGCCGTGTGACAGGACGGCATAAGCCGTGATACCGATGCCAAGCTCGCGGCATGTGGGGAGAATGTCTGCCTCGATATCGCGCGAGAGCAACGAGTACTCGAGTTGTACGTCGCAAATGGGATGTACGGCCTGTGCGCGTCGTATCGTGGCGGCCCCAACCTCGGAGAGGCCAATGTAACGAACGTACCCAGCCTTTACCATGTCCGCGATAGCACCAATGGTATCTTCAATGGGTACATCTGGATCAAGGCGTGCGAGACGATAGATGTCAACGTAATCGGTGTCAAGTCGGCGCAGGGTGTAGGCAAGAAAGTTCTTGACAGAAGCAGGACGACCATCGGTGCCGATAAAGCTGCCATTGGGTGTACGCAACCCTCCGAACTTGTCACTGATAATGACCTGCTCACGCGCCCGTCCACGTAGTACATCACGTAGCAGCATCTCGTTATGTCCCATACCGTAGAAATCGGCTGTGTCAATCAGAGTAATACCACTATCGAGTGCCTCATGAATCGTTGCGATGCTTTCAGTCTCATTTGCTAACCCGGCTGTGTCAGACATGCTTGAGCAGCCTAGACCAATAGCCGATACCTCAGGACCATGCATTCCAAGTACACGTGTAATCATCTTCTCTGTTCCTCTTTTTTATATGCTTTGAAAGTTTCCTAGTAAAAGATTATTTATTCTGAATGGATGATAGTAGTATAACCTATGGAATGACAAAAATCAATATCTGTCATTGAAAGAGTGTTATCTTTATGTGGAAAATGGAGAGAGTGGCGACGTGTTTCTTATCAAGAGCATGTATTTGGTACTGAATCTGTCAGAAAATCTCTTTAGGAATCACGTTTCCTTTGGCTCGCGCGATGCTGTTCAATGAGTGGAATCATTTCCACACGCTGAAAATGCTGTGCCCATCCTAATGCGGTCGCCTCAAAGAAGGGACGCGCTGATTTGGAAGATTCCGAAGGTCGCACCACATCCAGTGCAGTTGCCAGTTTGGTTCAAACCCGCGAGCCAGTAAACGCGCGGCAAGGTCGCCTGGAGGAGTTGCGGTGAGGTACCAGCAGATCGCCCCCTCCAGAGGATGTTGACCTCGATACCACTGAAGCACGCGATCTAACTGGTTGCCAATCAGAAGAGGGTTGACGGAAGAAACAACCAGATACCCGCTCGTCCACATGATGTCCTCTTCGCGAACCGTTTCTTTCGACTTGGCTCGCGCCGAGCGGGTAAACCACTCCTGGTTATTCAGGCTCAACGCTTGCCATTGTTGCTCAACTGTCGCGTCTTCTTCTAAGAAGCGTTCATGGGAATTCCTCTGATCCATACTCTCTTCTTTCTTGTTTCTGTCTGCTGCTTGTCTTCTTCCACCTACTGTATTCCATGTGTCTGTACGAAACAAGAGGATGACGCATATCTTGGTTCTCCCGTAGCCTCGCTGATGCAAACGTGGCAGTTTTATGGTCTTTCGGACAGTACTCAAGCCAAATCGTACTACTAGAAGAGAGCTGGCAATTTCAGTGGTGTTCCTGTCAGCTCTGCATATGCGTTGCGGATTTCAAAAGGAATCCACAGATCGTTTCCCCAATCCTTGTAACGTCCTTTAATGCTCTGGGCAGCTTCCTTGTCGATGACCTCAAGCGTCTGTCCCCCCTTGATACGTCGGTTCACTTCCTCGCGAACAAAGACCAAGAGATATTGAAACTCCTGCATCAGTTCGACTTTTCCTAGCTCCCCATGCCCTGGAACCACTGTTACCGGAGAAAGATGCATCATATACGCAATTTCCTCGATCCAGCGATTAGGACTCGCATCATGATCAGAGAAAATGGGGAATGAGTGGTTCTCCACAAGGTCGCCTGTGAAAAGCACCTGCTCGTGTGGGAGAAAAATGATCTGGTCACCACGGGTATGACCACCCGTCAGTTCGTGTAACACCACCTGCTTGCCACCCAAGTCGATGATTTTTTCCCCTTGATAGGTTTCATCTGGCATCACCAATTCCACCCCTTCGAGTGCCTTGGCGACATCGGGACCCAAACCACGAAACATGTTCAGGTAGGTGACTCCTTTTTCCCGCAGTTCGTCTGCCTGAGTGGTATTGGTCAGAATGGTGGCATGACCTTTGAAGGCTTGATTGCCAAAGGCATGTTCGGGATGAAAGTGGGTCGTGGTAAGCAAGAGTGACTTCGATCCTGCTATCTCCATTGCTTTTTGGAGTACGCGTTGACCATTTTCTCTCCCCAGGCCGCTCTCAATGACGAGCACGGCGTCTGTGCCAATCACGATCCCAACGTTGGGCACTAGGTTAATGTACTGGTCAGGAATCACCATGACCCCCGGAGCAACTTCGCGGACCAATTCTGGTTGAACTATGGGGGGACGGTTAGTATATTGAGACATTCTATCTTCTCCAATCGTAACTATAGGTGTACAACACTCCTCAATGAGATGAAAGCATCCTTGTCGGTCGAGTTCGCGCCTCGAAACCCTTCTTTCAGTCGCCTTTCTCCGACGAAGAAGGACACTTCGTTTTCGGTCTGTTGGCACAGGGAGCCGAGAAGAGTTGTTGAATAGCTCCCTGTTGGATACAATACTACCAGAGAAGCCCATCCAAATATTGAACAAAGAGGGGTTTCTGTTGGTTAGACCACACATGGAGCAGATTGTTGAAAACAGACGAAGGAGCATATGGAACAGAGAAAGATTCATGAGAGAGAAGACCCACGCGTCCTACGGACCCGGCAACTTTTGCTGCAAGCCTTTTCTGACCTCTTCTCGGAAAAGGGCTTTCACGCGATGACGGTACAGGATATTACGGAGCGGGCAAGAGTCAATCGAGGCACCTTTTATACTCATTTTGAGGACAAGTATGCGATCCTGGAATATTGGCTCCGTGAGCAATTTCAGCAGCGTGTCGCGAGTACCGTACACATCTCAGATACTTGGAACCTCGGCACGTTCCGCATGCTCATTCAGAGCGTCGTTGAATGGTTCACGCAGTTACACCCGTTGACTCGATCAGCTGATCGGTCGCTGATTCCTCTCGTGGTAACAACCCTGCAAGAAGCCCTCTTTGAACTGCTCTTGCAAGGCTTCAAGACAGTTGTTAGTGCTGGACAGGATCAGCAGGTGGATTTGGAAACGGTTGCCCTAGTCACAAGTTGGGCGATTTTTGGGACTGGCTTCCAATGTTTCCGTCAATGGGACGAGCAGACGATGCACGTGTCACCAGAAGAGCTGGCAAACCAAGCGACACGCGTACTGATGAGTGGCTTAGCACAGGCATTGCCTGCTTTTTCACTCATATAAATTGAATAGCAAGAGAGGGAAATTGTTTTTTTGGGGCAAGCATTGAAAGATGAAGAAGGTTGCCCAGCTTCTATAGTCTTTTTTATTCACTAACCTCTTCGGCATGGCTCAATACCTTTCTTAATCTATCCTATGCGAACGCCGCCAAATCCCAGAACTCCACAGGTTGCAGCTTCACATACTCTTTTTGTGGCACCTTCACGTATCGCCATCGCTCGCCTGTGAGCTTTGTTGCGTTCTCGCACCACAACTGAGCGGCTCGATCTTTGAAGGCGACTTCGAGCGATTCCTGGCCTTTGGTCTCGACGAGCCACATTTCGCCTAGCTCGTTCTTGACGACGAAATCGGGGTAGTAGTAGCGCAGGTTGGCGTTGTTGTCTGTGTACTCGATTGAGAAGCCGAATTGCTGAGGTAGCTTTGAGAATGCGTGTACATCCTTCGCATTTTCAAGAAATCGTGCGAATTCGTACTCGAAGTCGTTTAATACTAATCTAATGTGTCCACTTACTCTCCAATCACAATGCACATAAATACTTCCATCCTCACTGAGAAGTTCGCGGAGCATTACAGATGTTTCATAAAACCATTGTAAATATCCATCTAACCCTTGTCCCCATGTATCACGATACGCTTTTTGCTCTATCATGCTAGGTTCTTTTACGAAAGTAGCATCACTTTCAGGAATAGTAGTGGTAAACGAGAAATCTGCACCGGTAGCGAAAGGGGGATCAATGTAAATCAGGTTGACCTTACCTGCGAATTCGGGGAGCAAACTTGGTAGCACGTACTTCTTGTCGCCCCAGATGAGGCGGTTGCGCCATTCGGGGTCGCGTCCGGCGAAGAGCATGTCAAGGGTGAGTTGTCGCTGCTGTGCCGTCTCGTTCACGGTCTCGACGGGTTGGAAGGGGAGGGCGATACGTACAGGGCCGACCTTTTTCCCATTCTTGTACTTGCCATCCCACATCAGTTCGGTCATGATTATTTGCTCTCTATCTACTCTATGAAATAAGATTGTTGATTCGGGTACCTGACCACAATGTCTTGTAGGGACCGATTTATCGCGTCCTCATTTCCATTGATTCCGTTTTCCACCATTGGGTACGTCCCTCAATTCCTACTAACATTGCGAATCGGGACGAGGACGCGATAAATCGGTCCCTACCTTGTTCATTGATCGGTGTGATAAACCAGTTGCTACCATTCAGATGTTGTACTAGTGTAGCGTATGAATGGAGGTATTGCAAGATGAAGAGGAGAGAGGGCAAAAATGTACGGGTGCGGTTTTGTTCTCGATGGTTGAATAAATGATAGAGAGATGAGCTTCATTATAGAGGCCACCCGTACTATAACTTTTGAGGAGATAGCTGATTACATAAGAGCCATTTCTAACTCATCTAAGTATTGTAGATGAGCCTCGGAGTCAAGAGGAGCACCGCTAAAGTATACGTGTTCTTCTGGTCGTGTCCCTGAACGTAGAGTAAATGTAAAGACTCTACTATCATTAGCACCAGGGACCGCCGCAAGCATTTCATTATCAGGATGGGCTTGTAAAGCGAGCGAAGGAATTAAAACTGAGCCACTTTTACCGATAGCTCTACTGAACACCTGCTGCAGAGAAGGCTTGAGCATAGCATCTAAAGAAACAGGAAAATGAGCGGTAATCTCTGAGTAATCAAGAACACGCTTAGGTTCACCTATTACTGGCGATCCGTCAGGAGCATGTAACTGAGAGAGAATCTCGGTTAGATGATGAAAGATCGTGGTAATAGCAGTTGATAGTCCACCTACGTCAATAACAATTCGGCTCTGTTCGATGTGTAGAAATCGAATGGGGACTATCGGTTCTTCGACAGAAAGCCAAGCACCTGTATTGAAAACCAAACCCGGTGGAATTGTAGCAGGAACATCTCCGAATGTTGGAAATGGAGTACCATATGCAGATGCTTGAAATTGAAAGTTTTGTTGGATGAGTTCTTGTATCGGCTTAATACTTAACATTGATAAGCGCAAGTCATCAGGATTAAACTCATAAGCTCTTCGGCTTGTAACTACCTTTATTTGTTCAGGCATTTTATAAAACTATCTCTTTCTTGTTTACTAGTAAGTAACTTGAATCAGCTACTCATTGAAGGAGTGATAGCAGGAGAACTTGTAATGTTATCGTTGATTGCTAACCGCTCCTGCTTTAATTGTTGATCCACAGCTTTCACTGCCTGTGCTCTTTCTTCTGCTGTCGAATGAGTTGGTTCCCTTGCAGAGTTCTTTGCTTGAAGAATAATAGCCTGTTGTGTTATCGGCTCACGCCTCTTTTGTAGCCAATCAGAATAAATATATGGTGTCTGTGGTGCTTCGGGGTTTTCTATTACAAAGTCGCGGACAGATTCAATCGGTTCAAGCACCATGTTAAGCGGCACCATACCAGAAGCAATAGCTAAATCAAAGTATTGACGCAACGACATTTTGCCATCTACATCGGCTTCCCAGCGAGCAATTGCCTCCTGTTTCTTCCCCAATTTTTGAGCGACTTGCTCCTGTGTAAGTTTAGACTTACGACGTGCATAAAACAATGCATCTACTGCCGATGAGAAAAATGCTGATCTCATGTATTCCACGGTATTTGCCATACCGTTTTTTTCGTCTTTCAGTTTCCGAATTATATAATCTGCTATCTTTGCCATGCCTTTGGTCCTTTCCAATAAAGCTTACCTTTGCTTTCCTGCTATCGAAGACCAGCATTCCTCCGCCGCTTGCTTTGCTAATTTTATTTTAGCACGGTCGTTATTGCGTTGTTTCTTGAACGCGTACACCCAGTATCCTACCCGATGCTCACCTATTTGATGCTTAGGAAATATTACGAATGCACGAAAGCTACTCTTTGGACCTACATAAATTTCGTAGAGACTGTACAAACCTTTAACGTTTTCTATGATTTTGTATTGGAAACGGTCGAGTAGGTCTCCATCAGTCTCACTTTGCTGATAACTACGCTGAAAACGTGTAATGTCTTCGTATATTTTGATGCTACTAGTGCTATCAAAGTCGTCAAGAGTTCGTTCAATTTTTTTGCAGAGTTCAAAATCTGTTCCACTTCTCGATCCCAAAAGGGAGCCACCCTTCTACAAGCCTCATCTCCGACAGGGATTTGATGCATTGTTGTAAAAATTTTGTTGCTTGCCATATATCTGACTCCCTTCCTTTGACAAAATATAACATATATGTTATATTTTGTCAACGCTTCAATATACAGAAAATAAAGTGAGATGTATACCGAATTTAGGAAAAGGAATAGATACTCACAAAAAGACATAGACGGACTACTTTCACATCTCTCCATTCATCTCTGTCAATATAAACTGCGTTTGATGTATAGATGAGTCAAAATGTTCCACTATAATAGCTTATGAATTCTAGTATTGCAAGGTGTTATGTGTTAAAAGCAAAGGCAAATAAGAGAGGTTTATTTTTTATGATTGAAAACACAATCAATAGAGCGTGATGAAATCAGGCCCGTACATCTTTTACACGTCCCCTCAAAGCATCGTGTTAGGAGATGAGAACGAGTGTACGGGCCTGATTTCATCACGCCCTACTTGCAGTGGATAAGCTTCGGGGCTTATGAAAATGATTTAATATTTATGGTGCTTGCTGAATTCGCTCTCTTGCGCAACCCCTACATTCCCCTTCGTACACCCCTCACACACCGCATATAACACACGACTATGCGAGCGTTTCACGAGGTGGGCGTGCTGGCTACAGATGATTTTGCCACAGGAGGAGCAGGTCTCCGCGTTCCACCGATTGAGGTTTTTGTTGCATTGCGAGCAGGTTGTGGTTGTGCTGAAAAGAAGCATGGCTTTGTTCTCTTTCGTCTTTGAATGAAGAGGCGCGTCTTGGAGCGTGAGGAATGCTCGCTCACGGCGAGAGGTTGGTCTCTTTTCAGCTAGTTGGGCGTGCTACTATCTAATGTTTACACTTAGATGTTAGCACGCCCTAATGTTGGCGTCAAGGAGGAATATGTAACCTCGAATACATGTAATAGCCATATGTGAGTATTAAGTACTATTCATCTTTACTGTTACATAAGATAAGAGTACTATTATTTGTAAGTACGATACTATTTTTTGAAGATATCTTGCTGAACCCAGAATGCTCTTTTGCTCCTCTGTCACGAAAAGTAGGCCAGCATTGCTGACCATGATTCAGGAAAAATAATGAAACTAGATCACATGCGCTGGCAAGCTAACTCGTGGGAGCCGACTGCCCCCGGCACATTGCGCGCGGCACAACTGGTACTACTCTTTGGCAGTCCTTCCCTCCTCAAACAGCAGTCCTTGCTACAAGAGGTTCAAAGGGCATATCCAAAGGCTCATCTCCTCGGCTGTTCGACTGCTGGCGAAATCTCTCATACACAGGTATTTGACGATTCTTTGGTTGCAACGGCGATTCAGTTTGAACATACGACGCTACATGGCGTGCGTATCAAGCCTCAGAAGGGTATGAGTGACTTTCAGGCGGGCGAACTGCTGGCGCAGGAGCTTGATAAGGACAATCTCGTGCATGTGTTTGTACTCGCACGAGGCGTGAATATCAATGGTAGCGATCTCGTTGCTGGCTTGACGCGTCACCTGCCTCCACATGTGACGATTACTGGAGGGCTTTCTGGCGATGGCGATAGGTTTCAGGAGACGCTGATAGTCTGGGAAAATCAGTTGGAGACGGAGAGCATCGTTGTGCTGGGCTTCTATAGCAAGCACCTTCGTGTGGGCTATGGGTCATTGGGTGGCTGGGACACCTTCGGTCCTGTACGCACAATTACGCGCTCAAAAGGGAACGTCCTGTACCAGCTAGATGGCAAGTCAGCTTTGTCGCTGTATAAAGCCTATCTTGGTGAGTATGCACAGGGGTTGCCTGCTACGGGGCTACTTTTTCCATTGTGTCTACTTGCTTCTGATGGCTCTGATCCGGTTGTAAGAACAATTTTGTCCGTTAACGAAGCGGAGCAGAGCATCACGTTTGCTGGCGATGTGCCTGAGGGCGTGGAGACACGCTTTATGCGTGCCGACTTTGACCGACTGGTAGACGGAGCGGTGGGAGCGGCGAGGACGAGTTACGGAACGATTTCCACCTCGCCAGAATTAGCGATCCTCATCAGTTGTGTGGGGCGAAAGTTGGTTCTCAAGCAGCGCATCGACGAAGAGGTGAAAGGAGTACGTGCCGTTATGGGTGATCAGACGCTGCTCACTGGTTTCTACTCCTATGGCGAAATTTCTCCTTTTACAGCAGGAGCGATGTGCAAATTGCATAACCAGACGATGACGATTACGACCTTCTCGGAGAGCGAAGAGGTCGTCGCTAGCGTATAACGTTTTTATACGATTTGGCCTGTAGAAGCTGCTCTTCGGTGTACGTGGCTCCTTTCAGATTCGCTTCATCCAGAATCGTGCCGCTGAGATCGCTCTCGCTCAAGTCAGCATCCTTGAGATTGGCTCTATACAGGCTAGCCCCGTTCAGAGAAGAGCCGCTCAGGTTTGCTTCGCTTAGGTTGGTGCCGTTGAGATTAGCAAACGCAAGGTCGGCTTTGTAGATATCGGCTTTGCAGAGGTTAGCACCTTTTAAGTTAGCACCTTTTAAGTTAGCCCGAATTAGCTCACTCCTGACAAGAAACGCTTGACTGAGATTGGCCTTACTCAAATTCGCTTGATGCAAAGTGGCTCGATAGAGAACCGTTTCAGAGAGGTTAGCTTCACTCAAATCTGACTCGCTCAAATCCGCTTTGGAGAGACGGGCACCACTCAAATCTACTCTGCTGAAATCGACATGGAGAAGATGTGCTTGGATGATACTGATACCGCTCAAGTCGGGTCGTGTACCTGGGTGCTTTTTTCTCCATGAATTCCAGGTCTCTATACTTTCTTCGAGGAGAGCGTACTGTTGCAGGTTTGCCATACCGTTTCCTTCTCAACAAGTGTGCTGTGTCGTTTTTCCCCAACCTCTCTACTATTACCCCTTTGATAGCCTTATGAAGTATTGTAGACATGTCTTTCCCGTTTGTCAATTTATAGGTGTGTGGTCATATATTTGTTACTCGCCGCCTACGGCGGCGAGTGGAAAAGAGAAACTGGGGCACAGCCCCAGACCCCAGGCAAGGGGTTAGCCACCCCTTGCATCCCCACTTTTAGACGGTGCAGATGAAGGTTGAAAATGGATGTATTACAACACTGAATGGTGTTCCTGTTGAACATCCTCACCTCTATCTTTGTCAAGAATGGGACGCAGGAAGGTATAGAACGCCTGGGCTGAGCGTGAGAGTTGTTTTTCGGTACGTCGAATGAGGCTGAGCTGCGGGTGCAGTTCTAGTTCGGCTATAGGAAGATGTACAAGGTCGCCGTTGGCTAGCTCGCGCTTTACAGTAAGGGACGAAACCATTGCAGCTCCAACACCGCTCATCACCATCTGCTTGATTGCCTCGTTATCGGTCAAGGTGAGCATTGGACGCACTTTCACGTTGTAGGCTTGTAGGGCGCGTTCGATAATCTCGCGAATGCCGCTACCCTGTTCGCGCAATAATAGTTCGCCATTAGCTAGCAGTTGTGGCTGTAGCGACGGAAGTTGAGTCCAAGAATGCTGAGGCGACACCACCAGAATCAGTTCATCGTAAGAAAAGACCTCGACGCTCAAACCTGCGGGCAAATTCGATGGCTCGGTCTCTACAAGCCCTATATCAAGGTTCCAGTTGAGTGTCTCCTCGACGATTTCGCGTGAATTGAGAATGGCAATATTCAGAGCTACCTGGGGATAGCGCAGTCGAAAGCGAGCGACAATTGGAGGAAGCAGGTAGACGCCTGTGGTAGTATTCGCGGCAAGCGTGACCTCTCCCCCATCAACATCACGGAGCATATTCAGCGCGTCTTCCATCTCATGTTCCAGGGTAAATATTCTGCGTGCGTAACTCTGAACCATACGACCAGCATGAGTAAGGGCGATGCGTCGCCCCTGCCGCTCGATGAGTTCCAGGCCAATCTCGTGTTCCAGGCTTTGAATTGTTTTTGTCACCGCTGGTTGACTCAGACCGAGTTCTTCCGATGCACGCGTAATATGTTCAAGCTCTGCCACCTTCAAAAAGACACGCAGGTTTTGCAAATTCATAGTTCTCTCCAAAAAGCCCTACCGCCATTATAAGCACAAGGAAGGAATGATGCTCTTGTGCATGATACCAAATAGTAGCAAGAAAATATAGACTTATTTTGTTGAGTTGCACTGTACCTATCGACAATGGAAAAACTTTGTGGCATAATGCTGATATAGAACACCTATTTTTCTTCGTACTTGAAGGTATGAGCAATATGCATATAAAACGGTTTGTTTTTAAGGGAAGTGACCAGATGGCAGCGTGTACGCGCTGTGGCTTTCAGCAAATTGGGACGCAGGCATATTGTGAACGCTGTGGCCTATTTTTGCCAGCCCTCGCTATGTATGAGCCAGTAGCACCCGACTCCAACGTAGTTCCACCGCCACAACTTCCAGCACGCCCTGTGCGAAAACAGATTGTACTAGAGCGTACACTTACGACGAGAATGGTTGCGGTACGATTTATGAGAGAGTGTTTCGCTTTCTTAGGGTTACTGATCGCAACCTTTGGTCTGTATGGAAGCATTTACGATGTTGTAGGACCACAATTTGCCTTTTGCCTTGGTATACTCCTTCTGATTGGTGGCACTGCATACATGACGATGCGCCTCTTCGTCTCCAAACCTCCACCACGTTTGCGGAGTTCGCAGCGCGTGATAGGCTGGGCGATTGCTACAGCAATGGGTTTCGTGTTGTTCTTGCTGGTACCAGAGGTGCCACAGACGACAAAGATACTTATGGATTTAGGATTTGGTACATTGTTTTTCTTCTATGGTTTGACGCTGGCGTTCCTCGCCGTCTGGTAGTGAATATTGTAAAAACGGTTTGCAGCCTTTTAGCAACGTGTTTCTCAAAGGCTGCAAACCGTTTTTTAAATAGAAGAATTTATATAGCTCTTTTAGCACTTTTCAGGTCTACAAGCGATGCTTTCATGTCGGCACGTTGCTGTGCAGTTTTTTGTTGCATGTCGATGGGTAGCGTCTCGATCTCCGCACCAACGGAAATGCCTTGCTCGGCTTTGGAGCGGCGAACGGTGCGCAAGAGTTCGAGAATCGTTTTGCCTGTCTCTTCGGCGTCTTCATCTCGCCATGCATTCTGTGTCGAAGGCCATAACATGCGGTGAAGTGAGAGACTACCTTCTCTAGCACGGAAGAGTTCTTGGTAAATTTTTTCCGTGATATAGGGCAGATACGGAGCCAACAAGAGCAGCGTTGTCAACAGTGCTTGATACAGTGTCCATTGCGCGGCGATATGCTGCTCTCCTGCTTCCTGATAGAGACGCGCCTTTGCCAGTTCCAGGTAGTTATCGCAGAGATCGGACCAGAAAAAGCGTTCGATCTCGGCACGCGCTGTAGCGTATTCTCCGTTCTCTAGCTCTTTCGTGGCAAACTCAATGGTATGAGCCAGACGAGAAAGCAGCCAGCGATCAGTGGGCAAGAGCATGTCGGGCTGCGCACCAGGAGAGAAGTCGGCAAGGCGGGCTTCGGCAAAACGGCTTGCGCTCCACAACTTGGTGACGAGGCGACGCCCGTTGGCGAGCATTTCAGGGTTAAAGGGCGTATCGTTGCCCGTTTTGACAGAGGTCGCCCAATAACGCAAAGCGTCGGCTGACTCTTGCTCGATAATCTGCATAGGGCTACCTGCCTTCTGACCTTTTGACTTAGAAAGCTTACTGCGCTCGGTTGATAGAGCATGTCCTGAAATCATCAGTGTATGCCACGGAATCTCATTCGTGTGATAAAGGGATTTTACGATACTATAGAATGCCCATGTACGGATGATGTCGTGCGCCTGTGGTCGCAAGCTCATGGGAAAACGACGCGAGAACTCCGATGAATCATCGAGCCAGCCACTGATGAGGAGCGGAGTGCAGGAGGACGTAGCCCATGTGTCCATGACATCGTGTTCAGGCTCGAACTCGCTCGAACCGCATAGACATAGTTGTGTAGGTTGCGTGCGTCTTGGGTCAACGGGCAGTTGATCGAGCGTTGCAAGCAGAATTTCTCCACACTGTTTGCATGTCCATGCGGGAAAGGGAACGCCGAGGAAGCGTTGACGCGAGATGCACCAATCCCATTGCAGATGTTCAACCCAGTGTTCGTAGCGGATACGCATATAGTCAGGTTGCCACGTTATCTGGCAACCAGCCTCGATAAAGCGTTGCTTCTGGTCGAGAACACGAATGAACCACTGCCGCGTATGCAGGTACTCAACGGGCGTACCACAACGCTCATGCGTACCAACGGTATGCTCTATCGTCTCTTGCTGCAGAATACGACTCGTTTCAGCGAGGTGCTGTAACATCTGTTTTCGCGCTGCAGGAATAGACAGACCCGCGAACGAGCCAGCAAGAGCAGTCATACGTCCATCGCGCCCAATCGCGGCACGTAGAGGTAGCGCATGAGTGCGCCACCAGGAAACATCGGTGGAGTCGCCGAAGGTGCAACACATAACGGCACCTGTCCCCTTGGTGGGATCGGCTAGCTCGTCGGCAAGAATAGGAACCTCAATACGTGCTTGTTGTGAGAAGGCCGCGCTCTCGATGAATGCGCTACTACCGATAAGATGGACATAACGCGCGTCCTGTGGAGAAACGAAAATGGCGACACAAGCTGGTAGCAATTCTGGACGTGTTGTGGCTATAGGCAAGATGTCGCCATCCTGCGTTTGAAAGGCAAGTGTTGAGAATTGTGTTGGAAGCGTAATATCATCGACCTCCGCCTGTGCAATCGCGGTCTGGCACTGTGGACACCAGAGCGTTGGTGCCGTCTGGGTATAGGCATGTCCAGTTGAATAGAGTTGAATAAACGATGCTTGCGAGACACGTTGAGTAGTAGGTGAGAGCGTGGAATAGCGGGAATGCCAATCGACGCTCAGTCCAAGTTTGCGCCAGAGAGTCTCGAAGCGGTCTTCTGTCTGTTGCGTCAGTTCAAGACAGGCGGTGATAAATTCCTGCGTGTCCATCTCGGTCGCCTTCCGTGAAATCGTCTTCTCAACGAAGCGTTCCGTCGGCAAACCGTTGTCGTCAAAACCCATTGGATAGAGGACACGTTTACCGCGCATGCGCTGAAAGCGTGCGATAACGTCGGTCTGCGTATAGGAGTAGCAATGACCAAGATGTAGCTCGCCAGAAACGGTGGCTGGCGGCGTATCAATGGTGTAGACAGGGCCAGAGCCGAGGCTATCGAAGCTATAGATGTCGGCCTCGGACCAGAGACGAGCCAGTTCAGGCTCGCTTTCGCGGAAATTATAACGGTTGGGCAACATGAGCATAGTACCTTTCTATGTACTAAAAAACACTGCCACCTCATAAGGACGAGGGCAGTGTTGCTCGTGGTACCACCTTAGTTCGATATCCAACTCCCCAACCAACGTATGAGCTGAATAGCCTTCAGTTAGCGATAACGGGCTAGACCGGAACAACTTATCGTGTGTTACTTGAGAACGAAGGGCGTGATAAATCAGGCCCCTACAGGATGCACCACTTAGGTTGTTCGACTTCCGAGCCACGTTCGAGGGGCTTATGCGGAAGAGGCTCGCACCCGATGGCCTCTTTTCTCTGGCGAATGGTTTCCCTGTACTCCGCTCGTTCTAAGTCGAATTTTTCTTTTTGTACTTACTATATTACATGGTGAATTGCGATTTGGCAAGCCCTCGCAATATATACAAAAACGCCTATTAAACCTCTGATGTACAATGATACTGGAATGATAAGGCATAGTGCTTACGATGTGACATATTGGTTATCTAAGTTCTTTGATGAAACTTTTCCATATAAAATGACGTGAAAGCAAATAGATAATCGCGCATTACGGCAGCAATTGAAAGTGAGGATTCAGCATGACAACGTGGAGCCAGCACAATGTACGGAAGCATATGCAAGTCTACTCATCTGACAACAAAGAGTTGGGACGCATCGAAGATGTCTATGAAGATTCGTTCAAGCTACACAAAGGTATTCTTCCGTTTGGAGATCGTTACATTCCATACAATGCGATAAATACAATCGAAAACGAACGGGTCCAATTGCACATGACGGAAGCGGAAGAGCAGAAGCAAGAGTGGACAATACGACCAAACTTCGAGGCTCACGAGGGCGATCCAGTACAACTGATGTATGATCGTGGGCATGGCGTACATGATCCTTTCGACGAGGAGAATTCAACACAGCCCTCATAAGATTACCCAATTCGTACTTCCTACAGCGTCTTAATTAGAAGCGCAAATTTCTATATATGATTATATTTATTTACGCTGTTGGAAACGTTTCTTTGCCATTCAGACGCGTTTTTAGAAGAGAAAGACGCAAAAATATCAGGTTATAACCTGAGAGAATGTAGGGTAAGTACCCGACGCTATGAACCGCCCTATATCTTAGACTATATAGTAAACATAGAAGAGTGGATACGTACACATGAGTACTAGTAAAGTACTCTATCAGTGAGTGTACTCACAATAAAGCCATATGGAAACCGACAGGCTGATTTTGTCGGGAAGTTTCCTGAAGGGAGCGTGGATTTATGGCTACTGGAAATCCTGTTAGTGATGTTCATAGAATGAGAGCCAATCCAGAAACAGATAATTTGGATGTGTTCTCATCCGCCATTTCATCCGCCTTTGATACCAACCTAGTCAAGGAGACAGTAGAGCGAAACACCGAACCACTCCTACCGATTGATACGATAGGAGAGGAGGCTCTGCTAGATGATGAGGAAGACGAGGACGATGTTGTAGAACATCCATCGCACTCGCGTACAACACGAACACTTGCAGCGCGGCAAGCGACAGGAAACGAAGATGCATTTCAAAGCTATCTCCGCGACATTCGAGGACTGGGCCTGCTGACGCATGCAGAAGAAATTGACCTTGCACAACGAGCGGCGGCTGGCGACGAACGATGTCGGCGCAAGCTTATCGAATCGAACCTGCGCCTCGTGATTGCGATAGCGCGGCGTTACACCAGCACAGGCGTTCCTCTCAATGATCTTATTCAAGAGGGCAATTTGGGTTTGATGCGTGCCGCCGAGAAGTTCGACTACCAGCGCGGTTGCCACTTTGGAACCTACGCGACATGGTGGATACGGCAAGCAGTGAGCCGAGCGGCTGGTGAGCAGTCAAGGCTGATTCACTTGCCTGAGCATGTCGCGACGCGCCTACGTAAGGTACGTCGTATCGCGGCGCAACTTTCGCAGGAGAATGGTCTTGACCCTTTGCCAGAGCAGATAGCCGAGGCATGTAACATTTCCGTTGACGAAGTGGCAGACTTACTTGGTGTCATCGAGCAACCGGTATCGCTCGACGCTCCGGTTGACGAAGAGGCACGTTATTCTCTGGCGGATACGCTTGAAGATAGCACAACTCCTGCACCTTCTGAAACAGCTTCGCAGCATTTGCTCGGCGAAGAACTTCATAAAGCTCTAGCCATGTTGACGCCGCGCGAACGAGCGGTTATCACGCTACGCTACGGCATTGGCGATGGACGCAGCCGTACTTTACTCGAAGTGGGTAAAGAACTAGGCATTTCGCGTGAGCGTGTACGCCAACTAGAGGTTGTTGCACTTATGAAACTTCGTAGCGTAAATGGCAACCTTTCGTTAAGCGAATGCGTGTAAGTCACATCTAGCTTCCAGGGCACCCGCAATGGGATGCCCCTCCCATATCGCGATATGGGAGGGGCATTCCATTGCGGGTGCCCTTGTCTTCGTACACAACTTCTAATAGCCTTTGATGAAGTACCATACGCATCGACGCTAACCTATGCCCTATGCTATACTAGGCAACAATCCTGCTTGATATAACCGAATTTCGTAGGGGCAATAATTCATTACGCCCTGGAATGGCATTTCACACGGCACGAGGGCGTAATGAATTATTGCCCCTACAGCAAACATCATTTAGAGTGAGCATGAATATAGAAACTGAGAGTGTGACACAAGAGGCACCACTAAACGACGCGAGCATAGCAGTACGAAATGATAAAATACACGCACGTTCTTTTCCTGTTGGACTTGAAAGCTGTGTAGTCTTTATTTTAGCTCTTGCTGCGCTTCTACCTCGTATCGTGCTTGCGAACACGCTTGATATTGTGACCGATGAGGTGGTGTATATTACGGCGGCGAGGAAGGATTTCGCTCTCTTGACATCGCTGCAAATTGGTTCGCCACAGTGGAGTTATAACTATGAGCATCCGCCGCTGGTGAAATTCTTGATTGGCTTCTCGCTCAGGGGAAATAGTCTGCTTGGAACGCCGTTGGGTCCTTTGTTCGCGGCACGACTACCAAGTATCCTCGCTAGTACGCTTCTCGTCGTTGCACTCTACTGGTTGGGACGCGCTCCGTTTGGACGCACGGTAGCATTCGCGGCGGCACTCTGTCTAGCGGTAAGTCCCTGGCTGGTGTATTTCGGGGCACTTGCATACCTTGATATGACAATGACGATGTTGATAGCTCTTGCATCGTTACTCACATGGCATGCATTAAGGCGTCCGTGGCTCTATCCTATAATCGCGCTTCTAGTAGGGCTTGGAGCCGCCAGCAAATATACCGCAGTACTGGCTATTCCTGGTATTATTCTCTTCACAGGCTACTATTTCTTTCTTGTTCGACCCACTCTACCTGTGATGCAACGTCCGCGCATTCCGTGGCTCTGGTGGCTGATGTCGTTCTTACTGGCTCCAGGCGTATTTTTGTTGATCGACCTCGCCATCTGGCCTCATCCCCTTGAACTGCTTCTGCATAGTTTTCGCTACGAGTGGGAGCATGCGTATAATGGGCACCTTATCTTTCTCGCAGGACACTATGTACTTCACGCACCGCTCTGGACAGCGATGTATATTGTTTTCGCGAAGCTGAGTATTTTCGTAACCTTACCAGCAGTTTTTTTCCTTGTATATAGCCTCCTTCAGTTGCTAAGCTTTCATCAAGGCGAAATGAGTGCAGACGAGGCGATGCCAATTGCCTTTCTCAGTATCTGGCTTTTCTCTACACTGGTTATGTTCAGCTTGTTGAAAATCACGGTTGGAACACACTACGACCTCCCCATAGCAGTTCCCGTTGCGTTGGCTGGTGCGGCTGGTGCTGCAATATTGCTACGTTTCCTCGTTAAATGGGGTATGATAATTTGCCAATCTTCATATAACGCTTTTCTTCGTGGGATTAACATCAACAGATTGTTACAGGTTACGTTACTCTTCTTGTTGCTGGTTGTACCTCATCTGCTAGGGCTTATCACGATACCTGACGCCGAGGGCTATACGAGTGAGGTTTTTCATGGCGAAAATTCGGTATTGCAGGTAGCCTACCCCGGATATCGTGAGGCGGTGCAGTGGATAGCGGCGCATACACATACTAGTGAGCAGGTAGGACTGGTAGCCCTGTTGGGTACTTTGAATAGCGGTAGTGGACTCGACTCGTGGTATGATTATAACAAAGCGTTACCTGCCAGACTTATTTTGAGTGAGGCACATCCCTACACTGCCTATAACCAGTACGACTATCTTATATGGCCTATGCATTTGATACAACGTGGTTTCATGCCTCCACAAAATTGGCGTGATGTACATTTCATGATGGGCGGTTCGACAATCTATTGCTATATTCTTGTAAACCCTCAAGTAAAAGGCACTTAGTATGATTACAACTGAACAAAAATCGCCTTCTAGTACTGTGCGTCAGGACTCTCCAAAGCGCACAGCTCTTTGGGATATTCTTGGGCTGTTTGTCGTCACGCGGATTGCCTTGATGTTGGTTACATACATTGGCTACATTCTACTCACAGCACCCAAATACTCAAGTACTCCTGTAGACACGTCGAAATTCTTTTCGCTGTGGGGGCATTGGGACGCGGCACGCTATATCAACATTGCTCAGCATGGGTACCAAATAAAGTATGAACTTGCGTTCTTTCCACTATTTCCTCTGCTCATAAGAGGTATAGCTCTTCTTTTTGGTGGAAACGGCTATCTGCTCATTGGCACACTGATTAGCAATGCAGCCTTGCTGGTCTCGCTATTTCTGCTTTATCAGCTTGCAAGCGAGGCATTGGGCGAAAAAATCGGGAGACGCACGATTCTATATCTCTGTATCTTTCCAACGGCACTGTTCTTTTTCGCGGCCTATAATGAGTCGCTTTTCCTGATGTTGACGCTGGGCGTATTCTTAGCCATGCGTCGTCAGCGTTGGTGGTTAGCTGGAATTCTCGGTTTTTTCGCAGCACTAACACGCTCAACTGGAGTACTACTGGTTCTGCCATTTCTTTACGAGCTATGGCTAGTAAGGAAAAATATATTTTCTAACGGAAAGAATGTTGTGCGCACCCTCTTACCACTCGTGCTTATTCCGTGCGGAACGCTCCTATACTGCTTCTACTGCTGGCTTATAAGTGGTGATCCACTAGCTTTTGCCACCGTTCAAGCGCACTGGGAGCGATTCCTCGCACCTCCCTGGCAAGGTATTTTTCAATCGTTGTATGAAATTTTCTGGTTACAGCCCTTTGGCTCATTCTACGAGGTTCATAACCTGATCGACTTGAGTGCAACGCTTATCTTTATTTTCCTAGTCATTGCAGGTAGACGCGTTTTCCGTACCAGTTTCACAATATGGGTGGTGACACTACTCCTTTTTGTAAGTCTTTCACCAGAGGTGAGGCAACCCGATGCCGTCGCCTCGAATCAGCGTTTTGTACTGGAACTCTTTCCATGCTTTATCACGCTGGCGGTACTGGGCGTCAGGCATCCACGTCTTCATCAAATAATTCTGGTGCTATCGCCAATGCTGCTTGCTACGTTTAGTTTGATTTTTGTGATGAATCTGTGGATGACCTAGCGTGAAAAGACTCTCTTTGTTTGTGTTGTGTCTGTGTGCGTTCCTGCTCTGTATTCTGATTTCAGTTGCACCGCTAAATCGTCTCGCAGGCACAGCATTTCTCTCATCACTTCCAACCAACATAGTGCTAACTGTTTTCGGAACGAAGCTGCCAACAGACCTGCACCTTACTCCTGATACGCATGCCTCACAGATAAACACGGATGCTATCGAGTTTCTCGCGCTCATGGTCGTTATTTTTCTGCTCTATGTACTGACAGCATGGATCGCATACAAATGGCTTACGACTCGTGAAGCTACGTTCCAAGCAGATGAAATAGCCAAATATTCCTTAGAAAAGACATTGCTTGCGTTTATCTGGCTTACAGCGATTGTCGCGGGTATCGTGTATGTTCTCACACCATCGTTGCTCTCGCGTGATGCGGCTGTCTATGGTGGCTACGGGCGCGTTCTTGTTACCTATTCCGCCAACCCGTACTACACGCCACTCTCAGCCTTTCCACACGATGCGCTTTTTCAACTTGACGACTGGCGGAATGCACTCGCGGCGTATGGTCCTGTCTGGCTACTTGTATGTGGACTCTCGACGCTCGTAGCGGGTAACTCAATTCTCCACTACATCTTTTTCTATCGCATACTAGGATTATGCGCCCACCTACTTACAATCGCGCTTATAACTACCATCCTACGTACTTTGAAGTGTTCGCCTCGTAGAGTAGTGCTAGGAACACTGCTCTACGCCTTAAATCCTCTGGTTTTACTGGAAAGCTGTCTTGGTGGACACAACGATACAGCGATGATGCTATGTGTCGTGGTAGGTGTGCTATTGAGCCTGCGAGCAGAGCATGATAACTTCACGCATGCGAAATACTACTTGCCACCAGTAATTGCGCTCACGATAGCAACTCTCATTAAGTTTACGGTTGCTCCAATTCTTGTTTTGTACATTGTTCTGCTGATATTTCACGCAGTACAAAATTCATCGTTTTTAACACGACAGCAAGCATGGTTGTCATCGATCTACAAGGGATGCAGTGTTGCCCTTGTGAGCGTTGTTCTGATTGTTCTGCTGTACATTCCTCTCTGGCTAGGTCATACGCCCCACGAGATAGCGACAAGTGTAGGTTCACCGCCTTCAGCCCGTCTCGCGTTTGGATCGATACTACTTGCGTTACAAAATGTCGCAACGGCATCGCATACAGTAAGTGGTCCCTTAGCATTTCTTAGTCTTCACAGCACCTGGAATGGTATCAATGCGTTAGTGGTGGGGATACTATTTGGATTGGGAATATGGTGGCTGTGGCGAGAGCCGACAACGCTCACAATGGTACGCGCAACGCTTGCACTCTTGGGAGGCTTGTTGATTGTGACGCCCTGGTTTTTTCCGTGGTACGTTCTGTGGCTTATCAGTCTAGCAGTGATCGCGCTTCCAGCATGGCGCGAGCGTATAACAGTAGCACTTATCGGCGGAGCATTGACGTTTTCAGGGTCAGCCCTTTTTGTATATCTGTTTCGCGGCTATGCTCCGATTGGTGGCTGGATTGGTTTCACCAGCCTCACAACAATTGGACCACCATTGGGAGTTTTCCTTTTGCTCTTACTTTGGGCTGTGTTCGTTCGAGGACAGGTAGGGACCGATTTATCGCGTCCGCGTCCGCGTCAGCGGTTGATTGCTCAGAGGACGCGATAAATCGGTCCCTACCTGTTAATCGACTTGTACAGCAGAGGCTATAGGCTCGCGTTCCATTATTTCAGTGGACTCAACTAGCGGTACCGAAAATGTCTTACGAGGTCTTGCATAGTAGCAGAGAAGGGCAATCACAAAAGCCACAAGCAAGACATTTCGCGCAAAGACAACAGGGTGGAAGGTGGGGACATCCGGCACACGCAGAAACACTCTTGTCGCATCATAAATATAGGGAAATATCCATGTTGTGAGTGCGCCGATACTAACCCAGCTTATCAACCACTTGCGGTTACATTCACCAATATAGGCAACAAACGGAATCACCCAGAGCAGATACTGGGGACTGAAGACTTTACCGGTACAAATCACAACCAACAGCATCAGCAGAAGCGAAACTGCAAGAGTAATCTTACCGCGCCACTGCAACCAGCAAACGTAGATAAGCCCAACTATAAGAAGTATAGTTATTATTGACGAAACACCACTAGAGAGTGGGCTTATCATATTCAGCGAGCTGTAGGCGGCATTGTAGTGAATTGGAAAGCCGACAAAGCTTGCCAGCCAGAGAATTGATGCAGCCGTTGACTCAGCTTGAACAGGTCGATTGCTGAAATAGCCAAGCGGCCCAAGAGTGCCTTCAACACTAAACAGGAGAGAGACAAGTGTGGTTGCAGCACACACAAGTACAAAAGCGTCAAGCCCCTTCCACCATGAACGTCGGAAGTGATAGCTTACCTTTTGTTGAGCGATAAGAAAGGCGGGCACGAGAATAATGGGATAAAATTTAAACATCGTCGAAATCGCAAGCAGGGCAAAAGCCCAGCGCCACCGACTGCGCTCCGCGAGCAGAAAGGCACCCAGTGCGAAGACTGCTGGCACGATATCATAGCGTGTGGCGGCTGTTGCCCAACAGCAAATCACGGCGTAAATGGCAAAGGCAATGGCTGCATTGCGCGATTTCCACGTCTTCAACATGAAGTATAAAATGCTACAACACAGCAGCATTGCAATAGCGAAAGCAGCTTGATATGCATATGGGGATGTTACAAGGCCAGTTGAAAAGGGAATGAGCGTCAAAAAAGGATATTCGTGCGGCAAAGAATGGAAGGGCTGAGTGGGCGACTGTGCCGCGACAAAGGCCATAAGCCATGTTGGAAAAGAATGCGCCTGCATCATCTGTACAAGAGATGCCGTGGAAATAGAGATCGAACCAGCGGGCGGCTGTGTAATGAAACGACACTGTATCTCTGGAACGGGAAGGGTTTTCAACGCGGTCACGCCGTGCCAGAACGCGAAGGAATAGCATTGGTACTTACCCGCATCCGAGTACCATGTAGCCATTTGCCCTGAAGCACCATAGTACAATAGGAGGCACATTACTACGACAACGGAGATATCCAATAACGCAGATCTCTTAAACATGTTTTCCAATAATCCATTGTGAGAATGCACGTCACAACAGAAATGCCCTTCTTTACTGTCTAAAAAAAGAAAACAACTCTCCAGTAGAGCCATACATTTATACGAGTGATACCTACAGATGGTCACATGAGGGCTTCATAGCCTAGCAATTCTTACTCATCCAATGACACAATTTGGTTGTATGACACGTATACTTGATAACAAGTCTTACTCAGCTTTGCGTCAATGTGTTTTTTCTTAAAGAAAGTTTTGTTTCATGTTTGGTCTCACAACATCTTCTCTTATGCACTTTTTAGAAAGCTATGGATATCTAGCAGTCCTTGTTTTCGTCGCCATCGAGAGTACAGGCATTCCGTTTCCAGGCGAGACGATGCTCATTATTGCAGCGGTTTATGCTGGGAAAACTCACCATCTCTCAATTGTGTTTGTCATTCTCGCGGCGGCTACGGGGGCAATAGTGGGTGACAACCTCGGCTTCTGGGTGGGACGCGAAGGTGGTTTTCGCCTCTTGCGGCGTTATGGTCGCTATGTTCGACTGGACGAACGCAAGTTGAAGCTTGGTCAATATCTATTTCAAAAGCATGGTAGCAAAGTAGTCTTTTTCGGACGTTTTGTCGCTGTCTTGCGTGCATGGGCGGCGTTTCTGGCGGGTACGAATCGTATGCATTGGGTGACATTCTTATTGTTCAATGCGCTCGGTGGCATTATCTGGGCAACGCTCTTTGGCTTAGGTGGCTACTATCTAGGGAACAGAGTAAGTCAACTCAGTGGTCCTATTGGTATCATCGCATTGGTAGTCGTGGTAATTCTCCTTGTGGCTTTTTTTCTCTTTATCAGACGCAATGAGAAGCGTCTGGAAGACGAAGCCGAACGTGCTTTACCAGGGCAGTTGAGCGATCCTGCACAAAAGCAAAGCAAGCACAATGCATAAATATGCTACAATAGCCTGTGGAAGTAGAGAGAATGGAGTATAGCAATGTCTTTCTTGGAAGAAGGCCAAACGTTCGCACGTTATCGCATTGTTCATGAAATGGGAAGTAGCGCATCGGGGGATTGTTACGAAGCCGAGGATATCGAACTGCAACACAAGATAGTTCTCAAGCTTATTCATCCCTGGAGCGTACTTTCTGATACTGCTCAATATCAGTTTTTACGAGAAATGCAACATGTAGGCACAATTGCTCATCCTCGTCTTGCCGAGATGTTCGATTATGGAGAGGTTGCTGGGCAACTCTATATAACACGCCGTTATCTCGCTACCGGCTCGCTCATAAGTGCTGAGGGACGGCGACTCTTTTCAACACCACTTCCTCTTGCCGCTGCGATCAAGTACACCTATCAGCTTGCACACACGCTCTATTATCTTCACATGCGCGACTATGTACATGGCTCGCTGGTGTTGGCTAATATCCTTGTGCTTGATGAGTCGTATCTGGAATACGAGCAACACACCTCACCGTTTGTCATAACCGATGCAGGCGTAGCTCATTTTGTTCGACGCTTCGGGCAACAGCAACAAGGCATTCTGCCGATTACAGCGGCACCAGAGCAATTTGACAACTATGTGAGTCCCGCAACCGATCAGTATGCGTTGGCGGTTCTCCTCTACCTATGGCTCACAGGCCAGCCACCGTTTCTTGGTTCGATAGAGGAGACGAGACATGCGAAACTAAACGAAACATTTTCGTCACCATCAACATTGAAAGCGGAAATAACACCAGAACAGGAGAGCATCTTGCGTAAAGCACTTCGCGTCTACCCCGATGAACGCTACCCCTCGATTGTTGGCTTTGCTGAAGCATTGCTTGCAACACTAGTCTCAACCCCACAGGGACAGCAAGAGCCAGTACAGCCGCCGAATCCAGTACAACTCCCAGACCCATTGCCACCAACAGGTCCTGATGTGGCACAACCGATACCAGAACAAACGCCGGAGCAGATTCCTGACCCCGAACCTATACCGACGCCAGATTCTACGCCAGAAGTCGAACATGCACCAGAGCCGCTTCCTGAGCCAGCACCAGACGTGCCGCCACAGATTGAGCCAGATATCGCTCAACCTTTGCCTGAGCCGGGACCTATTCCGAATCCTACAGAGCCGACGGCAGAGTTCCGTTTTCTACTACGTCCGCCTCAGTCATCTGAGGTGCAAACGGTCGTTTTAACAGGAGATGAGATAACGTTGGGACGTGCGGAGTCGAACACAATTGTACTCGACCAAGATACTAGCACCTCGCGGCGTCATGCGATTATTCGACGCGATCAGCACAACTTTGTTCTCTATGATTGGGATAGCATTAATGGTGTGATAATCAACGGGCAGCATTTAGTGGCGGACACTGGGCATGTGTTGCAGAATGGCGACATTCTCTCCATTGGCGAATATACGCTTATGTTTCAGGCTCCTGCTTCTATTGAGAAGCTTGCAGTACCCATTGACGCTAATAATACATATCTAGAACAAAAAACGCAATCAGCACAGTTACAAACGCACTGAGAAGCGCAAGCTTACTCTGTTTGACTTTTCGCAGCGTCTTTACTATACTTAGGTTAGATACTTAATTGTATAGTATTTTTTTAATGCACTTTTGCTGCAAGTGCTCATCTTGCAACGTCATACGAACTGTCGCCTCCTCTCGAAGAAGAGACTTGATTCCAACAGCGTATGTTCCCAAAAGAGTCTTTTATCTTTAGTTTCGCGTCCTAGAATAAGGAGTCTCTTTCCATGCAAGCTAATGTACAAGCCCCACGTCGTGAGGGCGGGTTGGCGTATAAATGGGTGGTCGCAAGCGTTGTGGTGTTCGGGGTGTTTATGAGCATCCTGGACCAGACGATTGTGAATATTGCGATACCACGCCTACAAACCGCTTTTGGCGCGGACATTCACAGTGTGCAGTGGGTGCTTACCGCATATATTCTTACACAGGGCGTTGTCACGCCTACCGCGGGGTATTTCGCAGATACACTGGGCACAAAACGCTTCTACATCATTTCGTTGGGTGCCTTCACAATTGGTTCAATGTTATGCGGAATCGCATGGAGTTTACCAGCACTCATCTTTTTCCGTGTTCTGCAAGGTGCTGGTGGAGCAGCATTGTTCCCGCTATCAATTACCATGCTCTTCCGCGAATTTCCGCCGCAAGAGCGCGGTATCGCTTCCGGCGTCTTCGGTGTTCCCGCCCTGCTCGCGCCTGCTATTGGTCCGACGCTCGGTGGTTATCTCGTCACCTATGCAGGCTGGCAGGCAATCTTCTTCATCAACTTACCTATTGGTATTCTAGCAATCATCCTGGTGATACTTTTTATTCGTGAGACTCCGATACAGGCAAACCAACGTTTCGACTTTCTGGGCTTTTTCTTCGTCGCGCTCGGCCTTACGCTGGTTTTGTATGGATTGTCGGATGCAAGTACAGATGGATGGGGATCAGGGCAAGTTATTGGCTCAATTATTAGCGGATTGATCGCGATAGCAATTTTTGTTTTTGTCGAGCTGCGTATTGTAAGAAGAGAGGGAAGGCCACTGCTTGATCTACGTTTGTTCACGAATCGGCCTTTTACTCTTAGCATCATCGCAAGTTTGTTTGTGATTTTCAGTCTGTTTGGCGGCGTGTTTCTCTTTCCGCTCTACCTACAAAATTTGCGTGGTCAGAGCGCGTTCGAGGCAGGTCTAGTACTTCTGCCACAGGCATTGGCGGCGATGGTTGCTACAATCGTAGGAGGACGGCTTGTTGACCGTATCGGTGTACGCGGTGTAATGATTCCTGGGTTGCTCATACTCGCGCTTGCAACGTGGGAGCTTTCGTTTCTCTCGCTCTACTCATCATATGGCTGGCTACAACTTGTGCTGATTATTCGCGGTCTAGCACTCGGTTTTTGTGTACAACCACTTACCGTTGCCGGACTTTCTGAGATAAGGCCGCGCCAGTTAGCACAGGCATCTTCGCTTAATACCGTCGCACGCGCTGTAGCTAGTTCGTTAGGTATAGCGGTGCTTGCGACACTTGTGCAGACCCAGACGAAAATACATTACGGACATCTCGCACAGTTAGTAACGCCGAGTTCACAGCTTGGTCAGTTGCTACCACGTCTACAGGCCCTTTTCGTTTCGCAAGGCGGGGATATCATCTCGGCACAAGCGGCGGCACTTCAAACTATCAGTGGTCTTGTACAGGAACAAAGTTATATACTCGCCATTCAGGATGCATTTAAGTTTAGCTTGGTCGTCACATTCCTTGCTATTGTCGCGGTCCTGTTCGTGAGTAAGTCACGTTCAAAGACACCTGCGCCTGGAGCGGAACGGAATACAGCTACGACCGAAGGTTCAGACGAAGAAACGTCGCCGCGAGCTATGGTATTCGCAGAATAAAAATGTGAGCAATAAGGAGCTTCATGTATGAGTACACTTATCATCGGGGGATTATTCGCAGTCGCGCTACTGACTGTACTAGGACTGGTATTTCTCATTCGAGGGGAATCACAAACGTCTAAGAAGGGGGTTACGAGAGTAGACAATGAGCCACTCAAGTTGAGTGAAACATCGCAAATCGCTGCTGGCGGCGCACCAACGCTACCTGGCCTTTCCACTCCTAAAACGGAGACCGAGGCAATGCCAGAGTATATTGAGACGGGGCAGTTTCCGGTGGGAAATGGACAGTTTCATAGACTCTCAGTCGAACTGCATTCACTTCATGGACAGGCGCAGGAGATCGAGGATCGCTTGAGCGTTCTAACTGAGATGGTCGAGCGTATCGAGGATAACCAGAACACCTACACTCATGTCGAAGAAGATGGAGCGACGACACTAGCAAAGACAGCAACAAATTAGTAATCAGGAAAGTCCACCCAAAAGTGTTGCATAATTGAAAACATTTTGGTGGGCTTTACAGAGTTTTTTTTT
>CAXUHG010000013.1:0-14559 GCA_964250805.1 uncultured Ktedonobacteraceae bacterium | reverse complement strand
CTAAAATAAAAAACACACAAAAAATTTATAAATCATCAAAGCCCACCAAAAAGCGTTGCGATATGCAACACTTTTGGGTGGACTTTCCTGATTGTGTTAGCGGTCTACAAGCGAGCGTGTGAGAGCAACAAGAGTAACGAAGGTACGATAGAGGTCAAGCATATTTTCGCCGACAACCTTCACGGTGCGCGGCGCGACACGTTCGACATCGCGTATCCACAGAGCCATCTCCGCCATGTCTGCAACAAGAAAGGTTACTTCTATGGTAACGGGTAATGTAAATTGTGGTGGTTGCATCGCCGCTAGCCTCTGAGTTGCACGCGTTGCTCCTGCCTCAAGCATCTCGCATGCGAGAGTCGGATGAATGTGAGCGGCGACAAAGCGACCTCTCGACTCCTTGACAATCACCTTCTCAGCATCAGGAGCGATAGAACGTGCCTCCGCTGCCGTTGCTGCATCTCCACTCACAAGCATGATTGGTACGCCATAGTGTGCCGCAACCAGCGCGTTCAAACCAGACTCGCCGACGACCTCGTCATTGATACGCACCTCCCAGATAGCACCAGGGTTGTAGGTATGTGAGAGGATGGCATGTTCGGCACCAATGGAGCCATGATAGCTCACGAAACAGACACCATCGAAGCTTGCATCCAAGCCCTCCATCATATAGAGCGGCTTGTGCTTGCCTGTGATAAGCGTGGCATGCCCTGCAAGGTCCTGTGGATGTAGGTTACGCATGTTGTGGTGCGCGTCGTTGACGACGAACTCAGTCGCACCACCTGCTATAGCACCAGCGATTACAGCGTTCACTTCGTTGGTGAGCAAACGTCGTCCCTGTTCATACTCAGGATTGCCCTCGATGATTTGCTCCCATGCGACAATGCCGCTTGTACCCTCAAAATCAGTAGAGAGAAAAAGTTTCATAGCTATTGTTCTTTCTCACATACAACGTTATACATAGCTTTTTCTTAGCCCCGGCCCAATGTATCGAAAACCGTGTGCAATGTAAAACGTCTGCGAAGTCTCTTCGGAGAGCAGGTCTATGCGGGCGCGTGGATAGAGGTAGTGACATGCATCGAGAAGCGCACGTCCAATACCACGTCTTTGCATGTCTGCTGCAACAAGTAGTTCGGGCACATATGTTGTAATATTGCCATCCGTAAAGGCTCGCACAAAGCCAACCACACGCTCTGCTTCTACCGCGACAAGTGTAGGCCATGAGTTTTTCCAGGCAGCAAGTGACTCCTCTGGCCTACTCTGCGGCGAAGGCCAGCCTTGAGCAGTAGACAATGCCTGAATAGCAGCAAAGTCGTCTTCAGTCCATGCTCGTATCGTCACGTCTACAGGCAGTTGTAGTTGAGCAAGAACTCCTACTACTGCCTGTTGGCGTTCTTCGTGAAGCGTCATGACACGCTCCTCTCCATCAATCCATCTCAAGAGTTTAACGTGGCATTGCCAGGACCACCTGCGGCCTGACACACCTCAATAGCAGGTTGCTTGCCAGTTTTCTCTGGATATTGTTGCTCGACTGCCTGTGATAGTGCCTCGATAGCCTCGTTACGCACAAGATTGATGGTGCAGCCGCCGAAGCCCCCACCCATCATGCGACCACCAAGCACTCCTGGAACGCTGTGCGCGATATCTACCAGCGCATCAAGTTCTTTGCTGCTCACTTCGTAGTCGTTCCGCAAACCAGCGTGGCCTTGCCAGAGAATAGGTCCGATTGCCTCGACATAGCCATTCTCTAGCAAACTCGCAACTTTTAGCACACGTGCATCCTCGGCGATGACATAGCCTGCACGACGCTGTAGCACCTCTGGCAAGTCGTGTTTGTATACATCGAATTGCTCCTGCGTGATGTCGCGCAACGCCGTAATTTGTTGCTCTTCGCCCTGTGACTCAATGAGTTCGCGTAACAACGCAACAGCCTCTTCGCACTCGCGACGACGGTCGTTATAACCGGAGCTGGAGAGTTCGCGGCGCGTATTCGTGTCAAGAATCACCAACGAGACGTGAGGATCATCGAAAGGCAGGTAGCGATACTCAAGAGAGCGACAATCGATCAACGCTGCCTTTTTTGGTTGACCAAGACAGGATGCCGCTTGATCGAGAATACCGCTACGTAAACCAGACGCGATGTGTTCTGCACGTTGACCAAGAGCTGCCGCCTTCATCGGCGTCAACGTTGCGCCCTCTGCACCAATCGTGAAGCCTCCCTGCGAGAGCCAGGAGAAAAATTGCAACGTCGCCACCTCTAACGCAGCCGATGAACTCATGCCGCCGCCTAGCGGTACGTCCCCACTCAGTACAGCGTCGCAACCAGAGAGCGGTAGCGATGCCGAAGCAATTTCAGATGCCACACCGAGTACATAACGTGCCCATGTAGGTAGTGTGTCCCGTTGTTGCTGAAAGTTCTCAGGCAATCCTTCCACTGAGAACTGCGCGTACTCTTCGTACTGCATCGACCAGAGCCGCACAGTTGCATCATTGCGCCGACGACCTGCGAAACTGGCTACACGGTCTACGGCAATTGGCAAGACAAAGCCGTCATTGTAATCGGTATGCTCACCAATGAGATTGACGCGTCCAGGTGCCCACGCTATACCCAAAGGACCAGCGTACTGTACGTCATCACGAAAGACTATAGGAAATTTCTTTGCCGCATCTAATGCAGGTTGAGGAAATGTTGGCATTATTCTCCCTCTTTCTGTACAATTATTTCCTTAGGTAGCACTATTTCCTTTGCAATCGCTTCGCGTAGCTCCTGAGCCTTTTGTACAGGCGATGAGTCGTTTGACCATAGTCCCCACAAAGCCTCGGATGAAGCGGCATATTTCAGTTTCCCTGGTGCGCGTTTGATAGCCTGTATCTCAACATGCAAATGGAAACGCTCGTCCGCAAGTTGATGTAAACCAAGCAGATATGGCATCGGAGCCATCTCACCGTCATCAAGGGCATTGTAGCCACGAATTACCTGTAGAAGTAACGAAGCGAGGTCGCGCAGTTCATTGTCTTGCATTGTCGCAAGATTGGCAATGTGACGACGCGGATAAAGATGCGTCTCGTAAGGATAGCGCACGTAAGGCGGCAGAAACGCCTGCCATGTCTCGGTTGCCGCGACCTGTTGTGGGCCATCGCTCAGTTCTTCTCTGACACGACAAAATGGGCAGCCACGTCCAGCCGCGTCATCCAGTGCAACAGTTTCCATCTCGCGCTCTAGTGTTGGAGGAACGACGGAGACACCATAGGTCTGCCCATGTGGATGTCGCTGCGTCTGTCCAATCGCCTCGCCACTATTCTCGAAAATCATCACTGTGGGATAGCGCGACGCAAGGTCACGATAAAGATCGCGCCACAGTTGCGTTACAGCAAACACCTCGTCAACCGTCAATTGCGGAAATGTACGGTCGTGGTCACGATTATAAATTACGACATACGCCTCGCCTACAGGAGGACGTATGGGCGGAAAATCGTTCGGATGTAACCATACCTGGGTACCCGGCCCCACCTTTCCGCTTGTGATATCAGCACAGAAAGGGCATTCATTTGTGCCTTCACGACGATTCGCACGGTTCGGCGCATTGATCAAGTCCTGACGCAAAATAGGGTTCCAGATCAAAGGCGTTGCCTGTTCCATAGACATGTTCTCTCCTACAAATGGTAATTTCGCGCTTGACTGCCCATTAGTACACAACGTCCCTGCGCGGCAAGTGAGGCAAGCGTTTCACCTTTATTTATTACGTTTTCGCCGCCAGAATAGACCCACTCATCCCACGTCGTCTTATCGGTAAAGATAGCCCATGCGACAGGCGCGATGGTTTGTCGAATAACCCGCATAATCTCTAGCGCATGTTCAGAGCTAGGCTCCAATTCTTGCAAAGCTGGTAGAGCCTCGCCTTGCAGCGACTCGAAGGTACGAACCGATTGCACTTCTCCATTCGCTATCTCACAGACGCAACTGAGTACAAGCTGCTCCTGTTGCGGTTCATTATCGCTTACCGTCCAGACGCCAGCTAAAATAGTGCAATGAGTTGGTAGTTCTGCCAGGAATGTTGATATTTGTGCTTTGTTCCAGCCATGCCACACAAGACTATCGTTCTGCTCAAGTAGCATCGCAGCGTGAAGTAGTGGACGTATTCCAGGCCATGACGGAGCGTCCGCGTCTATGACGTGCAGTTCTTCTGCTAGCACATACGCCTCCTCGTAAAGTTGTTACGATACATGATACATTACCTAACCGTCTCATGGTATACTATGAGTATGTAGACCTCTTTGTTATAGGAATTTGAACACCCATAAGAGGCGATGATGACAGATACATCTATTTTTTCACTTATCCTCGGCATTGTGGGTATCGCTGGCATTGTAGCACTGCTCACACTTACAGCAATAACGCTCTACGCGTATCGCGGTAGTCGTATAGGAAGCTTTCGCTGGCACTTACGCAATGTGCGTCTGAAACAACTTTCGGCTCTTGCCTGTATGTTCTTCCTGGCGATGGCAGCCAGCTACGGTGTCATTCGTGATGCGTGGACGATTCTCTACATCATCTTTGCCTTCAATACAGGCACATGGTGGTTCCGTTTTGCCATAAGCCAAAGGGCGTAATAGAAAGATGGAGCATTCCTCCTTAATCGAAAATATTGTAACTCACCTCAAACAAGTACGAGGCGTACAAGCACTTGTGCTTGGCGGCTCGTATGCCTCCGGCACACAACACCCCAACTCAGATATCGACATAGCAATCTATTACAGTGAAGAGCAGCCGCTTGATATAACACAAATTCATACTGTCGCTACGCTTTTGAATGACACACCTGATCCTGTTGTGACAGATATTGGAGGTTGGGGACGTTGGGTAAACGGTGGAAGTTGGCTGACTATTGAAGGGCAACGCGTTGATTTCCTATATCGAGATAGCAATTTTGTTGCGTGTACACTCGACAACTGTAACAAAGGGATATTCGAGATTGATTATTTGCAACAGCCGCCCTACGGCTTCTACAGCTACATGTACTGTGCCGAGACACAGATATGCCAACCACTTTACGACCCCAATGACATCATCTCACAGCTTAAAGAAAAAGTTGTCACTTACTCGCAATTTCTAAAGCAAGCGATAATCAAGCATGCTCTATGGTCTGCAAGCTTTAGTTTAGAGAACGGATACAAGACAGCAAAACGAGGTGATATTTACTTCACGGTAGGATGCGTAACACGAGCAGTGAGTATGCTTGTGCAGATGCTTTACGCCCTCAACGAAACCTATTTTCTGAGCGAGAAGAATCTAGCAAGAAACGTGAGTAGCTTCAAAATAGTTTCAGACGATTTTGTACATCGAGTTGAGGCTATTTTGAGTAATCTAGGGGGAGATGCTGAACAGTTAACAGCGTCGATTGACTCTACAAAAGCACTTTTACACGATTTGCAAGGCTGTCAGAACATTTAGCTAGTAGCAAACTCAGACGAAATGCGCTATAATTAGGGCCAAGCTACCATCGAGTGTTGTCAGAGCAATTCATAATGGTGGCAATCCTTCGTGTAATGAAGGGTATATTGAAAATAAGGAAGGTACCTACTCGTGCCGTGGTGTAGATTTTTTATTCCTAAGATTGCCTCGCCTCATGTGAAACCGGAAGATGTAGACTTGAACGACCATGTGATGTATGCAAAATGCATCAAGGGACATGTGCTGAAAGATGCAAACGACTGGATTCTATGTGAGAACTTGCCCGCACCTGATGCCAAATGCTGGCAAGAAGGCGGCGATACAGTATTCTCGCTTCTGACCCGCAAACGTAACGAGGCGAAAGAGGCTAGCCAAGCAACAACTAATGAAAAAAAGCAGGAGGCAACGCGGACGGTGCCATCACAACCGAGCAAATCCTAAATGGGCATCTCGTCCTTCTCCGCGCTCTCTTCTTCTCAGCCAGACTTTACAGAACGCGTTCATATTTCTTTACTACAGTGGTATGCGGCTGAGAAACGCGATCTGCCTTGGCGCGTCACCAGCGATCCCTACGCAATTCTTGTGTCGGAAATCATGTTGCAACAGACGCAGGTTGATCGTGTCTTACCTAAATACCTTCAATTTCTTGCCGCGTTCCCGACGCTAGAGGTGCTTGCCGCTGCATCGACGGCGGATGTTATCTCGGTCTGGGTACCTCTTGGCTATAATATGCGTGCGGTAAGGCTACAGTCTATCGCGCGTCAAGTGATTGCCGAGTATCAGGGACGTATTCCCGACACTATCGAAGAACTCTTAAAGTTGAAGGGTGTTGGTCGCTATACAGCAGGTGCCATCGCGTGCTTTGCCTATCATAAGCAGGTTGCCACCGTCGATACCAATATCCGACGTGTGCTACATCGCATCTTCTTTGGCCTGGAACATCCCGAACCTAAGTTGAACGATGCCCAAATGCTCGTACATGCGGAACAGGTTTTGCCCGATGGCGAGGCGTACAACTGGAATCAGGCATTGATGGACCTCGGTGCCACCATTTGCACCAGCAATAACCCGCGCTGTGGGCAGTGTCCACTACAAGAGACTTGTTGCGCCTACGCTGAGATGAGCCAGCATAGCCTCTTTCCTTCTGGTACAGTGTTTAAGCAATTGCGGAAAGTGGCAGAGAAAAAGCCAGCGTATAAGAGCCAGCCGTTTACCAGCAGTAATCGCTATTTTCGTGGGCGTATCGTAAATCTACTACGTTCCGTACCAACATCGCAGAGAATGCCGTTGAGCGAGTTGGGACCGCAACTGAAACCGGATTTTAGCGAAGAAGACAACGCGTGGCTCCAGAAGATTGTGGACGGACTCGTAAAAGATGGCCTTCTCGACAAGACTGATGACGGAGTAAAGTTGCCATAATACATATTTAGCATTATATTACACATATATTTCTTTATGGAGGTTTACAATAGTGCAACTAAAAAGCTTGAACGATATTACAACTCGACATAGGCACATCTTTCTCGCACCTCATCTCGACGATGTGGTCTTTTCTTGTGGTGGAACGCTTGCCGTGCAACTTAGTAATGGGCTACGTCCGCTTGTGATTACTGTTTTTGCGGGTGTGCCCTCTGAGAATACACAACTTAGCTCTGTTGCCACACAAATTCACCGTGAAATGGGCATCAATCCTAGTCAAGGCGTAGGAGCAGCAATGGAGACACGCCGCCAGGAAGACGCCGCCGCCCTCGATTACCTGCAAGTCGATTATCTCTGGCTCGACTATCTCGAAGCCATCTATCGCGGCACACCACCATACTACACCACAAAAGAGCAGTTGATTGGCGGAAGCGTCAACAATGGCGACCTCTCCATAGATCATCAGTTAGCAGAGGATTTGGTCGCGCTAGCAGAACGTTTACCTGATGCCGCATGGTACGGACCATTGGGCGTTGGAAATCATGTTGACCATCAACTAGTTGCATCAGCCGTAGACCGACTTGCACAGCGTGGCTCGAAGGTGTATCTCTACGAGGAGTTCCCATATGTGCTGAAGGCGGGGGCACGCGAGGCTCGCATGCAAGAACTAGGTGAAAATCTGGAGCCAGCCCTCGTTGAAATGTCTGAGATGCTACCGTTTCGCTTAGAAGCCTCCGACATGTACACGTCACAGATCGGTCCAAACTTCGGCGATCTGACGACTATGCACAGGGCAATGGAGACATATACACACGCGATTCGACCTGTCGAAACCGTTTGTCTCGAACGTTACTGGACAGTAGGCTAATCAGTCTTATACAAGTATAAGCCAACCTATGATACTGTATTGTTCTGATTCAGAACACAATTTCGTAGGGACCAGATTTATCGCGTCCGCTTGCTCAATTCATTGAGCGAAATATTGGTGAACTCTGTCTATAAGCCATTTCAAACATGATCTCGCGTGATAAATCACGCTTTCGGACGCGATAAATCTGGTCCCTACGAAATACGAAAAATGATCACATCATGACTGATGTTATACTATAAAATTCATATTCTCTTTTAGGTTGGGTGGAAGTGAGGTAGATGTGGTAAAGGGGATAGAAGGTTCGACGCTTGGTCGCTATGAACTCCGACGTCGTGTTGCTCAGGGCGGCATGTCAGAGGTATACCTCGGCTATGACCGTCGAGTGCGGCGCAAGGTCGCGGTCAAGGTGTTATATGGAAGCGACGAGCCATTTGTACGTCGTTTCGAGCGCGAAGCTCTAGCAGTTGGTACGCTCTCACACGATAATATATTAGCTCTCTATGATTTTGGAGAGCAACGTCCGTGGTACTACCTCGTTATGCCATACATCGAGGGCGGTACACTCCGCGACTATCTTGTGAAAAGAGAAAAACTCACATTAGAAGAGGCGGGGAGCTTTCTTGAGCAAATCGCCTCGGCATTGCAATATGCACACGATCATGGCGTCGTGCATCGTGATGTAAAACCATCCAATATTCTGCTACGCCTGGATGGTCACGCGTACCTTGTTGATTTTGGCCTTGTCAAAGCAAAGGTAGAGGCGGAGTCGTTGACACATACTGGTGCGATGATTGGCACACCAGAATACATGGCACCAGAACAGTCTAATGGACAACATGACTATCGTAGCGACCTTTATGCATTGGGTGTTGTTCTATATCAAATGCTCACTGGTCGCCTTCCCTTTACCGCTGAATCGCCGGTTGCTGTTTCGCTCAAACATATTCAATCGCCACCACCGCGCCCACGCGAGATAAACACAGATATTAAGCAAGTTATTTAGGAAGTTATTAATAAAGACTTAGAAAAAGACCCCAATGAGCGTTACCAGGAAGCCCGCATATTCGCCGCTGCATATAGAAAAGCACTTCAACAAGAACATGCAAACAGATTTTTTAATGATGATTTACTAACGCATAATGAGACACATGGAAACAGTTTTTCACATATACCAACAAAAATATCGCGTGATACCCATATTCTTTCAACGCAGGAACTCCTGGCAGAAGATGAAAAAGTGCCTCTCTTTCCACTCAAACACGCACCATCTCCTCTACCACCACTTGTAGAGCAGCGTACACCTAGAAAGCCTCTGCGCACTATACTGATTGCTTTGCTTTGTCTATTCTTACTATCTTTAGCACTTTTCGCAGGCACAACCTGGAAAACCAGAGGCACACCTCCCATAAGTTCAGGTCATACAATGCGAGCGACAGGCATATCACATATTAAAACAGCAACGCCAACAAGTACAGTTAATGTTCAAGCAACGCTGGCGGCGCAGGCACGGGTGCAGGCGACAGCGGGCATCACGGCATCACTGGGTGCTGGGAATGTACTCTATGCCAACAGTATGACGGAACAAAGTGGAGGGTGGCTAGACGACGGAATACAATGCTACTTTTCACCACAGGGCTATCATGTCTATGCATCTTCAACACAAACAACGCATACGGTGGCATGGTGTTATTCTAATCAAAGAACTTTTTCCAATGTAGTGATTACTGCTCAAGCGCAACTCCTACGCGGTGATATTTATGGAGTTGTCTTTCGACTTAGACCCGATACAAGAGCTTTTTACGTCTTAGAAATAAGCGGTCAAGGTTACTATCGTTTCGTAAGGGCAATAGGAAACGACCCGCTCAACTGGCTTGTATTGATTGATTGGACCTATTCCAATGCTATTATTAACGGCTATGGACAAATCAACACATTTTTAATCGTTGCAACGGGAACGCAGTTTCGTTTCTATATGAACAAACAATTATTGGTGACAACGTTTAGCGACGACGGCTATACTTCTGGCCTGATTGGTTTTTTGGTCGGAGGCGATAGCGTGGGCGGAACCGAGGCAGTTTTTAGCAATGTATGGGTTTTCCAGAAATGAAGAGAAGCGGAAACAATTTCAACAAGCCGTTTGTTATAATGTCTTGGGATTAGAACGTCTTTTTAGAGAGGTTGTTTTCATGAGTTTTGATACAAACACTTCGCCACTGTTTCCACGTACCAGCACCCCCACGCATATCGCCTATCTTGCGCTTGGGTCAAATCTTGGAGATCGACGTGGAAATCTTGCGGCGGCGATACAACGACTGCGCGAGAAGGTAGAGATAGATACCCTCTCATCGGTCTACGAGACTGAGCCGGTGGGTTATCTCGACCAGCCGCGCTTTCTCAATATGGTTCTCTGTGGCAAGACAGAACTTTCAGTACAAGAACTACTCCAGGAAGTAAAGGCCATCGAGGTCGCACTGGGAAGGCAACCCTCCTTCCGCAACGGCCCACGTCCTATAGATATCGACATTTTGTTGTATGACAACGTGCAAATTGAGCAAGATATCCTGACTATTCCGCATCCGCGTATGCAAGAGCGGGCATTCGTACTTATTCCGCTTGCCGAAATATCACCAAACGTGATTGATCCTTCAAGTGGTCGCACCGCGCAAGAGTTGGCAGATGGTGTATCGCATGAAGGCGTAACCATGCTAGCGGCAAACCTGAAGATCGCGCTTGACAGGGATATTCAAAGCGGCGCGCCATCTATTCATGTACGTCTTGGACGTGCAGGCGTCGTTGGCATCAAAAAAGCCTTGTTGCTGGGTGCGGGGTTGCTGGGTGCGGGAGAGCGACAGCAATGGTTTGAGGCATCATTTGATTTGTATGCCGATCTCGACACCAAGCGTGCAGGCGTGCATATGTCGCGCTTCAGCGATGTACTCGAAGAAGTCTTGGAAGAGAAGGCAAATACGAGTTGGCCCCGCATTGAGCTACTTGCGGAGTCTGTGGCACAGGCAATTGTAGAGCGGCAGGTGGTATCACGTGCGGAGGTTCATATTCATACTTCACTTCCGCTGCAAAAGTGGACGCCAGTATCAGGCCGTCGGACACAGGAGGTGTATGGGCTGTTAGCACAGGCGGTAGCGACGAAGGAAGGCTGCCGACGACTCCTGGGTGTTGAGGTCGAAGGCATGGTTGCGTGCCCATGCGCTCAGGATATGGTGCATTCGTTTGCAAGAATGCGTTTGCAGGAAGAGGGCTTCCAGCAGGACGCAATCGAAAAAATGTTGAGCGTAACACCACTGGCAACACATAATCAAAGAGGACGTGCGACTCTGCTCATAGGGACGGATCAGGATATCGAAGCTGGAGACCTTGTAGCACTGGTCGAGAACGCAATGAGTTCTGAAAATTACGCCCTGCTCAAACGACCAGACGAGCTTTACATTGTCAACAAAGCACATGCGAACCCACATTTTGTAGAGGATGTGGTACGTGAAGTGTTAAGCGGAGTCGTCGATAAATATACCACACTTGCAGATGATACCTTTGTCTGGGTACATCAACGTAACGAAGAGACCATTCACAAATATGATGTTGACGCAGAAGGATGGGGCACTCTCGGCGAGTTACGTTCAGAGTTGGTGCAAATGATTGATGTGGCTCATCACACCTCTAAAGAAGAGTGGTTGGAAGCTATTGAACAGGTAAAAAAGCAGTAGCTTTGCCTCGTTTTTAGGGAAGAGAGCAGGGATAGCATCTTTCCTAAAGCACCCACCCTTTCTTAACAACATACTTAACAAGTTCGTCATATCATGTTATAATGCCTACAAAGAAAAGCCAAACTGTTCCATAGAACAACATCTGCACATGGTAAGCAATGTGCTATTAAGGGAGTACTTGTGGAGGGAATTCAGCTAGAGCCTGCCCAGTTAGCAAAAGCAGCAGTCGATATCGCGTCTGACAAAAAAGCTTCGGATGTTCTTTTACTTGATATCCGTGACATTTCGTCGATAGCGGACTACTTTGTCATCTGTACCGGTAACAACGCTCGTCAGATTCAATCTATCGCGGACGCACTGAACGATGACTTAAAAAAACAGGGAGCACAATTGCTCTATCGTGAGGGTGATGCTGAAACAGGATGGATTCTTCTCGACTACGGAGACATTATCGTTCATGTTTTTGCACCTAAGGAGCGAGAGTATTATCGGCTTGAGCGTCTTTGGAGCGAGGCGAAAACAGTAGTATACCTGCAATAGTAGAAAAGAAAAGGTGACAATGATGACATTTTTTCGTAACAAGATGTTCCTGGAAGGCATTGCATTAGGGGGCATCTGCGGCATCGTCATCGGCACAATCATTGCTTTCACACTTGGAGAAAGCAGCTTAGTAGCGGTACGCAGAGTCGTGAGCGAACGGTTTCCGCGTCAAAATGCAGTTCCATTCAAGTATCTTTCACAATAAAACACTTATCCATAGTGCTGCACCAGTCCAGTTAATACAACTGATCTATCACTATGGATAAGCATTTATGTTATTACGTAGTGCGACAAATTTTATAAAGGAGGATGGGAATGTGTGGCGTTTTACGATTTTTGGAGTTCTTTTCTTTCTTGTTTTGCAGTTGAGCCTGTCTTTTTCTCCCTCGACGACACAGCCACATTGTGCGCCTGTAAATCCCCCTCCCGTCTCCGGTACTCTTGTGCAACCACCAGCAATTAGCGGCGTTCTCTTTATCAACGAAGCTTTACTTACACCTCATTCTACCTGGAATTGTAGTGAGTTCAATACATATGATACCGGGCATGATAGTTGGATAGAAATCTACAACGCACAAGATCAGCCATTCGATCTCTACTCGGTGCATACTACTATAGACTGTGGACCAAACACTAACCCCTTCTATTTACCTTTTGGTTCAGCAATTGCTCCACACGGTTTTCTTGTTGTTTTCCCACGCATGAATGCAAATTTTTCATCTACTGAAACTGCTACATGGCGACTACTCATTGGAGGTATTGTTGTTGATGAAGTAAAGATACCCCCAATGGGAGAAGATCAATCATATGCTCGTATTCCCGATGGCGGTTCATCGTGGGTCATCGCCAGTGCGCCCACCATTGATAGCGGTAATATGGCTTCAGTTGTACCACCTACAGCAACAAAAACGAAGGCTGAGGCAACCGCAACTGCTCGTGCAGATAGAAATAACAGAGGAATCCCTAACGGAAATGGCAGTGGAAATGGCAGTGGTGGAAATAGTGATGATGGAAACAGTGATGGCGGAAATGGAGACAATGCTGGAACAACGCATGGTCAACGAAGTGATGGAGTACAACCAATATGGAACAGCCTTCATCATCCTGACGCAGTGGCTACTGCTCCTCCCACTGTTATACAGCAAGCAGGAAATATATTCCCATCTGGAAATACTAGCGAGCTGGATGTACCACATAAGCTTCTCTTAACACTGCTCGTTATTGCTCTGACATTAGCATTGCTGTGGTGCTGGAGGCTCTTTCGCACTACCTGATACATCAACCAGAGAGACAAATGATATGATACCTTCTACGAAGACTTCATCACCATTTTATCTATTCAAGTAACGGAAACATCGTGAGTATAGAAAATTCAATCATTATCACGGCTAATCCTGAATTCATACAAGCAGGTATTGCCGAATTAAAACAATTAGATACCGACTTATCAATCACAGAAGAACTGACCGATAGTACGTTTCTATGTCATACCTCAGACAGTCATGCGCTACAAAAGCGTGCAGCGAAGGAACATCTTGTTTTTATACGTCACATAGCACCAGTTCAGAAAACGCTCTATCTTACAAATACAGAGCAGGATTTGGTAGAGATAGCAATAGAAATTGCGGACCTACCAACATTTCTACAGCTAGAACGAGGAGTACATTTTGCAGTACAATCTCGCTTTGTGCAGACCGACAAGAGGCTCGGCATACGGCCCTATAGTAGTGGTCGTCTTAATCAGGCACTTGCCGAAGCATTTGCTGACGAGACAGGCGCGATTGAAGACATCAAGAAGCCACAAGTTGTGATTTCGCTTCTTTGCACAATGTATCAAGGTTACGTAGGCATTTCAAGTGTTGAAGAGAATTTGAGTGCATGGCCTGGAGGGGCAAGGCATTTCGCTCAGACATCAGAGCAAATCAGTCGGGCAGAGTTCAAGCTCCTGGAAGCATTGGAATACTTCGATATCTCACTTGAACCTGGAAAACGTGTTTTAGACCTCGGTGCTGCCCCAGGAGGTTGGACACAACTTCTGCTCGAAGCTCACATGCAAGTGGTAGCAGTTGATCCAGCAAAGCTAGATCCACGTTTGGAAAGAAGGCAAAGATTTGAACACTACCGAGGCTACGCGGAGGATTATATCGAAGAGGCTATAAGAAAGAGAGAGACTTTCGATGTCATTGTTAATGACATGCGTATGGATGCACGAGAAGCGGCGCGTGGTCTTGCATATGCCTCACGTTGTCTAAAGAACGAAGGATTTATTATTAGTGTGTTCAAACTACCACATGCTACCGTTAATATTGATCCCTTACATACGCTTAAAGATGCGCTCAATATTATGAGCAAAGCATACCGTGTAGTGCAGGCCCATCAGCTATTCCATAATCGCCAAGAGGTAACAGTAGTGGCTGCACAACCTTTTGGTAAAAGGTATGTAGTAAGAGGTAAATAAAGAAGAGTTCGTGAAACACGAACTCTTCTTTATTTACCTCTTACTGTATTTCCTGAAGAGAAGCTGGGACCTCAATTTTGCCGAACGCCTCGTTCATCATCTG
>CAXUHG010000012.1:67259-72935 GCA_964250805.1 uncultured Ktedonobacteraceae bacterium | reverse complement strand
TCAATCTGGTCCCTACGAAAATGGTCAGATCAAGCTTGACTGTGTAGTAGGGACCAGATGTATCGCGTCCGCTGCTCAATTCATTGAGCGAAATCTTGATGAATCTTTGGTACAAGCTGTATTCAACATGATTTCGCGTGATAAATCACGCAGCGGACGCGATACATCTGGTCCCTACGAAAACTGCCGACATCAATAGTAGTGGCCTACTATCGGCGGCGACCACCACCACCCTGTAGGATGGAGAGGATACGTAGAATGTACAGGAACAGGTTTATCAGCGTGATGAAGAGCGAGACGGTCAGGCCAATCGCGTTCGGTAGCGTATCAGCCATGTACTTGGCACGCTGGATGTAGTACAGCACGTAACCACTGAAGATGGCGACTCCGACTACCGAGATGAGAAGGCCAACTGGACCGCCACTAAGACCAGGGATGAATATGCCTACGATACCCGCGAGCAATAGTAGCAGGACACCGAAGAACAGATAGTCACCAAGTCGGGTAAAGTCGCGTTTCGTAGTCCAGGAGTACGCCGCTAAACCGAATGCCGTCAGTGTTGTGATAATAAACGCCTCGGCAAGAATGTTACCGCCATTTTGGAGATAATAACTCAGCAATGGTGCGAGCGACATACCTTCGAGAAATGTGAACAGATATAGCAGGAACAGGTTGATGCCAGGCTTCTGAATGAGAAAGTTTAGCGCGATCAGGACGACAAAGCCAGCGATAGCAACTCCAAAGTACGTTCCAACGCCTGTAGCACTTGCAAAGACGAAGAAGCCAGCAATCGCTCCAATTGTGGCGAAGAGAAACGAGAAGGCTAGCAAGCCCATCACCTTACTAATTAGGCCGCTGGATTGCGCTCCTTCGTAGCCATAGGGAAGCGTCTGATATTGGTAGTTAGAACCAAATGCGCTACGACCTCCAAAGGGTCTATTATTGGGCTGGTTATAATTATACATAATGAACCTCGATTACAATGGGAACGCAATAATGCTGTTCATACGATGGACGCCTACAAGGGGCTACCCTACTATACAACGGCGTGTGTAGCTCGCAAGGGACATATAGTAGGGTAGCCCCTTGTAGGCGTCCGTCTCCATTTTAAGATTGTGATAGTCTTTCCTATCAATAATTACGTCAGGGAATTATGAGAAGTTGCATGTACGTGTACTTATAACAACCCTTTTCATAGTAAGTTTATTCCAAAGGAAGAGGTAATCGAGGCTAATTATGCAGCTTTTGCTACATAACACTCCACACGCCGCATACTTCACAGAAGGCAACACCCACCTCACCAAAGGTTTTGCTGCGTGTATTCCAGCGATCATACTTGATGGCAAGCGAGCCGCAGTTCCAGCAACGTGCGCGTCCACCCTCTTTACTTTCCTGAGCTAGTTGCTGTAGGAGCTGACTGCGTGCGTCATCAGAACCAGTGTAGCCCGGATTGTAGGCAAGGTGCAGCAGATTTCCTAGCGGTAGAGTAATCTCGTGTGAAGGCTGCGGCGGAGCAGGTGGAATTGGCGCGGCATTGACGATCTGGGCTGGTGGTCCCTGTGGAGGACGGCGAAAGAATTCACCACGAGCGGTACGCCGTCCACTCTCAATAGACGGGTTGTGATCTTGTCGCTCCGCACGTTCTCCGTTGGCGGCGGTGGGAAATGAGGATGATGGTGGTACATGAGTTGCTGCTTGTGGCTCAATAGAGGTAGAAGGCCGAGCGATACGTTCCGGTTGCTCGGTGGTAGCTGGTTGTTGTGCGTCCTGCTTCGCCTCTTCATTGCTTGCTGGCTGTGCAACTACAGGATTTTCGCCTGTATTCTCAGTTGCTTCAGCACTATGATTAGTAGTGTTTTCAGGCTGTTCGGGCGGAGTAGCGCGTTTTCTTCGCGTAATTGGCATAGGGGTTTGCTCCATGAGAAGTTGTGTTACGATTCATACAACAGATAAACACATGTGGATGCGTGTAGCACATGTAGTATATCATAGAACGAAGCGACTAGAAAGAAATATGGTACTTACTTCAGGGAAATGCCCGTCCTCTAATGAAAAGACAGGCTTACCCTAACATCGTACTTGAAACGAGCTATAAATAGAGTATACTCGTTCCCACAATTGCTACGATTAACTTTACTTAAAGAAGTCAGCGTTAATCTTGATATATTGCTTCCACTCCGAAGGCACCGCCGACTCTTCAAAAATGGCCGTTACGGGGCAGGCAGGTTCGCAGGCACCACAGTCGATGCACTCGTCAGGATTGATGAAAAGCTGCTGGGCCTCTTCAAAGCCTTCCTCGCCCTGTGAGGGGTGAATGCAATCAACGGGGCACACATCTACGCAGGAAGCGTCTTTCACGCCGATACAGGGTTGAGTAATTACATATGTCATGAAACTGGAATCCTCCTCTTGACTTGCCAGCAAAAAACTCATACGAGTTTGTAGTAACTGTTTTTGGCAATTTCAGTATAAAGTGTTGTATGAGCAATGTCAACGCTTAGAGCAAGCAGATTACACGTTCATCAGCTTTATAAACAAAAATTATGCAAGAAACAGGGATGATGGCACAACATTCGTTGTGCCATCATCCCTGTTTCTTGCATATCAGCGTTACTGTGCGTCACCAAAGATGGTGTAGTGCCAACTCTTGTTAGGTGTACCTTCAATTTCGATAAGCACATGTTTGATTTGCGTATATTCGTCAAACGAGTACATCGACATATCCTTGCCAATGCCGCTCTCTTTGTAGCCACCGTGAGGCATCTCGGAGGCGATTGGCAGGTGGTCGTTGACCCAGACGGTACCAAATTGGAGGGCACGACTGGCACGCATGGCTTTATAGATGTCGCGCGTCCAGACGGAGGCGGCGAGGCCATAGACAACATCGTTTGCCTTCTGCAAGACCTCTTCCTCGCTGTTGAAGCGGCTCACCACCAGCACAGGACCAAAAACCTCGTTTTGCACAATCTCAGCGTCGTTGCGATCCTCGGCAATTACGGTTGGCTCAAAGAAAAAACCCTTCTCGAAGCCTGCGATTGATCCACGTTTGCCGCCCGTCAAGATGTTAGCACCCGCACGCAATGCACGCTCGACATAGCCCTCAACGCTATCGCGCTGGCGAGCCGAGATCATCGGTCCCATATCCGTTGTCTCTTTCGAGGGGTCGCCGACGCGTATCTGCTTGACCTTGCTCATGAACGATTGCATGAAGGTATCATACACACTGTCCTGCACGTAGATGCGCGTCGCCGCCGTACAGTCCTGTCCACAGTTGACGTAACCACCAACAACTGCTCCACTCGTTGCCGCCTCGATATCCGCGTCATCATAGACGATGAAGGGAGCTTTACCGCCGAGTTCGAGGTGTACACGTTTGATGGTGTTAGCAGCCTCACGCATCACATACTTACCGCTACGTGTGCTACCAGTGATCGAGACCATGTTGACGTTCTTGTGCGTGGCAAGGCTCGGCGCGACCTCTGGCCCATCGGCAATGATATTAAGAACACCATCAGGAATACCCGCCTCTAGTGCAAGTTCACCAAGCCTGAGCGCGGTCAGTGGCGTTTCAGGCGAAGGTTTGAAGACAACGGTATTGCCAGCGGCAAGGGCGGGACCAATCTTCCAAGCCGCCATCATAAAGGGATAGTTCCACGGAGCGACTGAGGCTACGACTCCAATAGGCTCGCGGCGAATGATGCTCGTATGCCCACCTGTGTATTCGCTCGCGGCTCTTCCTTCGAGATGACGAGCGGCTCCTGCGAAGAAGTGCAGGTTGTCAGCCGCGAAGGGAATGTCACTATCGCGTGCCAGCTTGATCGGCTTGCCAGTATCCTGTGATTCCAGGTCTGCCAACTCGCTCAAATTCTCCTCAACCAGTGTCGCAAGCTTCTCTAGGATAGTAGATCGCGCACCATGCGTCAAGCCAGACCAGCGACCATCATCATATGCAGCACGCGCGGCTGCAACGGCACGATTCACATCGTCGAGCGTAGTTTCAGGCACCTCCGCAATCGTCTCTCCATTCGCCGGATTGATGTCCGCAACAGTTTTTCCAGTGCTACTACCAACTAGTTTGCCATCAATTAAGAGTTTAAATTCGCTCATCGCACCTGTTCCTTTCAGCTAACTGTCCATACACTACTTCGTGTCAAAAAAGTAATTTTCCTGCGATATTCGTATATTAAATACGGGAAAATACGAATATCCACTATATTTTCCGCTTTATGTTATAGGTATTCTATCACATCAGATGGATACCTATGATTTGTAGATTTCGGTAGGGACCGATTTATCGCGTCCAGGGGGGGGGGGGGGGGGGCGCGGGGGGGGGGCGTGTTTTGGGGGGGCTGTGGGGCCGCCCCCCCCCCGGGCGGGAACGCGTGGGCGACGATTCTTTGCGGTGACGTGTGCCCCGCCCCACCCCCTGGACGCGATAAATCGGTCCCTACAATACGCGCACGTTGCTTTCCACATTCATATCATAGCGTGCGGCTTCGCGGAAGAATATATTGGTGGGGACGCACACTTCGGGGCCGAACGCGCCACGCCGCGTAATTTCGCCGCGTCCCAACATTCTTCCTGCAATAGCGAGCGGCGTGCCTGTGTCCAATGCTCCGGCACCAATGCCCCAGCGTGGATAGGGTTTGACGACGACTTGGTTTGTGATTTCAAGCTGTTGACCGTTCGCTTCGCCTGTTGCGACGATACGCAATACGTCGCAATCGCGTGGCTCGACCTCTTCGATGGGTGCCATCTCTAGCAGACGTGCCAGCACCTCGCGCGGTGATACCTGGACGCCCTGCACACTGATTGGCTCGTTGCTGCCAAAGCCGAGATCGACCAGGAATTTGAGCTTGGTAAGAAAGTCGTTCGGAAAGGCTATCTTGAACGAGACGTAGCGAATGCCCTTGTCGCGAAACGAGATGGGGAAGGTGGCGCACTCGGAGTGTAGCGAATAGACGGCTGTGGCGTGTCCAGCGGGAGCGGGAAAATCTAGCTCTTCCTGTCCTGTCAGTGGCTGTTGCGCGTGCCATGTGCCGTTCTCAAAGACCTGTGGCTGCTTGGTGAACTCGTCAAGAATGGTACGGATTGAATATGGGGCGACAAGTGGAGCTGTCGAAGGTGTTTCATCACCGCAACCAAGTTGTACCTTAATGCTTTCTACGCGCTCAAGCTTATCAACTGCCATCCGTGCTAACAGGTTGGTGATGCCAGGAGTGCCCCCCATTCCTAGAATAGCAGTGATGCCTGCCGCCTCTACCTCATTGTGCATCGCCAACAGTGTACGCGACATGTGAAACAATCCACCCAGATCGGCGTAATGCACTCTGTTACGAATACACGCCTTCAGAATGTGTTGATTGAAGACGTACTCTACCGCGCTCAGCACTACATCGGCACCCTGCAACAGTGCATCAAGCATTTCTGCATTCGTCACGTCGATCTGGCGTACCTGTAGCTTGCTGCTATTGAGGGTGGAGGCTACCTCATGAGCGCGTGCCTCATTATAGTCCGCTATCGTAATCTGGTTTACGTCGTCGTATTCGGTCAGCGTGCGAACCGTTACGCGTCCCATCGCACCCGCGCCGCCCAGAACAATAATATGCATGTGAAAGCTCCATTGTATATCAAAGAAGATGTGGCAGAGTGCCGACTCAATGCCAAGGCATTGAG
>CAXUHG010000012.1:45488-67249 GCA_964250805.1 uncultured Ktedonobacteraceae bacterium | reverse complement strand
CCACCCCCCCCCCCACCCGCCCCCCCCCCCCCCCACTCTGCCACATCTTCTTTTAGGCCACTGCTGTACCCGAATCATTTGGTGACACGATGCTGAGCGTGCTAGTCGCTGGCTCGCTAGGTGTTGAGACGGTCGAGTGTAGCTCCTGTAGCGTGTCTTCCAGGCGGTTGAGAATCGTGTCGATCTCTTCGCGTGTGATGACTAGCGGCGGCTCTACACGAATGACGCGTGAATTGTTGAGTGTGCCAGAGATGAGAACGCCGCGTTTGAATAGGCCAGAGGCAACCGCATAGCCGATATCGTCATTGATGAAGTGTTGTCCGATCAGCAGACCCTTGCCTGTGATATTGGTGTAGATGTCGCTGTGACGTGCGGCGATGTCCTTCAACTGCTTTATGAAGTAGTCGCCCTTCTCAGCGGCCTGCTCCGAAATGCCCTCTTCGAGTGTGACGTTGATGGCAGCAATGGCGGCGGCACATGCCAGCGGGTTGCCACCCGTTGTGGAGGTGTGGATGAACGGGTTGCTATTCATCACGCTCCAAATCTTAGGCGTGGACATGAAGGCACCAATCGGCATGACACCGCCGCCGAGAGCTTTGGCGGAACAGATAATGTCGGGAGCAACATCCCAATGATCGACACCCCACAGCTTGCCCGTGCGCCCCATGCCCGTTTGAACTTCATCAGCAATTAGAAGGACTTCATACTCGTCACAAATCTGGCGTAGGCGAGGCCAGAAGTCATCGGGCGGCACAATCGCGCCAGCCTCGCCCTGCATCGGTTCCATCACGACGGCGGCGATGTCGTTGCCAACTTCGCGTGCGATACGCAACTGTTGCTCAACCGCATCGGCGTCGCCATAGGGGACGTGAAAGACGTTGTTGTGCAAGGGCATAGCTGGTTTGCGGAAAATGGCCTTACCTGTGAGGGCGAGCGAGCCTGTCGTCTTGCCGTGAAAACCACGCACCGAGGCGATGAAACCGCTCTTGCGCGTATAAAGTTTTGCGAGCTTCATGGCACCTTCGACGGCCTCGGTACCACTACCCACAAAGAAACTGTACTGAATATTCCCCGGAGTAATCTCTGCGAGCAGGTGAGAGAGCATACCACGCAAGGGATCAAGTAGCTCCTGCGTTGGTAACGGACTCTTCTCTAACTGTGCTTGCACGGCTCTCACGACCTTTGGGTGCGACCAACCGAGGTTGAAGACACCAAAGCCACCGAGACAGTCGATGTACTCGCGTCCCAGCACGTCCTTGAAGGTCGCGCCGCGCCCCGTCCATTCGACTGCTGCATAGTCGCTTGCCTCGGCGACCGACTTGCGATACTCGATAAAACCACTATTATAATATTTCGCAAAATTGCTGACGGTTGTCTCAATCAACCACTCCGACTCGCTTTGAGTCAGTTGTGGTTTGTGTACAATATCGAGATAACGCTGTGAATCGTTGAGAGCCTTGAGTAATCCATCGGTACTCATAAAAAACCTTTCCGGTAACGCAACACATTGTTGACCATGCCACGACGGGTTACGCTCCGTACTAGCGACTATCGGTCAGTCGATGACCTACACGTCCAGCTTGTGGCTATGATGATACATACGCGCCTATCTGTAGAGATAAGCAGCACTGAATAAAAACGAAGGAAGCTTGCTACAGGGTAAACTATAGCTTACTAATAAAAATGAGTGTGTAACAGAAAAAAGACGCTGCGAAACACCTCAACCTCTAAAAGCGGAAAGAGGCTAGGGAAATCGCAAGGGGAGAAGCATCAGGGGTAGCAGGTGGACAGGTGAAAGCCTCGAAACACATAGAATTTCGGTATATAGCGGCCTCTTCTTTTTCCTGGAATCTCTGCGAGTAGTCGTCTCATAAAACACCATGCGCTATCATGTTAGCTATTGGTTTGGGCTTTCTTGTATACAAGTATAGCTTACATTATGGTAAGAAAGCAAGCCCTGTTTTTGAAATATCGAGAGCCAGGAAAATTTCACCTGAATTAGATGGTATCATAAGAATAGTATAATAACAAATTTCTATAAAAGCTAAGGATCATCATGAGCAAATCTATTCGCCAGACATTAGGCTTCTCTTCGTTAGGACTGACACACGTATGGGAACGTCTCACACATAATAAAACAACAGGTCAACAACAGGGCGTATTGCGAGCAGTGCCACCGCCAATCGTCGTGCTACTGGCGATCATTTCGGTGCAGGTTGGCGCGGCCTTCGCGAAGGGGCTATTTCAGGCGATAGGGTCGAGCGGTACGGTCTTTTTGCGTGTCAGCTTTGGCGCGATTATCTTTCTGGTGGTTGCACGCCCTCGTATACACGGCTATGCACGCAAAGATTACCTGCTCATTGTGCTATTTGGCTTGTCCATTGCCATTATGAATGGATCATTCTACGCCGCCATTGCGCGTATTCCGCTCGGTATTGCTGTAACGCTAGAATTTGTGGGACCGCTCACTGTCAGTGTCATAGCATCACGCAAACGCCGCGATTTTGTGTGGATTGCTCTAGCAGCCGTCGGCGTGGTTCTGTTAGCTCCTATCGGTCATAGCACACTTGACCCACTTGGAGTTGTCCTCGCCTTACTTGCAGGTGCCTGTTGGGGCGTATATATCTTGCTCAACGTGCGTATAGGTCGTGCCTTCGTCGGTCAAACGGGTCTCGCCCTCAGCATGGCGGTCGCTGCCCTCGCCCTGCTCCCGTTCGGCATTTGGAGTGGTGGCGCGATGCTCTTGAACCCAAGAATACTGCTGTTGGGCGTCGGAGTCGCCATCCTCTCGACCGTCATCCCCTTCACGCTCGAACTTGAGGCTCTACGACGATTGCCAGCGCGTGTCTTCGGTGTCCTCATGAGCCTTGAGCCAGCAATGGCGACGCTCGTTGGCTTCGTCATATTGCACGAATTAGTGAGCATACGCGCCCTGATCGCGCTTAGCCTGATTGTTGTGGCGTCGGGCGGGGTGTCGTTTTTCCAGAAGAGAGATGTGCATTAAACGGAATCGATGGGGACGAGGGTGTGATAAATCAGACCCGTACACCCTTCTCAATGTCCTCCACATGTATTGTAAGGGCGTGCTGAAACGAGTGTACGGGTCTGATTCATCACACCCTCTCATCGACGCACAATGTTGGCAGAAATTGAAGACCGTTTCTCAATCCTCATCTATACAATACATTTCTCTTTTTAAGCGGCAACACGCGGAGCAGAAATAGGCCAATGTAACTCTCTATCTGTCAATAATCGGTTGCTCCAAGGTAGTTTTTCTCCCAGAAATAGTGTATATTTAACACTAAGAGAAATTACTTCGATGAAAAAAGAAGCAGTCCCACTAGTCAATCTCTCAGGAGAATAACGGAGTACTTCACTATTCTTCTAAAAGGAGAAAACGTCACATGTTACTTGAACTGGCTATTGGCGATGCATATGGAGCAGGTTTTGAATATGCAGATTCAGCGATGATTCGTCAGCAAAACAACCTTTCCCGTTATGTGAAACATCCCAGGCATCACATCCAGCCTGGTTGCTATACCGATGATACCCAAATGAGCCTAGCCATTGCTGAAGCCATTGTTTCGGGTGAACCTTGGAAACCAGTAGAGCTGGCAGACAAATTTGTCGAAGTCTTTCAGCGCGATCCCAGGAAAGGATACGCCACTGGTTTCTACCACTTTTTAGAGCATGTGCGTGACGGTGAGCAGTTTCTCAGAGACATTAACCCAAGTAGCGAGAAGAGTGGTGCTGCTATGCGTGCTGCGCCAATAGGTATTTATCCCACCATTCCTCTCGTGATCGAGCGTTGTACCATCCAAGCAACTTTGACACATAACACGCCCAAAGGCATTTATGCAGCAGTCGCAGCCGCGCTCATGACGCACTATTTTCTCTACCACCTTGGCCCCAAATCTGAACTTGGTCTCTTCTTGGAAGAACATGTACATGGTCGCTGGGCAAGTCCCTGGACGGGCGAAGTAAAGTCCCAGGGATGGATGAGCGTACAGGCTGCGGTGACTGCTCTTACGAGATGCGGAACTCTAAGCGATGTGTTGAAGACGTGCATTCAGTTTACAGGTGATGTGGATACGGTTGCGGCTATTGCCCTGGCAGCAGGTTCTTGTAGTACTGAGATAGCACAGGACCTTCCAGCTTATCTGTTTGACGAGTTAGAAAATGGTCGGTATGGGAGAGACTACATTCGTCTACTGGATACGCAATTGATGGCTTTAAAAGTGTAAAAGGCTTCATTGATGGGTAGAACGGTTGAACAGGTCAAGGACATTTTGCATGGGACTCATCGTTGGAATGCTGGTCTCTAATGGTATGATTCTCTTCTGTCCATAGAATTTCGTCGGGATGGAACTGGCGAGATGATGTAGTGAGGCACCCAAGTATTCGTCCCCTTCTCCTCCAAGTGCTATACTGTCATTCGTAGCAGCTTATTCTCAAGAAGCCTATGAACCAACGACGTTTACATAGCATGTCTACGTAGAAAGAAGGGAGAACAATTCATATGGATGCAGTCGAACAAGTTGAGAACGCTCATTTGCTGGTGATACAAACCGTTGATGATTTGCCGGAGTTAGAGTGGGACATTCCTACGACGCCCAATGGCTGGTCGGTGAAGGATATTATTGGACATCTAGCCTCATATGAGCATTTGTTTGTGGAGGTGTTTCAGATGGTTCTGGGAGAGTCGTCCGAGACACCCTATTTGACAGTGTATACTCAGCAGCATGCCGACTTCAACAATATTCAGGTTGGAGCGCGTAGCAATCATACGGCGCAACAAGTTCTCGATGAGTACGAAGAGGTGCAGGCGGATGCTACGGCACTATTGGCGCGTATTCCCGCGGAAACTATCGACGAGAAGGGGACGTTGCCAATGTATGGCAAGGAACGTAGTTTGCACGATTTGATAAATAACTTCACGATGCACACAAAGAATCATTGTGACGGCATTTCGGCGTTTCGCTCGCGTGAGAAGCAGTAACACTACAACAGGAGGGCATTATGAAAGCGGTATTGTGCAAAGCCTACGGGCCACCAGAGCAGCTTGTGCTTGAGGATGTTGCGCCACTCACTCCGAGCAAGGGACAGGTGGTGCTGGCGGTAAAGGCGTGTGGCGTCAATTTTCCCGATACGCTGATTATCCAGGGCAAGTATCAGTTCAAGCCAGAAATGCCTTTCTCACCAGGGGGTGAGGTCGCGGGCGTTGTGAAGTCGGTTGGCGAGGGCGTCTCGAATGTGAGTGTGGGTAATCGTGTGATTGCGTTTACAGGATCGGGAGGTTTTGCGGAAGAGGTTGCTACCGATGCCGCTCAACTCATCCCGATACCCGAGGGCATGGATTTTATCACGGCGTCGGCCTTTGTCATGACCTATGGCACCTCGTATCATGCCCTCAAAGACCGCGCACACTTACAGGCGGGCGAGACGCTGCTAGTACTTGGTGCGGCAGGTGGCGTGGGACTCGCGGCAGTCGAGATCGCAAAGGTCATGGGTGCGCGTGTGATTGCGGCAGCGTCAAGCGACGAAAAGTTGGCGGTATGTCGAGAGCATGGAGCCGACGAGACAATCAACTATACTAGCGAAAATCTCAAAGATCGTTTGAAGGCACTGACACAGGGCAACGGCGTCGATGTCGTGTTCGACCCTGTTGGTGGCGAATATTCTGAGGTCGCTCTACGCAATACCGCATGGGAAGGCCGCTATCTCGTGATTGGCTTCGCGGCTGGCGACATACCGCGTATTCCGCTCAACCTAACCCTGCTCAAAGGTTGCTCCATCGTCGGCGTGTTCTGGGGGAGTTTCGCGTCACGTACACCTCAGCGCAATCAGCAGAACCTGCAAGAGCTGCTTACATGGTTTCAGTCGGGCAAGATACGCCCCCTCGTCTCCGCAACCTACCAGTTGAAGGACGCCGCTGCTGCTCTCAACGCTATGATGCAACGGCAGGTCAAAGGGAAGGTGGTTCTGTTGACCGAAGAGAATTAGGACAATTTCCACAAACAAAAAAATGCGGTTGCAACCGCATTTTTTTGTTTGTGGAAATTGTGTTGTACTCTGTATGAAGAGAAAAGAGTAGGAGGTATCTATTCATTATGGTGCGTAACGTGCTAATTGTTGCTCCGATTGGGCAAGAGCAGATAGAGCGATTTCAGCATATTTCACCTGATATTACTGTTAAGCAGGCATCTTCGCCTGTCGCGGATGAAGAATGGCGTGAGGCAGAGATAGCGTTCACCGTGCCGTGGAAACTGCCCAAACCTGAACAGGTGCCCCATTTGCGCTGGATACAGCTCTATTCGGCGGGTGCGGACAGGCTCTTCTCCTCGCCTTTGCGCGATAGCGATATTCTCGTGACAACCACAAGTGGTTTGCACGCCATCAATATCGCCGAATATGTGCTGGGAATGGTACAGGCATGGTATCGCAAGATTCCCCAGTTGTTGGCATGGAAGCAGGGCAAGAACTGGGGAGGCAATGACGAACGCTCAGCCTTATATGCCGACGAGCTTCACGGCAAGACGATAGGCATTGTCGGCTATGGCAGCATTGGGCGACAGGTGGCGCGTCTCTCCCGTGCCTATGGTATGGACGTGTTGGCAATGCAACGCAGTACAAATCACAAAGACACAGGCTTTCAGTTTCCAGACGTGGGCGATCCCGATGGCACTCTGCCAAAACGCTACTACACATTTGACCAGTTGCACGATATGCTTCAAGAGTGTGATATCGTTGTCGTAGCCGTACCGTTGACGAAGGAGACGCACGAAATGTTCAACGCCGAGGCGTTTCAGGTGATGAAGGATAGTGCGTTCTTTGTCAATATCGCTCGCGGCGAAATTTGTGACGAAAATGCCCTTATTGCTGCACTTGAGCAGAAACACATCGCAGGTGCCGCACTGGATGTGTTCTCACAGGAGCCGTTACCATCAACTTCACCACTATGGAACTTGCCCAACGCATTGATGAGTCCACATAATTCTGGCCCGACTCCACACTACAACGAGCGAGCAACCGACATTTTTATGGCGAACCTGCAACTCTACCTTGCGGGGAAAACGATGTACAACGTCGTTGATAAGAAGCGCGGGTATTAGAATAGGTGATATTGTGTAGAAACTTTTCGCATTAGAAAAGTTTCTACACAATATTTATTGCTATTGAGGGATGACGCACACAACAGCGTTACAGTTGTGGAAACCGCTGAACTGTCCTTCGGCGCGCGCGATTTGCCCATGCGTATTACAGCCAGCAAAGGGCGTTGAGGAGAGCGCGTTTTTGACGGAATCGAGTTCAAATCCGAAATCTCTGCCCATCCTGAGACGAGTGGCAACACAATCGAAAAACAGAGTTATGGCTGGTTTACCGCCGTACAGCTTTCGTAGGGCAGAATTTGTTGCTCGCGTCGCCGCCTCTACCGCCGCCTCTAAAGTGGTATGCATGATGTGTATAGTTGAGCGTTCTGGCACCTCTGCCGCGCAGAGAATAGAGCCGTTTTCGACAACGGCGAGCGGCACACGTAGCTTGTAGCCTCCGCCTACATCTATACCAATGACGTTGTGCAGGAAGAAGGGTAGAGGGTCGTCTATATTGAATGCTTGCCCCGTCGCCTCTGCATGCGCTTGAAAGGCTTTAACCGCTGGCTTGCCGTCAATGCTATCCAGGCGCATATCTTTTGCCTCTGTCACGAGCATACTCGCACTTGCAGGTCGCCACCCGTGCTGTGCCCCAATGCCAACGGGCTTGTTCGAGAGAATTTCGAGCGCAACCACCGCATCAGAGAGTACTTCGGTGCCATAAAAAACGGGCGTGGAGCTAAATTGTGCATTATCACCTGCACCACCACCGAGGAATTGATAAGACCCTTGAGTGAGAAGAGTCATTTGCTCTATGAGATCATCGGTGTGACCCGCTAGCGCATCGACCAGCACAATCGCCGAAGAATACTTGAAGTCATGAGAATGAGTGCCGCGAAACGCAGAGACCAACGATTTTGCCGCCTCATTGCGGTCCTTGCTCACCTCGCGCCCAACTCCAAGTGAAAAGAGCATTTCTTCTGAACGAAGGGCAACGGCACTTACCATGCCTTCACCTCGCACACGATTGGTAAACTCACCAGCCGAGGAACATCCCACAAGCAAAGATGGGCGACAGGTTCTTTTGAGAGTTTCGAGAAGCGTAACTTGATCGTAAGTTGGTGCCGCAAACAGTATTACCACATCCGGGGAACCATGTATTGCCTCGGCAATTTGCATGCCAAGTACCCTACCAGCGTCATTGCTATCAGTATGGTCTGTGTACACAACAGCAGATTCAGTCATAGATGTATCCCTTCTCCTATCGTCAATCAACCTACGTCTACATTTTCCTTTTACAGCAAAGAGGTTAGACAGTTTTTCCCTGTAAACAGAACATCGCGTACCAAATACTATGGCTATAACATATACTACCATAGTATTGAATGAATGAGAAGAGATTTTTATGCGTTTTATTGTGTAACAACCCCAAATGCGTTTATAGTATAATACTGGTTGCTTGAATAGTGCCACGTTTGTTTTCTTTTCCTTCAACTAGAAGCGTCGAGTCATTTTGTCATCTTTTGTGTTACTATGTTACAGAAAAGCAGTATGAAATATCGGAAGGAAAGATGAGATGAATAGCAAGGATGCTACAAACTTCTATACCTACACAACGTCTATCTTTAAGCATATGCCGGTTGGAGTTGCTCTCTTTGATGTTCACGACTTTCGTCTTCTAGCTGTTAACGATCATTATGAGACGTTTATGAATCCTGAGTGGAGACAAGGACGAGCTATTGGACATCCTGTTACAGATTGTGTTCCGACATGGATTTCTGAGCAAGAAGCTCAAGATGTTCTCGCTATCTTCCATCACGTCGTCGAAACGGGTACACCTTATAGCGTAGAGGAACGGTATGTCCCTCTTCAAGATCAGGAAAATAGTCCGTCCTACTGGAGTTGGGTACTCGATCCCATCTTTGATGAACAGGGACAGGTAGTACAACTGCTTATGACGCAGAATAATGTCACCTCTTATGTTTTAGCAAGACAAAAGGCTGAACAGGCTACGCGCGATGTGGAGGCGCAACGTGTTCGTCTCCACACTATTCTTGATCAACTTCCCGCAGGCGTTATGTTAGCGGACGCCGATGGACATGTCAATTATACGAACTGTACCGCCGAAAAACTTTTGGGCGATTCTTCGATACCACAGGAGGACACTCCTCTCGATTCTGTCCCGCTTCTTCATTCAGCGTTTTATCTAAACGGGCAACCTATTTCACCAGAGGATTTTCCATTAGCTCGCGCAGTGCGTGGAGAGGACGTTGAGAGTCTGGAAACGTTTATTAAGAAACCCGATGGAAGCACTATGTTTGTGCTTACCACTGCTACCCCTCTCTATGATGAACAAGGTACTATCACTGGGGCTGTTAGCGTTTTTCGTGACATCAGTAAGCGGAAAAGCATCGAGCAACAGAAAAATCAGTTTCTCTCTACGGCAAGCCATGAGTTACGCACGCCTATTACCAGTATTCAAGGGCTGGCTGAAATCTTACAACTCCACATTTCACAAGGAAAGAGCTTAGACAATCCGCGTTGCCTGCGTGCAATCGGTGATATTGCTATGCAAAGTCAACACATGACACGCTTGATTGAGGGCATGCTAGACATTTCTCGTTTAGAGAACGCCAGTCTGGAGCTAGAGTTGCTACCTCATAACCTGCTTGCTCTGGTTGAGAAAGTAGTAGAAATCCAGAAGGTGACACACAAAATGCATTCTCTTCATCTGACACTTGATGGCGTTCAAGCGGATGAGAGACTTATGGTGTGTATAGATGAACATAGTATTATGCAGGTGCTAGATAATCTGGTGAATAATGCCGCGAAATACAGTGCCGTGAATAGCAACATTGAGGTGGGAATACGTCACTCCTCAGATTCGCCCGAAGAGGTATTACTCTGGGTCAAGGATGAGGGCATTGGCATCGCCGCTGATGAACTTCCCCATATCTTTGAGCGGTTCTACCGAGCTAAGCATATAGATCGCTCGATCAGTGGACTAGGCATTGGCCTCTACTTGGTGCATGAACATATCTTTCATCATGGTGGTCGCGTCTGGGCAGAGAGTACACAAGGAGCTGGCTCTACCTTCTACATACTCCTACCATTGTAACGATCTTGAATATTCCTAGAAGTTTGTAGTTATTTGAGTTGTAGAGGTACAATATCACTGTCTTGACGTGTTTCCCTGCTACGATATTTTTAGGAGAATAGACCATGCCTCTATTAGATTTGACCCTTGATGAATTGTTGACGACGACGCGCTCGGTACGCAAACGCCTCGACCTGACGCGACCTGTGGAGCCGGAGTTGATTCGTGAGTGCCTGGAAATCGCGCTACAGGCACCAACGGGCAGCAATAGCCAGCGTTGGCACTTTGTAGTTGTGACCGATGCGCAGAAGCGTTTTGCGATTGCCGAACTCTATCGTAAATCGTTTGCTGCCTATCGCAACACGCCGTCGCCCGTGAGCAAACTACCAACGGACTCGCCGCGTGTGCAGACGATGAAGCGTGTAGTAGATTCATCCGATTATCTCGCCGAGCATTTTCACGAGGTTCCGGTCTTTGTCATTCCCTGTATCGCAGGGCGCATCGAGAAATTGCCACTGGAAGGACAGGCTGGCTCATGGGGGTCAATTCTGCCTGCTGCATGGAGCTTCATGCTCGCCGCTCGTGCGCGAGGTCTCGGCTCCGCCTGGACAACCCTACACCTTGTCTACGAAAAAGAGACCGCCGACATCCTGGGCATCCCTTACGAGAAGATTACCCAAACCTCGCTTTTGCCCGTTGCTTACACGCTTGGCATCGACTTCAAACCCGCCAAACGCGAACCATTGGAGACCGTGACGCACTGGGATACATGGTAGGACAAGATGTGATGATGAAAACTGACCAATGCACCTCTGCAGAGGTGCATTGGTCGATTTTCATCATCACTATATACGCTCAGCCTTTTCTCTATTACGTCTCCTCTTCAGATTGTCTAGCGTAGTACGAAGTCAGGATGCGGTCAGAGAGCAAGCCGAGACAACTCAGATTTGGGAAACCTGGACCTTGTGAGACGCCCGCAAGCATGGGTAAATGCAGACGTGGCGCGAAGTTGCGTATCGCAAGGTCCTCACCGATAGACGCCTCTATGATGCGTCGATCTATCGACTCCGACATCGTTGCCAACCGTTCATGAGTGTGCGTATCCAGCAGAGTGGTGAACCAGAGCGGATCGAAGCCACGCGCGACAATCACATAATCGTACTCATCGCGTTGCAGGGTGTCGCCGTACTTGATATCGACTCCCACACTATCATCGCCCGCGATAATTCTCTGTGCTGTACCCCCAACCGAGCGCACGTTTTCGGCGCGATTGATCTCATCCATCGCATGCAACGAGAAGACCCCACGATCTGTGCGCCGTACAAATTCACGTCGATCCTGCTCGCTCAAAAGCAGCCAGTTAGCGGCGTGATGATGATTTCCATAGAGGCTTGCCGAGCGTCCGTCGGGGTCGGAGAAAAGTTTGTTTTCCTCGAAACCCTCGTCACGCGAGTAAAGTACTCCATAGGGGCTGATGACCTCAATAAAGGCTTGTTCCCTCAAGGCATCGAGCAATGCCAGGATAATCGCGGCGGCGGTTTCACCAATGCCAACAATACCAATATTGAGAGGCTTCTTGAGCGTCGGACGCAACAACTCGAACTCTTCAACTCGTGTCCAGAACGAGCCACCATCCAGAATACGCGGAGAATTCTCCGGTTGACCAGGAATGGTCAGGGCGATGCCGGGACCAGTAACAACCAGCCCGTCACCTTCAAGTGTGAAGGGAGTATTGCCACCTGTGGGCATACAGGAGAGTTGCCAGTGTTGATGGTTTTTTGTGCTACTGATGCTGCGCACCTCGGCGGTATGTACCTCTGGCTCTATTCTGGATGCGACCCATTGAATGTAGCGCGACCATTCACCATGCGTAGGGCGAGCGCGACCACGATCAACCCAATCGGAGTAACGACCACCGCTGTCGATCAAATAGCTATGCCAGGAGAGGAGAAGCATTTCTTTGTTGACCTTGCGGTTTAGTTCTCCATCCCAGCAGGTCGAAGCGTAGGGAAAGCCAATGTCTTTCTCTGGGCGCGTACCGAGAACCTGTTTACCATCGGTAAAGCCAAACTTTCCAGTCCAGTGTGCTGCTATTCCCTGGCGATCAACAATCACAACACGCGGCACGTCATACCCCATCTTCGCCAGCATCGCGCGTTTCGCTGCGATAGCCATAGCCTTTGGTCCTGCGCCCAGCACAAGTAGCGTTTGAGGCCGTCCATGAGGTGCCGTAAACTCTCCGCTCAATGTAGTATCCTCAACTTTATGAATATACCCACCGTTACCTATGACACTGTACAACGGATTGCATGAGATGGCAACTTAATTATCTCTTCCTCGCCACCTTCCAGCATTCCTTCGCAATTTCCCAGTCTTCCTCAGTATGCACAATGAGAACACGCACATTCGAGTCATCGGTGGAGATTTGCGCGTCGGCGGGCGATTGTTTGTTTTTTGCCTCATCCAATCGAATATCAAGGAAGGCTAGTCCATTGCACACGTTAGCGCGTAGCACGTCGTCGTGTTCGCCAACGCCACCTGTGAACGACAACACGTCGATGCCACCAAGGACGGCAATCATCGCGCCAATGAAGTAGCGTAGCCGATAGGCGTACATGTCGAGCGCGAGCTTGGCGCGTGTATTGCCGGCGTCGAGAGCCTTACGTAGTTGGCGCACATCGTTGGAGATACCAGAGATGCCCTGAAGTCCCGATTCTTTGTTCAATATCTGATCGAACTGATCAGCATTATAACCCTTTTCGCGTTGCAAATATATTAGGATACTGGGGTCAATAGTACCAGAGCGGCTTCCCATCATCACGCCCTCAAGTGGTGTAAAGCCCATTGTCGTATCGAAGCTCTCGCCATTTCGTATAGCCGTTAACGAACAGCCATTGCCCATATGACAGTTGACGATACGGAGTTGTGACTCATCCTCCTGTAGAATTTGACCGATGCGCTGAGTGCAGTATTGGTGGCTGATACCGTGAAAGCCATAGCGACGAATGCCCTGCTCATACCACTCATAGGGGCCAGGGTAGACCACTGTCTCCATCGGGAGCGTCTTGTGGAAGGCGGTATCGAAGACCGCGACCTGCTGCACTTTGTTGCCTAGCATATGCTCGACGCCTTCGATGCCTTCAAGATTCACAGGATTATGCAAGGGTGCATATGAGGCATATTTAGAAATATCGTCCTTCACCGCCTGCGTAATTCTAACGCTCTCTCGATAGTCTGGTCCGCCATGCACAACGCGATGTCCCACCATGTCTACGGCTTCGGGGCCATCGAGAACTTTCGTTTCGCCGCTCCAAATCGTCTTGAGCATCTGCTCCACCACCGCTGGACGCGAGTCTGCCGACACCTCTTGTTGCACCTTCTTCCCATCTGCGGTTGTAATCTCAAGTTGCGCCGACCCCTTGTCCTTCGTCTCCGCGTCAGCCGCCCACAATGGTTTAGGGGCGGTGGCTGGCAGTGTCTCGTCAATATCGTACAAACGGCTCTTCTGGCTGCTCGAACCAGCGTTCAGCACAAGTATTTTCATAGCCTCAATCCTCCAAAAATATTTACTATACAATACACGGCAGGAGGCATCCAACAGATGCCTCCTGCCGTGTATTGTATATTTTCAGTTCTGCCATTTCCAATCAACAATCGCTTCGGGGTCCGAGCCGTGTGCCAGAATGTAGCGGTGGTGGTCCGCCAGCACGTATTCGTAGTGGCTCACGCGCTCGCTGGCACGTGCCTCTACCTGTGGGTTATAGGCTGCTGCGGCACGGATGGCCTGCATCACGAGATGATAACGGTCAGTACGATTACGCACATTCATGTCGAATGGCGTCGTTGTCGTCCCCTCTTCCTGGTAGCCGTTGATCTGGAAGCGGCCTGTATCGGTACGCCCATAGAGCAACTGCTCTACTGCGGATGGATAGCCGTGGAAGTTGACGATAACAGGTCGGTCGGCAGTAAAGAGGGCATCAAACATCTGCTGATCGAGGCCATGTGGATGGACAGTCTCTTTCTCAAGTACCATCAAATCTGTCACGTTCACGACACGCACGCGCATTTCGGGCATCTCATCGCGCAGGATTTGCCGCGCCGCCATCACTTCTAGCGTCGGGTTATCGCCGATACCAACTAGCACCACATCAGGACTGATACCATTATCGGTACTTGCCCACGACCAGATCGAGGCACCTGCGCGACAATGCGCGATGGCGTCCTCCATCGACAACCACTGTGGCATACGCTGCTTGTTCCCGATTATTAAGTTGACGTAATTCTTGCTGTGGAGACAGTGATCCATCGTGCTAATGAGGCAGTTGGCGTCGGGCGGCAGATAGACACGAGAGACGGCGGCCTTTTTGTTCAGGACGGAGTTGATAAAGTCGGGATTCTGGTGTGAGAAGCCGTTATGCTCTTGTCGCCATAGCGTTGAGGTTTCAAGGTAGTTGAGCGAAGGAACGGGCAGACGCCAGGGAATTTCCATCGACAGTTTGAGGAACTTGGCGAACTGGTCCATCATCGACACAATGATGTTCAGAAACGCCTCGTAGGATGGGAACAGCCCATGCCTCCCCGTGAGAATGTAACCTTGCAACCATGCCTCGCAGTCATGTTCGCTCAGCACCTCGATGACCTGTCCACCCTCGGCGGCAACTTTCTCGTTATGAGGTGGCACAGGCCATTCGTACTCACGCGGCTTGATGTCAAGGACTGCACCAAGCTTGTTCGATTGTAGTTCATCGGGACTGAACATACGAAACTGATTCGGATTACGCCGAATTACCTCACGTAGATATTGCGCTACCTGCTCCATACTACTGACGTTTGCTATACCGTGTTTATTCGCCACGCCTTCATCGACTGTGACCGCGAAATCCTCGATTGGCGGCAGGTCGAGGTCGCGTGTGAGACGCCCACCGAAGGTATGTGGATTGCTGCCTATGCGTCGGTCGCCCTTTGGTGGTAGCTCTAGTATCTCCGCTTTCGGGCTACCGTCCTCGTTAAACAATTCGTGGATGTTGTACGATTGAAGCCAATTTATCAGCAATTGCATATGCGCAGGGTTGGTTTTCACATCCTCGACTGGCACCTGATGTGAACGGTACGAGCCTTCAATCGGCTCGCCATCCATCTCCTTAATGCCCGTCATACCCTTCGGAGTACGCATAATGATGAGAGGCCAGCGTGGTTCCTCAATGGGTTGACCAGAGCGTGCCGCGTGCTGAATGTCACGTATCAATGAGTAAGCCCAATCCATAGCACCATACAGTTGCGCATCAAGGTCGCTATTCTCATCGCCCTCAACAATTGTTACTTGATAGCCATAGCCCGTGAACAGGTACAACAACTGCTCATTGCTCATAGTGCCGTAGAGCGTCGGGTTTGATATCTTATAGCCGTTGAGATGTAGCACTGGCAAGACCGCGCCAGATTGTGCAGGATGAATAAACTTGTGACAGTGCCATGCCGTTGCGGTTGGTCCTGTCTCCGACTCGCCATCACCGACGATACATGCCACGATCAGGTCGGGATTATCCATTGCCGCTCCAAAGGCCGTTGCCAGCGCATACCCTAGCTCGCCGCCCTCGTGAATGGTGCCGGGGACGCCGGGGTAGAGATGGCTGGGGAAGCCGCCAGGCCAGGAGAAGCGACGCACGAAATCATGGAGACCTTTTTTATCAAAGGTGAGTTCTGGGTAGTAGTCGTGCAGCGTACCTTCAAGATACAGGTTTGCGAGGTTGGCAGGTGCGCCATGTCCTGGCCCTGTCACAAGAAACATGTCGAGGTCATTGCTCTTAATCAGGCGGTTCAGGTGCGCATAGACGAGGTTGATACCTGGACTTGTGCCCCAATGTCCCAGCAAGCGATCTTTAATGTGCTCTGGTTGCAGGGGGTCATCGAGCAGTACATTGTCGCGTAAATAAATCTGTGCTGCGACCAGATAATTAGTGACGCGTCGATAGCGTGCGATGGCGTCGAGTTCCGCACTGTGAGCCTTGCGTACATCCTCTTTCGAGATGCTAACGCTGCTGGGATGAGCTAGCTGCGTATTTGAAGTTTCGATTGCCATAAGTTTATCTCTTTTCTATGGAGCCACTGAAACGACTACGATAGGTATTGTCTTGGTCGTAAAATACGTCCTGTGCAAGAAGGTTATATGTGCTAGTACGTATTGAGGAAGTGTAGCGTGACATGCTTAAAGCGTAGGTGGAGAATGAATTGAGCATATACATAAGCCCTAGAATTCTTTTGTAAAGTGCGAGTATCCTCTTCTTTCGTTTGTTGTGTTACTGTTGAAGAGTTCATGCTAATTATTTTACAATGATGAGAGGTGTATAGGTATTCTTCGAGAGGACATAAGTGGTAAAATTATCTCTCCACAGCATCAAAGTTGGCGACCACCTCGTCCACTATCAAACGATTGGTGAAGGTGGCGAGGCTGTGGTGCTGGTACATGGGCTGTCGGGTTCGACGCTGTGGTGGAGGCGCAATGTACAGAGTCTCGCGCAACATCATAAGCTGTATCTCGTTGACTTGCCGGGGTTTGGCGCGAGGAGGCGACAGCGCGGACGCTTTGTATTGAAACAGGCAAGCGAGTGGCTGTTCGCGTTGCTAACAGCGATAGGTATAACGCGAGCGCACTTCATTGGTCACTCGATGGGCGGCTACATTTGTATGGAGGTGGCGGCTCATCATCCAGAGGTTGTAGAGCGGCTTGTGCTGGTTGGCCCATCCTTCAAATCTATCGCACGCAATGTGCTTGGCTATGCGATTCCACTGATTACCGCCGGACGCTATCTTATGCCACAATTCTTCCCTATTCTTGCCTATGACAGCCTTCGTGCTGGTCCTATCACTCTGCTCAAGGCGACAAGGGACATAATCACGCTCGACATTAGTAAAGAGATATCACTGATTACGCAGCCTGTCTTGCTGATATGGGGCGAGAACGATACGCTGGTGCCACCCGAACTTGGACCTATATTGCGTGCAGAGCTTCCCCATGCTCGCTTCCTGTTACTACGCCATGCCGCTCACGTTGCCATGTTCGATCAACCGCAGCAATTCAATGCTGCTGTTAATGCGTTCCTAGATGGCGAGGATGTGGGGGAATGACATGGCTTTCAGAGGGAGATTCTTGATGGACAACGAGGAAACGGCTGTAGGAACCGATTTATCACGTTCTGTGAGCATTTCGACTGCCGACCAGGACGTGATAAATCGGTCCCTGCAGGCATTACTTACTCGACTTGCTCCTATCATGATAGCCATGCTATATTGTTGATATTACAAGCAGAGGAGGTCAACTCGACTTATGTCTTCGCCAGTGTGCTAGAGAACACTCAGGAAATTTGCATTTTTATGTGCCGATAAGCAGTTTGTTATCGGTCAACTTGAATTGTTCTCTTTTTCTAGCACACATAAAGGAGCGAAGATGAATACATCTTCTAAACAAGAGCAGTTGCGAGAACTGCTTCAAGCACAACAGGCTCATCTACAACACACCTTTTTCGTTGATAGGCGACGTGCCTTACTTGCTCTCGCGAACTTGCACAATTGGCACTATCTTGCAACACCTCATCAGAAGCTACATACGACATTTCTCACCTCTTCCGGTTGGCAGAAGGCACTTTCGCTGTGTTTCTCTGCCTCTGTACCGCAATCTCCAATTGATATGATGGACGAAGCATTAAATACGTGGGCTACTACTGTACTTCAAACATGTCGTTTGCTTGTTCAGGGGAATCGTATTCTTGAGTATTGCGAAATGGGTTTTTTGCGGTTGCAACAGAGCAACGATACGCATTTTAACGTCTGGGTTGCGGGCAAGAAAATCCCTACCGAATGGCGTGAGCGCGAAGACCTGTCAATATGGACAGATATACTTGCACAAACGTATGCCTCTGAGATGGATGCTCTGCAAAGCGAAAAGGCGCACATTTCGCAACAGCTTATTCGGCTAACGACGCAGTGGAATGGGCAAATAAGCGATCTATATACAACAACAAATGTGATAGACGACTACTACCAGCGTCTGAGTATGCTCCATGTCAAAAGAATGGTTCCTTTCAACACTTATCCTGGCTCTATAGTCATTGGTGGTTGCACGTTTCAAGTATATAGGGATGTACTTGCTTTGCTGGTGAGCCTCGTTCTCAAGTATTTTGACTGCTACACATTACTTTCAAATGAGCATTCGACTTATGTTGCATCGCACGAAAGTAGCGTTTGTAGTGATACCGAATTAGTAGAGGTAATCGCTACAACACTTGATATAGATGAGAAGCTAGCACGAATTGCACTGGATGCCTATACGCTCGACGCTGAGAACGTCTCGTATCATTACTCAGCTAGCGATGTTCCTGAGCCGCCGCTTATTCGCCTGGATGAGCAGCATCGCCTGTTGTCCTTTGCTGGTTTGCTGACCGAGCCACTGTTCTTTCTTCTGCGCGAATTGAAACGCAGATATTCTTACGAGTATCATACAGCTTCACAGGTACGAGAGGAGGTCTTCCGTCAAGATGTCTACCGTCTCTTTGCCGATAAACGCTTTGTAAAAAGTGTTGGTCACGTTGAGTTGAGAGGAGCAAAAGGTACTCTCACAACGGATATAGATGCGCTTCTCTTTGATCGTAAAACGGGAGCATTAGCCCTCTTTGAACTAAAATCTCAGGACCCTTTTGCATACTCATATCAGGAACGGCTACGGCAACGCGACAACTTCTACGCGGCAGGTAAACAGGTCGTCGCTGCTATCGAGTGGGGAAAACGCAACGGAGTCAATGCCCTGCTCGAGCGTCTCGATGCGAAGCAAGTAAAACATCTGAAAGCGCAGAAGGTCTACGTTTTTGTACTCGGACGCTATCTCGCGCATTTCTTTGAAGGGTCTGAACATGACTCACGCGCCGCATGGGGAACATGGGCGCAGGTGTTACGCCTTCTTGATGAAAAAGGCTTTGATGAAGCTAATCCTATTCAGTCATTGTTCAACAGACTCGTCAAAGATAAGCCTTTAGCACTAATAGATAAAGAGCGTGGTATGCGAGAGATACTGATAGGAGATACATGTATACGCATATACCCCTCTTTCGACGCGTATAAAAATGCTCTTTGAGGTATCTCTAGCTTTGCATGAAGCCACACACGATATGCGCCAGTTCTTTAGGGGAATTGTAGTTCACGTCGTGTGCGGCTCCAGCAACGACAACTAGCTGCCCATCGGGAAGTAAATTCTTGGCCTCTTGCGCCCAACGTTGCGGCACGACTGTATCACGAGAACCACGAACAATGAGAGTTGGCACTTGCATATGCGGTAAATGCTCATGAATATGATCCTGTAATGCATATTTTAATGTAGTAGCTGTTCTGCGTATGCCTGCGTGAAAGAAGTCGCCAATCATAATCGGGAAGAGGGAAAATGGCTCATAGGGAACATTGACGAGCCAACGCACGATTTCTTGATGTGCAGTAAGAGCCTTGGGGTCCATGGACGGACCAACCAAGATAGCGCGTTCAATACAATCTGGATAGCGTAACGCGAATTGTGCAATCACCTGACAGCCCAACGAATTTCCTAATAATGTTGCCTGTGCTAGTCCAATAGCCTTCATCCAATCAGCCAGTGCATCCGCTAATTGCGAGACGTTAAACGGATGTGCTGGTTTCGTACTTTTGCCGAAGCCAGGAAGATCGGGTACATAGACGTGATAGGACGAGGCAAGTTGTGCCGCTGTCGGCAACATATACATGTTCGAGGTGGCAAGGCCGTGTATTAACACAATAGATTGAGCGTTAGTAGGTAAGGGATGAGATGATACACGATAATGCATAGTGAGGCCAGAAACGGATACGTTTCGGCTGTCAAGAATATTTTGATATTTGTTCATACATTCATTTTACATTGTTAGTAAAGAAGCAATACAGAGGTGAAAAGATGAGTATGTATCTCCACCTCCACTTCATTCCTTACTTTTTTATCCCCGACAACTCTTGCATAAACTGTATTATTACCGAAACATCTTCATAATGTCCTTGCGCGAGTGCGGCGGCGTACATCTGCTCGGCTGCTGCCGTCGCGGGCATGGAGACGGAGAGTTCGGCGGCGAGGCGCATGATGAGACTAAAGTCTTTACGCATATTGGCAAGGGCGAAGTTCACGGGATACTCGTCTTTTTCAGCATTGGCAAACTTCGTTTTTTGCGCGGGCGAGATAACCGTTGTCTGACCCAATACTTCGAGCAACTGTTTCTTTTCCAGACCTGCCTTTTCACCTAACGCAAGTGCCTCGGCAAATGCCTGTAGACCAAGACCTAACAACGCATTGACGACCATTTTCATGGTTGTGCCCTTGCCGCTCTCACCCATGTAGAAACTTGTCTTGCTCATCACCTCAAGAATAGGTTTGCATCGTTGATAGGTCGCCTCGTCGCCGCCGACAAAGATCATAAGGCTACCTTCTTTTGCTTGTGGGGTGCTGCCCGACACTGCTGCGTCAATCATCTCGACGCCATGCTCTTTCGCACGTTGATAGAGGTGGCGCGATGTTTCCGGCGAGACGGTACTCATGTCAATCAGCGTAGTGCGTCCCTGTTGCGTGCCCGCGAGAACACCATTTTCGGCGTACATCACTTCATCCAGGGCGGAGTTGTCCGTTACCATTGTGATAATCACATCAGCATGCGAGCCGAGGTCGCGCGGCGCATCGACAACGGTAGCACCCTTCTGCGCTACGTCCTGTGTCTTCTCTTTTGTGCGATCATAGACGGCAAGTGTATAGCCATGTTCCATCAGCCGTTCTACAAGCAAGCTTCCCATCAGGCCGAGGCCAAGAAAGCCTATACGCGGTTGAGTAGTAGTATTGGTTGTCATGTTTTGTATCTCCAGTATATTTTATGTTTGTGTTGTACTCCTTATAAGCACGTCCAGAGTATATAGGGATGTGACAAACTAGACTTTTTAGAAAATATGTACTATTATAAGCATAGCAATTGGTATTTGGACAGATTGTAGAATGTATAACAAGACAAAGGAGCAACATCATGAACCGTTACATGCAAGAAAAATGGCCCTGGATCGAAGCGTCGCACGGTATGCGCTTCCTGATAGTAAATACTATAAGCGATGCCGATCTAGCGTTTAACCCAGGCGGAGAGAATACGACGCTCGGAGCCTTGTGTCGGGAGATGGGCGATATCGAGTACTCGTACATTCAATCGCTGAAAACCTTTACGCAAGCCTTCTCGTACCATAACGACGAGGCTGGCTTAGAGAGTAGCATTGCGCAACTTCAAGCATGGTATCAAACGCTGGACGAGGAGCTAAAAACCACTCTCTCCGCCTTCTCAGATGAGGACTTGCAGCGCAATGTGACGCGTCCAAGTGGCTCCACGCTCTCCGTCGAACTGCAGCTTGATGTATATATTCAAGCTCTATTTATTTTCTTTGGCAAGGCGACAGTCTATCTCAAGGCTATGAATAAGCCACTACCAAAGGAAATTTTAGAGTACATAGGGTAACACAGTATGCATTTTTTAAAAAAAAAAACCCACCATAAGTTGGCAGTGGTT
>CAXUHG010000012.1:31226-45478 GCA_964250805.1 uncultured Ktedonobacteraceae bacterium | reverse complement strand
AACACATATTCAATTTACACAACACCCCCCCCCAGGTGGGGGTGTTGGTTTTTTTTGAAAAATGCATACTGTGTTACCGATAGCGATGTAGCATCGGGAGATACTTCTCAGCATCTTTATCGTCGAGTTCGGCGAGCAGACTGTCGAAGTCGAGGGGTTTGTTCATGGTACGTATCGTCTCCGGCGTTGGGTTGAGCATAACTTTCCAGAAGCTGGGATCGCGGTCATAGGCAAGCTCGAGGCCGTTATGGTCTGGGTCGTGTAGATAAAGAGCCTCATGCGAGGTATGATCGCTAGCACCGTCGATGCCCCACTCATGGTCGAGGAGCCGCTTGAGCGCAACGGCGAGGTCGCGGCGCGTGGGATAGTTGATGGCGAAGTGATAGAGACCAGTGGTTCCCATCTCCGGTGGTTTCCCGCCCAGACTTTCCCAAGTGTTGAGACCAATGTGGTGATGATAGCCGCCCGCCGAGAGGAACGCCGCTGTCCCCATGTTGAAGAGCAGGTCGAAGCCCATTACTTCGTGATAAAACCAGATCGCTCGGTCAAGGTCCGATACCTTTAGATGGACATGCCCGATGCGTGTCTGGGCGGGAATGTTGCTTTCGCTCATGTATATGTTGCCTCCAAATGCAATATACAGAAAAGTAGTTTAGTTGCCTAAAGTATACCTTATGAGGCACTCATGAATCTTTATGAGATGCTATAATGGCAACGATTGTCATACAACTCTCTAAAACATCAGCAAGGTATTTTTATGTTTCAATCGTTGCCCCTTTATACACTCATCCTTATCTTTATTGGTGGTGCCGTCGCCGTATGGATCGCCGGTATTCAGCTTTCCAATACCTCTGACGTGTTGTCATCGCGCCTTGGTCTTGGTCAAGCTCTCGGTGGGCTACTGTTCCTCGCTATCGCCACTAATCTTCCTGAGATTGCTATTACCGCGACAGCTGGTCTGGCACACAATCTTGGTATCGCTATTGGTAACATCCTAGGCGGTATCGGCGTTCAGACGGTTGTGTTGGTGATCTTAGATGCGTTCGGGTTGCGTAGAAAGGATGCGTTGAGTTATCGTGCGGCCTCGCTACAATTGGTGCTAGAGGGAGTACTAGTTGTTGCCGTACTGGTTATAGCGATTATGGGTACACAATTACCATCTTCACTCATCGTTGCTCGCCTTGCTCCTGGCGACGTGCTTATTCTAGTGACATGGCTCGTTGGTATCTGGCTCGTTGGTAAAGCGCGTACCGATCTACCTTGGCAAGAAAAGGGACATGCACCAGATACACATTCTCCTGATAAAAAACAGAACAGCGAGAGCAAGACGGAGAAGTGGAGTACAGGGCGTGTTGTTATCGTCTTTAGCACTGCGTCACTTGTTACTCTAGTTGCGGGTGTTGTATTGGAAGAGAGCAGCAATGCCATCGCGAACTCCATTGGTCTAAGTGGCGTCCTATTCGGTGCAACCGTGCTTGCCGCAGCAACCTCACTACCAGAGCTATCGACGGGTCTGGCATCAGTTAAAGTTGGTGCCTATGATCTTGCATTCAGCGATATTTTCGGTGGTAACGCGTTCTTGCCCGTTCTCTTTCTCGTAGCAACCGTCCTCTCTGGGCAATCCGCACTGCCACAGGCGAAGAACAGCGACATCTATCTTGCTAGCCTCGGCATACTGCTCACGGCTGTCTACATCTATGGTCTCATCTTTCGTCCGCGTCGCCAGTTTTTGAATATGGGCATTGACTCGTTGGTTGTACTTATTTTATACATTGTTGGCGTTGTTGGTCTGTTTGCGATTGCGCGTGGCTCGTGAAATTACGTTGTATGATATACACGGAAAACACTCCATCATGGAGGCATCCTAAGAGAGGTGGGTTCGTGCTATAATGCCTGCTTTGCACGATTGGCAGAACTTCTATATCCTTACGGGAACGGCATCCGCGACGCTGATTGGCTTGCTGTTCGTTGCTATCTCGGCTGGTGGCTATATTCCCGCGCAACAGGCAAGAGAGTATACGCGCACTTTTGTAAATCCCGTTCTCTTTGTCTACATGCAAGTGTTGTTTGTCTCGTGCCTGTTCCTTATGCCTTTGCGCAACACGTTGCTATTCAGTATTGTGCTGATCGTGTTAGGCGTTCTCAACCTGTCGCTCACGGGCAAAGTTCTGTGGCGTATTCGCGTGGTGCATCGGAACGATACTGAAATCGAACGCGATCACTGGTTATGGTATACGCTGCTACCTGGCATTGTGAGCCTTCTGTTAATCGTAAGTGCGGTAGGCTTCTTGCTTGATATGCCTTTTACGTTGCTAGTCATTGCAATTATTGTGTTGGTCAGCCTTGCGATTGGCCTACGCAATACATGGAACCTGATGCTCTGGCTCACTATGAGGCGTGGTGCGCCTCGCGCCGAAAGTGAGCGACTCAGGCATGAGGAGATAATAAGGTAGAAGTGGAGCTAGGGTGCCCTGGTTTTCTTGCCCCTTGGCGGGTGCCTTGGCCCCCTTGCCCTGTCATGTGGACACTAGCATTCGTACTCAGACACTGGTACAATAGAGGCGTATAGTGCTGTGGAAAAGAGGCTAGCGTGAGAAATATTAAACCAAAAAGACAGCTTCTTCCACCCTGGAATATGCCTTCAGACCCTGTGAAGGCTGTGTGGTGGTTTCTACACTGGTTGCTAAAAGTGCTTGTGCGTTTTTTCTGGATACCTATCGTAGGCATGGTCGCATATGAAACCTATCTCAGTGGCAGGGTAAGTGGCCTAACCAATGGTATCGTTGCAGGCGTTATCACCTTGCTGGTAGGTCTGGTGGTGTGGGGACTACTGACGGCTGTGCTGTTCGCCTTGAATCTCGGTACATCCGTCTCACATACCATATCGGATGTAAGTCGTATGCAGCGCACCTTCGCGGCACGGCGTCCTCTCTATCCCTATGCTGAAGCAGAGCCGGAGGATGAGCAAAACGTGGTCGAGGGCACAATCACTGATCTCGAAGAAGAGCGGCGCAAGCGTCGTAGAGAGTAATTGATAAGGGGATGCCTCTACACCTGACGAACATCCCCTCGGAGCGTCTTACGAATTGGCTTTCTGCCATAGGTGCCGTGTCTCATCGTCCACCGTCGGGACGTAGGAGAGAAGTAGCGTTCCGTTGCCTTCGATACGATATCTTCCTAATGCGGCAGGTAGCACCATTGTCTGTCCGCGTGAGAGCGTTTCGCTCTGTATAAGATTCTCACCATAGAGTACGCGAATTTCAGCACCAAGCGAGGAGAGAATGACGCAACTCTTGTCCGTGCTTCTCTGAACGCTTCCATGCTCTCGTAACAGCAACTCCCGTGTGACAAAGTAGCGACTCGCGACCAGACAGCGTTCTTCATAATCGGAACTTCCTGCGAGTACGACTGGTTTTGCTTTCACATGAGAGGTGGTGTTATAGCGCGATACGTCCAGTGAACGCTCTACATGCAAGGCTCTCGGCTTGCCCAATGCATCCAGGCGTCCATAGTCATACATGCGATAAGTAACATCGGAATACTCTTGTAGTTCGTAGAGCAAAATGCCGCTGCCAATAGCATGCACGGTTCCAGCGGGCACGAAGACGACATCACCAGCCATTACAGGCTCTTCGTGAAGCAATGTTTCGAGAGTGGACTGCTCAATGGCGTGTTGAACCTCTTCGCGGTTTGTATTGTGTTTGAAGCCATAGACGATTTTCGCGTCTGGTTCTGCAGCAAGAATATACCAGAACTCGGTTTTGCCGAGCTTCCCACCCTCATGTTGTGCCGCATAACGGTCTTCGGGATGCACCTGCACTGAAAGATTCGCGTTCGCGTCAATAAATTTGGCGAGCAGTGGAAAACGGAGACCGAAAATTGCCTCCGCTTGCTCGCCCAGTAGTGCCGTTCCCCATTCTTGTACAAGTGTACCAAGCGTCTTTCCAGTATGAGGCCCGTTTTGTACAATGGTGGTAATCTCTGTTTCCCATGCCTCGCCGATGGCGACATTTCCAGGGGGAAGACTCTTCCAGTTTCCGTGTTCTAATCTACGACCACCCCAGAGCGTTTCGTGTAACGACGCTTCGAGGCGTAAAGGGTATACATGGAACGCAACCAACTCAACCTCCACACGAATAAAATAATCTCATAAGCAACTCACTACTACAAGTCTAACTTGCTAGTAAAGCTCCTTCTATCTGACGACGCAATTTATCGCGCATCATGATACCCTTAATGCGATAAATCTCTTGTCCACTCTTGAAGAAGACAATGGTCGGTACGCCTTCAATATTCCATTGCCTGACGAACTCATCCTGTCCAGTGACATTGAGCTTCGCGAACAAAGCCCTATCTTGATATTCTTTACTAATAGCCTCAAACTCTGGTTCCAATATCTTTGAGGCACTCGCCTGCTCCGCTGAAAAATTGACGATTGCCAGTAGCGGTGATCGTAATATCTTCTCAGGAAAATCTTCGCTTGTCACGTCGATGTAGCTATTTGCCATGCGATCCTCTGCATTCTATAAGTTTTCTATCTTATCCCCAAAATATCACTCGCAACGGGTGTGTGTCAAGCTATGTATGAGAATATGACATGGACAATTGTGGAGCAAAGGCACAGCGGTAGGGACCGATGTATCGCGTCCTTTCAGCAGTTGAGATGCCAGCGGGACGCGATACATCGGTCCCTACCATTACTGTGCCGTAGATGCGGTCAACGCCTCTGCGTCCTCAATAATGTAGCGATAGCCTTGTTCGGTAAGGAACAACTGGCGGTTCGCGGAGAATTCCTGATCGCGTGTGTCGCGCGTGACAACGGAGTAGAAGTAGGCCATGCCACCATCTCCTTTAGGACGTAAAATACGACCAAGGCGTTGCGCCTCCTCTTGACGCGAGCCAAAGGTGCCGGAGACCTGAATGGCGACATTGGCATCGGGCAGGTCGATGGCGAAGTTTGCAACCTTACTGACTACCATGCGCTTGATTTCGCCGCGTCGGAATTGCTCATAAAGCTTTTCGCGCTGCCCGTTAGGAGTACGTCCAGTCAGTAGTGGAGCATCTAGCTCTTCCGCAAGCAGCTTGAGCTGGTCGATATACTGCCCAATCACCAGTATTTGATCGTTCTGGTGCTGCTCCACGAGATGGCGAACAACGGAGAGCTTTGCAGGCGTCTCGGCGGCGATACGGTATTTCTCGCGCACCTCCGCCGTTGCGTAGTTCATTTGCTCGTCTTCGCTCAGCCCAACACGAATCTCATGACATTCTGCCGTCGCGATCCAGCCCTGTTTCTCCAATTCACGCCAGGGCACATCGTACTTCTTAGGCCCGATCAGGCTGAATACATCGGCCTCCCGACCATCTTCACGTACAAGCGTCGCGGTAAGTCCCAGTCGGCGTCGCACCTGGATTTCCGCCGTGACACGGAACACAGGAGCGGGTAGTAGGTGTACCTCGTCGTAAATGATCAAGCCCCAGTCATAGCTAGTGAAGAGCGAGAAGTGTGGATAAACCTCTTCCTGCGTGCCATCATCATGCTTGATCGTGCGTCGATAGGTGAGAATCTGATAGGTGCTGACCGTGATAGGACAGATATCCTTACGCTCACCTGTGTATTCGCCCACCATTTCAGGTGGAATATCGGTTTTGTCGAGAATTTCAGTGATCCACTGGCGTACCGCGACGGTGTTGGGCGTCAAGATAAGCGTTGCGCGTTGAATGTCTGACATCGTTGCGAGACCAACGATTGTTTTGCCCGCGCCACACGGCAAAACGACCACACCGCTACCACCACTTGGTGCCCCACCCGCATAGAAAGCCGATGAAGCTGCATACTGGTAGGTACGAGGCTGAAACTCCTTGCCGTTATGAGTTGGGGAAAGCAGCTTGAGTGGTAGCGAGGAACCGTCGGTGTAGCCCGCTAAGTCCTCGGCTGGAAAGCCCATATGAATGAGAGCCTGTTTGATGTGCCCACGCCGCGAGGCATCGACCTGAATAGTGTTACGGTCGATCTGGCGTAGAATATAAGGCTGCGTGCGTTTATGGTGCATGACCTCGGCAATCAGTGCCATGTCTTCTGAGGTCAAAAGCAGAGCGTCACCCTTGCGAATCAGCTTGATACGTCCGTAGCGGCTAATATATTCGCGTATGTCAACGGTGATATTCGAGGGAAGAGAATACTTGCTATACTGTGTCAAAAGCTCAAGGATAGCAGATGCACTCATGCCACCGGCAGCAGCGTTCCACAAGGATAACGGCGAAAGTCGATAGGTATGAATATGCTCTGGCGACTTCTCCAACTCCGCGAACTGAGCAAGGGCATCTCGTGCCTCGGCATGAAGCGGATGATCCACCTCTAATAAAATGGTACGATCACTTTGTACGATAATTGGATTCGTGGGGTTCATCAATGTTTATACTCCGGGCATTGTCGCCCATGTGTGTACGTATTTAATAATAGTCGTGACGGCTGCTTCCTCGTACCCGCGCATCAAATGGCGTGCGCCGGTAATCACCTTGAGTCCTTTCGGACCCACCTGCTGCTCGACAAAAGGCTCAAGCTTGTAACGTGGACAAATCTCGTCGAACTCGCCCGTCACAAATAATTTTGGTCGCTCAAAAGGGCGCGGAAAACCATTAGCGGCACGAAAAAGCGGTAGGCTGACGGCGACAACTGTGCGTATACGCGGGTCGAAAGGCGCGTAGAGGAGCGCGATGTATGCTCCGAAACCATGCCCAATCACACATATCTTTGATGTGTTGACTATTGGTATTCTCGTGAGCGTATCCAACGCACCTGCGAGATCGAGCGGCTCTAAACGCCCATCGGTCTGTTGTCCCTGGCTTTTGTGTACGCCGCGAAAATTAAAGCGTAACGCTAGCATGCCCGTCTCCGCCAGCCCTTTTGCTAACGCCATCGTCAATGGGTCGTTCATGTCGCTACTGGCTGGTTGTGGAGGGCAAAGAATAACTCCCGGTACGTTGTCCGTTTTCCTGGGAATGTGAAGCATGCCTTCGAGCAAGAAAGTTGGCTGTCCTTTGCTGTGAAATGTGATTAGTCGCTCAGCCAGTGCTGATGAGGTCATTTTTTGCCCTTCCGCTCCCTATATTTGTGCTATTGAAGGAGTTTTTTATACCGTTTATCTATACATGGAGTATACCATATGTACGAAATGCTTATCAAGCGAAAAATCAGATGTACGGTATCAAAACTCGCCGCCACTGGCGGCGAGTTTTGATACCGTACATTTATCCAAAAGTCATGGTGTGTTGAATATTTGAGAGATTTCACGATGTTGCGAAATTTGTATAACAAAACCCTTGCAACTATGCACAGGAATGTTATACTAATTATGACAGATGCGATACACTTGTCACATTTCACCATCAGTGTATTTACGTGTAATTGAAGGAAGCTAAAGCAGTTCTCAGCCTCCTTATCCCTTTTGCGATATCGAATGACAAATTGAACATACGTATTGAGTTTTTGGATGACAATCTTCTCTCTATTTTCTGCATCCATATCTCGATCCTGCACCTGTACGATATCCTTCTGGGGAGACGGATTACCACAGGCTCTTAACTGCACTTTATGAGTAACCTTGATACGCGATGCTATTCTTTGAAGTGGCAATTTTGTAAGCGGTCTAGTATACTATCCAGTGTTGTACCATGTAGAGGCAGGAGCAAATATGACGACCATCTTAGTTGTTGAGGATGCACGAATTATCGCGGAACTACTCAAAGAAACCTTCGAGGTCGAGGGATATCACACTGTCACTGTCCTCAACGGCGAAGAGGCCGTTCAGTTCGCATTGCGCGAAACACCACAGCTTATTATTTTAGACATTATGCTACCTGGGATGAATGGGTATGAAGTCATTAAGCAGTTGCGTGAGCATCCCAAGACCATGAATATTCCGATTGTGGTGTTGAGTGCCTGCACATCGCATGCTGAAAAGATTTGTGCCTTTGAACTTGGTGTAGACAATTATCTTACCAAACCTTTTGATACGGAAGAGTTACTCGCGTTGGTTCGTCGCCAGATTCGACGTGCCCAGCAAGGCTCACTCTCTCCCCTCACGCAACTGCCAGGGGGATTGCAGATCGAACATGCACTACATGCCAAACTTGCTAGCTCCGATCAATGGAGTCTTCTCTATCTCGATCTTGACAATTTCAAAGCATTTAACGATGTATATGGTTTTTTGGCGGGTAACGAGATGATTTTACTCGTTGGGCAGGCATGCCAGCGTATGGTCTATGAGTTCGGTAATTGTACAGATTTTGTTGGGCATATTGGCGGCGATGATTTCCTAGTGATGACTACTCCTGATAAGGCCGAATTGCTCTGCCAGAAGATCCTCTCTTATTTTAAGCAGCAGAGCTTTTTATTGTACCGACCAGAAGACTTAGAACGCGGCTCAATCAGTGGCGTAGACCGCAAAGGTCGAGCTTATCAATTTCCTCTCGCCTCTCTCTCCATTGGCGTCGTCAATAATCGCAGCCGCTACCCGCACAATGTGGACGAAATTGGCTTGCTGGTCGCCAACGCAAAACGCCACGCCAAGCAGTCTTCCAATAATGTGTACTCTATTTCGTCGCATCATATTATCCGTCAGCCAGATGTTTTACGAACCGATAGCGTAGAAAGACATCATCCGGTGTTTGCCCCGCTGAACACACAGATTTCAGGTCAGAGAGCATTTCACTTCATGGAACATGATGCATACGCGGAATTTTGAGCACTGGCTCTCTTCATGCATATGTGCTATAGTATTACTATAATAAATTTTGTAGGGACCGATGTATCATGTCCTTGTGACCTCTCGACACCCGAACAAGGACGTGATACATCGGTCCCTACAGGCGTCCTCATGAATTTGTCAAACAGCATAGTAGGGAAAGGTCGGTAAGTCCTACGAGTCAAGACTATATTGAACAAGGGCAAGAGGCATTACGTCAGGAAAAACGTGAGAACGCGAAGCGTATACTGCGTGACAGCGGACTTGCGGAAATGCTGCAGAGCATCAACAAAAATCTTCTAAAAGGGCGAGGGTGGTTTGAGGAATATGACTCCACTGTATTATTCAAATGGGGCACTGGTTATACGCGTCGCCATATCTGGGTAGATATAGACGGTACTTCAATTCGTTTTCGTCTCACACCTCATCGCAAGTGCTTGAACTCCGTTGCAATCTGCGATGGTGAATATCATACGCTTCCGCAACAACTCTGGGCCGACCATAACTTGTTACAGATGGAACTGAAAAAATATTACGATAAACCCGTTGCTGAGTCTTCTTCTGACTGAAGAATGATGGGACTCTTATTCTGCTAATCCTAATATAATGCTATTTCGTAGGGACCAGATGTATCGCGTCCGAAAGTGTGATTTATCACGCGAGATCATGCTAAGACAGCTTGTATACTTGATTGATAAGAATCTCGCTCAATGAATTGAGCAACGGACGCGATACATCTGGTCCCTACGAAAATAGCATCATATAAAGATGGGAAGACTGGTAAGGACCGATTTATCGCGTCCTTGTTGGCGGTTAATTGCCCGAAGGACGCGATAAATCGGTCCTTACAGCGGTTCGAGTGATAGAATGTTCATGCTGCCGATACTGCTGATGAAGCGGGAAACCGCTTTGTAGTCTGGGTCAGTGTAGAAATCTTCGCGGTTTCGTTCTCCTGTCCACGTCAAGAGGTTGAGCAACGTCGTGCCTTGGGCGCGACTTTGTACTAACTCTGGTGAAGCAGTTTCCTCTTCTGGCTCGTATACTCCACGCGCGAGAAAGGCGAAGGCCAACTGAGATTGGGACGCTTGTCGTCTCAACCCTTCGAGCCAGCCACGTTGCGCGATTTCGGTCTGTTCTGGTTGAACGGTTGCGAGATGAATAGCGGCGAGGTTAGGCGATGCAGAGGGACGGCTATAGCCCCACACGTAATTGCAGAAGATCTGCTCTGGCGGCGAAACTAGAAGCTGTGCCTGTGTGTCGGCGAGAAGTTGCTTAGGGTTGTAGCGTTGCTGTGCATTTTGCCATGCGTCGTCATCATCCCATGTTGTCAGCATTGCGTAACAAGGGAACTTTCCACGCCCTCTATAGAAGCGAGAAGTCACCAATCCTTGTGCATTGCGTACCGTGTCGTAAATGAACTGCACACGTGCTAACGTATCTGTATCTTTTTCAGGGGATGTATATGCCAGGGTTACAACCAGTATCTCCACACTTTCACACTCTTTCTCATATTATTAAATAAATAAGGGACATGAAGACCCTTGTGGTCAATACAGTTCAAAAATAGCAAGAAAGGTATAGATACGATGGACGCCCACAAGGGGCTACCCTACTATACTTTCCAGAGCGTGCGAAGCACGCAAGAGTGTCATATAGTAGGGTAGCCCCTTGTGGGCGTCCGTTCCTTCCCTCCAACGGAATCTGATATCTTCCTACTATACAAGGTTATTTGCGCGAAAAAGAGCGCAGGGCGAACGTTACTTGCTGCTCAAGCGTCATCGCCTGATCCTGTGGAATCTTTGCAAGTGCCGCCTGTGCCTCTGCTGGAGAGTAGCCTAAGCCTAGCAGTGCTTCCAGTACCTCCGTCTGAATTCTATTGCCAGCAGTGGCTCCAACCGCACCTGTTGTTGGAAGTGTGGGCAATTTCACTTTCATCTCAAGCACTAGCCGCGAAGCAAGGCGTTTGCCCACGCCGGGAGCCAGGCCGAGACGTTGTACATCTTCATCCGCGACTGCTTTATAGAGCGTTGGCGCATCCATCACCGACAGAAGTGCGAGAGCTACTTTGGGACCGACACCGCTCACCGCAATTAACTGCTCGAAGGCGTTGCGGTCCTGCTCATCGAGAAAACCATAGAGCGCGATACCATCTTCGCGCATGTGAAAATGCGTGTAGAGCGAGACTTCCATTCCCTGCTCGTTCAGACGTGCTAATGCTGAGGAAGGAACAGCCACCCGTATACTGAAGCCTCCAACGCGGAGAATAACCGCATCGGCTTTACTTGCTTCAAGCGTTCCATGAATACCAGTAATCATTATAGTAGATACTTTCTGGGGGAGTATTAGTGTTGTTTATAATGCTTGTCTCCTGTTAGTTTTTGGGTTTCTCGTCCATTATGTATGTGGTTGTCCGTTGTTATCTGCTGTCAACTTTTCATTGTCTTTCTGATAAGAGTGTGAGAATTTGTTTAAGCAATGTTGTATGTTCTGCTTGTGTGGTTTCCAACCTGACAAATTTGTTGTCCTGCTCGGTGAAACGCTGGCGCATTTCGGTTTGTAGTCCGACAATCTTACCGTCTTGTTGGGTTTGTTGTTCTCTCAGTTCGGCAAGTTGTTCATTGGTAAAACGGTCATGAGCCATAAGTGCATCAAAAATTCGATTGTACTCCTCGTTTAGTTGTTCCAATGTGAATTTGTTCGCTAATGCGCCTATTGCAATAGTTTGTAACTCGGTTGTTTTCTTGAGTTGAGTGTGCTCTTGTTCGAGGGCTTGTAGTCGTTCTTCAAGGGTTGGCATAGCTTGTTTCGTCCTTTAGCTCTAACTAATTAAGCACAATCTATAACCGCTATTATACCGTAGTATTTTCACTCTCGTTTCCGTATTCTAGCATATTTACTCTAAGCTGTCTCTACAGTTTTGCGGCTAGTCTTCTTTTTACCGTTAGTGTTGTTTTGCTTTCTATTCCATTGTTCTAAGACTTCGGTGTAGCCTTTTAGAAGTTTAACTTTTGAGTCCTTTATGTTTAGGGCATAGGCAAGTCTGCCTTTCAATCGTATTATTACATCCCTGAATACTTCATTAACGTAAACCTGAAAGCAAGGTGGGATATGGTAGCGTGTTCAGGTGGCAGATGGCAACGGCGGCAGCGTCAGCGGCGTCATCTGGTCGCGGCACCTTGTCGAGCTTGAGTAGAATACGCACCATCTCTCCCACCTGATCTTTATTCGCGCTGCCGTAGCCCGTCACAGCCTGCTTGACCTGCATTGGCGTGTATTCCGCGACGGAGAGACCACCATTCGCGAGCGCAAGCATGGCAACGCCGCGTGCTTGACCAACGGTCATCGCAGTGCGTGCATTCTTCGCGAAAAACAGTTCTTCCATTGCCGCTTCATTCGGCTTATAGGTGGCGATAATTGTGCTGAGCTTCTCATAAATAATTTGTAGGCGTTGTGCGAGCGGCATTTTCGCAGGAGTTGTCACAACATCACAGGTAATCATCTGCAGTTCACTGCCCTTCGCCATCACTACCGCATACCCGACAATAGCCGTCCCCGGATCAATACCTAGCGCAATCCGATGGGGAGGCGAGAGATTGGACGTATTGCTCATACGCATTGCCTCCTTTCTCTCGCCGTTCTCGTTTATTGTATATATCATCTAGGTTACGCGTAGGAGGATGCAAATTCCTCTGGGAAGTCTGCATTTGAATACACGTTCTGTACATCGTCAAGGTCTTCGAGTTTCTCTGTCAGGCGAATAAACTGGTGCGCCTGTTTCTCATCAGAAAGCTCGATTCGGGTCTTAGGCACCATCGTTGCCTCGGACTTCAGTACCTTGTAGTTGTGTTCTTCCAGTGCCTTGCCGACCTGCTCGACCTCGGTAGGATCAGTGTAGATAATTAACGTTTCGTCGTCAGCATTTGGTGGCTCTACGTCGTCGGCACCAAGATCGAGTGCCTCTAGCGAAACCTCGTCGGGGTCACGTCCCTGCAAGTCTATCTCGATGACACCTTTAGACTCGAACAGCCAATCAACGCACCCGTTTTCACCCATGTTTCCACCGTTGCGGTTGAAGGCGTTGCGAACCTCAGCAACGGTACGGTTGCGATTCTCGGTCAGCGTCTGTACGAGCATCGCCGTTCCACCAGGACCGTAACCTTCGTAGGTAATCTCTTCAAGGTTGTTATCTTCCGAACCGCCGAGGGCACGTTTGATGGTGCGATCAATGTTGTCCATTGGCATGTTTGCATCACGCGCATGTTGCACCGCCATGCGGAGACGGAAATTAGCATCTGGGTCGCCACCACCGCCCTCACGTACCGCGACGACGATTTCACGGCCTAGTCGGGTAAACAACTGTCCTCTGCGAGAATCGTTCACGCCCTTTGAACGGCGAATTTGTGCCCATTTTGAATGACCTGACATATCAATCTCTCTCCTAATCTGTTCGTCTTTCAGCTACGTCTATTCTCGAATACGCTCTATCCGCACTCTATTCCTGTGCCTAGGATGAGAGGTTTGCTCTGGAAGTGTTTTTGCCATTGTAACATGAACAGGCTTAGTGCGTCGAGGGGGATATCAACCAAGCCAGGGCACCCGCAAGGGGATGCCCTTCCATACACGAAATAGCACATCACAGCACGTCGTATGGGAGGGGCATCCCCTTGCGGGTGCCCTGATCCTCTGATAAATGACCTTGCAACCAAGCTTCAATCGCCTGATTTACTCGCTCTGGCTGTTCGCGCATTACATAGTGACCAGCTTCTGCAATAATCTGTAGCGTCGAATGCGGAATGTGTTGATGCAGGTACTCACTGTACTTTCTAGGAGTCAAACGGTCTTCCGCGCCACAAATAATCAAAGTAGGTAAAGATATTTCGTATAGCCGTGACATAATATCGAAAATATTGCATGCTGCAAGGTCACGATAGAGAATGGTTGAACTTAGGGCATCCTGCTCTTTGAGTACGCTCTGTGTCATCGTAGCTTCGTTCGTGGGTGACAGAGCGAACTTCGATAACGTAGTACGAGCCGCTTCTGGCGAGGTTTTCGCGTCTGTTAGGATGCTAGGGAGGACACGCAGACGCGCTCCCGTACCAATTAAAATGATGCCACCTAGCTCTTTGCCATAGTCCAGTGCCATCGTTAGGGCTATCGCGCCGCCAAGCGAATGACCGACGATAATTGGCGTCGACAGATGTAGCTCTTGCATTACTATCTCGTAGGCTGAGTGTGTGTAATCTTGAACGGTCGCCTCCGCTGAAAGCGTATCGGGTCGCCCTCCATGCCCAGGCAAATCGAGCGCGAGAGCGTGCTGTGAACCGAAATGCTCAAGCTGGAAACGCCAGATGCGCCCACTATCACCTGAGCCATGAATAAAAACAAGTTGTCCTGTCATGATTGCACTTCCTTCGGTAGGGACCGATTTATCGCGTCCTCGGGGGGGGGGGCCGGCGGGGGGGGGGGGGGGGGGGGTGGGGGGGGGGGGGCCCCCCCCCGGGCCGGGGA
>CAXUHG010000012.1:24953-31216 GCA_964250805.1 uncultured Ktedonobacteraceae bacterium | reverse complement strand
TCCAGGGGGTGGGGCAACGCGTGGGTGGCGATTCTGTGTGGTGACGTGTGCCCTCCCACCCCCTGGACGCGATAAATCGGTCCCTACAACTATGTTACTGTATGCATCTTCGTACATGCAAGAGTATAATCAACATACTACAACATCCACAAACAAACTACGTAATAATAGGAAGAGGGAATAGGGATAGATAGCATGGGCACATCTAAAACGCCAAAGGCGGCACGGCAAGGGCTTGGTCGCACCGGCGAGCGTTTGGCGGCAGAGGAGCTAGCGCGACAGGGCTACTCTATCATAGAGCGCAACTTTCGCTGTCGGCATGGCGAAATCGACCTGATTGCGGAAGAAGGCAGCGACCTGGTTTTTATCGAGGTCAAGACGCGTAGAGGCAATACTTATGGTTTGCCGGAAGAGGCGGTGACACCGCGCAAGCAGCAGAAAATTGTGCAGGTGGCGACCTACTATCTGGACCTCCACGCCTGTTCCGAGTGCTCGTGGCGTATTGATGTCGTCGCCGTCCAACTGAGCGCAAGCGGGCGTTTTGAAGAGATTCGCGTGTATCAACACGCCGTACAGGGATAATATAAATGGAGGACATACAATGAGTGACTTTGTAGAGTCGGCGAAAAACTTTATGAATACCGCCGTCAGTCGCACAAGCTGGGAGGCGCAGAAGCAGCTACGCCTTCGCAGCAAACAGACGGAGCTAGACAAACTGTGGGAGCAGAGACAGAAGCTTCTGGACGAACTTGGTACTGTGGCGATGAACCTGTATCAGCAGGGAGCATTAACTGATGCACAACTCTCGCGCCTGTGTGCTAGCATTCAAGAGCTAGATTCTGATGCACGCAAACGTGAGACACAACTGCAAGAGATCAAAAGCGAGTCGTACCCAGCCGACCAATTCGCACCAGCACCGACGACGAACTATGAGCCACCCCCAACCTCACAGCCTGTGTCGCAACCTGTTCCACCTACACGCCCACAACAGCAGACACCCAGTGGAGCCGCACAGATGCAGCCATGTCCGCACTGTGGACAACCTGTTCGTACCAACGCGCTCTACTGCCGCAGTTGTGGCTCGAAACTTCGTTGAGAAGAGGTAGCGTGGGTGTGTTATAATGGGGAACGCTCACAAACAACGAAACGTAGGGGTGTATACTGTGTTTGAAGGTAGTATCGTGACCGAGGGCACACAATCAGAAGACGTAATGACACTGCATATCGTCAGTTCCAGTTCTGCTCAGACGCAAAGCCTTGGTGTGCATCTGGGCGAACTGGTGCGCGGCGGAGAACTGCTTCTGTTGAATGGGCAGCTTGGCATGGGGAAAACGACCTTCACACAGGGCTTAGCGCAGGGTATGGGCATTACTGAAACAATCACCAGCCCTACGTTTACGCTTTTGAAAGAATACACGTCTTCTGCTCGTTCGATAGCCACGCCCACTCAGAAACAGTATGGCACGACACGAACATCAAAGCTCGCGCTCTATCATTTCGATCTATACCGACTGGATGAGCCAGAAGAAATTATAGACCTGGGATTTGAAGATTACTTCTATGATAGTAATGGAGTGTGCGTTGTTGAGTGGGCTGATAAAGCGGATGGCCTGTGGGTTCCTGAGCGGCTAACTATTAACATAAGTCCGCATGGCGAGACAGGGCGCGATTTCCTATTTACCGCAACGGGAGCCTACTATTCCGAACTCTTGCGGCAATTTCAGAAAAACAGTTAATTTATGCTATTACTTGCTCTCGATACTTCTAATCGCCGTGCCAGCATCGCCCTTTGTTCTGAAGACGATGTATACGGCGAATACACATGGCATATTAACAATAACCATAGTGTAGAGTTGCTCGAACGCATTCAACGTCTCCTACGTGAATGCGACATTGCTATGCCAGAGTTAGATGGTATTGCCGTTGCGACTGGTCCAGGCTCGTTCAATGGTGTACGCGTAGCACTGGCAACCGCGAAGACGCTGGCCTTCACGCTCCAAAAGCCACTGCTAGGTATCAGTACACTCGATGTCATCGCGGCACAGCAACAGCAATCGCCGCACGTTCTGTGTGCAGTGATGGAGGCAGGGCGGTCAGAATTATACGCCGCCTGTTATCGCGCCATACCCCATATAACGAATCGGCGAAGTGTAAGTGGAGTCCTGAGACAACTTGGCGACTACGGCATTTTCTCTCCTATGCAACTGGCTGCCTTTGCACAGGATCAGGCGCGTAACTCAACGGGCATTCCAGTAATAGGACATCGAGAGCCGGAAATTCTTTTTTGTGGCGAGCTAAGTAGCGAGGCGCAGCAAGCACTCTATGAGCAGCTACCTGAACAGAGTCTCTTTGTAAATAATGCGCAGTCAACACGCCATGCTAGTGTACTCGCCGCTCTTGCCTTTCAACGTTGGCAAGAGGGAAGAGTAGACGACCCATTGTTACTCGAACCGCTCTACTTGCGGCGTCCTTCAATCACCACAAGTACGAAAAAACGACCACTGCTTGGTTCTCCATCGCCGCGACCTACGGGTCAAAGTAGTACAGAAAGGGAAGAAGGTGCGGTACGCCATTGACCAAATGACCATGAGCGATGTGCCTCGTGTTGTCGAGATCGAACGTCTAGCCTATCCATCGACATGGCCGCCCAGTGCCTATCGTAAGGAGCTACAAGATAACCGCTGGGCGCACTATATCGTTTTGCGCGACAAACTTATCGCGGAAGAACGTGCAACGGTGCCGCCACAGGAAGCCGAGAAGCCGCGTAGAAGTCGCCTGTTTCCGCTCTCTCTGCTGCCTAGCCGCTCTACCATCAGTACGCCATCGCCAGAACTGGACTCGATCATTGGTTTCGCGGGTCTGTGGTTGATGGTTGACGAGGCGCATATCACGACGATTGCGACGCATCCAGGTTTTCGGCGGCGTGGCCTCGGCGAATTTCTGCTGGTGAGTTTGATTGACATTGCCTACACCATTGGTGCGAAATGGGTCACGCTCGAAGCTCGTGTCTCGAACTACACCGCGCAAAATCTGTATCGCAAATATGGCTTTCGCGAGGCCGGTGTGCGCCATCGCTATTATAGTGATAATCAGGAAGATGCGGTCATTATGTGGACCGATGAAATCAATTCGCCTGCGTATAAACAGAGATTTCAGGATTTGAAAGCGACTCTTTATCAGAAGTTAGAGTCTCAATAAAAGGTATAAATAAGGTCTATGCTCGTACTTGGTATTGAAAGCTCATGCGACGAAACGGGTGCCTCCATCGTCAAAGATGGTCGTTGGCTCCTCTCGAACGTTGTAGCTTCACAAATTGATATTCACAATCGCTACGGTGGTGTTGTGCCAGAGGTGGCGTCGCGTCAACAACTGGCGGCGGCACTTCCCGTAGTCGAGACCGCGCTAGAGCAATCAGGGTGTTCATGGAACGAGATAGACGCAGTTGCCGCGACCTATGGCCCTGGACTTGCAGGTTCGCTACTGGTCGGCTTGACGGTTGGCAAGACGCTGGCTCTTGCCCGTAACCTACCCTTTCTCGGTGTGAATCACCTTGAAGCTCATATCTATGCCAACTGGTTACGACGAGGTGTCGCGCCCCAACCGCTAGTCGAGAATAATTGGAGCTATCAGGAGGGCGACCCACTTTTTCCATTGACTTGTCTGGTGGTATCGGGGGCGCATAGCGAACTGGTGCTTGTGCGCGAGCATGGCGACTACGAATTGCTGGGACACACGCGCGATGACGCAGCGGGTGAGGCGTTCGATAAGGTTGCTCGCATTCTTGGCCTTGACTATCCCGGCGGCCCCGCGATTCAAAAGGCGGCGCAACAGGCCGAAGACGAGATGCTACAGCAGCATCGTCCCGCCGCACTTGCCCATACTGCTTACCGCCTACCGCGAGCATGGTTGCGGGGCACCTACGATTTCAGTTTCAGCGGCCTCAAGACCGCCATGTTGCATCTTGCGGAGGGCGCAACTGAGAACGCACAACATGAAGGCAAGCAGGTAAGTCGGTATACGCGGGTGGGAACGCAGATTGCTGAGGCTGGTCCAACCAGTGTTCCCTTGCTTGCGGCAAGTTTTCAAGAGGCGATTGTAGACGTACTGGCGGTAAAAACGCGCCTTGCCGCTCAGGAGTATCAGGTGAAGCAGGTAGTTCTTGCGGGTGGCGTCGCCGCGAATGTTCGTTTACGGCAACGTATAGAGCAAGAGTTGCAGCCGCTTCATGTCCAACTCCGCTATCCACCAATTGAGTTTTGCACGGACAATGCAGCAATGATCGCTGGAGCCGCGTTTTTTCATCTCGCAAGGAGCGAGAGACACGGCCTTAACCTCGATGTAGACCCCGGATTGAGTCTGCCATTCAAGAAATGAGGAAAACACATGTCCAAATCAAAGACCTATGCACTGGGTATCGACCTTGGCGGAACCAAAACACTCGCGGCAGTTATTGATATAACCTCCGGCGAGGTTATCGCCTCCGCTCGCAAACGCACGCGTGCCGAGCGTGGACAAGACTTTGTGTCGCAACGCACGATTGAGCTTGCGACTACCGCGATTACCGACGCCAACCTGCCAGCGGGAACAGAAATTATCGCAATTGGCGTGGGTGCCGCTGGACAGATTGACCGCAAAAATGGTGTGGTGGTCGATGCACCCAATCTTGGTGTACACGATATGCAGCTTGGCTCTATTCTCGGCACCCATTTTAGCAAGCCTGTCTATGTAGGCAATGATGTCGAGGTCGCCGCCCAGGGCGAGTATCTCTATGGTGCAGGCAAGGGCTACAACAACTTTGTTTGTATGTTTATCGGCACCGGTATCGGCTCTGGCATTGTGCAGAACGGCAAACTGTATACTGGTCTATCAGGAACCGCTGGCGAGGTAGGCCATATGACGCTGGTCGCCGATGGACGTATCTGTGGCTGTGGGAGTCGCGGCTGCCTGGAAGCCTATGCCTCGCGTACCGCCATCACAAAGTCGATTATGGCGGAGATTCATCATGGACGCGCCTCAGTTCTTACTGATGATGCACTGAAGCAATTGAAAGAAGGCGAGACCATCATCCGCTCAGGTATTCTCGCTCATGCCATTCAGCAGAAGGACGAGCTTGTTATCGAAATGATCATAGAAGCCGCCAACTACCTCGGTTATGGCATCGCCTCTGTTCTCAATTTTTACAATCCTGATGCAGTCGTTCTCGGTGGAGGCGTCATCGAGGCCATCGACCTGCTCTACGAAACCGCTGTGCATCGCGCGCGAACCGTTGCCCTTACCGCCCCCGCAAAGGCTACCCCTATTCTCAGAGCGAAGCTGGGCGACTTCTCCGGTGTTGTCGGTGCTGCCTGCCTTGGCGCAATGGTGACGGGATATCAATTCTAGTAGGGACCGATTTATCGCGTCCTCGGCGGGGTGGGGTAACGGTGGGCAACGATTCGTCGTGGAGACGTGTGCCCCACCGCTTCACCCCCTAGACGCGATAAATCGGTCCCTACCATCTCAGATATTGGAAGAATGATTTGGGAAAGGGATACGCTCTATGCAGGAAGAAACGCCTCACATTGATGTGCGGTCTCTACAGAGCAACGATGCTCCAGCACTGTACGCTATCGACTATAACTTCGAGACAGACCGTATCTACACGTTATGTGTGCGGAATAGGCTCTTGATGGATGCGCAAAACGAGGACAATGAAAAATTAGCCTTCGCCTTTGAACTGCTCGAAACGCCCGTTGACCCACCTCTGTATAAAAACTATCGTGAACAAGAAAACACGGTAGCTGACGTGGAGGCAAAACTACGCAACTGTGAAGGTGGCTATGTCGCTTTCGTAGCGGGTGAGATGGCAGGTGCCATTCTCTTGCATGTCGAGGAGTGGCGTTCGGTGGTGCGTGTCGAAGACCTGATTGTTGGGCATCAGTTCCGTCGCTATGGAATCGGCTCACTACTCCTCAATTGTGCCTCCGATTGGGCACGTAAGCGTGGTTGCTGGGCTATTGTGCTAGAGACGCAGAACGTCAACTACCCCGCAATTCAGTTCTACCTCCGCAACGGGCTAGAAATATGGAGCATCAACCAGCACTTCTATCCCCCCGGTCCTGTAGAACACGAGGTAGCAATACATATGGGCAAACGTCTGATTTAGTCGCAATCGTCGTAGCGATTCATAACAGGGGCAAGAAATTAACGGACATGACGACGGCAAAGCCGGCGGGATGTGGGGTTATTTATTTAACAACCCCCACCATTATGGGTTATTTGAA
>CAXUHG010000012.1:17756-24943 GCA_964250805.1 uncultured Ktedonobacteraceae bacterium | reverse complement strand
CGGCTGGACCTCCAGCGCGTGGCGCTGCTGCTCACCGCCACCGTGCGGGTCAACCGCGGCGTCGCCGGGGTGACGGCCCCCTCCTCCGAGTCGCGGGCGGCGGAGTACGCGGAGCACCTGCGCGACCCGCTCCACCACCCCCCCCGAGCTTCACCCCCCGCACCCCCCCACCCCGCGGCCCCTTGTCCTTTATTTCCCCCCCCACGGCACACCTTTTCGGATAGTGTCACGCCAAGCTGGTATTGTAATACTGTAAGCATCGAGTACAACATCATCTACAACTTTCTGGCTTGCGGATGTTGCTGCTATCTTTGCTTGCCGTTCCTGTTCTACAGCTTGTAGTTGTGCCAGGAATGCAGGCAGAACTTTTATATTGGGGAAGCGTATGTCTTTGCCGCCTTTTGTATAGGTCAAGGTTCCGTTCGCGCGTAGAATGCGTTCAAGACCCTGTATAAGCTCAGGACCGAGTTTTGTGTCGAACGTAAGCAAGCCTCTTTGTAGCATTATCTCTAACGAGAGGTTTGTCGTACTTTTCATGCCAATGTCGCCACGCAATACTAACTCTTCAAAACGCAGAGTTGGAAGTTTTGATACAAGCAACACATCGTTGACTGAGACCTGTTTTGTCGAGTCTGAGCCATAGAGCTTTTCGTGGTTGTGGAGTTCTGCATAGACCGCAAGCGTCGCGCGTGTTGCGGTCGCCAGTTGCCGTTCGCGTTCTATAGACCACAGTGGTACAGGCAGACGAAGTATCTCTTTGAAATTCGCATGTGCGTTTGTCGAGAAGAGGCTGAACAGAAAATTATAGAGCGAACTAGTGAGCAACCCAAAGACAGCATACGCCAAATCTGTGTACTCATCACTCAAGGTGTACATGACAAGAAGCGTTTCGTCAGCGACCACGGGATGCTGTTTATCTCTTTGAACAATGGTGCCACGTATAGGCCGCTGCATCTCTAATCCAGAAACTTCTTTCAGAAATATTACAATCTCTTTTTCAGGCAGATTTACAATTCTTTGAAGTTGCTTCTGTACCCATCGGCTACCTGTATAATCTTTGATAGAACTAGATAGAGTTACGTATGGATTCAGGTATGCGCTCTCTAACCAGTTTCCCCAATCAGTAACATACTTTCCTTTGGTAAGAGGTAGACTTTTTGAGTCCGGTCTTGAAATAAGCATAGGTTTAGCCCACGTAGACCGTACATCGCCCTTGCCGACTTCCATTTTATCGCGCAACAAATCTGCTAAGTCTTGATTGGACTGGTTGCGTATAAATTCCCATAGCGCGTAAGTATCTCTATCGGCGTTGACCAGCCAGGGTTTGCTCCATGTTGTCCTGGCGGGATAGTTGGAAAGAACTTGAGTGCGCAGTACCTGTGTTGCATTCTCAGTAGCTTCCGCGATAGAGCGACCACCACGTACCTCCAACATGTCGGAGAGTGTAGACGGTTGGTTGTCAATGCGTATGACGCATACACCCTGTAAGACGCCAGGGAAAAGTACATCACGTACATAGAAGCGCGTAATAGAGGGAATACTCCACTCTGTTCTGCTGAACATTTCACGCGCTCGCATGGTGGATTCATCGCCAAAGAGGTTGAGTGGGCAAATAAAACAGATCGTCCCTCTTGGGGCAATGTAGTACGCGGCAAGGCGTAGGAAGAGCAGATAAAAGTTTTCGTCGCCTTTGACAACATCTCTATAGAAGGGAAAGTCGCCGTAGCTTTTGGCCCCTAAAATGATGCCTCGATTCAGATAGGGCGGATTGCAAATCACGTAGCCAAAGCTGTTATGTTGTGCTTTTATAGCGGCGGCTTCATCAAGTGCCGCTGCATCGTCTGTGAAGGCTATAGCTGTATTCTGCTCGCTCGAATTAAGCACCGCCTGGGGCATCTCTAAACTGTTCGTGTTGTAGATTGCGAAACGGTCTATGTTTGGACGTTCACCATTGCTCCACAGCAAAGCGAGATCGTCGAGTACCTGAATGAACAAATTGAGTTCCGCAAGGTAGCATGAGAAGGGATTGATTTCTAGTCCAACCAGCTTACTCTGCACCTGCTCAATAAACACCCTTGAGCGTTCGAGCGAGTCTTGCGTACTCATTGCCGAGGCAAGAACCTGTTTTAGTCGTCGCGCGGCATGAACAAGAAAACTGCCAGAGCCACATGCAGTATCTATCAGGCTTTCACCAATAATTGCAGCGTTGTTATATTCGGCTCGGTCAAGCATGAATTCGACGATAGCAGGCGGCGTCAAGAAGTGGCCTTTCTGGTTACGTGCGGTACGCTCGATAAAAGCTTCGTAGGTGAAGCCAAGCAGATCACTGGTCACATCTTTGAAGTTGTACTGATTGAGTCGATGCAAGACCAGTGCCAACAAATAATCATCGGGGAGAAACCAATCGAAGACGGGCTGCTGAAAGAAGTGCCGATAGAAGTTTGCCACGCGTCGGTAGACAAGTGGGAGGAACGATTCGCCGCGAATTTCGTCAATGCTATCTATTGCCGAACTTCTCAAGAAATCAAACCAGTTTCTGAAGCCACCATCTGATACGATACGCGGCATGATACCTTTATCTTCGAGGACGCGAGCGAGCAGTAGGCGCACGAAGAAGACATAACTCACCTGTTCCGCGAAGGCATTTTGTCGCTGCATTTCTATAGCAACGTCATTGCCTCTATCTTCACCTTCTATATATTTGTAGCGTTCGAGCCATACCAGATAGGCAGCATGAATGCGTCTCGACTCGCTCCGCGCTAGGTCACGTTCGCGCAATGTTGATATAACAGCATTTATTTCTTGAATAAATGTTGTCCAGAGAGGAAGTGAGGCGGCAGTCATAGCTGGCTTGAGTTGTTCAATGGAGGCTATATTGATATCAGCAATGTTTGCTTCGAGGTCGCATAATTTGGTTTCAAGTCTTGTTATCTCATCGACCTTAACGGCACCACCGCCTTTTAGTCTATTAAGAAGATCAGTGGTGATAGTTGCATAGCGTTGTTGGCTCGAACGAAAATCGTTTTTCGCCTCTTCAAGTTCGTTGGAGACGGTGCTTAGCCTCGCTTTGATTGCGGTTACAAGCTGATCGAGAACAAAACGACTTTCAGCAATAAATGTCTGTAAAGAGGCATCATGAGTAAGAGACTTAGCTTGTTCTCGCCATGTGCCCTCATCAATAGCAATCGTGGCAATAAGGTTGGAGACATCCGTGAAGCGCTGTTTGCGGAAAAGCAGGCGCAATAGCTCTATATTTGCTTCCTGGTTCGAGAATGCTGGTTGTGCCCCAAAAATATCATCGATACGCACCTCAACCAGTATTTGCGGTTGTCCATTCGCGTCAAAGCGTAAGCCTGTGATTGAGCGTGCGTTTGTCCACAGGCAATAGCCAGAGGTGCCAACGGTATAGCGTCTAAGCTGTTTGATCGAGGCTGAATTAAAATGCTCGTCGGTACTTTTGTCTTCGACCACGAACGCTGTTGCACCCAACATCTTGATAACGAAGTCTGGCTTGTCTTCGGGACGCCCAGGAGTGGACCGATTGTAAATAATATCGCCCTCGCCAAAACCGAGCCACTCCAACAACTTTTGTGTAAAGCGGCTGTCTACCACATCCGCTTCATCGTTAGACCTTTGCGTTGCAGGAAGCGCAAGATATTCAGCATACGAGAGTGTCTTGCCGCCAATGTTTACCTGTAATGGCGTAATAACGGTGACACCAAAGGTTTCTTGCGCTGTCGCCAACGATGGACTCCTCCTACTGGAACAATTTTTATATAACAACGAAATGGAATCCCTGTAGGTGCCTGATTTATCACGCCCTGGGGTTGGGAGGGGAACGCGTGGGCAATGATTCTCTCTGGTGACGTGTGCCCCCGCCCCACCCCCCGGGCGTGATAAATCAGGCCCCTACAGTAACCCCGTCAAGCGTCGGGAATAACGGAGCCGGTGTGGGTAGCGTTGCACCCGCAGGTACTTGTTCGAGACGCCAGAACATACGGCTGGCCTCGCCCTCGAAGCCGAGGTACTCATGCAGTTTTTGCGATGAGAAGGGTAGGTACGGGCTAAGCATGGTATGCAGACCACTAATGACTTGCAGCATGACGTAGATTGAGGTGCCAGCGGCCTCGCGGTCAACCTTAATCTGTCTCCAAGGTGCCTGCTCATCGAGGTAGCGGTTGGCGGCACGCGCAACAGCCATTGCCGCGCTCAGACCATCCTTCATGTGACAGAGGGCGATGTTGTGACCAACAAGACCAAAACCGCGCTCGACCTCAGCCAGAATTTCGCGGTCCGCCTCACGCAACGCTTCTGGCTCTGGTACGACGCCGCCGAACTTGCTCTGTAAGAAGGTTAGCGTGCGATGAACAGCGTTCCCATAGGTTGCGACCAGTTCGTCGTTGTTGCGGCGTATCAATTCATCGTAGGTGAAGTCGGTATCGCGCCCCTCTGGTGCCGTCGCCGAGAGATAGTAGCGTAGCGCATCAGCACTATAGTGGTCTAGCACGTCGGGCGTCCAGATAGCATTGCCACGACTACTCGATGCTTTGGCACCGCTCATCGTCATAAATTCGTTGGCGGGCACATCGTAGGGTAGGTTGCGGTCTCCATAGCCAATGAGCATGGCGGGCCAGATAATGGCGTGGAACGGAATATTGTCTTTGCCAATAAAGTAGTAAGACTTCACAGGCGGCTCAACTCTACCAGGAATCCACCAGTCTTCCCATGCCTCAGGTGTACCCTGCAACTTTGCCCACTCCACTGAAGCCGACAAGTAGCCAATCACCGCATCGAACCAGACGTAGATACGCTTATTCTCATATCCTGGCAGCGGAATCGGTACACCCCAGTCGAGGTCGCGTGTGATTGCACGCGCACGTAGCCCCTCTTTCAGCCAGTTCATGGCGAAGCCGAGCGTGTTGTGACGCCAATGATCTTTCTCCTGTGAAAGCCACTCGGTTAGCGGCTCTTGCAACTTGGGCAAGTCCAGGAAAAAGTGTTCGGTCGGTCGTATCTCTAATGTGCTATCTTTGCTGCCACACAAACGGCAGATAGGATTGATAAGATCGACAGGATCAAGCGTATGCCCGCAGTTGTCGCATTGATCGCCGCGTGCCGATGGGTAGCCACAGTTGGGGCAGGTACCCTCAATGTAGCGGTCGGGCAAGAAGCGACGGTCGGTCGGGCAATAGGGCGACTGCATTGTATCCTTGAAGATATAGCCTTTTTCGTAGAGCTTCAAGAAGAAATCTTGTGTGATGCGATAATGATTTTCTGTGCCTGTCTCTGTGTACAAGTCCCACGACATGCCGAGGCGTTCCCACACATCGAGAATCTGTTTGTGGAAGCGAGCGATAAAGTCACGAGGTGAAATGCCCTCGCGTTCGGCGTCAATCAGAATTGGTGTGCCGTGTTCGTCGCTACCGGAAACCATCAGAACCGAGTTGCCAGCCATGCGGTGATAGCGTGCGAACGTGTCGGCTGGCAGGTACGCACCAACAATCTGCCCCACATGAGTAGGACTTTTGGCGTAAGGCCATGCGACGCAGACAAGTATATGTTCATTCATTTTTTATGATATCTCCCTTACCAAACAAGGGTGGTGTTGTTGCGTTGGAGGCTGTTCGACCTTCGTAGCACGTTCCCTCACCAACACTCCATTAAGTCGAGTCGAGGCGAACATGGAGCTATTATAACAACAAGGCACAACATGAGCAAGTAGGGGCAATAATTCATTACGCCCTCGCGCCTGTTGAATATGCTTACTATTCCTCTCGTTCCCATGTTTCGCTCTGAGGATGTGGAAAATAGAGTACGGGTCTGATTTCATCACACCTCGTAGCAAGCGATTCCGCCCCCCATCCATTGATTCTATTCCTCAACCCCTGTGAACGTTGTCGATGGGGACGAGGGTGTGATGAAATCAGACCCGTACTCTGTTCCATACCTCAATCATTCCAGATGTAATACAAAACGCCATCACATTCCCACATACCTTGTGTAGACAGAACGCGCGACCTGCTCGTCATCTGTCCCCTTGATAATTGCACGTGCATCAGGGAAAACTGTGATTTCGTAATTATCGACGACGCAGCGTAACAAAAATTCATTGAATTGAACCTCGCTCACGGGTGCAAGTCTCTCCGCAAGTAGAGCGAAATCCATGCGCGTGCCTCGTTTGCCTGTGCCTCGCACCTGTACAGCGTTGCGACCACATAGGCTGGTGCTGCTAGAGCCGCTGAGCGAGTCTAGGAACTCATAGGAATGTTGACCGCAGGTTGGGCAGTCAGGTTGGCGCGGTAGCTCAATGCGCTCGAACGTGTTCTCCCATACGTCCATCCATACCATTGAGCGGCTTGTCTTTTCGCTCGCCAGCAGTATTTTCAATGCCTCGGTTGAAGCGATACCTGTAATTGCGCCCACGATACCGTTCAATACTCCTGCTGTATCACAGGTGGGTGTGGTGCCAGGGAGCGGCATTTCGGGAAAGACACAGCGTAGACAGGGAGTGTCTTCGGGTAGAATGTTCATTGTAACGCCATAGGAGGCAATCACTCCACTATAAATCCAGGGGCGATGCTGTTTGATGCAGACATCGTTGAGCAGGTAGCGCGTCTCAAAGTTGTCGGTTGCATCAAGGATAATATCGCTTTCTCGTACCAGCGACTCGATGCCATCGGCGTGAATATCTTCTACCAGGGCCTCGACGCGCACATCACTATTGATTCTACGCAGCTTTTCGCTTGCCGCGATTGCTTTGGGCAGGTGACGCGTCACATCCTCTTCATCGAAGAGAATTTGACGTTGCAGATTGCTCGTCTCTACGTAGTCGCGGTCCGCAATCACCAGCCGTCCCACACCTGCACGGCACAGGTTGTTTGCCAGCACCGTCCCCAACGCGCCGCAGCCAATAATGGTCGCGGAGGCTGCATGCAAGCGTTCTTGTCCTTGCTTCCCAATTGGTCCAAATAATGTTTGTCGTGAGTAGCGGTCAAGCATAGTGATTCTCCCAGCCCGTAAATACAGCATCCCTATATTCTAACATATTGTGATGGTGAAAAATTTCACACTTTATTCGTCATTGGCGATATGCTCAGGTTTCAGGCAAGGTGCGACCGCACCTTGCCTGAAACCTGAGCATATCGCCAATTTTATAAGAAGACGCGGGGGCCCACCCCACGCGTGCT
>CAXUHG010000012.1:16425-17746 GCA_964250805.1 uncultured Ktedonobacteraceae bacterium | reverse complement strand
ATAAACCACAATATTTTTTTAATAACCCCCGCCGCCCCCCCCCCCCCCTAGTCTTCGTAGAAAATTGGATGAAATATTTTCAAAGGGTACAGGAAACTCTGTATTGTTCCGATAAAAATAAGAGAGGGGAGTTTCGATACTTCCCTTATCCCACAAATGGCTATAACGGAAAAATTAGTTGGCAGCAACACACAACTGTGTTACAATGCAATTGGGTATAATGCCTTTTCTGAAATCTGTAACCCGTATGTGTGCAGGGCTTGGTGAGAGGCGACCTATGAATAGCGGGAATGCGATGAAAACAGTATTGGTAATTGACGACAACCCGACCATCGTAGAACTTATTAAGTACGCCGTGAATCTTCAGGGCGAATATAATGTAATCGTTGCGTATGATGGAGTGCAAGGTTTGGAGCGCATCTATGCCGACCATCCTGACTGTGTGATTGTCGATGTGAAGATGCCGCGTATGGATGGCTACCAGTTGGTGCGCTGTCTACGAGGTGATGCACGAACCGCCGATACACCGTTAATCATTCTCAGTGCAATGTCACGCGACGAAGATCAAATGACTGGTATGCTCTCTGGTGCCGATGAATACCTGACGAAACCATTTAAGCCAAGTGCCTTAAATGCAACTATCGAAAAGGTGCTTCGTCTCACACCCGCTGATCGCCAACGTCGTGCCGAACTTTTTGTACAGACGCAGGCCGAGCGCGATTAGACAAGGTGTATCCTAACTCCTCTATTGCGTCCGCGCTACTCGCTATTCTTGTTGCGGTCGCCGGAGTCTCTCTTGCATCATACATGGATGATAGGTGAGCTTAAAATTGTGCATAGGTTGCATATTCTGTTCGTAGACGTTGACGTACAAGCTTGTAATAAAATTCAACTGACACTTTGCGATACCTTCGCTGTAACCTGTGTCATGTCGTTTGCTGAGGCGAAGCAAGTTCTGAATGCTTCTGTACTTCCCGATATACTCATTACTGAGGTTCTGCTCGATTCAGAGAGTGGGTTGGACCTCTGTCGCTTTATTCGCAGTGGTGGTGAGTCGATGCAGAAGCTTCCAATCATGCTGCTCACGTCTCTTATGACGCTACGAGATAAGGTGCGTGGATTTGAGGCTGGTGCCGATGATTACGTTGTCAAGCCATTTGATAATCGCCATCTTATCGCTCGCATCAAATTATTGGCTCGCATCAAACATCTGGAGCCACGTACAAGCTAGGAAAGAAATGCACAAAATCGCGCGGGGGGGGCAAAGAATATTTTGAGGCCCCCGCGAATTTTTTGATTTAGAATTATACAGGGAAGTTGG
>CAXUHG010000012.1:0-16415 GCA_964250805.1 uncultured Ktedonobacteraceae bacterium | reverse complement strand
ATTCTTTGCCGGCCAGCGCGATTTTGTGCATTGAGAATTAGCCTGGGAAGTGGCACGCCGCGTAGTGATTTGGTTGTTTTTCCTCTAGTGGCGGGACGACTTCTCGACAAATCGCTTGCGCCTTCCAGCAGCGCGGATGGAAGTTACAGCCACTTGGGGGATTGACGGGACTCGGCACGTCACCTTCGAGAATGATGCGTTTGCGTTTGGCCTCAATTCTAGGGTCAGGCACGGGAATCGCCGAAAGCAGAGCTTGTGTATATGGATGCAGGGGTGTTTGATACAACTCCTCGCTATCGGAAAGTTCCGCTACACGTCCTAGATACATCACCGCGATACGATTGCTGATGTGCTTCACGACCGAGAGATTGTGCGCGACAAACAGGTAGGTGAGACCGAACTTACCCTGCAAATCCTGGAGCAGATTGAGTACTTGTGCTTGAATTGACACGTCAAGTGCCGAAACAGGTTCATCGGCGATTACTAGCGATGGACGCAGGGCCAGGGCCCGCGCGATACCGATACGTTGACGCTGACCACCGCTGAATTCGTGTGGAAAGCGGTTGACAAATTTAGGATTGATGCCAACTGTTTGCAGGACATCGGCTACCTGCTCTCTAATCGCTTTTTCGTTACCGCGATTGAAGTTCTCTAATGGCTCGGAAACCACCTGTCCCACTGTGTAGCGCGGGTCGAGTGAGCTGAAAGGGTCCTGGAATACCATCTGCATTTTCGCACGCTGATGACGAATTTTGTCCGGCGACATCGTTGTCAGTTCTTGTCCGTCGAATACGACTTTACCCTCGGTTGGTTTAATCAATTGCAAGATGGCGCGGCCTGTAGTGGATTTGCCACAACCGCTTTCGCCCACTAAGCCAAGCGTCTCACCTCGACGCACAAAGAGATCGACGCCATCAACGGCTTTGACATGTGCAACGGTGCGCCCAAGAATACCACCTTTGATGGGAAAGTGAACTTTGAGTCCCTTGACATCAATGAGCGTTGAACTCGCTACATCTCCTGGTTTTTCTACTTGCTGTACCATATTCTTCCCCTTAGTTTGGATAGAAGCACGCGGCCACTTGATCGCCACGCCCGACCGACATCAATTCTGGACGCTCCTCACGGCAACGGTTCTGCACTTTGGGGCAGCGTGGAGCATACGGACAACCCACAGGGGGACTAATGAGATCGGGTGGTTGACCAGGAATAGGCGTAAGTTTTGAGCCACGTCCCTCATGGAGCTTTGGAATGGAGTTGAGCAGACCAACGGTGTAAGGGTGTGCAGGCGTCTCAAAGATTTGTTGTACTGGGGCACTTTCTACCACATGCCCCGCATACATCACATTGACATGCTGACAGGTACCAGCAACCACACCAAGGTCGTGCGTAATCAGCATGACGGCGGTGCCAAACTCATTCGAGAGACCCTTCATCAGTTCTAGCACCTGTGCTTGAATGGTCACGTCCAGTGCCGTCGTTGGTTCGTCGGCGATGAGCAGTTGTGGATTACAGGCAAGAGCAATAGCGATCATTACGCGCTGACGCATACCACCACTGAATTCGTGTGGGTAGTTCTTTGCACGTCGTTTGGCATCGGGGATACGCACGAGATCGAGCATCTCGACCGAACGGCGCCATGCCTGATCGTTGCTCACGTCTTTGCGGTGCCGTTTCACCGTTTCCGCGATTTGAAAGCCGACGGTGAAGACGGGATTGAGCGAGGTCATCGGGTCCTGGAAGATCATCGAAATCTTACTACCCCGCAATTCGCTTAATTCTTCCAGATTCTTGTCTAAAACGTTCTCGCCATTAAAGCGAATATCGCCACTAACGATTTTCCCAGGAGGAGTAGAGATCAGACGCATTACGGAAAGTGCGGTGACGCTTTTCCCACAGCCACTCTCACCAACCACACCAAGAGTTTGCCCTGGTTTGATTAAAAACGACACATCATCAACAGCTTTCACAACGCCACTACGGGTGTAAAAGTAGGTTTTTAAGTTGTTTACTTCCAGCAAATTTGCTGCCATATTATTCTTTTCTCCGCTTACTAGTCTTTTGCGCGTGGGTCAAAGGCGTCACGTAGGCCATCGCCGAGGAACGAGAACGCGAGTACGATGATGGTCAATGTTACAGATGGTACCAGAATCTCCCAAGGATGAACATCTATAACGTTCGTCGCATCGCTAACCATGAGGCCGATGCTTGCGCCAGGCGTTGATACACCAAGACCGAGGAAGCTCAAACCGGCTTCGCCGATAACTGTGTTTGTAATATTGAGCGTCGCGGCAACGACCACAATGTTGAAGAGATTGGGAACAATGTGACGCGTAATGATACGCGTGTTGTTGGTCCCTGAGGTGCGAGCCGCCTCGACAAACTGTTGTTCTTTCAATTGCAGCGTCTGTCCACGTACAAAGCGAGCCATGAGCGGCCAGCTCACAAAGGCAAGTGCGATAGAAACAATTAGCAAGCGTGCATTGCCATTTCCGCCGATGATGGGAATTTTGCTTAATGGGTCATCAAGACTAGGGCCGAAGATACCGGAAATCAGGATGACGAAGAGTAAACCTGGAAAGGCAAACATAATGTCGGTAAAGCGTGCGAGCAACTGATCGATCCAGCCACCAAAGAAGCCAGCACAGACACCAACAAAGGTGCCCACCGTCACGTCTACAACCTCAACAGCCAGTGCTACGAAAAGCGAGATAAGCATACCCTGCATTAAACGAGCGAGAATATCGCGCCCATTAGCGTCTGTACCAAGCCAATTGCGTGCTGATGGTAATTCATCCTGATGATCCAGGAACCCGATGAAGGGATTATGATATTGATCCGGTCCTACACGTTGTCCTGTGACTCCACTTATCACCTGGCCCCCTATATGTGTATAAATGACGGGACCGAGAAGAGGAATGAGAATGAACAGGACAATGATGCCAAGCGAGACCATTGCTCTTTTGTCACGTCGTAATCTTCTTAACGAGTCTTGTAACGGCGTAGACGTTTTTTCGATTGGCGCAACCGTTCGGACATCGGCGGGAAGTGGAAGTCTGTTGTCAAGTTCCACTCCATCCTGTGCCTCAGTCTGTGCATCCAAGGCACCGGGAACGCTCATTAGCTCTGCTCCACGTGGTCCTACGCCTGGGTCGGGTGACATAAAGCTAGAAGCAGAGTCAGTGTTTTTGTCTTTTGTATCCATGTTGTGCTTGCTCCTTATTCAACTTTAATGCGTGGATCAACAGCAGAGTAGAGAAGGTCGGCGACGAGGTTGCCCACAACAACGGCGATGGCGAAGATGATACCCGTTGCTTGAATGACCGTGTAGTCACGGTCGGTAACAGCACTGAGTGCAATCGATCCAATACCTGGAATGTTGAAGATCTGCTCGATGAAAAACACACCAGCGACGAGTGTTGCAAGAGAGGTGCCGAACACTGTCACCAATGGAATCATTGCATTGCGGAAGGCGTGGCGATAGTTCACGACTCGTTCCTTCAACCCTTTCGCCCTGGCGGTACGAACATAGTCCTGGCGCAACACGTCAAGCATGGTAGTACGCGTCAGACGTGCGATGTAGGCAAAGCCACCAGCCGCAAATACTAGGATTGGCGCAAGCTTATAACTCAAGTCTGTAAGTGAATATTGCCATGCATTGCCCCAGCCAGCAACAGGCCAATGACTGTGAGTGCCGTGGTCTAATGAGACAATAATCACCTGTACGAAGACGGCAAGAATGAAGGCGGGCAGCGAGAAAAGAATCAGCGAGATGGTCATACTTCCTGTATCGATCCATGTATTGGCGCGAAGGGCGGCAAGGATACCGACAGGAACACCAATCACAAAGGTGAGAATTAGACCCCACAAGCCTAACTCGGCAGAGATTGGTAGACCTGGTGCGAGAATGCTGGTTACAGATGTTTCCTGATAATAGTACGAATCGCCGAAGTTAAATCGAAGCAGTTGTGTAATGTAGTTGAAGTATTGCTGATACCAGGGTAGGTCCAGGCCATACTCGTGTTTGAGGCGAAGATACGTGTGAATTTCAAAGTGATTGCCCAAGAGGTTTCTGATGGGATCACCAGGGGCGAAGTAGCCCATAAGGAACGTAATAAATGTGACTCCGAGGAGTACAAATATGAGGCCGATAAACCTCTTAATAAAGAATCCAACCATGCGATTACCTCCACGCTGTGTTTGAGGCCAAATGGTACATTTTAAATTAAGCAGTACATTTGTCGAGCGATAGATAGTCGTCCTGCCGCTAAAGTATCTTGCTGGGTCTTGCAGCTTTACTCTAAAATTGGCACCAGTAGAGCGAAAAGCTAGGATTTCCCTAGAGAAAGATACTACGGAGATTGACTTTCATGTATTCTATGTGAGACTTCCTACAATGTCAAGTAAATACTCAAAATTAAGGGGCTTATGTTATACGTTTTGATGAACATGGCATTCATACCATGCTCATCAAACTGTGACAACAAGAACAATTGTTCTTGTTGTCACAATTCGTTATCTATTGGACGGTTGCGTTGGAGCAGTTTGTGTCAGTTGATTTATAGACGTTGGCCCAGGACTCTGGGTTGACCAGACCTTGAGCATTATCTTTATAACCAACAATACATGGCTTGCGTAGAACCTGGATAGCTACCTGATCGATAGGCAACCATGCAACATCATTGATGAGTTGCTGTTCGGCAGTGTTGTACTGTTGAAGGCGTGAGGTGGCATCCGTATTGGCATCGGCTGCTTCCAACTGCTGCTGTATGGACTTCTGAGTGGAGGCGTTCGCACTATTGTTTTGTCCATAGTTCATGTTGTTATTTGGAGAGCCATTGTCGAATTGAAGCGTCGTCCAGTCCTGTGCATCAGGGTAGTCCGCGATCCACGCAATGCCCCATATGGCAATACCTTTAGGGTTGTTGGTGGCGTTGGTAATGTCGCTGAGCAACTGGTTGAAGTCTTCGTCGCGGAATTTGACAGTTATGCCGAGGGCTGTCTGCCACATCTGCTGTTCGGCGGCGAACTCGCTGCGTGCGTCGGGATTGCCAACTGAGGCCGCATATACTGTGATTGGAGGAAGGCTAGAAGCCGTCAAGCCGTCTTCCTGTAGTCCTTGCGTGAACAACTGCTTCGCTAATGCGGCGTTGCCTGAAGTTTTGGTGGTGCCATCAGGGCCTTTGAGATTGGCGTCGTAGCCTGGCATGCCTTTAGGCACGATGTGGTTGGTGGCGACAAAGGTGTCTTTGTAAATGTTGTGCGCGATCTGGTCTTTGTTTATAGCCAGCGCGAATGCCTGACGTACTTTAATGTTGTCGAATGGCTTCACAAGGTAGTTCATTGAATAGTAATTGATGTACAACTGTGGAACGTTGTGGAACTCACTGGTCAACTGCTTGGCTGACGCGAGTTGTGCCGATGGAATAGGCGTGTTATCGACCGTACCTGTCTGATACGCTTTGTAGAGGGTGCTTTGGTCTTTGTAAAAGGGGAAGATGACTTCCTTCAACTGTGGCTTGTTGCCATAGTAGTGTGGATTGGGTACAAACACGATCTGCTGACCACGGGTGTACTGCTTGACGACCCAGGGACCTGCACCACCAGGACCAGTTATAGAGAGATGATCGGCGAATTTGTTGCCGTAGGTGTCGATGAGTTTCTTCTCGACGACATAAGAGGTCGGATAGGTCAGGGCATCGAGGAAGTAGGCTGCCTTCTTCCTGGAGACGATGATGACGGTATTGTCATCAGGAGTAGTGATGCTGTCACCTATGACCGTTTTAATCTTACCAGCAAGCATCTTGTCAGAGTCTTTGATTAGGTTGAGATAAGAACCTGAGGTAGTGGATTTTGTAGCAGGGTCAAGAGCGCGATTGATACTGTAGGCGACATCTTTTGATGTTAATGGAGTACCATCACTAAATGTTAAGTTGGGCTTCAGTTTGAATGTCCAGGTAACACCATCTGAGCCAAGTTGGTAGCTTTGTGCAAGTTCGCCTTTGAGGTTCAGATTATCATCCAACTGGACAAGCCCTGTGAACACCATATCAATAGCATTCAATGAGGCGGCGTCGGTAGCAAGTGCAGGGTCGAATGTTTTGATATCCGACAAACCTGCTACCGGTGTAGCATCGACAAATACTTGTTTGTTATCTGGTGCCTTTTGTGCTGTAGTTGTTGTTGTGGAACTACTTCCTCCACCACAAGCAACGACAAGCATAGATAGCAGACACAAAAACGTGGGAAGTATCCCGATTTTGAGCTTTTTGCCTGATCGCATGAGGAACCTCTCTTTGTTCTGGAAAGAACGTATACAATGCTTTACAGATTCACTGCTTCTCATCGCCATCGTTCCGTAGGTTCAACGGCTTCGATAATGCTGACGTATGGAGAAAATACGTTTCCTATTTGGGAAACCTCACAGTTTAGAAAAAAGGGGATTGCGATGGACACTATCCACGGCAATCCCCTCTCTTTTCTGAATATCAGGTTTCTCTACGGCTGAACCGTTGCATTGGAACAGTTCGGGTCGGTCGATTTGTAGATGTTGGACCAGGACTCTGGATTGACCAGACCTTCGGCGTTGTTTACCACACCGACAACACACGGCTTACGCAAGCGCTGCGCCGTTGACTGGTACATTGGAATCCACACAACATCGTTCACCAACTGCTGCTCAGCAGTATTGTATTGCGTGGCGCGTGTGCTAGCATTTTCAGTGTTGGCATCAGCGGCTGTCAACTGCTGCTGAGTTGCCTGTTGAACAGATGCATCCGCGCTTTTATTCTGTCCATAGTTCATGTAGTTGTTTGGAACGCCATTGCCAAACTGTAACGATGTCCAGTCTTGCGCGTCAGGATAGTCAGCGATCCAGCCTAACCAGTAGAAGGCGAGACCTTTAGGATTGTTAATCATATTGGTTGTATCGGTAAGCAACTGGTTGAAGTCTTCGTCACGTATTTTGATAGTAACACCAAGAGCCGACTGCCACATCTGCTGAACAGCGGCAAATTCGCTACGTGCATCAGCACTACCAGAAGATGCAACAACAACTGTGATCGTAGGAAGGCTGGAAGCCGTCATGCCGTCTTCCTGTAATCCTTCCGTGAACAACTGCTTTGCCTTGGTGACATTGCCAGCCGTACTCGTTGTACCATCAGGACCTTTCAGGCCAGCAAAGTAACCTGGCATGCCCTTAGGCACGATGTGATTGGTGGCGACAACAGTGTCTTTGTAAATGTTGTGCGCGATCTGGTCTTTATTAAGAGCCAGCGCGAATGCCTGTCGTACCTTGATGTTGTCAAATGGTTTCACAAGGTAGTTCATCGAGTAGTAGAATTCAGCCAATTGCGGCGTAGTGCTGAACTCGTTAGTCAATTGTTTTGCTGCTGCAAGTTGTGCTGATGGGACACCAGTAATATCTACAGCACCTGTCTGATAGGCTTTGTAGAGAGTATTCTGGTCTTTGTAGAAGGGAACACGCAATTCCTTTAGCTGAGGCTTTTTGCCGTAGTAGTGGGGATTGGGCACGAAGTCGATTTCCTGGCCTCGTACATATTTGTTGACCACCCACGGACCGGAACCACCACCGCTGGTTGGAGAGAGGTGATCGGCAAATTTGCTGCCATATTGGTCAATGAGTTTCTTTTCGATGACATAGGAGTCCTGATACGTCAAGGCGTCCAGGAAGTAGGCTGCTTTGGTGTTTGCGACAATAATCACGGTGTTATCATCGGGAGTGGTAACACTGTCGCCGATGATGGTCTTGATCTTCCCTGCAAGTAACTTATCTGAATCTTTGATCAGAGCTAGATAGGCACCAGCGGTACCTGATTTTGTGGCGGGTTGCAATGCGCGGTCGATGCTGTATGCGACATCCTTCGAGGTCAAAGGCGTGCCATCGCTGAACGTCAGATTCGGTTTCAGCTTGAATGTGTATGTTTTACCGTCTGGACCAACGCTCCACGTTTGCGCTAGTTCGCCTACAACGTTCAAATTATCATCTAACTGCACGAGGCCAGTAAAGACGCAATCGACAGCAAACGTAGAAGCAGTGTCGCTGGATAGTGCCGGGTCCCACGTCTTGATGTCCGACAGACCTGCGACTGGTGCCGGATCAACATATACTTGTTTGTTGTCTGCTGCCTTCTGCACACCATTGCCATTGCCAGTGCCACCGCCGCCGCATGCGACGATGAGCATGGATAGCAGGCATAGGAATGTTGGCAGAATACCGAGGGTAAGTTTCTTCTTGCCTGATCGCATTCGTGACTTCTCCTTGTTCTATAGAGAACATTACTTATTGCTCCACGAAATACATGGAACTCTTATCAGTACTATACGCTCTAAATAACCGCAACAGTAACACAAGCATGAAATACTCTATGGCGGCGATTATCTGCATCCAACGTTGTCTGGAGTCTACCGTGACGGGAACCGTTGGAGATACATACTGCCCCAAATTGACACCATGTTCAGGATCAGTTGTACTCAGGAATACTGACTTATGTATAAAATACGTTCGTTTTTTGCGAATTCTCACATACACAAGGAAATTTTTAGAAAGAGAAAGTCAGGATGTTTTCATTGCGCACATGTGCGCAATGAAAACATCCTGACTTTCTCTTTGCTCTGCTACTCTACGCGATAAATGGTGGCCCAGTCATCGGGTGGAATGATTCCCTGACCATTATCGACTATGCCGATAATCAATGGAGAGCGCAAAAATGTCGAAGTTACTTGTTCTATTGGCAGCCATGCGACATCGTTGACAAGCTGTTGTTCCGCTTGCTGGTAGGCATGGAAACGTGTACCCTGCTGTGTGTTGGCATCGGCGGCTTCCAGTTGTTGTTGAACTGTTTGCTGCTGGATTGCTGTCGCACTGGTATTTTGACCATAATTCATATTATTATTGGGTACGCCATTGTCGAATTGCAATGTGAGCCAATCCTGCGGGTCGGGATATTCGCTCACCCATGCTAGTCCCCAGAATTGCAGACCATTGGCGTTGTTGGTTGCCGCGGTCACTCTATCGAGCAACGTGTTGTAGTCAATTGGGTCTGGTGTTACTAAAATCCCTAGCACCTTTTTCTCTCTTGCGGCAATCGCCGCGACCTCTTGATCGGTGCTAGTGACGCCTGTTGCGTAGGTTAGTTTAATGGCTGGCACCTGCGTCACACTTGACCAATGCTCCTCTTGTAATCCTTGCTTGAACAACGCTTGCGCTTTTTGTATGTTCCCCGTAAGGTTTTGTGTGCCGTCGGGTCCTGTCAGAGCAGGATTATAGCCCGGCATACCTTGAGGTACGATATGATTGGTGGGTAGAACTGTTCCTTGCCACACTGAGTTGGCGATGGCTGTTTTGTCGATGGCAAGCGCGAATGCTTGCCGGATATGAATATTGTCGAACGGCTTGACCAGATAGTTCATTGTATAATAGTTGATCCATAGCTGTGGTATCTGGTGAAAGTCGTCGCGTTTTTTATTGTTCGCTAGCGTCGCCTGCGGTACATCAGTCATATCAATTGTGCCATGCTGATATGCTGCATAGGCATCGCTTTCCTGATGGTAAAATGCGAAGCGCACATGCTGTAACTGTGGTTTCGCGTCATAGTAGTTTTTATTGGGCGCGAAGTCGATTTCTTGACCGTGAACATCTTGCGTCAGCATAAACGGACCAGCACCACCTCCCTGATTCAGGTGATCGAGAAACTTCGCTCCATAGTGCGTGATGAGACTCTTCTCAACCACATATGAACAGGTGTAGGTCAACATGTTCAGGAAGTACGCTGCCTTTTTCCTGGCGACAATGACGAGTGTGTTATTGTCTGGTGTTTGTAATGAGTCATTGAGAAGCGTTGTAATGTGTCCTGCTAGGAGTTGGTCGGAATCTTTAATCAAGCTCAAATATAAGGGTGCGACCGTCGATTGCGTGGCGGGCTGCAAGGCGCGGTCAATGCTATAGGCGACATCTTTTGAGGTCAAAGGCGTGCCATCGCTGAAGTGCAGATTTTTCTTGAGGTGAAAGGTCCACGTGACGCCATCCGTTCCCAGACTCCACGAAGCCGCCAGTTGAGGGTGTATTTGTAACTTGTTGTCAAGTTGGACGAGACCTGTGAACATCATTTGTACTATTGAGATTGATGTTGGATCGTGAGCTAGCGCGGGATCAAGTGTATCAACATCTGTCATGCCGACCAGGGGTACTGTGTAGACCTGCTTATTAGGTGGGGCCTTGACCAGTTTTTTAGGTGCTGGTCCTCCGAAAACATCACACGCTGTCAAGAGAAGGCAACCGAGACAAAGCAACATAAGAAATAATTGTAGAGGTTTTTTTATAGGGAACACAACGGAGTTCTCCTCTAATATATTGTTATAATACCTGCTGTATCGTGCTTGGACGGGGGACGCGTCCCCCGTCCAAGCACGATACAGCAGGTATTATAGATTCGAGATCAGCGCGTCGCGTTCGCCGAAGGCAGCGGCACGAATGGCGACCTGTAGGAAGATTTCGGTGTCTGTATCGCCCAATGTGTGAGGCCACGCTAGAAATTCTTCGCTTGCGGCCTGTACAATTTGCAGCGTATAGCCTTGATCGAGGCTAGCATTATTTCTAGCAGCGACAAGCCCGATGACAGCGAACAGGGCACGCGTATCGTGGTTCAGCTTCAGATAGCGACGTGTGGTTGTCAAGGCACCGTTGGCATCGCCGCCTTCTAATTGTGCTTGAAGCGTGTCCAACTGCGCGGGCGCAATCAGTCCACCACCCAATACGGGTGCGTTTGAGGCTTGCATTGTACTCGGTGTATTGTTTTGCGCGGCAATCTCTTTGCGGAGTGCGTTGACAAAGGCGGCGGAGGTGAACAGGAGTGGCAGTACATCGACATCCTGCACCTGCTGAAATGCTAGACGAATGGCAGAGGCGAAGAGCAGACCTTGCGCGACTCTTATGAATAACGCGCGGTCTCCATCGCCCACGAGATGCATTACATCCGCAGCCGCGAGCGCGATAACCGAACTGACGGCTCTTGATGATGCTTCACCTTTCATAATTGTATCGTAAACCGCTTGACATACTTGTAGCGTGTCGGCGTCGCTCAGGATCAATTGATGAAGTGGTAACGCATTCTGATTTTTAGGTGCAGTGATGCGTGTCCTAATGCTTGTCATATCGTGTGCAGGGTCGAGTGCGAAGTCGGAAACCGTCTTGACCCACTCTGGCGCAACGGCATCAGGACGCAATGGTAAGTGAGGAGCGAGCCAATGCAGAATGACCGGTATGCGGTCTCCCCATTCGACTGTGCCTAGCAATTGAAAGCCACGTACCGCGAGCATAAATGGTTTGCCGTTATCCTGAAACGTAGTTGCAATACTATCGTAAGTTCGTACCTCTAGTGTGCGGTAATCGGCACCAGTTCCATACAGCCCAAAGAGAAGGCGTTCGACACGTAGCGTATCGTTCTTTTCAACGGCTTCGCGCAGTGCCTCGGTCACGCTCCCCTTTTCTCCCAGTCCGCTAGGAAAGAAGGGTTCTGGATACGTGACCGTTGTCTTCTGGCCTGCTCGTACCGCAGGAGCCGCCGCCAACATTGCCTCTGCAAAGAGTGGTAATGCGCGTTCACTTCCCTGCTCTGCCCCATCAAGGGGCTGGGGAATTGTATGAATGTAGCGACACAACATGGCGGCTGCGTTCAATATAAGCAGCGTTTGTCCCGTGGAATCACCAGGAGCGGCAAGTAATCCTATGCGTCCTATCAGCACGTCGGCGGATTCTCCGTGTGCTAGTAAATCGCGTGCAGCCTCAATAATCGCGTTGTTATCGCCCGCAACCAGTGCGGAAACGAGCGATGATAGATCGGCCTTCATTTCGATGGATGCCATACAGAATACCTCTTTATACTTAAAATTTATCCTTGTAAATCGCGGATTTCGCGTTCGATATTAGGAATTTCCGCGTATTCTTCATCAAGTAGTTTGTACGCTCTATTCAGGTAGAGACTGGCAAGTTGTGCGCCTTTTGAATTCGGGTCGATAGCGGCGGCAATCAACTGATCGCCGCGATATTTATCCGCGAGCAAGCTCGCGATGCGCTTCATGCGCTCTTGAGCCTCATCAAGCTGTACATTGTCTTCACCTTCGATGGCATAACGAGCCATGCCAATCCATTTGCCTAGCTCGGCAAGCTTTTGTCGATCAGACATGGTTTGCAGGAGCAGTTCATCGGCGTCTACATCATCAAGTGGCGTGTTGTCGCCTGAGCCTGAGAGATTGAATGAAGAAGATGCAGAGGAGAGTGTGCCAAACGAGGAAATGTATTTCTCGTAGAGTTGTCCGTACTCGTCACTACTTATTGCCGCCATCTGCATACGACTGGCTGGGTCCTGTCTACTTACCGTGCCTACGTCGCATAGGTCATCACTCCGCCGTTCAGCTAACAGTTCAAGTTGTTCCATCGTTTTGCCCTCTTCTAACATCGGTGGAAAAGGCATGCCCTTCACACTATTCGCCGTTTCGCCGAAGTCTTCCGGCGATATCTGTGAAGTGAACATAGGAGGAAGATACTTAGCCAGTGATATCGGAATTGGAGGCACAATACAGTAAGTACAAAAAACTTCGCCCGTGCTACTCCGTGCCACAAGAATTGCATGGCCTCTGGGTGCCTGCGCGTCGCCACGTAAGAAACGTATACTCATAGCTGAAAACTCCTCATTATAAACCTTTACGAATGGATTTTAGTCGTTTTACTAAGTCTTGATTAGAAAGCAATTCTTCCTCCGTTACATCGTCGCCACTAGTTGGCATTGCGTCCTCATACGCTTGCAGATGGCGAAGAATCTCAGCACTACCTGCGATACGCGCGTAGTTTTGCAACAGTGTATGTGCCTGCGCGTCTTGATTGCGCCGCACGTCGGTAATCGCGGTCTGTGCATAGAGTTCGGCGTATTGACGTAGGAACATGCTCCACTGTTGCGGAATGTTCAAGCTCTGCATCACGCGCTCAACCTGTGTGATAGCCTTGCTCTGTTCGTCGCGTGCCCGCTCAAAATCGCCACGTATCATATAGATGCCAGCACGTGCTGAGCGTGTATCGACAACGCCGAGCGGTCTGCGTTGCTGGTGATAGAGCTTTAGTGCCTGCTCGAAATTTTCCAGTGCCTGCTCCATCTCCACTTTACCACGCTGTGCTAGTCCCTTTGTCAAGAGAGCGTCGGCCTGTCCCAGTGCCGCACCCGCTTGATTGAAACGCACAAGGGCGGCTTCGCAGTTCTCGAGAGTCGCGTCCCATTCCTCTCGACCAAGATACACTTGTGCGATACCGAGGGCAGAGGAGCCGTCGCCGTCAACGCTTTCAACCTGCTGAAACTGGCGTCCAGCCGCTATGAAGGTGTTAAGAGCGGCTTCAAGCTCTTCGCGTGCAAGGCGTGTTTGCGCCAACCCCAACAATGCCTCCGCCGCCTGCAGCGGTTCCTCTTGTGCCTCAGCTTGCTCGTGTGCGGCGCTAAAGCGAGCTTCCGCCTGCGTCAGTTCACCTTGCGTTAGCAGCAACTGCCCACGTACCACCGATACTATTGGTACGACTTGCGTAGCAATTGGGTTCCTTCCAATTGCATCTGTTGCCAGTATTAGTTGCTTATCGGCCTCTTTCAAATCGCCTGTAAAGAGGGCAATGCGTGCCAGACGTGCCTGTGCTTGAGCTAGAGAAGTTGCGCCGAGAAACTCACCAAGTTCTGTACCACGACTCTCGGCATCTTCGTACACGCTTTTGGCTTGCCCTAATTGTCCCTGCTGGTACAAAACATCGCCAATTGCTAGCAGTGTTCTTGCTTCAAGCCGATTATTGTGCAAAGTATGAGCCTGCGTCCGCCCATCATCCAATGTTTGCAGCGCACGTTCAAGAAAGCCCCTGTGTAGTTGCAGTTCTCCTAGTCCTACTGTGGCTTCAGCCTGTCCCATGCGGTGCGCGACGGCTTTGAATGTGCGCTGTGCGCGATCCATAAGAGAGCTTGCATAGGAGAGTTGACCGCGGCGCAGGTTGATTTCTCCCAGGAGACGGTTTGCGTGTGCCGTTCCCAACGCATTGCGCTGCGCACTGTAGAGTTGACCCGCCGCCTGTGCCCCAATCAACGCCTGCTCGACGCTCCCCTGCAGAAAACTCACCGCTGCTAAACTCAGATTGGCATCGGCCTGTCCCAGTTCATATTCGAGTCCCTGCGCGGTACTGAACGTTTCGGAGAGCAGTGTCGAGGCTTTCGGAAGTTGTTCCTGGTCGAGATAGATGCGGGCTAGGCCAAGTTGTGCGTCTATGGCACCAAAGGTATCGCGCGTCGCTTTGTAGACCTCCAACGCTTGCTGATAACCTGCTTCGGCCTCTGAAAATTGTCCAGCCATGCGTTGTATGTCCGCGAGACTGCGCAACGCATCCGCTTCGTGAATACTGTCGTTTGCTTCACGAAAGTCGCGGATAGCCTCTTGATAAAAGTCGGAGGCATAATCTGTATTGCCACCCTGTAGTGCAATATGCCCCAATGCGAGCGCAGTATTGCCTAATCCCTGTGTGTTTTTGTTGTTGCGATAGATGCCCTGCGCCATCTGGTAGGCATCTTGAGCGCGATCAAGGTGCGCAAGCTGGCGTTCGACATGCCCCATCTCTAGCATACTCTGTGCCTGATTGAGCGGTCTTTGCGCCTCTTTATAGAGGTTGATAGCGCGTTGATAGCTGTTGATTGACTGTTCAAGCATATTATTCTGACGTTGTACATCGGCGATCATTGCGCGGCTATCACCTGCTCGCTTCATATCACCAGCGAGGCGAAAGCGGATTTCAGCATCACCAAATGCCTCGGACGCTTTTTCTAAGTTGCCATCGTTATATGCCTCTAGCCCCACTTGCAAACGCTTCTCGGCCTGTTGCCGGTCCTGCTCTTGTTTTTCGCTATCGGATGTCGTCATGTTCTCTATCCTCGCCCAAGAAATCTATTTCCGAATGGATGTAATCACATGGTGTAACAAAAGAATGGAGAGAGGGTGTAGGGACCGATTTATCACGTCCTCGTTGGCAATCGAGACGCTAGCAGGACGTGATAAATCGGTCCCTACACTCGACGTAATCCCCATTCTTCTGTTCATTTACATAATTAGACCCGTGCAATTATGTGTTTATCAGCCCTTCTGTCTATTTTTATTGTAGTTGGTACGCCCCAGAATGTCAAAGATTTTCTCTTTCTGCGTAGGGCATGTGATAGAATGAGGAAAATCGACATAGTGTATGTGTCGGGCTTATTTCTAATGTATTAAAGAGGAGTATCGCGTGAACGAAGACACCCTTGCCAGTGTAGAGCTTTTCTCATCCTTGGATAAGAAAGAGTTGCAAACACTCGCTAAAAGTAGTCAAGAGCGTACTTATAACGCAGGCACAAAATTATTCTCGCAAGGTGACAGTGGTTCTGGCCTCTACATTATTAAAAGTGGTAAAGTGAGTATCACGCAGGCCAGTGGGTCTGGTGGAGCGGAAAAAGAAATTAACACCACTGGAGCTGGCGAGGCACTGGGCGAGATGGCCTTGCTCGACGATCAGCCGCGCTCTGCGACTGTAACCGCCGTAGATGACGTAACAGCCCTACTGCTCCCCGTATGGGAGTTTCGTGGCGTGATTCGCGAGCATCCTGATATCGCGCTGAAATTGCTCGCCGTTCTTAGTCGGCGTCTGCGTAAAGCGCAAGGACGCGTCGAGGACTAAAAAATCAGGGAAACCGTTCGGTTTCCCTGATTTTTGCCTTTATGTATGAGGGTTGGCGTCGGTCTTCTCGCGGTTGAGGAGCGTCTGTATCTCCTCGAACATAGTTTCCACGTCTCCGAAGGAGCGATAGACGCTGGCAAAACGAATGTAGGCAATCTTATCCATGCGGCGCAAATGCTCCATCACGAGTTCGCCAATGACATTGCTTGGCACCTCTTGTTTGCCCAGACTGTAGAGTTCTTGCTCGATCTCTTCCACCGCGTTCTCGATCTCGCCAGCGGGCAAGGGACGCTTCTCGCACGCTTTACGGATGCCAATATACAGCTTCTGGCGGTCGAATGGTTCACGTCTCTGATCCTGTTTGATGACCATAAGTTGGAACTTTTCGACACGCTCGTATGTGCTAAAGCGTCCCTTGCAGGATTCACATTCGCGCCGACGATGTATCGCGTCGCCAATGTCACGCGAATCTTTGACGCGTGACTCCGTACCACCACAAAATGGGCATTTCATCCCTATGCACCCCCCAAAACTACTGAAACATGCTGATGTCTTATAGTACCACATCTGTACAAGTGAGGGGTGATAGGTGTCTAATTTATACATCCTCCTGCTTCTGATGAAGCAGGAGGATGTATAAATTAGACACCTACGGCGACGCGCTCCTCAATCATGA